>DBFVZT010000102.1:0-3911 GCA_048486575.1 Collinsella sp. | reverse complement strand
TTGGTGTCCCCGTCCCACGATGCCGACGAGTGGACGGCGCGCGACGAGAAGAAGAACCCCAAGCACAAGGCGGGTACGTTGAAGGAACCGCACCGGCACCTGCTGGCGATGTACGACAACCCCGTATCGTACGACCAGGTGGTGAAGGACTTCGCGTTCCTGAAATCCAAGAACGTGAAGTACGTGAAGAGCCTGCCCGCGATGGCTCGCTACCTCACTCACATGGACAGCCCCGACAAGGCCCAGTACGACCCGGAGGGCGTTTGCGAGTTCGGCGGCGCGGACTGGCGTGACCTGTGCGCCACGACCTCGGACAAGCACCTGGCGCTGCGGGAGATGCGCGCGTTCATACGCGAGAACAACATCGTGGACTTCTACCTGTTCTGGGACTGGTGCGACGAACACAACGACGAATGGTCGCGGCTCCTGGACGATTCCTGCTGCTACGCCATCGAGCACTACATGAGGAGCTTCCGCGCGGCGCAGGTGGTCACGCAGGAGGATCGCGACGCGCTGCGAGCGAAGCGCGTGGACGATGGTTGCCATACGGATTGCCAGACGGGAGCCATACAGTCGTGAAGGTCAAAAAGACGTACCGCCTCGAACAGGAAACGATAGACGAGCTGGAGAAACTATGCTCAGATAGCGGGAAATCGGCAACGGAGGTGATCGAGGGTGCCATACACGATGCCATACGTTTGCCAGACACCGAGCGCGCCGGTGAAGGGTGGGCGCAAACGGTCGCCGCGCTCACGGATCAGCTTGCGGTGAAGGACGATCAGATAGCGAGCTTGGGGCGCGCGCTGGAAGCGGCGCAGGAGACGGCGAAAGCCGCCCAGGCGCTGCACGCGGCCAACGTCCAGGAGCGCGCGCTGGAAAGCTCCGAGCAGAAGGAGCGCCGGCGCTGGCGGTGGCCGTGGGATCGGCAGGACGGGTAGGTTTTTCCGGGAAAATCCATGGATGACCCGAACGTGGGACACCTGCGTGGGTTGACCCGTCGTATAACGTCCGAAGGGTGTTTTCCGACGAAGGGAGCGGATCGTGGCTGAGCGAATCAAGGTGGAGTATTTCGAGGAGCCTCCGGTTGTCTTGGAGGTTGGCGGTAGGCGCTCTTGGCAAGCGGAGACGGCCGACCAGTTCTGCAACATCTGGCACGAGACGACCGAGGGAAGCGACCACGTTACGCGCTGGGTAAAGAGCAGCTACGATGGGCGCATGGTGCGCGAATCGGACGAGGTATAATGCCCTCTGCGAAACATCTTGAGTTTTGCGGCTAACCTGGTCACGGAGTGTCTTAAAAACCGCAGATCGTCGGCTCTTTCGGGGGATTGCTTGGAGCCGGAACTAACTAAGCGCCCCATCTAGAATTCTCGCAGCGAGCGGCGTTCCTACTCCATGCCCTCCGTCATTTCGTGGAACGTCACGCCGAACCCGTCAGCGATCCTCTTCATGTTGTCGATGCTCACGTTACGGGCGCCGCGTTCCACATCGGCGAGGTAAGTCGGACTCATCCCGATCCGCGCGGCGAAGCCGCGTTGGGACAATCCGCGCTCGTCGCGCAGATCCTTGATCCTCAACCCGTATTGCACCCTTATCGTGGACATGCGCCCATGTTCCGGCATGGCCGGATGGCGAGCGCATCATTTTGAGTGAGCATTTAGCGCACGACGTGGTATCGTGGTCTGGTCGTAGGCATTGGAAGGATATTACGGACATGGCCATCGCCGTCCAGCTTGACGAAATAATGGAGGATCGAGGCGTATCACTCCAGAAGCTGTCGCACTGCGTGGGAATCACCAATGTGAACCTGTCGCGGATCAAGACCGGCAAGGTGCGATCCATGCGCTTCTCGACGCTCGAAAAGATATGCGAAACCCTGGAATGCCAGCCAGGAGACATATTGAAGTACGTGGAGCCGTAGCCGTCGAGAACGAGCTGACGGTGAAGGGGTTTTTAGCGAAGATGCCGGATTGATGAACGCTCCCGCAGCGTTGCTGGAGCAACATCCGGGAGCGTGCTATAATGCGAGACAATCGGTGCCCCGCCCACCCGGGCAGCATCGGTTAACTGACTAAGCCGGTTTTACCTTCCAGGGGAGACCGGCTTTCTTGTTGTCCCAACACCGTCCGTCATTCGTCGCGCCTCCCGAACAGGTCGATCAGCGCGACAACCACCAACAACAAATCGCATACTGCAATGACTGTCTGTGCGTCCATGAGCACTCCTTTCGGAAGCTGCCCAGGACATGACGGAGCACCGCCGGAGATTCTACCACGGGCAGGAGCCGGGTTGCTTTCATGCGGAAAGAAGACCCGCAGTGAAGGAGACGGCGAAGTCAACCAAGATCAGGATGGCTTAGGCGCTTGAAAGCCATGCGGGAATCGGAAGGCATCCGGAAATTCGGCAGTGACAGGGTGCAAGCACCCTGTACCCTCTTTCGTTTCGAGCGGAGCGAGCGAGCGCGAGCGAGGGGCGTTACACCGCCCGCCGACCACGGCACGGAGGCACCGCCTCCGGCTTGCGCGCAACCGGCGCGCTCCAGGGTTCGGGGCGGAAGCCCCGCTGCACGTTGTAACGCAAAATTTATTTTGTGTTACAACGTGCGTCTCTTGCTAACCTCCCTTCTGCCGTCGAGGTCGCATAATGGGGGAATGAAGATCGTGGGGAAAGGTGGCGTTGATGGATTATCGGATGTTGTACGAAAACCTGGTTGCCGAAGCCGAGGAAAACGGGCTTGGAGGTGAGTTCGTGGATTGGGGGATCTCCATCAGCAAGTGGCGCGCCGACCCGGTGGCGATCGCCCTGTACGGCTGGCTGCTGGAAAACGAGCCGGAGGGGATGGCCGCGAAGTCGGAAAGGCAGATCGACTGGGAGATGGGAATCGTCGGGATGGCATCGAGCAGGCGGCGTGAGGAAGCGGTGAAGTCATGGAGGCGAAGCCATGGGGCGGCAGAACGGGAAAACGGCGGCTTCTTTGTAACGCTCGGCCTGTCGAACGCGGAGCGCAGTGCGGCGAACGAGGCCATGATCGCGGAGATTCCCGAAGTGGCGTTCTTCTAGGTGCTTCAGGAAGGTGCTCAAAGCCGCATCGGGGGCAACGAGAGCCGTTTTAAGGCATGGTTTCGCCCTCGCATGAGGCGAAGTCGGTTGAGACGGAATCGGAGGCCCTGCGATGGGCCTCCGTCGCTTTGACGGTCATTCCCGGTGAACCTCTCCGTCCTTCACTGCGAGGTTTTGACCTTGGGTTTTCGGGTTGATTCGGGGTGGGGCTTTCTGCGACCCCCACCCCGGGGGATGCCGACTGCCGACCCCGGTACCCTGTTGACCTGGGGTTATAGAAGCGAAAAACCGAGTTTTCCCAGGTCAAACGGGTTCCATAAAAGGGTCATTTTGTTAGGATGAACCAGGGCAACAAAAAACCCGCCGGCGGCAAGCGGGC
Source organism: Collinsella sp. (assembly GCA_048486575.1). Lineage (GTDB taxonomy): Bacteria > Actinomycetota > Coriobacteriia > Coriobacteriales > Coriobacteriaceae > Collinsella. The sequence goes on along the minus strand of DBFVZT010000102.1, from coordinate 472 downwards.
GGGTCATGTTAGAATGGCCTCAGGCCGTTTGAGGTAGCAACTCAAACGACGCCGGAAACGAGATAGCAGCTCGCGCCCAGCACCACCTCGTATTGTATCACGAACGGGGGAGGTGCGGCCATGGTAGGTTCATACCGTCCACGAAAACGAGTTGCCTCCGACACCAGGAGGTTTTTTTATGCCCTATGCCGATCCAGACAAGCAGCGCGAAGCGAAACGCAGGTACGAGCAGGAGAAACGCAAGCAACGGCGCACTAACTGGATGCTCGTGTTCTACGAGGATCAGTGTCCGGAGTGGCGTGACGAGCTCGACGAGCTGGGGATGAGAACGTTGGTGTCCCCGTCCCACGATGCCGACGAGTGGACGGCGCGCGACGAGAAGAAGAACCCCAAGCACAAGGCGGGTACGTTGAAGGAACCGCACCGGCACCTGCTGGCGATGTACGACAACCCCGTATCGTACGACCAGGTG
>DBFVZT010000101.1:0-19532 GCA_048486575.1 Collinsella sp. | reverse complement strand
GCCACACGCGTGCACAGACTGTCGGTTCGACGTAGAAGCCTCAGCCGTAGCAACGGATTGCCCAGCGAGAGATCGCCGCGGGCGGATATTAAACTGCAAAGACGAGCGTCGGTAAGACACGCCGAGGTCGCCGCGGACGGGCTGATATAGGGAGAGGGCCTGACCCCATATCGTTGGGGCCAGGCCCGATTTTGCCTCTTGACAATGTCCTGCTCATATTAAAAGTCAGCGAGAGCCCGTCTGGTCGAGCAAGGTGCCTTGAAAGAGGAGGGCATTGGCCTTCTGGCCATGCCCGACGATTGAAAGGCAGATTGCCGTCCAGACGGGCTCGCAGCGTCGAGTGGTCCGCCGTTCGTTAGAACGGCGGAACCCTAATGTTCGATCCAGCAGCGCAGGGTCTCGCCGGCTTGCAGGTGACGCAGGTTCTCCGCGGCAATGTCGACCACATTGTTGAGCGTGGCTGCCAGGTGGAACCAACCTGAGACGTGCGGCGTGATGAGCATGTTGGGTGCATCCCACAGTGGGCTTGTCTCAGGCAGCGGTTCGGGGTCGGTGACGTCGACCGCGGCGCCGGCGAGATGTCCCGATTCCAGAGCGGCAACCAAGTCGTCGGCGACCACAAGATCGCCGCGGCCGCCGTTGGCAAAGAAGGCACCCGGTTTCATCGCGGCGAAGAACTCGGCGTTCGCCAGGCCGCGGGTCTCGGGTGTGCTCGGCATAAAGGATGCAACGATGTCAGCCTCGGCCAGGCGCTCGGGCAGGGCATCCATGCCGTCCATGTCCTCAAACACAATGGGGTAGACGAGTGGATGGCGCTTGATGCCGCGGACGTGTGCGCCCATGCTGCGGCAGAGCGTGGCAAAGTGGCCGCCGATATCGCCCGCGCCCAGCACCAGCACGTTGGCATTTTTGAGCGAGGTGACCGGGCCCAAGTCCTCCCAGCGATGCTCGCGCTGCAGGTCCTGGTAGCCGGGCAGGCGCTTCATCATTGACAGCACCATGGCGAACATGTGCTCGCTTACGGCCTGACCGTAGGCGCCGATCGAGCAAGACAGCTTGGCATCAGCCGGCACGGTGCCGGCGGCCAAGTAATCGTCATAGCCTGCGGTCTGTAGTTGCAGCAGCTGGAGGTGCTCGCACGCGGTAAGCATGTCAGGGTCGATGTTGCCCAAGATCACGTCCGCACCGGCGACCTGCTCGCGCGTGGCGGCGTCGGCGCTCGTGTAGATAAAGTCCTCGCCCGGAGCGCTCGACTCAAGAATTGCGCGATGGCGATTGTTGACGGGCAACAAAACCAGGATGTTCACAAGCAGTCCTCTCCGCTCAACCTACCAAAAAGGGACAGGTTTATTTTGGCAGGTTATATCAGGCAAAACGTTCAAACAAAAACGCCGGATGCAAGACGAGCGTGCCCGTCAGCATCCGGCGCATCCACGGCTACCAGCTCAGCAGCTCGTAGCCGTCCTCGGTCACCACGAGCTGTACCTCGCACTGGGCCGAATCGCTGCCGTCCTTGGTGCGCACGCACCAGCCGTCGCCCTTGCTGATCTTGATGTCGGGCGCTCCGGCGTTGACCATGGGCTCGATGGTAAAGACCATGCCCGGCACCATGATGGTGTCCACATCGGGCGCCTCGGTGGTAAAGCCCACAAACGGGTCCTCGTGGAACTCCTTACCGATGCCGTGTCCGCCGTACTCGCGCACCACGCTAAAGCCGGCGTCCTCGACGGTCTTTTGCACGGCCTCAGCCATCACGGAGAGCGGTAGCCATGGCTTGACGGCTGCCAGACCCGCCTCCACGCTGGCACGGGTGACGTCGACCAGGCGCTGGCGCTCGGCCGAGACCTCGCCGATGCAGAACATGCGGCTCGAATCACTAAAGTAACCGTCCAAGATCGTGGAGCAGTCTACGTTGATGATGTCGCCCTCGTGCAGCACGTCCGTATCGCAGGGAATGCCGTGGCAGACCACATCATTGATCGAGGTGCACACGCTCTTGGGGTAGCCCTCGTAGTTGAGGTCGGCCGGCGTGCCACCGTGCTCGACGGTGTAGTCGTAGATCATCTGGTCGATCTGGTTGGTGGTCATGCCAGCGGCGATATGCTCGCCCACATAATCGAGCACGCCCACGTTGATGGCTGCCGAGCGCTTGATGCCCTCGATATCGGCGGGAGTCTTGTAGAGCGTGCGAGGCAGAACCTCCCAGCCTTCTTCCCACAAGCGCTCGAGGCGCTCATCAAAGGCGCTATGGCATTTCTTGTATTTCTTGCCGCTGCCGCACCAGCAAGCGTCGTTGCGGCCGGGCACGGGTCCTTTGTCATACATGGCTAACTTCCTTTCATTCGCAGCTAGTATAGCCCACCCACGCGGCCATAAAAGTTGCGGTGATATAGTTCCGATTTAAGCGGTTTAACAGCACAAATAGGAACTATATCACCGCAACTGATGGGGCGGGATGGCGGGCACTAGCTGCTGCGTGGTTTTGCTAGTAGCTCACCTGGCAGGGAATACCGAGGGCGCGCACGCGCGCGGCAATGGCGTCGAGCACCTCGGGCGCTGCTTTGGCAAGGCCGGCGACTGGTGTCTCGCGCGCGACCGTGTAGATGGTCGCCTCCTGCGGACGAATGCGCTCAAGCGCCGCGAGCCAGGGGGCAACATACTCCTCGCCGGTGTTGTCGATGAGCTTGCCCTGATACTCGCCGGTCAAAAAGATCGTCTGGATAATAACGTGACCGTCAAAGCTTGCGAACGTCTCGATCTGGTGTTCGACGTTGTAGGGGCCAACAGGCTGGTCGAGCAGCTGGATAAACGCCGGGTCGACGGTATCGAGCTTAAGAATGTTGTCGTCGACCATCATGAGCGCGTCGTGTACCTCGGGGCGGTCGGCGCGTGTGCCGTTGGAGAGCACGGCGATCTTGGAGTTTGGGGCAAGCTCGTCGCGCAGTGCGACGGCGCCGGCGATGGCCCGTGGAAACTCCGGTGCGGCGGTGGGCTCGCCGTTGCCTGCGAAGGTGATTACATCGGGGAGCTCGCCCTCGGCTGCCATCTCGCGCAGCTTTGCCTCGAGCGCTTCGAGTACCACGGCAGCCGTGTTATACGGCTCATGGCAGGGGCGCTCGGCGTTGAGGCCGTTCTCGCAGTAGATGCAGTCGAACGTGCAGATTTTGCCGCTGGCCGGCATCATGTTGACGCCGAGCGAGAGACCAAGGCGACGGCTGCGAACGGGCCCAAAGATGGGGCTGGCATTCAAAAACGTAGACATAGGCATATGCTCCTCAAGACAATTGTGCCTAAGCATAGCATCGGCTCCAAAGCAAGGTGTGGGCTCTTGCTTTACAAGTTTCGTTTTTTCACGTCGCTCATGATGCCGTGCCATGAAAAGCCTCGGGTCGGGTAAAGTTAATCTGTTAACAAGGTGTAAAGCAATGCGGGTCCATCCAACCGTGCTGACGTGCAACTGGATGAGCATTGATGATGGGGGCACAACATGGATTTTACGGTCGAGAATGCGGGCACCACGATTGCCTGTCGCGAATATGCCGACCCGGATGTGTCGCCTGATGCTCCTGCCTTGGTGTGCGTGCACGGCGCTTGTGTCGACGGCACATTTTTCGACGGCATCGCTTGTGAGCTCAGTCGCAACTACCGCGTAATTGCCTACGACCGCCGCGGCTGTGGTGGCAGCAGCGATGCGGCAGACGGCAGCTATGATCTTGCCGCTCAGGCCGCCGATCTGCAAGCCGTGATCGAACACGTTGGCGCTCCGACAAATGTGCTTGCGCACAGCGCCGGTACGTTGGTGGCGCTGGAGCTTCTTCGTACCGAACCCCATCTCGTCGCCCGTGCGATTCTGCATGAGCCGGCTGTGTCGGCCGAAGGCGTCGGCATGGGCGCAGCCCCGGTTTTGCTCGATATGATTGCGGCTGGAAAGGTTTCAAGGGCGCTCCGGCTTTTCTTGGGAGCCCTCGGCGACTTGGATCCCGAGGCTCCTGGGACGACCGAAGCGGAAGCCAAGCATGCCCTGCGCAATGGTCGTTGCTTTATGGCTAATGAATACGGAACAAATATGACATATGCTCCCGACTGGGAGCGCGCCCGCGAATCAAAGGCGGTGTCGGCTGTGTTTTTGGGCGAGCTTTCGGTCGGTACGCCCCGCGAGGCTGGTACGCGAGCGGCTGCCGAATATCTCGATTGCCCCCTTGTGACGATCCCGGGCGCGCATAACGGTTTGCGCGATCGCCCCGTTACGGCGGCAAACGCCGTTCGCGATGTCTTGGAGCGTTAGCACGCTCGATGACCTGCGGGGAGGGGGACTGTTAGCGTTTCGTCATTGTTAACGAATGCGCCAATAACCACGCGCCCGCGGCTCCATTACCACCGTTTGCCAGGTCATAAAAATGTAACAGCATTCATGTGCTTACCTGCATCGACAAGGTGTTACCCTTGTAGCATTTGGAACCCACCGCTACCATGCGAAACTATCGAAAGGGCCCCATATGCTCAATAATCACGAGGTCAATCTAACCGACGAGGAGGCTGCCGCTGAGGTCGCCCGTGTCGCGAAGACCTACCCCGTGGTGCGTTTGCTGTCGGCCGATCAGATTAAGAGGGAGCCTAACTGCTTGCTCGCCGGCGATCGCTGCCCTTGTCTGCGTCAGTCGAGTCTTGAGGCCTTGGCAGACTCCGATGAGGTGTCGGAGCAGCTGCTCAATGATGGTACTGAGTACCGCGCTCGCCTGCGCCCTCTGAAGGTCGAGGGCGAGCCTCATGTCCTGCTGATGGTGCGTCCGATCGATGAGCAAGAGGCCGCAGAAGAGGACCTTGTCTACACCGACGTGCTGACGAGTGTGCGCAATCGCCGATATTACGAGGAAAAGCTCCGAAGCGTCCGCATGAATGCCGGCGTTGCGATGATCGACCTTGATGATTTTAGGGTCTTCAACGATACATGTGGCCGTCATGCCGGCGACCTTGCGCTCGGTGCTGTGGCGACAGCCATGCGCAGCGGAATCCGTTCGACTGACGAGCTTGTGCGCTATGGCTGCGACAAGTTTGTGGTTGTCATGCCCAATATTCCCTCCGATGACTTCACCCGTCGCCTGCATCAGGTGTCCGATGCCGTTCGTTCCACGATTATTCCGGGCCATGAGTACGTGAGCTTGACGGCATGTGTTGGTGGTGTTCGCATTCATGGCGAGACGGTCGATGAGGGCGTTGGCCGCGCTGTCCAGTTATTGAGCCGCGCTAAGGCAAAAGCCGGTACGGTCGTGACCGACGCCGATTCCATCGAGGCTTTCCAAAGCGAAAAGCCTTTGGTGCTTATTGTCGATGACTCCGAGATGAACCGAGTCATTCTCAACGAGATGCTCAAGGACGAGTATTGCATCCTCGAGGCCGACAACGGTCGTACGGCACTCGACATGGTCGACCGCTATGGCGATGAGTTGTCGCTCGTGCTGCTGGATATTGTCATGCCGGGCATAAGCGGCTTTGAGGTGCTGGCCGATCTGTCGCGCCGATCGGGCATCGACAATCTGCCTGTCATGATGATTTCGAGTGAAGATTCCGATGATATGGTTCTGCACGCGTACGAGCTGGGCGCCTCAGACTATATCAACCGCCCGTTTGACTCCCGTATCGTGCGCCGCCGCGTAAACAACACCATCCGCCTGTACGCCAAACAGCGCCGCCTGACGAGCCTGCTGTCCCAGCAGTACAACGAGCGCGTCAAGAACAGTCGCATGCTCATCGACATCATGGCTGGCGTCATGGAGCTTCGCAACGGCGAGAGCGGCAGGCACGTTACGAACATCGAGAAGCTGACCGAGCTGCTGCTTGGCTGTCTGGTCCAGCGTAGCGGCACGATCTTCCTCGACAATGAGGAACGCTCCACGATCGCCCTGGCTTCGGCGCTGCACGATATCGGCAAGATGTCGATTGACGATGCGATTCTCAACAAGCCCGGACGCCTTACGCCCGAGGAGTTCGAGATCATGAAGACGCATACCACGATCGGCGCCGATATGCTGCTTGAGCTGGGTAGCCATCACGCCGGCAATGCGCTTATGGAATATGCGTACCAGATTGCGCGTTGGCATCACGAGCGCTGGGACGGCAAGGGTTATCCCGATGGCCTCAAGGGCGACGATATCCCCATCGCCGCGCAGGTGGTTTCGGTGGCCGACGTGTACGATGCACTGACGAGTGTGCGCGTGTACAAGGACGCTATCCCGCACGAGGAGGCAATCCAGATGATCCTGGACGGTAAGTGCGGCACCTTTAACCCGCTGCTGCTCGATTGCCTGCTCGAGGTGCAAGACCAAATTGCCGAGACGTTGGCACGCCCCGCCGACGTCGTCGCGTTTCCCACGATTTAGTTTGACCAAAGGAGTTTTTAATCCATGATTTCCATGCGTGAGGCGTATGAGAAGATCGGCGCTAATTATGACGATGCGTGCGCTCGGCTGATGGGCGAGGAAATGCTTGCCCGCTTTGCCCTCAAGTTTTTGGATGACGAGAGCATGGACAAGCTGGAGGCTGCCATGGCGGCAGGAGACGCCAGGGCAGCGTTTATGGCAGCGCATACGCTCAAAGGCGTGAGCCAGAACCTGGGATTCGATAATCTGTACGAGCCAGCGGTCGTGGTGACCGAGGCACTGCGCGGCGCCGATGCCGTTGACGGCGCTCGCGCGGGAATGCATGCGCTGCAGAAGCAATATGCGGCCACGATGTCGGCCTTACGCGAGGCGGCTGAATAAGAGCTTCCGAGCTTTGGTGTGTGCCGGCCACGTACAGGCAAAAGGGCGCCCCGTCGGACCATGTGGCCGGCGGGGCGCCCTCATCTGTTGTGCCGTCCGTGAACTAACGGGCCTGCTTTACCTTGGCCGCTGCTTCGACAAACGACTTCCACAGGTTAAAGTCGGTCTCGAGCGTCTGCCAGGTGTATTCGGGGTGCCATTGCACGCCCAAGCAGAATGGCTGGCCTTCGACCTCGATGCACTCGGGAACGCCGTCAGTTGCCTTGGCGACCAAGCGCGTGCTCTTACCCAGACGGTCGACGCAACAGTGATGTGCCGAGTTGGTCTGGATCAGCCTGTGCCCGCCAAGCGCGCGCTCCAGCAGCGAGCCCGGCACGACCTCGACGGGATGCACGGGGTCGTTGAGCACGTGGGTATGGCGCCACTGCGTGCGGCCCTCGCGAGCGCCCAGGCTCGGCACGTCCATGCACAGGGTGCCGCCAGTGGCGACATTGAGCAACTGCGTGCCGCGGCAGGTGGTAAAGAGCGGCTTTTTGGCGCGGAGCACCTCGCCGACCAGCTTAAACTCAAAGCTATCGCGGATCTCGCAACAGAGGGTGGGGTCGTAGGGTCGATCATCGCCCCAACGTTTGGGATTGACATCGGGGCCGCCGGGAATGGCGATGCCGTCGGCGATATCGACGTAATGACGGATGACCTCAATGTCCTCGGTGATGGACATCTGCAGCGGCAGGCCGCCGGCGGCAAGGATGGCATCGACAAAGACGCTTGCGATTTCCTCGTTGGGGGAGAGCGTCTCGCTTAAAAACGGCTTTGCCTCTTCCCAGCGTGGTGCGACCAGGATGAGCGGGCGGTCGGCGGGATCGACGTCGACGTGCGGAGTGTAGGACGATGAGGTGTGTGTTCCGATCATGGGTGTGGCTTTCGAATCCGGGTGGACATGGCACAGGGGCGGCGCGGGACAGGTGCTCCAGATGAATTTGCCCGCGTGGCAATGGGGCTAGTGGCCCTTGATGGAGTTGAGGAAGTCCTGGGCGCGCTTGGTCTGGGGATGGTCGAAGAACTCGTCGGGCGTGCCGGTTTCCACGATTTGGCCGTCGGCCATAAACACGACGCGGTCGGCTACGCGGCGGGCAAAGTTCATCTCGTGGGTGATGACGATCATCGTCATACCCTGCTGGGCCAGGCGAACCATGACCTCGAGCACCTCATTGATCATCTCGGGGTCAAGGGCGCTCGTGGGCTCGTCGAAGAGCATGGCCTTGGGCTGCATGGCGAGCGAGCGGGCGATGGCGACGCGCTGCTGCTGGCCGCCCGAGAGCTGTGCAGGCACCTTATCGGCCTGCTCGGCAACACCCACGCGGCCCAGCAGGTCCATGGCGCGCTCGCGGGCCTCGTCCTTGGAGACGCCCAGCACATCGACCGGTCCCAGCATGACGTTTTGCAGTACGGTCATATGTGCGAACAGGTTGAACTGCTGAAACACCATGCCCAGCTCGGCGCGCATGCGGGCAAGGTCCTTGCCTTCCTGCGGCAGAGGCTCGCCCTCGATGAGGATCTCGCCCGAGTCGATGGTTTCCAGACGGTTGATGGTTCGGCACATGGTCGACTTGCCCGAGCCCGAGGGACCAATCACCACGACGACCTCGCCGCGGTCGACCGAGAGATTGATGTCGTTGAGGACGTGCAGGTCGCCATAGTGCTTATCGACGTGCCTGAGCTCGATCAGCGGCTGATTGCCGGTGGAAGAAGTGCTCTGTGCCATGGTGCTCGGCTCCTTATGACTCGAAGTGATAAATCGTTAGCGGATGATGGTCGCGCCGGTCTTGTGCGAAACGTAGACGGCGGCCTTGTTGATTGCAACGTTGATGAGGATGTAGATGACCGCGATCACCAGATAGACCGACACGAGGGCGTCGTAGTTGGTAATGAGTACGCGGGCGTTTTGCATGAGGTCGGGGTAGCTCACCACGTAGGCGACGGTGGTGTCTTTGACGACGACCACGAGCTGCGAAATCAACGACGGAATGATAAAGCGAATCGCCTGCGGCAGCACGATTTTAAAGGTGATTTTAGCTTTGGCGAGACCGAGCGCCTGGGCGGCCTCGACCTGGCCGCGCGGCACGGCATTGACGCCGGCGCGGAAGATCTCGGCAAGCACACCGGCTGCAGCGAGCGCGACGGGAAGCGTGAGCATCCAAAACGACGGCAGCGCGATCTTGTACTGGGGCAGCACCAAAAAGAAGAAGTAGATGAACAGTAGGCTCGGCACGCCACGGAAGAAATCGGTGAGCACGCGGCAGACCAGCTGCAGCGGCTTGATGTCGCTGGTGCGGCCGAGCATGAGGGCCAGACCCAGTACCAGCGCGATGGCGCCAGCGGTGAGCGCGACCTTTACCGTGCCCTCAAAACCGGCAAGTAAGAACTTCCAGGTAGTGAGGTGCGTAAAGAAATACCAATAGTGGACTGAAAGCTGACCGGTCACATAAAAGCGCTGCAGTACCAGAGCGATGAGCGCGACCACGGCAACAAGTGAGATGGCGGTGCCGACGCGAATCTTGGCGCGCATCTTGGGGCCGGGAGCCTCGTAGAGCGCATCGCGCATGGTGAGCGCGGAGGTGGAGTGCTTGCTCATCGGAGGATCCTCACCTTCTTATCGATATAGTTGCCAATGTGGCTCACCACAAAGGCTGTGCCCAGGTAGCCGAGCGCCGAGATAAAGAACGCGGCGACGCCGCCGAGCGAGCGCGTGTTGATGTAGCTCACCACGCCGGTGAGCTCCTGCGGTTTCAGCGGCACCTGACTGCCGAGCGCGGTGGTGAGCATGACGGCGATAAAGAGGTTGGTCATGGGCAGCACGCTCGAGCGCAGCGCCTGCGGAATCACGATCTTGGCGAGGATACGGCTGAAGCTCATGCCCAGCGAGCGGGCGGCTTCCACCTGGCCGACACCGACGGTGTTGATGCCGCTCATAAAGTTCTCGGAGCCAAAGGCAGAACCCAAGAGCACTGTGGCGACGATGACGCAGGTGCGGTAGGGCAGGACGACCTTGAGCGGCGGCAGCGCGTAGACGACGATAATGAGCAGCGCGATGCCGGGGATGTTACGGAAGACCTGGACATACAGGTCGCCAAAGACGCGCAGCGGCTTGAGCGGCGACACGCGCATCACGGTGACGGCGACGGCCAACACCATGGCGATGGCAAACGACTCAAGCGTCATGCCCCAGGTTGCTAGCAGCGCGTCAATGTAGTTCTGGCCATAGAGCGACCAGAGCTCGGAGAGACTCATGCGGACCTCCCGCCGATAAGGAAAGGGGCTCCCGTGTGTACGGAAGCCCCGACAACTCAGTGAAGAAACAGTTTAGCGCAATAAAGCGCACCGTGCGTTTCCGTATGGTTTCGTTGCGGCCGTTACTAGGCGTGTTGCCTAGGCGCCGATCTCGGGCAGCTCGGGAACATTGGTGTCGCCCGTGCGGTCACCGATGCAGATCTGCCACAGCTCGGTCCAGGTGCCGTCGTCCTCGATCTTCTTAAGGAAGTCGTTGACAAAGGCGACGCCGTCGGAATCGAGCGGCAGGCCGATACCATAGGGCTCCTTGCTGCCGAAGGGCTTCCCGGCGATCTTATACTTACCGGGCTCGCGGACCAGGGCGCTCTGCTGCATGTTGTTGTCGATGACGTAGGCGTCAACGCGACCCTGCTGGAGTGCCTGGCGGGCCTCCTCGTCGGTCTTGAACTCCTGCTGGCTGGCCTTGGGAGCGAACTCCTCCAGGATGGCGGGGCCGTTGGAGCCGGACTGGACGGCGACGTTCTTGTCGGCCAGGTCGTCGACGCTCTTGATGTCGTCGTTGTCGGCGAGCACCAGGATGGCCTGCTGGGTGTAGTAGTAGGGGCCGGCAAAGGAGACGAGCTTCTTGCGCTCGTCAGTGATGGTGTAGGTGGCAAAGACGGCGTCGACCTGGCCGTTCTGCAGGACGGACTCGCGCGTGTCCGAGGTCACCTGGGTGATCTCGACCTTGTTCTCGCCCAGAATGTAGTTGGACAGAAGCTGTGCGATACCGGCGTCGAAGCCGCGGGTCTGACCGTCTTTCTCGTTGAGGAGGGAGAAGAGCGTGGAGGTCTGAACGCCACCGATCTTAAAGACACCGGCGTCCTTGACGGCCGTGGCCCAGGTGCTGGCGGCGATGGCATCGTCATCGGCCTTGGGGCCGTTGTCGACGAGCTTGTCGAATGCCTTAGCGTCGAGCGTGGTGGAAGCCTCGGCATCTTCGGAGCTCTTGGAAGAGCCGGCGGCGGAACCCTTGTCGGCCTCGGCGCTGGTGTCGGAGCAGCCGGCAAGACCAAGGCCGGCGACGGTTGCGAAGGTGGCGGCGACGAAGCCGCGGCGGTCGAGAACGACCTGCTGGGAGAGGTTCTTGCTCATGGTAGAACACCTTTCTCAATAAAATCCCTAGCGGTTGAGTAGAGTTATACCCTATCGCGCTCAAATGGGTCAACACGAAATAACTCAGAAACATACTTACCTTATGGGTTATTCAACCTACCAAAAAGGGACAGGCACCTTTGTGGTGGTTCTGGCCGATGCAGCGGCATGCCTTGCTGTTTTGTCTCGATCTGTAACATCTGCAGCCATTTTTGCCGAGTAACTGTTACAGATCGAGATCATCTCCTTAGGGGGATTCGAATGTCTCGATCTGTAACAGTTAGGCGGACAAAAGCTCCCTTTCTGTTACAGATTGAGACAAAGGTCAGGGGCAAAGACGGTTTGTCTAGATCTGTAACAGTTAGACGGGAATTCGGGCCCTAGATGTTACAGATTGAGATAATCGCGCCGCGAAAATAAAAACCTCCGCAGGGGTGCTTCCCTTGCGGAGGTTTTTTACTCGTTAAGTAGCCTAACGGCTTCGGCGGCCATGTTCTCGGCCGTCATGCCGTTCTGAGCGAGCAACTCGTTGGGGTCGTAGCGGTCGGGGAAGCCCTTGGCGATGCCAAAGGTGCGCGTGCGCACGGGCGTGCAGGCCAAGTAGCACGCGACGCGCTCGCCCCAGCCGCCGTCCAAGATGCCGTCTTCGAGGGTGACGACAACGCGATGCTTGGCGGCAAGGCTGTCGAGGAACTCGCGGTCGAGCTCGGTTGCATAGCGCGGGTTGACGAGCGTGGCCTCGATGCCGTACTCGGCAGTCAGACGGTTTGCCACGCGCTCGCCCAGCTCAAAGAAATCGCCAAGCGCGAGCACGGCCACGTCGCGACCCTGGCACACCACGTTGTAACGAACGGCGCCGTAATCGGCGTCCTCGGCAGGCGCAAGATCGGGGCGGCTTACCAAGCCAATGCCCGGCACGCGAATCGCCACGGGATGCTCGCGGTGGTCGAGCGACCAGCTCAGCATGGATAGGTATTCCTCCATGCAGGAAGGCGCCAGGTAACGCATATTGGGGAGAGCGCCCAGCATAGAAATATCAAAGAACGAAAGATGCGTCTCGGATGTGGTGCCAAAGATCGATGCGCCAAACACCAGGATGGTTGCGGGGACATCGTTGAGGCACAGGTCGTGCCACAGCTCGTCGTAGGCGCGCTGCAAAAACGTGCCGTACACACCAAAGACTGGCTTGGCACCCGAGCGCGCAAGCGCGGTGGCAAAGGTCACGGCGTGCTCCTCGGCAATGCCCACATCGACGAACTGTTTGCCGGCGGCGGCGCGAAGCTCGGGTGTAAAGCCCATGATGTAGGGCGTGGCGGCCGTGATGCCCACGACCTGCGGATCGTGCTCGATGGCGGCGCTGAGCGCCTCGCCCGTAATGTCGGCATAGGTGCGCGGCGCAGGCTCGCTCGGATGGCCCGGGCAGAGCTTGCGCCCAGTCGCCATGTCAAACGGACCCACATGATGCCAGCGCTCGGGGTCGCTCTGGGCTGCCTCAAAGCCCTTGCCCTTTGCGGTGGAGACGTGCAGCACGATGGGATGATCGATATCGCGCAGCTCCTGCAGCGTGTCGACCAGGGCCAACACATCGTTGCCGGTGTCCAGATAGCAGTAGTCGAGCCCCATCGCGCGGAAAACGTTGCGCTCACAGGTGCCGTTGCTGGCGCGTAGCTCGGCCAGATTGCGATACAGGCCACCGTGGTTTTCGGCGATGGACTGGTCGTTATCGTTGACGATGATGATCAGGTTGCTGTCGAGCTCGGCGGCATTGTTAAAGCCCTCAAACGCCAGACCGCCCGAAAGCGAACCGTCGCCAATGATGGTGATGACGTTGTACGCATCGCCCGCCAGGTCACGAGCGTGCGCCAAGCCGCAGCCCAGGCTCACCGACGTGGAGGTGTGGCCCATGGCGAACAGGTCGTGCTCGGACTCGTCAGGATTGGCAAAACCAGAGGCCTCGCCGTAGCGTGCCGGGTCGATATAAGTGTACGCGCGCCCAGTCAGCGCCTTGTGGGCGTAGGTCTGGTGCGAAACATCAAAGACAATCTTGTCGATGGGGGAGTTAAACACGCGATGGAGCGCAACCGTAAGCTCAACGACGCCCAGGTTGGGGGCAACGTGCCCGCCGACGGCGGCGGAGCTTTCGAGGATGGCGTGGCGGATCTCGCCGCAGAGCAGCGGAAGCTCGGCGCGATCGAGAGCCTTGACGTCCTCGGGCGTTGTCGTTTGCGTAAGCAGCATCGTTGTGGGTTACTCCATGCGAATCGTGCGCCGGCACTCCCTCGGCCGGCACAATTGCACAAGACAGTCTCGCACATTTTGGCGTTTGATATGTGACGGCGGCGCGGTAATTCGCCAACTGGTGGGGCAAAACGTTTTGTCCGATGCCATACTGGTAAATTCGATGATGATTTTATTCATTGCGCGCAGGCCGCGGCTTGCCGCCGAGCGCCGCCGGAAGGAGGCCGCATGTCCGATACCGTTCGTGCCGAGAAAATCGCGCGCGAGGTCGACGATGCCGCCCGTCAGCTTGCCCAGGCGGGCCGCTTGGACCTGGTGCATGAGTTTATCCAACATGGCGATGTGACGGTCTATACGCATGTGACCTCGGTAGCGCGGGCAAGTCTGTCCTTTGCCGAGCGCCTGGGCCGCGTCGGTATCTCCGTCGACCGCTTATCGCTGCTGCGCGGGGCCCTGCTGCACGATTACTTTCTCTATGACTGGCACGATCCCGACCCAAGCCATCGACTGCATGGCTTTCGTCACCCGTTTTTTGCCTTGGCGCGTGCGGAGGAAGATTTTGAGCTGACGCCGCGCGAGCGGAATATTATCGTACGGCATATGTTTCCGCTGGTACCGGTGCCGCCGACGTGTCGTGAGGCATGGATTGTGTGCCTGGCGGATAAATGGTGCGCACTGCGCGAGACGATTGCCGGCCGTCTGCCGCGCAAAGGCGGCGCGAACGATTTGAACGAGGGCCCGAGTGACGGCTCGAGCAAAGAATCGAACGAAAAGAGGAGTGGGTAGACGGTGGGAACCGCGATCGACATGGCATTTGACGGCGCGACGCTTGCCGCCTGTCCGCTCTCGGCGCTGGTACTCTCGTTTGCCTTCTACGGTTTTTGCGGCTGGGTATGGGAGTCGACAGTCTGCGCCATGCTCAACCACGGACGCTTTGCCAACAGCGGCTTTTTGCTAGGGCCGTGTTGTCCCATCTACGGTGCGGGCGGCATTGCGTGCTGGTTGCTGCTGCGTGGAATCCCAGACGCCTCGAGCCAGTTTGTCGCTGCCGCGCTCGTATGCAGCGTGATCGAATATAGCGTGGGCGTGCTGTTGGAAAAAACGACGGGTGCCCGGTTTTGGGATTACTCGCATCTGCCGTTTAACCTGCACGGACGCATCTGCCTGTACTGGGCCTGCGCGTTTGGCTTGGGTGCGTTGTGTATTTGCCGTTTAGTGGAGCCGGCATTGCTGGGGCTGCTTGGCCATCTGCCGGTGCTAATCGTGCGCTTGGCCGCCTTTATCGTCGCGGTCGCGATGATGGTCGATGCGGTGTGCTCGTTGGCGAGCTGGCGGCGTCTGTCCGATCAGCTTGAGCGTGTGCGTGCCGACCTTGCCGACCGCATCAATGAGTCGCTTGCCGACGCCTCCGACTCTATGCTCGAACGTATTCCCGATTCGGCGATTGACTCGGTGGCGCAGACGCATATCCGCGGTCGCGCCGTTAACGCTTGGCTGGCCGAGCTGGGCGACGCGGCGCTCGATGCCCTGCGCGAGAAGACTTCGATGCCGACGTTTATCTCGGATGGTGCTCGCGGCCTGGCGCTCGCTGCCCGCCGCGTGGCCGATGCCGCGCCGAGTATGCCGCGTCCGTCGCTCGGTCGTCGCCTTGCCGGCAAGCGCATGAGCCGCCCGGTACCGAGCGTGTCACTCAGCCGCCGCGACCTACGCTTCTTTAACGCCTTCCCGCGTCTGCGCATCAATCGTTACGAGGGTGTCATTCGAGCTACCGACCTCCGCGACCGAGCCCGCGAGCTGTTCCGGCGCTAGCCAGAGCGGAGCCAAGCGCGCCCTTCTCGTTCGCACGTTTCCCGTTCGTTTCGCGTCCGTTGCCGCGCCGTTTCCAAGATTGCGGTGCCGTTTCCATTCGACAACGCAGCGTTTAACAACGCCGTATCTGGTCTACACCAGTTGCCCCTCGGCCGCATCATGAGCGCCGACAACGTTCATGCGACCAAGGGGGAGCGAATGTACGATACGGGATCGACAACGTTTATGCTCATCTGCACCATGCTCGTGTTTTTAATGACACCGGGTCTGGCGTTTTTCTATGGCGGCCTGTCCAGGCGCAAAAATGTCATCAACACCATGCTTATGTGCTTTGGCGCCATTGGCCTGGTTGGTGTGCTGTGGATTGTTGCCGGCTGGTCGCTGGCCTACGGTGGCGACGGTTCTAGCCCGTTTATTGGCGGCTTTGACCAGTTGCTGTGCCTGCCGGTGCTCAACCAGGTGCTGCAGGCGGCCGAGGGCAATGCTGCGGATGGTGCCGTCTACCCTCAGATCATCAACATCGCCTTCCAGATGGCGTTTGCCATGATCACCGCCGCTATCGTTACGGGCAGTCTGGCAGGCCGCGTTAAGTTTGGTGCCATGACGGCCTTCCTGGGCATTTGGCTGCTCGTGGTCTATGCGCCGCTCGCCCACATGGTTTGGGGCGGCGATGGTTCCTTTATCGGCGACATCATCGGCGCGCTCGACTTTGCCGGCGGCGACGTGGTACACATTTCGTCCGGTCTCACTGGCCTGATTCTCTGCTTAATGCTCGGCCGTCGTCGCGGCTTTGGCATGGTGAGCTACCGTCCGCATAACGTGCCGTTTGTGGCGCTGGGCGCCGGTCTACTTTGGTTTGGTTGGTTTGGCTTTAACGGCGGCAGCGAGTTTAAGGCCGACGCCGTGGCGGCACTCGCCATCCTCAACACCGTGACGGCCAGCGCGGCGGGCATGGTCTCGTGGCTTGTCGTCGAGCGCGTGCACACCGGTCGTCCCACGCTGGTGGGTGCTAGCACCGGTTTGGTTGCGGGCCTTGTGGTGGTTACGCCGGGTGCGGGCTTTGTCGAGCCGTGGGCGGCGCTGGTCATGGGCCTGATCGTATCGCCCGTCTGCTATCTGGCCATCAGCCATCTTAAGACCAAGTTCGGCTACGACGATGCGCTCGACGCGTTCGGTTGCCACGGTATCGGCGGCATCTTGGGCGGTGTGCTCACGGGCCTGTTCTGCGTGCCGGAGCTCTCGTGGACCGGTAAGGGCGGCCTGTTCTACACGGGCGACGTGTCGCTGCTTGTCTCGCAGGTTCTGGGCATTGTGGTGACGGTCGTTATTGTGCTGATGCTCGACTTGGTGATCGCCGCGGTGGTCAAGGCGCTGTTCCACGGTAGCCTGCGCGTGGACGAGGCCGACGAGGCACTGGGCCTGGATGCCAGTCAGCACGGCGAGAGCGCCTATCCTTCTTTCTCCGGACTCGATTAGCAGCTTCCCCAAGCACCGCACCTTGCCGTTCAATCGTCGCTCACGTACTTAAGTACGCTTCGCTCCTCTTTCACGGCAATCTGCGGCACTTGGGAAACCTGCTAAGACCAGTCAGTTGAACTTATTGATCTCTGAGGTTGGTTTGCGGCACCTGGAAAACCCGTGCCATGTGAAGGACAATTCATTTCTTTTATTGAAGAGAGGAATTCACTATGAAGAAAATTACGGCTATCGTGCGCCAGGAGAAGCTTGAGGTTCTTAAAGATGCGCTGTTTGCTGCCGATGTTCGCGGCATGACCATCAACCAGGTGCAGGGCTGCGGCGCGCAGCATGGCTGGAAGGAATACGTGCGCGGCAACGAGTTGCTTGTCAACACGATCCCTAAGGTGCAGTTCACCCTCATCTGCGCCGATGAACATGTCGACGGAATTGTCGACATCATCTGCAATGCCGCCCGCACCGGCGCCGTCGGCGACGGCAAGATCTGGGTCGAGCCGGTCGAGGAAGTCATCCGCATTCGCACCGGCGAACATGGCCCCGCCGCGGTGTAGAATCGACCGTCTGCCATCCGCAACGTTAAAATGCTGCAATGAGGCACAAGGCTTGCGTTGCGGATGGGCGGATTATGGGTCGCAATAAATATCCCGAGGAGACGGTCGCGAAGATTCTCGACGCGGCACTGGAGCTATTCTGCGCACAGGGTTATGAGGGGACGAGTATTCAAGATATCGTTGACCGTCTCGACGGCATGACCAAGGGCGCTGTCTATCATCACTTCAAGAGCAAAGAAGAGATTTTCAACGCCGCGTTTGATCGGGCGATGACTCCGATTGTTGAGCACCGCCGCTCGATGCTTGGCGTCGGTAATATGACCGGAGCCCAAAAGCTCAAGCGACTGTACGCTCCCGAGTCCGTTGTTCCACAAATTGAGCTATGGGCACGTATGCGTCCTGCAGCAGATCCGGTAAAAAGCTCGCGCCTACTGGCGATGCAGTACCAGGGCTCATTTGACGAGTCGGCCGATGGCTGTCTCTTGCCAGTGATCGAGGAGGGCATCGCCGACGGCTCCATTGCGTGCGAATGCCCGCGCGAAGCGGCGGAGGCCGTATCGTTGTTGGCGAATCTTTGGCTGCTGCCATTGTTCCGTCCGCTCGAGCCCAAGGAGCGAATGCTCGCTCGCGCACAATGTTTGGCGCAGATGGCTGCCGCGGTGGGGCTCGATTTGGGTAATGAAGTGCTTCAGACAACGGCGCAGATTTGGGGCGTATGGGACCGCGCCGGGTGGTAATATAGATACCAACGGTATGTAATTGATTTGTGAGGGTAGCCACGGCTGCCCTTTTCAAGTCATTAAATACATACTAGTGGTATGTATAGGGGGTGGGCTTATGGCTGGGCTGAGAGACGTCGGTGTCTCGTTGAAATCAAAAACAGTGCGGTCAATCAGGCTCGCGGAACTTCTGGTTGCGCAGCTGTGCACGTATTCGATGCTGTCGGCGCTGTGCTTTGCGTATCCACTTTACTTGTTCGATCGCAGTGGATCGTCAACGTTATATGGCGTCGTCGCGGCGATAGCGTTCATACCCGGCGTACTTGCAACTCCGGTTGGCGGAATCTTGGCGGATAGGGGAAGACATCGCGAGGTCCTCGTGTCCCTCGGCATTGCTCTGATGACTGCATCACTGCTGTCTATCCCCATGAAGCACTCATTGCCTCTTGCGGTCGTCGTAGTAGCGATACTTTGTGTTCAATATGGTTCTCAATCGCTGCTGAAGCCAATGCTCCAAATTGAGACGGTGCGCATGGCGGGTGAAGAGAAGGTTGAGCGGGCCACTGCATTGGTTTCGCAGATGACCATGGTGAGCAATATCTTGGGCCCTGTGGTCGGGACGGCAGTCTATGGGTACTTTGGCATCGATGCTCTTTGCACAACCGCGTCGGTGGCGTTTGCGATTTCAGCTCTCTTGTTTGGGGGCGCGCTCAAGCAAAATGCCTCATTTGAAACGATGGGAGACGGCGCGACTCGTACGACATGCCGAAACGATTTTCGGGAGTCGATTCGGTATCTGTTGCAAAATGCATTATTGGTCGCTGTGATTTTGCTTGCGGCAGTTTTGAACCTTGCGTTGGTTGGGCTAATGATTGGCGCTCCCATTATTGTTACAAAGCATCTCGGCATGCAATCGTCCTGCGTTGGGATAGTTGAGGTGGCTATGGGCTTGGGTGGTCTTGCCGGCAGTGGCTTGGTCGGCATTTGGCCGCATCGTTTTTCTTTCAATGGCATATGTCGATATGTTGCGATGATCTGTTTTGGAGTCGCACCGATCATTGTCACGCTACTGTTCGGCGCAGATGCATGCATGCTCACCGTGTTTGTGGTTGGTTCGGCATGGGTCATGGTGTGGGCGAGCATTGCGTCGGTTGAAATTATCGCGTTTGTTCAGCGGGCAGCGCCGACTGAGCTCTGCGGAAAAGTGCTTTCGGTCGTTTACATGGTCCTTTCCTGCGCAATACCTATCGGCCAATTGACGTACGGGGTTGCATATGATCGATGGACACCGGCGATTGTATTCGCAGCCATGTTGGCGGTGCTGACGTTGACGACGGCTCTGTTTTATCGGCTGAAAAATCGATTGCGGCGATTGTCTTAACGCGCTGGGGCACCGTGAATTTGTGAAGGCGGTGGGGTTGATTTCCGATCTCAGCCGAACACATTAGGCGGACAGGCCGTTCCCGCAGCTAGCCGAACGCCCCCGAGGCCCCATCCGGGCCCCGGGGGCGCCGTTTTCCCAGTTGAAGGAACGGTGGAGATGTGTTTCGATGGGT
>DBFVZT010000100.1:0-14591 GCA_048486575.1 Collinsella sp. | reverse complement strand
GGCATGGGAGCCTCCCAACCTCGTTGCGGCGCGGCTGCGCCTATGGCACTTCAACATCATTGTCGCAGCCCCGACCCGCGGCCACGAGCGGGGGCTCCTATCTTTTTAGTGCCCTCGGATTGGGTCATAGTGTCTGTCGGTGCCATAACATCGGCGTTGCTGTGGCTGTCGGAAATGATCCGTTGGGGACGGAGGAAAACGGATCATTTTTTATCCTGGTGCATTGGTGCATTGGTGCAAGGGGACAGGTTTCCTTTGCATCAGTTTCTGTCGAGTCGGTGCTCTTTGCGGGTTGCCCGTATAATGGGTTGCGTATGAACCGCAACCAAGGAGTTCCAGTTTATGGACCAGAGCCTTTTTAAATTCGACCTGATCGCCGAGGATCCGACCACGCATGCGCGTGCCGGCGTGCTGCACACCCCGCACGGCGACATCGAGACACCGATCTTCATGCCCGTGGGCACCAAGGCAAACGTCAAGGGTATTCCTACCGAGACCGTCAAACAGCTCGGCGCTCAGATCGTGCTTGCTAACACCTATCACCTGTCCATGCGTCCCGGCGAGGACACCATCGCCGAGCTGGGCGGACTGCACAAGTTTATGAACTGGCACGGCCCTATCCTCACCGATTCGGGCGGCTTCCAGGTGTTCAGCCACAACGACGCGGTCAAGCTCACTGACGAGGGCGTGCGCTTTATCGTCAACGATTACGACGGTCGCCACGTGTTCTGGACGCCTGAGGACAACATGGAAATCGCCATGAAGCTCGGTTCCGACATCTGCATGCAGCTCGACCAGTGCCCGGGCTATCCCGCCACGCGCGCCTACGTTGAGCGCGCCGTTGAGCTGTCGAGCATGTGGGCTGAGCGCTGCTATAAGGCGCATACCCGCGACGACCAGGCGCTCTTTGGCATTGTTCAGGGCGGCATGCACCTAGATCTGCGCCTGCGCTCGCTGCGCCATCTGGAGGAGTGCGGCGACTTCCCCGGTTACGGCATTGGCGGCTACTCGGTGGGCGAGGACCACGAGACCATGTTCGAGACCCTGGCACCACTCGTAAGCGAGTACATGCCCAAGCACAAGCCGCGCTACCTGATGGGCGTCGGCAACCCCACCACCCTCGTGCGCGGTGTGGGCGTGGGCATCGACATGTTCGACTGCGTGCTGCCGACGCGCACGGGCCGCATGGGTACGGCGTTCTCCAGCGAGGGTCGCCTCAACTTCCGCAACGCGCGCTTTGCGCACGACGACGGCCCCATCGATCCCACCTGCACCTGCCCGGTGTGCACGGGCGGCTACAGCCGCGCGCTCATCCGCCACATGGTCACGCAGAAGGAGATGCTCGGCGGCATTTTGCTGTCGATGCACAACATCTACTACCTGCTCAACCTTATGCAGCGTGCTCGCCAGGCCATTATCGAGGGCCGTTACGGTGCGTTCGTGAGCGACTGGATGAACAGCCCTGCGGCGGTGGATTACTAAGGGCGACAGACACGCTTGCAGAGCGTGGACAACGGCAATGGTCGAGCGCCAGCCGGTCGTCGCATTCGCTGACACCGGCTGCGCGACCGCTGACCGATAGCTTGCAAGTGCTTGATGCATCGTGGGTACCATACCGAATAGTTGATGCTCGGGCGGGTGTTTGACGCATGGCGTCGACCCCGCCCGTTTTTCTTTTTCTCGATAGGAGTACCCATGATTAAGAATGAGAACGTCGAGGGCGAGCCTGCCTACGACGAGACGTACCGCCGCGGCCCCGTGGTCATGCGCGGCCCCATGATTCCCAAGGACAACACCTACGCCAACCTGCTGGCGCCCGAAGATTCGACTGACTGGCTGCATGCCGATCCCTGGCGCGTGCTGCGCATTCAGGCCGAGTTTGTCGATGGCTTCGGCGCGCTTGCCGAGCTTGGTCCTGCGGTGACCATCTTCGGTAGCGCCCGCACGCCCAAGACCGATCCGCTTTACAAGGCGGCGCGCACCGTCGGGCGCAAAATCGCCCAGCGCGGCGTGGCGGTTATCACCGGCGGCGGTCCCGGCATCATGGAGGCGGCCAACAGGGGAGCGGCGAGTGTCAACGGCAAGTCAGTTGGCCTGGGCATTGAATTGCCGCACGAGCAGGGGCTCAATAAATACGTGAACCTCGGCATGGACTTCCGCTACTTCTTTGTGCGCAAAACCATGTTCGTTAAGTACAGCTCGGGCGCCATCGTATTTCCCGGCGGCTTTGGCACGCTCGACGAGATGTTCGAGGTTCTCACGCTGGTGCAGACGCACAAGGTCAAGCGCATGCCGCTCGTGCTGGTGGGCACCGAGTACTGGCAGGGCCTATTCGACTGGCTCAACGGTCCGGTGATGAGCACCGGTATGATTAGCCCGCTCGATCCGGATCTGGTACACATTACCGACGACCTCAACGAGGCCGTTGACATTGCGCTCAGCGGGCTGATGTAGATCAATCGTGCCCACGCGACATGAATACGCATGGCAATCTGATGTTATCTAACATCAGATTGCCATTTATATTGGGTATACTGGTGTAAAAGACGAGGGCGAGGAGGTCGCAAATGTCTACAGCAACAGTTAAGCCTACGACGGTTCGAATCGAAGAGGGGCTCAAGGAGCAGGCGACTGAGTTCTTGGATTCGGTCGGCCTCAGCCTCAATTCCTATCTCAATCTTGCCGTTCGGCAGCTGGTAAATCAGCGAAAGATTCCTTTTGAGATTGTAGGAAGGGCGGAGGTGCCCAACGAGGTGACGAGGCGCGCCATGGTGATCGCCGAGGCTCATGAGCTGGGGATTTTGCCGGACGATAGCCTGTCATTCAATAACGCTGATGAGCTTATGTCATTCCTCGATGAGGAATAGCGATGTTCGAGATTAAAGTCGAGGCTCAATTTAAGGTGGACTACAAACGAACGATGCGCATGCATCCGCAGCTAAAAAGTGAGTTTAAAGCGGCGGTTGCAGAGCTTGTGGCTCATGGGTCACTTCCGGCGGAGTATGGCGCCCACGAGCTCTCAAACCCGGGCGGAAACTACAACGGCCACATCGATTTCCACCTATCCGATGGCTTGGTCGATGTGGTCGTTCTTTATCTTCCCCATAAGACTAACCCAGTGATTAGGCTGGTGAGAATGGGCACTCATCAGGAACTGTTTCAGGGTCCGCTGGGCTGATCGCCGATTTCTAAGTTGCGGTGGAATAGGGATTGATTGGCGGCTAATAAGCCAAAAACAGTCCCTATTCCACCGCAAGAGGTAAAGGTGCCCCTAGTGGATGGGCTGGTAGCGGGGGCAGTAGCTGATGGCGATGGCATCGACGCCTACGTGGGTGGCGATGGTGCAGCCGATGGGGCCAGTGCCGGCGTCTACGTAGTCCTGGCCCGCGAGCGCCTCGTTGACAAGTTCCTGCTCCTCGGCGGCGCCGGTCGTGAGCACGCGCACGCTTGAGCCCGGGTGCTCGTCCAAAAACGCGAGGCAATCTGCCATGGTGTTGGCGACGATGCGCTTGGCGCCGCGGCCCTTTTTGATTGCCTTGATCTCGCCCGATTTCCACTCCGGCGAAACGGCCAGGCGAATGTTGAGCATCTGCGTCAGCTGGCCGGCGAGCTTGGGGGCGCGGCCGTTTTTGACCAGGTTCTCGAGCGTGCGGGGAATCAGCAGCAGGTGGGCTTCGGGCAGCGTCGCGCGGATCTGCGCCTCGGTCTCGTCCAAGCTGCGGCCGTCCTCGCGCATGGCAAGCGCGTACTCCACCAGCAGGCCCTCGGCGCCCGAGCCGGTGCGCGAATCGATGCAGCGCACGTCGAGCTCGTGGGTCTCGGCGACCAGGCATGCGTTGGAATAGCAGGCGGACCACTCGCTGCACAGCGAGATAAAGATCGCGCTGTCGTGGCCATCGGCGCGTACGCGGTCAAACAGCGCCTTGAACTCGCCGGCGCTCGGCTGCGAGGTGTGCGGCAGCTGCTCGGAGCCGGCCATGCGGGCGACGTATTCCTCGGCGGTAATCTGCACCTGGTCGAGCAGGTCCTCGCCCTCGATAATCACATGCAGCGGAATCACGTAAATGCCGAGCTCTTGGGCACGGGCGGGGGAGATGTCCGACGTGGAGTCGGTTATGATGGCAAAAGACATAATTGCACCTTTCGTTGGGGCGCGGCAGCGCCGCCTTCTGAAAGCAAAGTGCGACAAGTATAGTGGAGTTGCTCTACATTGCTAGGTTCAATTGTTGAATAGTCAACAGTTTGAAGCGGTGGTGTGGAAATCATCAACTGGGGAAGAAGGGTGCCGATGGCGGCATTGCAACTTTGCGAGCGGCCGGTTGTGCTGTTCGATTTTGACGGCACGGTGGCCGATACGGGTCGGGCAGTGATGACCTCGACGCGCAAGACGCTGGCTGCGCGCGGGTTTTCGGAGACGCAGATGGGTGATCTGCGCCGCATGATCGGGCCGCCCCTGTGGAAGAGCTTTCACGACTTTTACGGCTTTTCCCGCGAGGAGTCGCTTGAGGTGGCCGATGAGTACCGCGCCTTTTTTGATGAACTGGGACCGGAGGAGTATCCCGTGTTCAATGGGGTCCCCGAGCTGCTGGATGGGTTGGTCGCCCAAGGCAAACGTATGGCCGTGGCGACGTCGCGCATGGAGGCCAAGTGCATCGACATGGTGCATGAGCTCGGGCTCTCTCAGTTTGAGGCGGTGATTGGCATGAATCCGCCGCAGGGACGCGAGACCAAGGCCGATTCGGTCCGCGATGCCCTGGCGGCGCTCGGCGCGACGGCCGACGATGCCGTGATGATCGGCGATCGCTTTAACGATGTGGAGGGCGCGCACGCAATGGGCGTGCCGTGCATCGGCATCTATTCGGGCGCGGCGGCGCCGGGCGAGCACGAGGCGGCGGGTGCCGATGCGGTGGTGCACTCGGTGGCCGAGCTTGCTAAACTTTTCGCTATCTAATAGACATAATGTGAGGGGCGGGCGTACCCGTCGCTCATTGGTAAGGAGGTCGTCCATGAATCAGGTGGAGCAGAGCGTCGCTGAGTATGTCGACGAGGTCTGGGAGGATGTCGTCGCTGATATCGAGCAGCTGGTGAGTTATCCTTCCGTGGCAGTTTCTGCCGATGCGGAGCCCGGCGTGCCGTTTGGCCGCCCGGTCCGTGACGCGCTCGATTGCGCGCTCGGCATCGCGCAGAAGCTCGGCTATCAGACGAGCGACGACGAGGGCTATGTGGGAATCGCCGATATCCCGGGCCGCGGCGACAAGCAGCTCGCGACTATCTGCCACGTGGACGTGGTTCCCGCCGGCCCTGGCTGGAACACCGATCCGTTCGCGATGGAGCGTCGCGAGGGCTGGTTGCTCGGTCGCGGCGTGATCGACGACAAGGGCCCGGCAGTGCTGTCGCTTTATGCCGGCGCGTACCTGCTCAAGCACGGCATTGTTCCGCGCTACACCTTCCGCGCGCTGCTGGGCTGCGATGAGGAAGTGGGCATGTCCGACGTTCACCATTATCTGGAGAACCACGCAGACCCCGACTTTTTGTTTACGCCCGATGCCGAGTTCCCGGTCTGCAATGCCGAGAAGGGCCAGTTTGGGGCGACGTTCGTGAGTCCCAAGATCGACGGCGGGCGCATCGTGTCGTGGAGCGGCGCCGAGGCGAGCAATGCCATTCCGTCGCAGTCCATCTGCGAGCTCGCGATTGCCGCCGATGAGCTGCCGGCGCCGGTCGAGAATGCTGACCGCCTGGAGATCACGGCTCTCGACAATGGTCATGTGCAGATTTTCGCCCACGGTATTGGCGGTCACGCCTCGATGCCCGAGGGGACGATCAATGCCGTCGGCCTGATCGTGTCGTATCTGCGCGAGGCCGAGGACGCGTTTGGTGCCCGCGGCGAGCGCCTGCTGACGCCTGCCGAGCACGAGTTTGTCAAGTTTTTGGCCTTTGTGCATGCGGACGCCTATGGTCGCGGCCTGGGTATCGACGCGACGAGCCCGGCGTTTGGCCCGCTCACCTGCAACCCCGGCGTCATCCGCGTGGTGGATGGCCATATCGAGCAGGTCATCGACGTGCGTTTCCCTGATAGCACGAGCGCCGATACCATCCGCGAGCAGCTCGAGCCGCTCGTGGGGCGCTTTGACGTGACGTGTCGCCTGGGTCATGCAAAGGTGCCGTTCTCGGTGTCTGCCGACGATCCGGCCGTGAAGGCGCTTATCGATACCTATAACGAGTTTACGGGCAAGCACGCCGAGCCTTTTGCCATGGGCGGCGGCACGTACGCACGCAACTTTGCCCGCGCCGTCTCGTTTGGCCCCGAGGAGACCGGCCTGGAGCTGCCCGCATGGGGCGGCCAGATGCACGGCCCCAATGAGTGCGCCAACGAGGAACAGCTCAAGCAGGCGCTCAAGATTTATATCGTGGCGATCTTACGTTTGAACGAGCTTGAGCTTTAAGGCTGCGGCGTTTTAACAACTTAGCACCCCTTTCGTCCGGGCTTTTTAAGTTGCGGTGGAATAGTTCCTAGAATGGGCCATTTGATGGCCAAGCAGGAACTATTTCACTGCAACTTTGTTTTTATTGGTGTAAAAGGCGCGCCATGCTTGGCGCTGGATTGTTATCCGTTTGTAAAGGCTGGGCAGAGCTTGCGGTAAGGGTCTATCAAATGTCCGTAAGAAACCGCAGATAAGGCGGTCGTCGCCCGATCGAGACCGTATCTTTCCAAACAGCAAAGCGGGCAGGGTGCCCGCGAGTCGCATGTATGAAAGGAAGATCATGCTCGATCAGGCTTATTCTCGTCGTCAGTTCCTCGGCCTTGCTGGTGGTCTTGCCAGCATCGTCGGTCTCGGCCTTGTTGGTTGCGGTGGCTCCAACACTTCCGATGCCGCCGACAAGGGTAGCGCTGCTGCTGCCGAGTCCGTCTCCGGCGAGGTGACCTACGACGGCGCCTCTTCGTTCCAGGCTCTCGTCGAGGCTGCTGCCGAGAAGTTCATGGACGCCAACCCCGACGTCTCCATCTCCGGCTCGGGTAACGGTTCGGGCAAGGGCCTGACCGCTGTCGCCGCCGGTACCGTCACCATCGGTAACTCCGACGTCTTCGCCGAGACCAAACTCGAGGCCGACCAGGTCAAGAACCTCGTTGACCACGAGGTCGCCGTCGTGGGCATGGGTCCCGTCGTCTCCAAGAACGTCAAGGTCGACGACCTGTCCCTCGAGCAGCTCAAGGGCATCTTCTCCGGCCAGATCACCAACTGGAAGGAGGTCGGCGGCGACGACGCCACCATCGTCGTCCTCAACCGTAAGGCTGGCTCCGGTACCCGCGCCACCTTCGAGGCCGCCGTCTTTGGCGACGAGGCTGTCGACTTTAAGGGCGACGCCGAGCTCGACAAGTCCGGCGACGTCCAGACTCAGATCGCCAGCACTGACAATGCCATCTCCTACCTCGACTTCTCGCACTTCGATGACTCCAAGTTCAACGCCGTCAAGGTCGAGGGTGTCGAGCCCAAGAGCAAGAACGTCACCGACGATTCCTTCAAGATTTGGGCGACCGAGCACATGTACTGCTCCAAGGACGCCGACGAGGCCACCACGGCCTTCCTGAAGTTCATGCTCTCCGAAGATGTCCAGGGCAAGCTCGTCGAGGAGCAGGGCTTCATCCCCGTCTCTGCCATGAAGGTCGTCAAGGACGCCAGCGGCAAGGTTTCCGCTAAATAAGTAATCGCCCCCGGAAAGGTTTGCAATGGCAAAACAGCTGCCAAAGCGCGACCTTGAGAACGTGGGCCTGGGCGTCACGGGCGCGTGCGTAGCGCTCGTGACGCTTGTCGTTGCCGCGCTCATCTTTATGGTCGCCCAAAAGGGTCTCTCGGCTTTCGTTAAGGACGGCGTCTCGGTCGTCGAGTTCTTCACCGGCACCAAGTGGGACCTGGCCAACACGGCCGAGAACGGACTGCCCTACACCGGCGCCCTGCCCCTGATCGTCACCTCGTTTGCGGTCATGGTGCTCTCCACGCTCATCGCGCTGCCCATCGCCATCGGCTCTGCCATATTTGCTGTCGAGATCCAGCCTAAGTTTGGCTCCAAGGTCTTTCAGCCGCTCATTGAGCTTTTGACCGGCATCCCCTCGGTCGTCTTTGGCCTGATCGGCTTCCACGTGGTCGTCGGCCTTATGAAGAGCGTCTTCCACGTGAGCACAGGCCTGGGCATCCTGCCCGGCGCCATCGTGCTGGCCGTCATGATCCTGCCGACCATGACCACGCTTTCGGTCGACGGCCTGCGCGCCGTGCCCGACAGCTACCGTCAGGGTTCGCTCGCACTGGGCTACACCCGCTGGCAGACTATCTGGCACGTGGTGCTCAAGTCCGCTATGCCGTCGCTCATGACCGCGGTCATCCTGGGTATGACCCGCGCCTTTGGCGAGACGCTCGCCGTGCGCATGGTCATCGGCGGTATCGAGGCCATGCCGACGTCGCTGCTGTCGCCGGCCTCGACCATCACCACCACGCTCACCACGTCCATGGCGGTCTATGCCGAGGGCTCGGCCCAGGACGATGTCCTGTGGGCGCTCGGCCTGCTGCTGATGGGCATGAGCCTCATCTTCATCCTGATCATCCATCTCATTGGCCGCAAGGGGGCGAAGGCTCGTGGCTAGCACGCGCATCCATATCGACGAGGCGAGACTCGGGCGTGTCCAAAAACAGGACCGCATCGCCACGGGCGTGTTGACGGCAATCGTCGCCATCGTCATGCTCATCGTCGTTTCCATGGTGGCCTACATTCTGTTCGAGGGCATCTCGACGCTGTTCCAGCCGGGCTTCCTCACGGAGCCATCGCGCGCCAACGGCACCCAGGGCGGCGTGCTCTACCAGCTGTTCGACTCGTTCTACCTGCTGCTGATCACCCTAGTCATCTCGGTGCCCATCAGTCTGGGCGGCGCGGTCTTCCTGGTTGAGTACGCGCCCGACGGCCCCGTCCGCGACATCGCTTCCACCGCCATCGAGACGCTGTCCTCGCTGCCTTCCATCGTCGTCGGCATGTTCGGCTTTCTGGTATTCTCGGTGCAGCTGGGCTGGAAATACTCCATCATCTCCGGCGCCGTCGCGCTCACCATGTTCAACATCCCCATCCTGGTGCGCGTGATTCAGCAGGCGCTCGAGGACGTGCCGCAGGCCCAGCGCGATGCGTGCCTAGCCATGGGCCTTACCCGCTGGGAGGCCACGCTGCACATCCTGATCCCCGAAGCCATGCCCGCCATCGTGACCGGCATCGTGCTTTCGGCCGGCCGCGTCTTTGGTGAGGCCGCAGCGCTGCTCTTTACCTCGGGCATGAGCTCGCCGGTTCGCCTGAACTTCCTGAGCTTTAACCTGTCGAGCCCCACCTGCGCCTGGAACGTGTTCCGCCCCGGTGAGTCGCTCGCCGTGCACATCTACAAGATCTACGGCGAGGGTAGCCCCGAGGCCCAGCAGATTGTCTGGGGTACCGCGGCGCTGCTGATGATCTGCGTGCTGCTGTTTAACGTAATCGCCCGTATCGTGGGCAAGCAACTGGCAAGGAGGATGACGGCCGAATGAGCGAGATGAATGCAACGCCCGCAACCGAGGCGGCCACGTCCGAGACCCAGGACTTTCTGTCGAGCGTGGGGGAGAGCGAGAAGCGCGTGCGCGTGAGCGGCAAGGCCGTGAGCGACGAGGTCGTGCTCTCCACCAAGGACGTCAACGTGTACTATGGCGACCACCATGCACTGCATAACACGTCGCTCGACTTCCATAAAGGCGAGATCACGGCGCTCATCGGGCCTTCGGGCTGCGGTAAGTCGACCTTCCTGCGCAGCCTCAACCTGATGAACCGCGAGATTCGCGGCTGCCGCGTGGAGGGCGAGATCAACTACCGCGGGCGCAACGTGAACACCAAGACCGAGAATACGTACGAGCTGCGTCGTTCCATTGGCATGGTGTTCCAGCAGCCCAATCCGTTTCGCAAGTCCATCCGCGACAACATCACGTTTGCGCCTAAGCGCCACGGCATCACCGACCGTGACGAGCTCGACCGCATGGTCGAGGAGAGCTTGCGCGGCGCGGCGCTGTGGGACGAGGTCAAGGACAAGCTCGACAAGAGCGCCTATGCGCTTTCGGGCGGTCAGCAGCAGCGCCTGTGCATCGCGCGCACGCTGGCGCTCAACCCCGACGTGATCTTGTTTGACGAGCCCTGCTCGGCGCTCGACCCCATCTCGACGCTGGCGATCGAGGACCTTATGTCGTCGATTGTGGCCGATCGCGCCATCGTTATCGTGACGCACAACATGGAGCAGGCGTCGCGCGTGTCCAACCGCACGGCGTTCTTCTACATGGGCGATATGGTCGAGTACGACGAGACCGACGAGATTTTCCAACGGCCCAAGGATCAGCGGCTGAATGATTACCTCACCGGCATGTTCTCCTAGTCCGGGACATGCTTGAGGCCCGCGGCGGCCACGGTCGCCACGGGACTGATTGGAGAGGCGGGTCATCTCTTTTGCGAGATGGCCCGCCTTTTTGCTCTGCGACCGAAACGACCACCACAAAGGGGACAGGCACCTTCGTGGTGGTTTGGGGTGGGGCTCGCTGCTATCATGGACAACGTTGAATTTCTACGAAGGAGCAGGGCATATGGCGATTCTTTTGGGATGCGATTCCATCAGCCTAGAGTTTCCCACCAAGCATATTTTCGATAGCGTGACGCTCGGCGTGGGCGAGGGCGACCGCATTGGTATTGTCGGTAAAAACGGCGACGGCAAGTCGACGCTGCTGAGCGTGCTCGCCGGCACGCTGGAGCCCGATGACGGACGCGTGACGCACCGCCGCGGCATCACGATCGGTCTACTCGGCCAAAAGGACCAGCTTGTCGATACCGATACCGTGCATCATGCCGTTGTGGGTGACGCCCCCGAGTACGAGTGGGCGTCGAACCCCCGTACGCGCCAGATCCTCGCCGGCCTCATTAGCGATGTGCCCTGGGAGGGCATGGTAGGCGAGCTCTCGGGCGGTCAGCGCCGCCGCGTGGACCTCGCGCGCCTGCTGATCGGCGACTATGACGTGCTCATGCTCGATGAGCCCACCAACCATCTGGACATGCGCACCATCAACTGGCTTGCGCGTCACTTAAAGGCCCGCTGGCAGCGCGGTCAGGGCGCGATGCTCGTGGTCACGCACGATCGCTGGTTCTTGGACGAGGTCTGCACCAGCATGTGGGAGGTTCACGACGGCCAGGTAGATCCCTTCGAGGGCGGCTATTCGGCATATATCCTGCAGCGCGTGGAACGCGACCGCATGGCCGCGGTTACCGAGGAGCGCCGTCGCAACATGGCACGTAAGGAGCTCGCGTGGCTGAGCCGCGGTGCCCAGGCGCGCTCCACCAAGCCCAAGTTTCGCGTGGATGCCGCTCGCGAGCTGATCGCCGACGTGCCGCCCGTGCGTGACGAGCTGGAGCTCAAGCGCCTGGCCGTGAGCCGCCTGGGCAAGCAGGTTATCGATGTGGTCGACGTGGACGCCGGCTATGCGGATACCGATGGCGCGCCCAAGCAGGTGCTCAACGACGTGACCTGGCTCATTGGTGCGGGCGACCGCTATGGTCTTTTGGGCGAGAACGGCGCCGGCAAGTCGACTTTGCTCGACGTGATCCAGGGCAAGATCGCGCCCCTGCGCGGCCGCGTGAAGATCGGCCAGACGGTGCGCTTTGGCGTGCTGTCGCAGCAGCTCGAGGAGCTCGAACCCTACATGGGCGACACGATCCGCGAGGTGCTCAGCCACTATAAGAAGTACTACGTCATTGACGGCAAGGAGACTTCACCCGAGAAGCTCTGCGAGCGTCTGGGCTTTACGACGCAGCAGCTCTGGAGCCGCATCGGCGATCTTTCGGGCGGCCAGCGCCGTCGCCTGTCGCTGCTGCTGACGATCCTGGACGAGCCCAACGTGCTCATCCTGGACGAGCCCGGCAACGACCTGGATACCGACATGCTGGCGATTGTCGAGGACTTGCTGGACGGCTGGCCCGGCACGCTGATTCTGGTGACGCACGACCGCTTTTTGATGGAGCGCGTGACCGACCAGCAGTGGGCGCTGCTCGACGGCCACCTGACGCATATGCCCGGCGGCGTCGACCAGTACCTGCGCCTGTGCAACGCCACCGCCGAGGGCGAGCCCGTGGGTGCACCGAGCGCCAAGACCGGTACGTTCGACACCGGTGCCGCGGCGGCTGCGGCCGAAAAGCCCAAGTCGAGCGGTCAGCCCAACGGCCTTTCCAATGCCGAGCGCCAAAAGCTCCGTCGTGAGGGGAGCTCGCTCGAGCGCAAGATGGAAACGCAGCGCGCTCGCGTGGAGGAGGCCGAGGCCGCCATGGCCCAGGTCGATCCCACCAACTACACGGCGCTGGGCGAGCAGCAGGCAAAGATCGACGAGGCCCACGCCGCCATGGACGAGTTGGAGATGGCGTGGCTCGAGGCGAGCGAGAAGCTCGAGGGCGAGGAGTAGGCGAGGATGATCAAGGCCGCGTTTTTCGATATTGACGGTACGCTGCTGAGCTTTAAGACCCATCGGATTCCGGCGTCGGCGCAGCAGGTGCTCGACAGCTTTCGCGAGCAGGGGATCGCGTGCGTGATCGCCACGGGCCGTCCGACCTACCAGATGCCGGACTGGCTGTTCGACCTGGGTTGGGATGCGTACATTACGCTTTCGGGCCAGCACTGCTTTGATGCCGAGGGGGTTTACCGCAGCTGTCCGATTGACCCGGACGACGTTGCGGTGATCGTGGGCCAGGTGGCCGAGGGGCGCTACGACTCGCTGTGCATGCAGAGCGAGAATTCGTTTGTGAACCGCCTGTCCGAGCGCGTGGTGACGGCTGGCAGTAACGCGGGGATTGTCTACCATGAGGAGCCGTTTGAGCACGCCTTTGACGCGCCGGTCTACCAGTTTTGCGCCTTTGTTGATCCGGCCGACGAGCATATCGTGACCGACGCGGTGTCGCATTCGCTCACCACGCGCTGGTGCGATCTGTTCTGCGACATTATTCCGGCCAACGGCGGCAAGGACCTGGGTGTGGCGGCGACGCTGGAGCGCCTGGGTATCGACGCGAGTGAGGCGATTGCCTTTGGCGACGGCGAGAACGACCTGTCAATGTTTTCTGCCGTGGGCACAAGCGTGGCCATGGGTAATGCGCAGGATACCGTGAAGGCCGCGGCGACCTACGTGACGACCGCCGTGGACGACGACGGCATCTACAACGCTGCGAAGCACTTTGGACTGATGTAACTGCGGGCCGGCACCCGGCGCCTGGGGACACTCCTTGCGGGGCGTCCCCATTTTGTTTTCGTCCCGCACGTTTTGTGAAACACGGCTAACTTTTAGGCAAAGTAGTAAGACATGGGCAACTTTTGCGGTAAAGTAAATTAAGCAAAAGTATCCAAAGGCTAACTAGAAGCCATCGCGAAAGGCGGCCCATGGCCCTGCGTGAATCCGGAGAAGACTATCTCGAATCGATCTACGTTCTATCGGAACGTCAGGGCATCGTGCGCTCGATCGACGTTGCGGAGTACCTCGGCGTAACCAAGGCGAGCGTTTCCAAGGCCATGGCGACGTTGGAAAGCAACGGCTATGTCGAAATGGGCAAGCGCGACGTTCATCTGACGGAGCGTGGTCTGGAGGTCGCTCGCCAAATGTGGGAGCGTCACTGCTTTTTCGTGGGGCTGCTGGAGGATGCGGGTGTTTCGGCTGAGGTCGCGTCGCAAGAGGGCTGCCACATGGAGCACTGCCTGAGCGAGGAAAGCTTTGAGAAGCTGAGGGCGATGCTGGGACGGGACAGCGATCGGGACCAGTAGCCCCGCCAACCAAGTCCAACTCAGACAAGGAACCCCGCCAGCAAGCGATGCCCAAGAACCGCCAGCAACGTTACCGCAGGCCGGGACCGGGCTTGGTTTTTGAAAACACTCCGCAGACCAGAAGCGCCCCCGTTCGTAGCTCCGAAGGAGCAGAACGGGGGCGCTTCATTGGTCGAGGACGTTTTCAAAAACCAAGCCCGGTCCCGGCCGGAGGGACCACGAACGCTACAGGTTCTTGACACCCATCGCGCGCATGGCATTCAGGATGGCGATGATCGCCACGCCTACGTCGCCGAACACGGCAAGCCACATGTTGGCGATGCCCAGCGCTGCCAGCACAAGGATCAGCAGCTTAACGCCCAACGCAAAGATGATGTTCTGCCAGACGATCGTCATGGTCTTGCGTGCCACGCGGATCGCGCGGGAAATGTTGGACGGCTTGTCGTCCATGAGCACGACATCGGCGGCCTCGATCGCAGCGTCAGAACCCATAGCGCCCATGGCAATGCCAACATCGGCGCGCGTAAGCACGGGCGCGTCGTTGATACCGTCGCCGACAAAGGCGAGCTTGCCCTTGCCCGATTCGGCTGCCAGCAGCGCTTCAACACGCTCGACCTTGTCGCCCGGCAGCAGCTGCGCGTGGAACTCGTCGAGCCCCAGCCGCTTGGCCACCGCAGCAGCCACTTCCTCGCGGTCGCCCGTGAGCATGACGGTGCGCTTGACGCCGGCGGCGTGCAGGTCGCGGATCGTCTGCTCGGCA
>DBFVZT010000099.1:0-7867 GCA_048486575.1 Collinsella sp. | reverse complement strand
CCGCTCAACAAACGCAAGGCCGAGCACCTTATAGCCCACCTCGGTTGCAAATATGACTCCGACTGGGACGCCACATTCCATGCAGTTGAGCATTTTACGGTTGTAATTCTGGTCTCGAGAACCAACGGCGCCTGGCGCTTGAACCGAATACTTAATGACCCACGTGCCATCGTCCAAATAGAGCGGAGGCACATCGTTGATGCTCTCGGTTTGCCGCTGGCGCGCTTGTACCCCGCTACCCCACTTCCCTGTATACTGATGTAGCACGTGTTTCATCCGGGCTTGTTGGGCCGGGTCGTTCATGGGAGGTTCTTGTGGCTGTTTCGAATCCGCCTAAGGGAAGCGTTTCTTCTTCGTCCATCAAGCCGGTTACGCGCAAGGCCGTGCGTTGCCAGCGCGAGGTCGCTTGGCTTGTCACGCAGGCGGCGGGCAGGCTTGTGGCGACCACTCAGGACGTCAATGCGCCTACGCCGAGCTTTGTGTTAGCGGCGGCGCTGGGTTTTGTGCGCCAATTGGAGCTTGCCGCGCAGGATGCCAACGGCCACCTCGACTACCAGAACGTTATGGCGCCCGACCTGCAAACGTTCTGTCACATGGCCAAGTTGCCTGCCGCGCCCAATGCGCTTTCGGACGCAGGCTACATGTTTACGCTCTCGGGCGCGGACCTTATCCGCGACATCTATGCATACTGCAGCGAGCTCGCCGAGCGCCACGTCTTTGACGCGGCAGAAGTCAAACCGGGAAATGTCATCAAGCTGGTTCTTAGGCTGTTCTTGATGGACGGGTTCGGGGCCATGCCGGCGTAAGCCGAGTCTTTAGCATCACCGTCGACTGGGCAACGACCGCTTTACCTTAATGGACGCCAATCGAGAGTCGATTATTGGGTCGCCTCGTCCACTAACGCATCTATCCCACGCGCTCCGACAGTCGATACTTGCGGTTGCGGCTCGTCGCCGGCGCCGTGGGCTCAAGCTCGCCTTGAGCAATGAGCGCGTTGACGCGCGACCTAACCTGGGAAATTGTGAGCCCTGTGTGCTCTGCCAGCTCGCGCGTCCCCAGCTCGCCGTAGTGTTTGAGTGCCGTCACAATTAAGCCCCCGCCATGATCGACCGGCTCGATCTTTGAACGGTAAAGTACGACCTTGAACCGATCGAATCCGGGGCAGAACAGGGGCTCGGCCAGACCATGCGCGCGCATAGCATCGATCATCATCGGGATGCCCGAGCCATTGCCCTCAGCCGGCGAACCTGCGCCATCCGGCAGCGGGACAATCGACATGAGTTTCACGAGCGTCGCGTTACGGCATCGGGAGCTGCCGTCAAACAAGTTCTCGCGAGTCTTTCCCCCGTAAAGGCCGCCAGGATTCGTCACCTCGACACGATCGTCAAAGACGTCGACGGCAATCGATTGTCCACAGAACCGATCCCCGTATTCTCGATGGATTACGGCGTTGGCGATTGCCTCGCGCAGAACCTCCTCGGGAATCTCCAGCGAGTCGACACGCGAGACGCCTTGGACGGTCGAGGTTCGCCGCAAATTCTTGGCGACGGCCGCGACAGTATCCGAAATCATCTCGCCCAACGTTCCCTCACAGATTGTGCGGTCCATGAACCTCAGCGACCCCGCCATGCCCTTCTGAGTTCCCGCATGGACAGCCACGTCAATGAAGAGCTTGGGATAGAACTGCTGAGGGTAGGTGCCCACAACTAGGAGTCCAGCCTTGGTGACATTGCCCTGGGAATCAAGGATATTTAGGCGCTCCAGCTTCGTTTGTTTGTCCGGCGCGCCGCGCATTGCCCGGGGCGTCAACGAGAAAGCCCGATCTATCGTACGGTCGACCAGCGTCTCGTCGAGATTGTCCGCGCCCGCACCCGCCACCGCGTCCCGATCGCTCGGAGTCGCTCGACCGTATGACGCCAATGTGAGCACCTCGGTCGATGAAAGCGGCACATCTTTGTCATCGATGCGCTTGTAGCTGCCGCCCTGGGCGCCCCGCTCTATGACATAGCAGGGCTTGCTCGACGGATCGAGCTCCTCAATCGTAATGACGAGAACGATGACGCCCTGAAGCTCCACTCGCTCGATCGTGTATTTAGGCGGATTGGCCAGCTTTCCTCGACCGCCCGCATCACCCATGCCTGACACAAATTGGTTGAGCACTTTCTCGGTCTCGAAGTTCTCAACCGGGACAAAACCTGCGCGCTCACTCACTCCGAGCACGATGATTCCGCCGGCAGTGTTCGCGAATGCGCTCACCGTTTCCCACACATCGCGGGAAAGCGTCGTGGCGCTCTCCTTCACTTCGACGTTAAGATCATCCGAGCCCATACGCCTTAAAGACTCAAGCAGACCGGTCAGCTCGTTTTCGTTCATCTGCACGTCCTTTCGCTCGGTCCTGCGGAGAATGCCGCGGATAGATTTCCCTCGTCTCTCAGTTATCTCTCGTAATTATCTCTCATCTATCTCTCTATCTCTCGGCTTAGAGATAAGAGATAGATAGAGATGGAATGTCTACCATTTGCTTCATTTATACATATTTTTGCTGGTAGAACAATCGGTATTGAGACAATACAATGATTGCCCGTCTCTTTGCTGCTCAGTTATCTCTCATAATTTTCTCTCATCTTCCTGTCATCTCTCATATTAGAAACGAATGAGAGACGAGAGATACGCGAGTGATGGACGAGCGAGGATTTCCGAATATCCACTCTCGTTTGGCGAGTGTCCAATTTTCCACGCTCGTGCGGCGGGCACGCGAGCCCTTCGCCCAATCCGCTGGCATCGTCTCCAGTTCGCCGCAGGGTCGCGGCCCCATATGGGTATACTCTCGAGGATTCGACTCGATTCGCCCCCGCTGGGGCGTCAAAGGAGACTGCATATGCCCACCACCTCAACCGACCCGCGCGCCGCAGCCGCTGCACTGCTGGTGCCCGGCACTACCTGCCACGGCTTTGCCGTCGAGCGCCGCGAGACCGTGCCCGAGCTCGACTCGGACGCTTACGTGCTGCGACACACTGCCTCGGGCGCTCGTCTGCTGTACCTGGCGTGCGACGACGAAAACAAGGCCTTTGCCATTGGCTTTAAGACGCCGCCGGCCGATTCCACCGGCGTGTTCCATATTCTTGAGCACTCGGTGCTGTGCGGATCGGCCAAGTTTCCCGTCAAGGAGCCGTTTGTCGACCTGATCAAGAGCTCCATGCAGACGTTCCTCAACGCCATGACCTACCCCGACAAGACCATCTACCCCGTTGCCACCACCAACGAGCAGGATCTGTACAACCTGATGGACGTGTACCTGGACGCGGTGTTCAACCCGGCCATCTATACCAAGCCCACCATTTTTGAGCAGGAGGGCTGGCACTACGAACTGGACCTGCCGGAGGGCGACGGCGACAGCAGCGCCGCGAGCCTGCACGAGGGCACGCTGCGTTATAACGGCGTGGTGTTCAACGAGATGAAGGGCGCGCTGTCCGATCCCATGAGCGTGCTGGACGATGCCGTCAACGCCGCGCTCTATCCCGACACCGCCTATGCGCACGAGAGCGGCGGCGACCCGCGCGCGATTCCCGCGCTCACCTACGAGCAGTTCCTGGACACGCACGCGCGACACTACAATCCCTCCAACTCCTACATCACGCTCTACGGCGACCTGGACGTGGACCGCGCACTGGCCTTTTTGGACGAGCGCTATCTGTCGCAGCCGAGTGCCGCGAGCCGCCGCATGGACGCTGCCGTTGCCGCCGGCGAGGACCCGTCCACGCTGGCGCCCAATCCGTTGGACGCGCAGGCGCCCGTGACCTGCGAGTACAAGCGCATCGAGATGGCCACCACACCCGAGAACGCCCTGGTGGGCCTGGGCCTTGTGCTGGGCAGCGCGCTCGACCGCAAGCGCACGATCGCGGCGGATATCCTGTTCGAGGCGCTGCTGGGCTCCAACGAAGCGCCGGTTAAGAAGGCCATTCTGGCCGCCGGCCTGGGCGGCAACGTGGTGAGCTACACCGCGGCCGAGAGCCTGCAGCCCTACGAGCTCATCATGCTGCAAAACGCACAGCCCGGTGTGGCGCGCGAGCTGCGTCGCGTGTTCCAGGACGCCTGCCGCGACCTGTGCGAGCACGGAGTTCCGCGCGAGCGTCTGGAAGCCATCATCAGCAGCAACGAGTACGCCCTGCGCCAGCGTGACTATGGCATCGCCGACGGCGTGGCCATTGCGTGCGACGCGCTGAGCACCTGGCTCTACGATGACGACGCCGCGACGCTGGCGCTCAAGTACGGCCCGGTGTACGAGGAGCTGCGTGGCGAGCTGGACGGCAGCTACTTTGAGGACCTGCTGCGCGAGCTGGTGCTGCAAAACGACCACATGGCGCTGGTCGAGTTGGTACCGGTGGATGCCGCCGAGGGTTCGGAGGGTGCCGAGGCCGCCGAACTGGCAGCCAAGCGCGATGCCATGACCGATGCCGAGCTGGCCGACGTGGTCGAGCGCACGGCCGCGCTGCGTGCCGCGCAGGAGGCGGAAGACACACCCGAGGCCAAGGCCACGCTGCCGCGCCTGCGCGTGTCCGACATTGGCGAGGCGCGCCCCGAGCCGCCGCTGGTCGTGGACACGACCGCGCCCATCCCCTGCCTGCTCCACGGCATCCCCACCAACCGCCTGGCCTACGCCATGCAGTATTTCGACCTGAGCTGCGTCGCGTTTGAGGACCTGCCCTATGTGACACTGCTCTGCCGCCTGCTTAAGCAGCTGCCCACGCGCGAGCACTCGGCCGAGGAACTCGATAACTTGCTCGCCGGCAAGCTCGGCTTTTTGAGCTTTACGACCGAAGTCATGACGCAGCCCGAAGTAGACGGCGTGCGCCCCTACCTGCTGGTGAGCGCCGGCGCCCTGTCCGAGAAGATCGATGCACTGGCGAGTCTGCCGCGCGAGGTATGGTCGAGCACGCTTTTGCTCGATGCCGACGCCGACCGCGTGCGCGACGTTCTCACGCAGATTCGCATTGGGCTTGAGCAGGGCTTTATCAACAACGGTCACTCGGCGGCGCT
Source organism: Collinsella sp. (assembly GCA_048486575.1). Lineage (GTDB taxonomy): Bacteria > Actinomycetota > Coriobacteriia > Coriobacteriales > Coriobacteriaceae > Collinsella. The sequence goes on along the minus strand of DBFVZT010000099.1, from coordinate 2,830 downwards.
CGGTCGCGCGATGAGCTACAGCTCGCCTTCGGCCGTGGTGCGCGAGCAGCTTTCGGGCGTGGACTTCTATCTGTTCCTGCGCGATCTGCTCGACCACTTTGACGAGCGCGTGGACGGGCTGCGTACCAAGCTTGCCGAGCTGGCGGAGCGCATCTTTGTGGCCGATGGCTGCATGGCGAGCTTTACCGGCAGCAACGAGGACTTTGACGCATACTGGGATGCCGCGGGCGACCTGGGGCTGGGTGCGGGCGATGGTGCCGATGCCGGCCGCGACGCTCTCGTGGTGCCGACGCCGCGCGACCGCCACGAGGCTTTCGTCATCCCCAGCGATATCTGCTTTGCGGCAAGCGCGTCCGACCCGCGTCGCCTGGGCATCGACGTGACGGGCGCCTGGGCGGTTGCCGCCAACGCGCTCTCCTACGACTACCTGTGGAACGAGATTCGCGTGAAGGGCGGTGCGTACGGCTGCGGATTCCGCGCAGCCGGCGAGCGCCAGACGGCGTTCTACACCTACCGCGACCCAGCAATCGACCCCTCGATTGAGCGTGTGGCGCGCGCAGGCGAATGGCTCGGCAGCTTTGAGCCCGACGAGGCTGCCTTTGAGGGCTTTATCGTAAGCTGCGTGAGCGGCATGGACGCGCCGGTGAAGCCGTACGCGCTCACCAAGCGCCGCAACACGACCTACCTGGCCGGGCTCGATCCGCACGCACGCGAGGAGCGCCGCGCCCAGATGCTCGCCGCCACGCCCGGTGAGCTTCGCTCGCTCGGTGCCGACGTGACGCGCATTGCGGCCGAATCGCCAACCTGTGTTTTTGGCGGCCGAGACGTCATCGCCAAGAGCAACGCCGGCTTTAACGTAGTCGACCTGCTGGGCTAAGGCACGGCAAGCAAAACTACCACGAAGGGCGCAGTTCACAGGCGCCCTTCGTGGTAGTTCGAACACTTGTTCTATACGAACACATGTTCTATAGTAGAGGTGCTTGCATCGAACTGAAATTGCAACTAGAATATAGTTGCAGAATGTGAGGCGGGATGACTCGATCCGATAAACTCATCGCCCAACTGCTTAGCTGTCCTTCAACGTATAGATTTGCTGACTTTCTTAAAGTTATGGCTTCATATGGCTTTGAAATGGACAGCAAAGGCAAGACGTCCGGATCGCGCGTTCGCTTCTACAGGCCATCAGATGGCAGGATGTTCGTAATGCACGCGCCTTATCCATCTGACGAATTGACAGCGGGGACCATTCGAAACATCGTTCGCTTTCTGCAAGATGTCGGAGGTAGTCATGAGTAACGTTTTGGCATACAAGGGTTATTTCGCCCCGGTCGAGTTCGATGCCGAACAGCATGTGCTAACAGGTATGGTCGCCGGCATTAGGGACGCAATCGTATTTGAAGGCTCCACGGCTGAAGAAGTGGAGCAATGCTTCCACGACGCCGTCGACGATTACCTTGAGTTTTGCGCCGAGAAGGGCAAGGAACCCGAGCGGGCTTTTAAGGGCTCGTTCAACGTAAGAACGGGCTCTGAGCTCCACAAGCAAGCAGCGCTGGCAGCGGCAAAGAAGGGTGAGTCACTCAATAAGTTTGTGACTGAAGCGATCGCTGCGGCGCTGTGAAGCCAACGTCGAGTCGAAGCCGCCACACAGGGCGCCTTTGTGGCGGCTTCGACGTTTGCCCAGATAAAACCAGCCAAAATAAGCCTGTCACTTTTTGGCAGGTTTGCTAGAGGAGGTTGGGATGGACAAGGCTAAATTGCGGCGAGCGGTGATTGCCCGGCGCGATGCGATTGATTTGGATGTGCGGGCGGCGAAGTCTGCCGTTATCTGTGCGCGGCTTGTTGAGCGACTGGGTCGCTCGGATCCCGCGGCACCGCACACCGTTGCCGTCTATGCCGCGATGGGTTCCGAAGTCAATCCTGCCGCGTTTGCCGCGGCGGCCGCCAAACGCGACTGGCGCGTGGCCTATCCGTGCATGCTCTCGGCAGCCGAAGCCACAGCTTGTGGCCAGCGCATGTGTATGCGGGCAGTTGCCGCCGACGATGCGTCCGCGGCTCCGTTTATCGCCCACCCCGCGCGGGCCTTCGCGGCCACGGACATCGACAGCGACCGCTTCCCCATCGTGCCTGCCGAAGCACTCGACATGATTGTTGTGCCGCTCGTGGCCTTCGACCAAACCGGCGCGCGCCTGGGCTACGGCGGCGGCTGCTATGACCGCTACCTGTCCATGCTCTCGCCCGCATGCCAAATCATCGGCATCGCCTTTGACGAGCAGCACGTCGACCACATCCCCATCGATGCCCACGACCTGCCGCTACCCCACATCATCAGCGCCTAATCGCCGCCATATCAGCCACGGCTACAGCAGTACCATCGCAGCCTAGTGCTCCTCGCCGGCGCGGGCCAGGTCGTAGGGCGTGGTCTGGTAGACGTAGTAGTTGAGCCAGTTGGTGTAGAACAGCTGAGCCTGGCTGCGCCAGACGTTGCGCGGCTCGGCAGTGGGGTCGTCACCTGGGAAGTAATGCGCCGGCACCTGGGGGTTGAGTCCGCGCTTCACGTCACGCTCGTACTCCAGACGCAGCGTGTCGGTATCGTACTCGGGATGGCCAAAGACAAAGAAGCGGCGGCTGTCGGTCGACTTGACGATGTACAGGCCCACCTCGTCAGACACGGCCACGACCTCGAGCTGCAGCTCGGCCTCCACGTCCTCGCGGCGCACATCGGTGTTGCGCGAATGCACGGCATAGAAACGGTCGTCAAAGCCGCGGACCAGCGGGCTTTGCGGCTTCACCAGATAATGCTCGAACACGCCGCTCGCCTTTGCCGGCAGGT
>DBFVZT010000098.1:0-4309 GCA_048486575.1 Collinsella sp. | reverse complement strand
GGCTTTGCAGGCCTCTGCCTTACCACTTGGCCACTTCGCCGAAAAAGAACCGCCTAAACGGTCCGGAAATGCAATGGAGCGGACAACGGGGCTCGAACCCGCGACCCCAACCTTGGCAAGGTTGTGCTCTACCAACTGAGCCATGTCCGCTTGCGGGTTATTAATTTACGCGAGTTGTCCAAAAGACGCAAGTACTTTTTTCAAAAAACTTGTCTGCCGCATGTTCTTAGTAGCTAAACGCGCTAAAGCGATTGGCTAGGCACACGATTCCAGCGCTCCGCTAAACAGCTTCACCATCTGCACGCGCGTGCCGGCGCCGTCCGTACGACGAGCAACCTCCACGTTATCGACGAGCATACGCATAAGCTTGATGCCACGGCCGCGTTCCTCGGATGCGACCGGTTCGCTCGTTTCATCGATAGAATAGCCGGCACCTCGATCAAGCACCTCAACCACAACGCGATCGCCATAGGCCTGAACCGTCAGGACGCACCCGATACCGCCCGCATGGTCATAGGCATTACCCAGCGCCTCCCCCGACGCCAATGCGACATCGTAGCGCTCGTCACGGCGCAACGGAAGCGATTCAAGGAGTTCGGCGATGCGATGTCGGTAGTATGGAAGATTCTCGATACCCTGACGGACCTCAACGCTCTTACTCCAGCGAGGCAGCTCCCCCACCGGAATGGCAGGAATTGACTCCCGTGCCGGCCCCACGACATGAAGGATATCGACAAGACGAGCAATCTCCAAAAAGCGAACAACTTCACCTGATGCATTGACGAGCGAAAGCAGGCCTTCTCGCCTCATAAGCTCACGAGCGCGCGTAAGCAGGAATGCCAAGCCCGTAGAATCGATAAAGCTAACAGCCTGACAGTTGATGACGACACGACGCACGCCGCGGCCAATCAAAGCATCCAACCGCCGACGCAGCGCAGGCACCGTGGCGATGTCGATATCGCCTGGTGGCGTCAAAACCGCTATGTCATTCCACTCATTCATACGACCATGGTTCCCCAAAAAAGCCCACTCGATGCATTCGTTTCCCCAACCGTACGGATTCAGCCCGCCCAGCGTCGTCTATGAACGACCCCGTAAAAACTCAAGGGACACCACTGCAATGTCATCGTCCAGCGCCGATTCGGTAAATCGCTCAAGCTCGCCCAAGACCTTGCCGCAAATGCCCGATACGCCCTCACCCGAGACAGAGAGCAGAAGGTCGCGCAAGCGCTGCTCGCCAAAGAACGCTCCGGTGCGGTCGCGGGCCTCAATCGTTCCATCCGTATACATGAAGAGCATGTCGCCGGGGGCAAACGTAAACACGCCTGTCTCGTACACCATGCTCTCAAAGGCACCGATTACGCCCGATTGGCATCCAAGCAGCTCAACCTCTCCCCCACGGGCCTCGCCGCCACCCAGCGGCATCGACTCTGGCCTGATGACCATGGTCGGAGGATGGCCCGCCGAACAATACGTTGCGCGTCCGGCTTTAAGGTCAATCTTGGCGATAAAGGCCGTCACGAACGTCTCGACCCTCGAAAAGCCCATGAGCATGCTGTTAAGGGAGCGTGCCATGCGGGCCGGTCCAGCGCCCTCCCAGGCATATGCCGTCAGGGCCGTCTTGACGAGCGCGGACATCGATGCGGCCTCAATGCCTTTGCCAGACACATCACCCAGAATCATGACGGCGCAGTCGTCGGGAAGACGAATGAGCGTATAGAAATCGCCTCCGACCAACGCCGAATTCGTGGCCGACAGGTACACCGAATCGGTTGCGATACCCGGAACATCCCCCAGGGAATTTCTCATGCCAATCTGGAGCGTCTGAGCGATATGGCGCTCCTCGCGCTTTTGAGATTCGCCTTCGTAGATCAGTTCAAAGTCATGCGCCAAGTGCACCAAGTAGTCATATTCAAGGTCATCAATCGGCTCTTGGCTACCATCACGAAGCAGCAGCGCGCGCGTCGTCGGGCTCTTCGCAACAGAAGCAGGAACAATCGCGTCGCTACTGTGCTTGCCATCGCCCTCAGAGCGCGGGTGCCCCGCCTCGATGCCGGAGTCGACGTAGAGACCTTGACAAGGCAGACCATGCGCCCTAAGCCAGCCTCCCATAGGCATCGATTCGTCAACGCGAGTTATACGGACGTGTTTAAGGTCCTCGGCACTCGTACCCCCCAAAACAGATGCCTCAAAGCCATCAGGGCCAGCCCCCAGACGTGCCGCTGGCGCCGTCGTGGAAAAGAAAAGCTTCTCGGGATCGTCCGGCAAAGCAACGCGACTGCCGCCTTCAAAATCTATGACGTAGGAATCCAGACTGGCGTCATACTCAACAGGGCAAAAATGGCAGTTGAGCATATTGCAGATCTCGGACGATACCGCCTGGGTAGCCGCGACGGAATCGTCTAGAAAGGTAAACAACTCATCACGTAAGACATTGAGCGAGCGGCCAAGCTCGGCCGTGCGACGAGAGCGAAGACTCGATGCCATGCCGACCAGTTGGATAGACAGGTAATCGCAAGTGACCTCGAGTACATTAACGTCATAGGCGAGCGGTGCCTGGGGGCGTTTCCAACCAACTTCCAGCACGCCAAGGATCTGCGTACCGTAAAAAACGGGAAGACAGATCTCGCTGCGGTACGGAGGCATATCCTGCACGCGCAACAGGTGCTTAGAACGATTGTCCAAGTCCATGAACATACCGGAGGCGGCCTTATCGCCCTCAAGGTCCTGTTGAATCGACAAGCGACAGGCACGCGACTCACGAAGAACATACGTCGGAATGCCAGCGCCATACGGCAAAAACTCAGGCAGGTAGCTGTCGTACAGCTCCTTGGAAACACCGCGAAGTTTAAAACCGCCGCTCTCAGAAAAATAGATAGCGGCACCCGAAGCATCGAGCGTTCCTACAAGCTGGTTCAAAACAGTATCAAGCAGGCTGGGTAACTCATCGGAGCCCACAGTGCTCATAATGACCGAAAGCGTGCCAGAGAGACGCTTGTTCGCCACTCTAAGCTCCGATAACGCACGCTTGAGTTGACGGTCGTGAGAATACTGTTCTTCGATGCTATGGAGCGCCACCAGGACACGTGGCGCGCGGCGCCCAAAGATGCGTGGAGGCGTCACGGAGCCCGCACGAACCAAGACGGGGATAAAGGAGCCGTCACTCAGCTTGAGCATCAGTTCGTTCTCGGAGCCATCAGTTTCAAATGGCAGACGATGTTCCGTCGCACGTTCAAAAGCGGATGAGTACAGGACGTCTTTAACATCTCCACCGATGACGTCGGCGCGTTCCTCGCACATCAAACCAAGTAAGCGATTATTCACATGCAGAATGGTTCCGTCGAGCTCACAGATGATGACAGCATCGCTCGTGATCTCGACTAGTTGGGCAACGTCTGCCCACTCGTTGCGTTCAAGCGTTTCCATCGTGGACCCCACCGTCTATCGGTAACAAAAAAGCCTCCGAAGAGGCTTCTCAAATGCGATGGTGTCGGAGGCGGGACTTGAACCCGCATGACCAAAAAGCGGTCACTAGCACCTCAAGCTAGCGCGTCTGCCAATTCCGCCACTCCGACATGCTATGTTGTTGATTCGCGGTCCGTTTTGTTGGACCCGCGCGTTCAACGAGGAAGATAATAACCTATGATTCGAGAACTGTGCAAGCACTTTTTTCAAAAAAGTTTACGAATTTGTAAATGCGCAGGTAGATCCGTATGTCCGGCCCCGAATCGGTGTTGCCTCCCGGCGCGTCCTCGGGCATGAGCGATATTTTGCTGCGCACTTCGTGCTGCAAAATATCGCTCCCCCTGCGGAATGCGCCGGGAGGCAACACCGATTCGGGGCCTGCAAATACGTACTTCAGACACAGTTCTCAAACATGTTCTGGGGGCTAATGCAAATTTGGTGGCTCGGCTTTGCCGAGCCCTTATATGGAGAGGCCGGAGCCAAAGCTCCGGCCTCGCTATCTTTCCCATTAGATTAAGTGAGCGATCAAGAAATCGCACCCCTCTGCAGTGGTAACACAGGGCCCGTGCTGGACTTAGTTTTCAGAACATTCCGCACTGATATTTTCTGTATTGAAGACGTCGATGATGCACCCGTATACCATTGACGTCGACACCATCAGATGCGGACCGCGCGGTGACCCCACATTCCGCTGGCGCCCACAGGGCTGCCCTCGTTTCCTGACATGTCCCGCGCGGGCCGCGGCGAGCCGAGACCGCCGCATGACCTAATAGGAGCATGGAGCGATACCGCGGACCCGAACAACCGCATTCTATCGCGCCCCGTCAGTGTGCCGTCTGCCCGG
>DBFVZT010000097.1:0-14048 GCA_048486575.1 Collinsella sp. | reverse complement strand
CTGTGGTTGCGCTCGCGCTGGACATAGGGGAGACCAGGATTGGCATCGCCGTCTCGAGCCGTGATGGCAAGATGGCGATGCCTGTCAAGGTGCTTCCGGCTGCCGAGGTCACCGGTATGGCCAAGACGTTCCGCTACCTGGTTGAGGACTATGAGCCCGACATCCTGGTAAGCGGACGTCCCCTGACCATGGCCGGTGAGCCCGGCCCTCAGGCCGAGCGCGTTGCCGCTGTGGCGCAAAAGATTGCCGACGAGCTCGATCTTCCGTTGGAGTTTGAGGACGAGCGTCTGTCCTCGCAAGAGGCTAAGCGTATCCTGCGCGAGCAGGGCCTCAACGAAAAGCAGATGAGGGGCAAGATCGACATGATTGCCGCCAGCCTGTTTTTGCAGACGTGGCTCGATCGTAAAAACGAGGAGGTTTCGCATGCCTAGCGCTTCCGATCCGCGCCAGCAGAATCGTACACGGCAGCCGGCGTCGCGCCCTGCCCAGCCTGGCCAGCGTCCGGCACAGCCGACGCAGCGTGCAGCTCAGCCTGCCGCGCGCCCGGCGCAGTCCTTCTCTCATTCGGCCCAACCTGTTCAACGGACGGGTCAGCAGCCTTCTGCTCGTTCGGTTCAGCATTCGGCTTCTCACGCGGCTCAGCAGCCCACTGCTCGTACGGCCCAGCCTGCAGGCGGCACCCGCTTTAAGCAGCAGGCACCTACCCAGCGAACGCAGGCCCCCCAATCGCATTCGCATCACGCTCGCGGTTCGCATGGCGTTGCTCCGGCGACCCGCTCGAGCTACAACACGCATGCTCGTCGCGGTGCTCAAAAGAAGAGTTCTCCGGTTCCCATGATCATCGGCGTTGTGGTGTCGGTGCTCGCGCTTGCTGCGATCGCTTTCTTTGTCGTGCCGGCCGTCAAGGGCTTCTTTGCCGGTGGGGATACCAAGGTCACGGCTGGTCAGCAGGTTACGGTGACCATTCCCGATGGTGCTTCGGGCGATACTATCGCCTCGATTCTCTCCGAGAACCATATCGTCGAAAATCCCAAGGATTATTATGCGGCGGTGAAAAAGCTCAACGCCGATATGTCGCTCAAGCCTGGTGATTATTCGTTCACCACACTCATGGATGCGACCAAGGTTGTTCAGCAGCTCATGGAAGGCCCCAACGCGGGCTCCAATGCGCTGACTATCCCTGAGGGCCTGACGGTCGATCAAGTCGCCGACCGTGTGGCCCAGGCCTACGACAGCATCTCTAAGGAAGACTTCCTCAACCAGGCCAAGGCCTCCAACTACGTTGACGACTATAGCTTCCTTAAGGGCGCCGCCAACGATTCGCTCGAGGGTTTCTTGTTCCCCAAGACCTATTCGCTGGGCGATTCGCCGACGGCCGATGACGTGATTCGCGCCATGCTCGATCAGTTTAAGACCGAGTACAAGTCGCTTGACTTTGCGAGCTGCGAAGCCAAGATCAAGGAACGCTACGGCGTGGAGATGTCCGACTACGACATCGTTAACTTGGCCTCTATCGTTGAGCGCGAGGGCCTCAACGCCGATCAACGTGCGCACGTGGCCTCGGTCTTTTACAACCGCCTTGCCGGCAAACTCGACGGTCTGCGCTATCTCAACAGCGATGCGACCATGATGTATGTCACCGGCGGCGAGGTTACCGCCGATGACCTGCAGAGCGATAGCCCGTATAACACCTATAAGCACGAGGGCCTGCCGCCCACTCCCATCTGCTCTCCGTCGCTCGAGGCACTCAAGGCCACGCTTGAGCCGACCGACTCCGATGACCTGTATTTCTACATTACGCAGGACGAGGAGTACTTCTCGCAAACCTACGAAGAGCATCAACAGTCTTGGAATTAGCATGAGGATTTTTAGCCCCAAACGATACGTTGCCTCGGTCGATCGCATCGACCTTGATGCCCTGTGGGCCGACGGCAAACGCGCCATTCTGCTAGATCGCGATAACACCCTGGTGCCGCGCGACACCGAGCAGGTTCCCGCCGCGGTTTCCGCTTGGCTCGATGCCGCCCGCGCCAAAGGCTTTAAGCTGTGCATGGTGTCCAACAACTGGCATCGCGACCAGGTCATGAGCTCTGCACGCGAGCTGGGACTCGAGGCCATCAGCCACGCCATGAAGCCGGCACCGTTTGCCCTCAAGGCGGGTCTTAAGCGCCTCGGCGCCACGGCCGACGAGGCGGTGCTGATCGGTGATCAGCTCTACACGGACGTGTGGAGCGGCAATTTTGCCGGCGTCGATACTATCCTGGTTAAGCCGCAGGCAACCCAGGACCTGTGGTACACGCAGATCTTCCGTATCTTTGAGCGCCGGGCCCTGCGCGACCTTCCCTGCGAGGAATAGGTTTCGCCATGTCTCAGCACATCAAACACGGCTGCGACCATATCTTCTTTATCGGCTTTTTGGGCGCGGGCAAATCGACGCTTGCGCGCAACGTCGGCACTATGTTCAAGCGGCGTTTTATCGATACCGACCGCCTGGTCGTGCGCCGTTGCGGCAAGTCGGTAACCGAGATTTTTGAGACCGAGGGCGAGGATCGTTTTCGCGAGCTCGAGACCTCGGCGCTCCGTTCGCTCCAAAGCGAGCGCAGCCTGTTGGTTTCGTGCGGGGGCGGTATCGTCGAGACGCCGGTGAATATTGAGCTGATGCACGAAATGGGTACGTGCGTGTACCTCGAGGGCGACTTCGAGGATTCGATTCGCCAGATTCGTCGGTCCGACACGCGCCCCGATTTCCGTTCGCCCGAGCATGCCGCGCGCCTGTTTGAGCATCGTCGTCCGCTGTATCGCCAGGCCGCCGATATTACCCTTGATATTCGCAACAAGTCCTTCGAGGACGTTTCCTACCTTTGTGCCGAGATGCTTTTGGAGCGTGGACTGCTATGATTCGCCGTCAACTGATCAATTTCCAAAACCGCAGTGTCGATGTCCGCGTCGGATTGGGCGCGTTCGATGAGCTGCCGCGCATGTTTGCCTCGGCCGTGGGCAAGCCTAAGCGCGCGATGGTGGTTTGGAACGACGCCACATCCGAGCGTTTTGGTGAGGTCGTCGAGCATGCGCTGGTCGACGCCGGTTTTGCCGTGTCGCTGCTCGTCCTCGAGGTTTCGCCTGCTGGTGCCACGCTGGCCGACGCCGATGCTATCTTTGGCGCCCTGTCTGCCAACCGCATCACCTGCGACGATCTGGTTGTCGCTGTTGGCGATGCCGCAACCTGTTCGGTTGTTGGCTGGTGCGCCAACCAGTGGTGTGGCCGAACCGAGTGCGCGCTGCTGCCGACGACCTTCGACGCCATGCTCACGGTCGCGACGACCATGAAGCCGCTCGTCGCCTCGTTGGCCAATGCGCTTCCCGCTATCGCGTTCCGTCCCGAACCGGGCTTGGTTGTGTGTGATCTCGACCTTGTTCGCGAGGCGGAACCCGAGGACCTCAAGTTCGGCTATGCGGTACTTGTTGGCACCATGCTTTCGAGCAGCAAGTCCCGCTGGAATCAGTTTACTGAGACCGTCCCCGAGATTCTCGCGGGCGAGGAGGTCGCACTCGTCAATGCCGTTCAATGGTCTCAGACTGCCCGCAAGGACGTGCTGACGGCCACGAACCCGAGCGCTCGCCATGCGCTCGATTTTGGCAAGACGGGGGAGCGCACCCTGCGCGCTTGCTTGGGCGATGCCGCTTCGCAGGTCCCTGCCTACCAGCTGTTGTCCGAGGGCATGCGCTTTGAGGCGCGCCTAGCACACGATGCCTGCGACTTCGATATCGACTATGTGTTTGATCTCGATGACTGCCTGGAGGACTTTGGCATCGAGGAGCTTGCCTTCGACTTGGAGCCTGCCGCATATATCGAGGAGTTCCGCAGACAGCAGTTTGTCCGCTCGAACCGCAGCATGCTGCCGCTGCCCGCGGCGCTCGGCGCCATTCGCCTAACGAGCGTCGAGGACGAGGTTCTTGAGCGCCATGCTCACGCCTACTTGGCTTCTCGTAAAGAACTTCTCTAAGATTTATTGACTTCCATCGTCTTTCGTATCATGTTGAGGGGCGGGTTTTCAATCGGTTGCGGATCGCATGCGATTCCGTCGTTCGGTTGAGACCCGTCCCGTCTATATTGAGACAACAAGAAAGGAATCTGCATGTCTGAGTTTGCTGCCGGTCCTGCCGGTCGTATCGAGCGTGTCCGTGCCCTGATGGTCGAGCGTGGCTACGACGCCATCGTGGTGCGCGACGAGGCCAACCTTCGTTGGCTTACGGGCGTGAAGGGCGTCTTCGACTACACCTTCGAGTTCCCGCACGCTGCGTTTATTACGGCCGACCAGTGCCTGTTCCACACCGACTCGCGCTACCTCAACAGCTTTGAGGAGAACACGCCAGCCGGCAGCCCCTGGGTCTACGACATGGATGAGGGCACCATCCCCGGTTGGGTCGCCGGCAAGATCGCGGCCAACAAATGCCGCGTCTGCGCTGTCGAGGACGATATGCAGATTAATTTCTACCAGGGTATTCAGCGCGGCCTGGAGGACCGTTCCGTCGCCTGTATGCTGCCGCTGATGCACGACGATATCCGCAAGATGCGCGCCATCAAGGACGCCGAGGAGATTGAGCTCATGCGCCATGCGCAGTCGATCACCGATGCCGCCTTCCAGCACATGCTCGGCTTTATTAAGCCCGGTATGACCGAGAAGCAGGTACGCAACGAGCTCGAGAACTTTATGTTCGCCAACGGTGCCGACAGCCTGGCCTTCGGTTCCATCGTCGCGAGCGGCCCCAACACCGCCAACCCGCATGCCGTGCCGAGCGACCGCGTGATCGAGAAGGGCGATTTCGTTCTTATGGATTACGGCGCGGGCTATTGCGATTACCGCTCCGACATGACGCGCACTGTCGTGATGGGCGAGCCCACCCAGGAGCAGCTCGACCTGTACGCACTCGTGCGCCGTACGCACGAGGAGTGCGTCGCCGCCATCCATCCGGGCGTTGAGGGCAACGACATCTTCAAGCTCTCCAAGAAGATCATCGGCGATGCCGGCTATGGCGATTACTATAACCATGGCTTGGGTCACGGCGTGGGCATCGACATCCATGAGCTGCCCAACTTTAACCGCAGCAAGAATATCATCGAGGTCGGCTCGGTTATCACCATGGAGCCCGGCGTCTACCTGCCCGGCGTGGGCGGCGTGCGCCTGGAGGACTACGGCGTGGTCACCGAGAACGGCTATGAGCCCTTCACCAAGACCCCGCACGACCTGCACGTTATCGACTGCTAGTTTACTTCAGTAGATAGTTTGGGGCGGGGCGTCCGGATTGATTCGGACGCCCCGCGTTCTCTTTTTATGCGCTCGCCGCAGGCGCCGTCTGCAAGTGTATAATTTCTGTCGTATGTAATTTGGACGCTTGTGCGTTCTGCCCATAAGAAGAAAGGTCGCTATGCCTACCATTTCTACCGCCGACTTCAAGAACGGCCTCGGTCTCCGTATTAAGGACAAGGTTTATACCATCGTCGAGTTCCAGCACGTCAAGCCGGGCAAGGGCGGCGCGTTTGTGCGCTACAAGACCCGCGACATCAAGAGCGGCCGCGTCGTCGAGAACACCTGCAACGCCGGTACCAAGTTCGAGAGCGTCATGCTCACCACCCGTGAGTTCCAGTACCTCTACAACGATGGCACCGACTACATCTTCATGGACAACGAGTCCTATGAGCAGGTTCCCGTTCCCGAGGACATGGTGGGCGAGAACTCCAAGTGGCTGCGCGAGAACGACATCTGCCAGCTGCTCTTCGCCGACGACGAGCTCATGGGCGTGACCCCGCCGATGTTCATCGAGACCACCATCGTCCAGACCGACCCGGGCTTTAAGGGCGACACCGTCCAGGGTTCCACCAAGCCGGCCACGATCGACACCGGCGCTGTCATCCAGGTCCCCATGTACCTCAACGAGGGCGAGGTCATCAAGGTTGACACCCGCGACGGCAAGTTCGTCTCCCGCGTCTAGCAACCAATTCTTCTAGGAGGACTCATGCCCCAGGAAATCAAGATTGACGGCATCGGCATTTCGCCCGATGTTCTGACCGCCATCGTCTCGCGCGCCGTGTCCGATGTCGAGGGCATCGCCTCCGTTGGCGTCAAGGACCTTGCCACCAACCTTGTCTCCATGATGCTCTCGTCCAAGGCCCCGGCTTCCGAGCCGGCGGTCGAGGCCGAGGTCGTCGGCGACAAGCTCGCACTCACCGTGCGTGTCGTGGTGTTCTTTGGCTATCCGTTCAAGAAACTCGCCGAGGCCGTTCGCGCCGCCGTGGTCGCCGCCATCGATGCCCAGGTGGGCGTTGAGGTCGAGCGCGTTGACGTTTGCATCGACGGCCTCGTTTTCCCCAAGGAGTAACCTTTGAGCCTTAAGGTTTATCGCGGGCGCACGCTTGCCCGCAGTCAGGCGCTGCAGCTGCTGTTCCAGGCCGAGGCCACGGACAGCCCGCTCGAACGCGTCCTCGAGGGCGATTTCCTGATCTCGAAGGGTCCCCTCGACCCCTATGCGCTGGAGCTGTGCCGCGGTGCCTACGAGCATATCGACCGCATCGACTGCGCTCTGCGCTCCGTTGCCAAGAACTGGGATCTTATACGCATGCCCGGCGCCGACCGTAACCTGCTGCGTATCGCCGTCTACGAGATGCGTTTCCTCACCGACGAGGAGGTCTCGGACGCCATCGTGATCAACGAGGCCGTCGAGCTTGCCAAGGCCTATGGCACCGACCAGTCCGCGTCGTTCGTCAACGGCGTGCTGGGCAAGATCGCTCGCAGCGAGGAGCTGCCGGGCGAGGACCTGTACCAAGAGCTGTTGGCCGAGGATCGCGCTCGCGAGGAGGCCCAGGCTGCCGAGGCGGCCGCCAAGGTCGCTGCCGCTCAGGCTGCCGCCGGTGTACTGGCCGAGAATGCGGACGCCGCCGAGGCTGTCGTCGACTCCTTCGAGGAGTAGTCATGCCAGAGGGTTCTGTCCGCAACTTTGACGAGATCTCGGACCGTCTGGACCAGATTATCGCGACCGTTCGCTCCAAGGATACGCCCTTGGAGCGTTCGCTCGATCTGTTTGACGAGGCGATTGAGCTGGGCTCCCGCGCGGTCGATATGGTCGACAAGTTTGAGCTGACGCCGCGTGAGGCCGATAAGCTCGAGCAGGAATACGATGAGGATGCGGCAAACGAATCCCAGGATAGCTAGCCGCATCTCCGGATACGAATGGTTGATGGCATTCATGAAACGCGTGCGTCTTGATGACGAACTGATTTCACAGGGCATCTGCGCCGATCGCGCGGATGCCCTTCGCACTCTTATGGCCGGCTTGGTCTCGAGTGGCGGCGAGCGCTTGACTTCGCCGGGCCTTAAGGTGGCCCCGGGCCTGCCGCTGCACGTGAAGGGGCGCATTCCCTATGTCGGCCGCGGCGGGCTTAAGCTCGAAGGCGCGCTTGATGCGTTTGGCATCAATCCGACGGGCCTTGCATGTCTGGATGTGGGCTGCTCTACCGGCGGCTTTACCGATTGCCTGCTCAAGCGCGGAGCTGCGACCGTTGTCTCGGTGGACGTGGGTCGCGCCCAGTTCGATTGGTCGTTGCGTCAGGACGATCGCGTGACGCTGCATGAGCGCACCAACGTGACGCAGCTGCCTGAGCTTGGCTATGCCGGCGCCATCGACCTGGCCGTGTGTGATGTGTCGTTTACCAGCATCGCGAATATCATCGACGCCGTGCTGGCGTGCCTGAAGCCTTCCGGTTCGTTCTGCACGCTCGTAAAGCCGCAGTTTGAGGCGCCGGCTGCGCTGGTGGGCGAGGGCGGTATCGTGACCGATCCCGCCGTGCGCCGCGATACACTTGTGGCGGCAGTTGAACTCTTTGCTGCCAAGGGCCTGTTCCCGGTCGATGTGTGCGTGTCGCCCATTCATGGCGCTAAGGGCAACGTTGAGTTTTTCTTGTACGGCACAAGGTTTGTCCCCGGGGAGCGCGCCGACGATGAGCTGCAATCCCAGGTATCGGCTTTGAGCGAGAAAGCTGCAACGCTATGAAGGTCTTTCTGGTTCCCAATTACTACAAGCAAGAGGCGGTCGAGAGCGGCCTGATGCTCGAGCTTTGGCTGACGCGCCAGGGCTATGAGGTCGCATGGGCTGCCGACCAGCGATCGAAGATTCAAAGTACGCCTGATATTGACGGCTCCGATTTGGTCATTACGCTCGGCGGCGATGGTACGTTGCTGCGCGCTGCCCGCATCCTCAACCATCGTGAGATTCCTATCCTCGGTCTTTCCTATGGTCATTTGGGCTTTTTGACGGCCGCGAGTCCCGAGGAGCGCGACATTTTGCAGGTTGTGAGCGATGCCCTGTCCGGCGAGCTCCACGTGAGCCGCCGCGCCACCATCGCCGCCGATATCGTTTCGGTGCGTGAAGACGGCACGAAGGATGTCGTGCGCACGTTTGCCCTCAACGATATGGCGCTTACGCGCGGCCCCCTGTCCGATATGGTTGAGTTTGACATCACGGTGTCCGGCCATCATATCGACCGCCTTCGCGGCGACGGTGTCGTCGTTTCGACGGCGACCGGCTCCACCGGCTACGCGCTTTCCGCCGGTGGCCCCATTGTCAGCCCCGATTACACGGGTATGGTCTGTGTGCCCATCGCCCCGCATACCATTCAGGCTCGCGCTTTTTTGACCTCGCCGAGTGATGTCGTCGAAATCTTTATGTCCGATGACCGCCCGAGCGTTCCGGCGATCGCTATCGATGGACAGTTTATTACCTGCGATGGCACGGTCGAGAGCGTGGCGGTGCGCCGCGGGCCCGGAGATGTGTTGTTGCTCGATTACGGCCCCGAGAGCTTCTACAACTCGGTGAGCCGCGTATTCTACGGAGTCCGTCATGATCGATGAGCTGCAGGTTTCTAACATTGCACTCATTCGCGAGGCGACGTTGGTGCCGAGTGCCGGCCTGACTGTCCTGACCGGCGAGACCGGCGCCGGCAAGACCGCGCTGCTCTCGGCCCTCAAGCTTATTTTGGGCGAGCGCGCGGATTCGTCGACGGTGCGCGAGGGCGAGTCGCTGGCGAGCGTCGAGGCGCGCTTGTTCGACGGGCCGCACGACACGGAGGGGTTCACCGTGCAGCGTAGCCTTTCTGCCGAGGGCCGCAGTCGCGTGAAAATTGACGGCCGCATCGCCAGTGTGCGCGAGCTTTCGGAGCGCGTCGGCGTGATGATGGATCTTTGCGGGCAGCATGAGCATCAGCGCTTGCTCGACCCGGCGCATCACGTTGCGATGGTCGATGCCTGGGCGGGGCGCTCTGCGCTCGAGGCGCTGGATGCGTACCGCGCCTGCTTTAAGGCATCGCGCGCTGCCGCCAAGGAAGTTCGACGTGTCGAAGAGGCCTCGCGTGCGCAGGGGAGCCGCGTCGAGGAGGCGCGCTTTGCCCTCGAGCGCATCGGTGAGGTCGACCCCAAGCCGGGCGAGTACGAGGAGCTCGAGGAGCTGCTGCCGCGCTCCGAACATGCCGAGGTACTGGTTGCCACAGCTAACGATGCCCATGCATCGCTTGCCGCCGAAGGCGGAGCGCTCGATGCCGTGAACAGCGCCGTGGCAGAGCTTTCCCGTATGGCTAGCGTCGATCGCAAACTGGGTGACATTGCCGATGCGCTTTCGGATGCCTGTATCTCCCTTGAGGACAGCGCGAACGAGCTTCGTGCCTATCGCGATGGCGTCGCCTTCGACCCGCGCGAGCTCGCTCGCATGCGTGAGCGGTATTCCGACCTCAAGGGTCTGTTGCGTCAGTGGGGTCCCACCATGGACGATGTTTTTGCCATGCGCGATCGCTCGCAAGAGCTGCTGTCCCTGGTTGATGATGGCGATGAGCAGATTAAAAAGGCGCGTGAATCACTTGGTGCTGCCGAGCGCGAGTTGTTCGCTGCTGCCAAGGCACTTAAGCGTGCTCGCAATACGGCGGCCCCGCGCTTCTGCCACGAGGTCGGCCGCCAGATGGCGCGCTTGGAGATGGGTAGTGCCGAGCTCGTCTGGGAGTCACGTGATCTTCCCCGTGCTGAGTGGACGCCGGTTGGTCCTTCGAGCTACGAATTGCTATACCGCAGCGGTGCCGGTTTGACACCACGTCCCCTCCGCCGCATTGCGTCGGGCGGCGAGTTAAGCCGCGTCATGCTGGCGAGCAAGGTGGTCTTGGGTAATGCTGACGGCGTCGACACACTGGTATTTGACGAGGTCGATGCCGGTGTCGGCGGCTCCACCGCCCGTGCGTTGGCAGGTGTACTGGCCGATCTTGCCGCCACGCATCAGGTCATCGTCGTAACCCACCTGGCGCAGGTCGCCGTTATGGCCGACAAGCATTACGTGGTCAGTAAAGAGCCCGGCGACGTTCCCCAAACCCATCTGGACGAGGTGACTGGCGCTGCCCGTATCGCCGAGATTGCCCGCATGCTCAGCGGCGATCAGTCGGAGGCAAGCTTGGCCCACGCAAAGCAGATGCTCGAAGAAGTTCGAGGCTAGGTCGTATCGGCGGTGCTGGTGGGACAAAATAGACTGAAATTTTTGTCCCACTACGCGTTTTACTCAACGACCTTATCGGGCTGGATGAGCTCCTCGTAGTAGCTGATATGCTCGCGAGCGTCTTCAATCTCGGGCAGCAGGAAGTTGTAGATGACTTCGATGATCATCGTGGCGCTGATCTTAGAGAACGCAAAGTCGCCTGTCGTCAGCAGCGCTTCGTGGTTGACGGTATTAAAAGTGTAGTCTGCCAGACGCGCGAGCGGAGATTTGCTGTCGCTGCTGATGACGACTACGGTTGCGCCGCAGTTGCGAGCCGCTTTTGCCATGCGATTCAGTCGGCGCGATTTGCCGGAGTTTGAGATGAGCACGATGACGTCGCCGGGGCGTAGTGTGAGTGCAAACCCGATCGAGGTCTCGCTGATGGTGCTCGCCATACAGCGAAGGCCCAGCTGCGAAAACTTAAATGTCGCATCGAGCGCGACCGCGTTCGTATTGCCCACAGCCGCAAACTCAATAACCCCTGCATGCTTAAGGGCATGTACAACAGCCGCCAGCGTATCGTGGTCGATCCCGTCGATGGTCGCATTAAGCTCGCTCACCTTGGCAGCCAGGATGTTCTTAAGGCTCTGCTCCATATTGTCGAGCGAGACCTCGTCAGTCAGGCCCTCGTTGCGCTGGCTTTCCAAATCCCTCGCCAGCGAAAACTGAAAGCTGCGGAAGCTGCCAAAGCCAAGCTTGCGGCAGAAGCGCGAAACGGTCGCCTCGGACGTGGCGGCGGCGCGCGAGAGCTGAGCCGCCGTGAGGCGTGGCGCCTCGGACTGGTGCTCCAATATATAGTCGACAATGCGCTGCTCTGACTCGCTGTATCCCTGATGGGTACTGATGAGGGAAAGTGCGCTCTTGCTACTATCGGTCATGGATAGCTCCTGGTTGGCATGATAATCGGACTCGTTTTGTAATGTCATAGTATAGGGGGATTTTCAATTACAAGATACACCTTGCCGTTTCAGGTGTTGATGGTAAACTTTCACCTACCGTTTACGGTTATGAAAGAACCTTTCACCGGAGAATTGCGCCTTGTCTCTTCTCACGCGGACGGTAGGTTGGTATCTTTCAGTTGTGGAAAAGCGCGCAAGGACGCGCGTGTAGGGGAGCGCCTGCGGGCGCAAAACTTAAAAAGGAGGGACACATGGCTAAGTTTGACATCATCGCCGCCACCGGTTGCCCGACCGGCATTGCGCACACCTTCATGGCGAAGGAGGCGCTGGAGAAGGCAGCTGCCGAGCGAGGTCTGACCATTAAGGTCGAGACCCATGGCCAGGTCGGTGTCGAGAACGAGCTCACCAAGAGCGAGATCGCCGGTGCCAAGGCCGTCGTCGTCGCAGCCGATAAGGATGTCCAGGCTGAGCGTTTCGCCGGTAAGCCCATGGTTTCCGTTGGTGTTTCCAAGGCCCTGTCTGTCGAGACTGCTGGTAAGCTGATCGACCGCGCGCTCGCCGCCAAGGGCGACGACACGGTTGCCGCTGCCGCCGATGTCGAGGACGAGGTCGAGGAGAAGGAGTCCATCGGCCACGTCGTCTACAAGCACCTCATGAACGGCGTCAGCCACATGCTGGTCTTCGTCGTTGCCGGTGGTGTTCTGACCGCCATTTCGTTCCTGTGGGGCATCACGTCCTTTGATTCGACGGCTGCCGACTACAACAGCTTTGCTGCGATGCTCAAGATCATCGGCGGCATCGCCATGAACCTTATGGTTCCGGTGCTTTCCGCCTACATCGCCGAATCCATCGGCAAGCGCCCGGCGCTCGTCCCCGGTTTCGTTGCCGGTATGATTGCCATCCAGGGCCTGCCTGTTAACGCCGAGACCGGCATGATCGACGCCGGTGGCGCCGGCGTGGGCTTCGGCTTCCTGGGCGGCATCGTCGGCGGCTTCCTCGCCGGCTATGTCATCCTGCTGCTCGAGAAGGTTTTCTCTAAAATTCCCGCGAGCCTTAATGGCCTGAAGGCAATCTTTCTGTATCCGCTGTGCTCTACCGCCATCGTCGGCCTGGTCATGCTCGGTATTTCCGGCCCCATGGCTGCCATTAACCAGGGTATGATGGATTTCCTGCAGAGCCTCGGTAACTCCGGTCCGGTGATCCTTGGCCTGGCCATCGGCTGCATGTGCGCCTTTGATATGGGCGGCCCGGTCAACAAGGCTGCTTACGCTACTGGCACCTTCCTGCTCGGTACCGCTCTCGAAGCTGGCGTCGGCACCGAGACCTACAACTTCGGCACCAACTTCATGGCTGCCGTCTCCGCCGCTTGCATCGTTCCGCCGCTGATCACCACCTTCGCCGTCGTTGTCGGCAAGAAGTACTTCAGCCAGGAGGATCATGACGCCGGTATCGTCAACCTCATCCTTGGTTGCACCCACATCACCGAGGGCGCCATTCCGTTCATGACCAAGAACATCTGGCCCGTCATGCCCATCATGATGCTCGGTTCTTCCATCGCTTCCATCTTGACCATCTTCTTCAACGTTCACGATCCGGCGCCTCACGGCGGCTTCCTGGTCCTGCCCGTTGTCGAGAACGGTCCGCTGTGGGTCCTCGCGATCCTCATCGGCGCTGTGGTCGGTGGCATCCTGTTCGTGGCCTTCAAGAAGTACGACTTCGAGAAGAACCAGAAGGCCGCTCCTGCAGCCAAGCCCGTTGAGGCCCCCAAGGCCGCTGCCGTCGAGGCCCCCAAGGCCGAGGCTGCCGACTTCGTGAAGGTCGAGAATGTCTTTGTCGCCGAGGACTTCGCTTCTCGTGACGAGGCTCTGAGCTTTGTCTCCAACCAGGCCGTCAAGGCCGGTATCGCCGGCGACGCCGACGCCGTGATGAACGCCTTCCTGGCCCGCGAGGCCGAGGGCACCACGGGCATGATGGAGGGCTTCGCCATCCCGCATGCCAAGTCCGACGCCATTACCGAGGCTGCCGTCATCGTCGTCAAGGACGAGTCCGGCGTGACCGGTTGGGACACCATGGACGGCGCTCCCGTCAACGTGGCCATCGCCCTGCTCATCCCCGGTGCCCAGGCCGGCACTACGCACCTCAAGATCCTGTCCAAGGTCGCTGAGGCGCTCATGGACGAGGACTTCCGTGCCACCGTCAAGGGTTCCACCGACGCCGCCGAGATCGCCAAGACGATCAACGCCCGCCTGGTCTAATCCCCCAGCCCGCGAATAACATCGCCCCCTGTATATAAGGCGGAGTCCCTCCCCAGGGCCTCCGCCTTTTTCATCCCCAAATAAGTTGCGGTGAAATAGGGACTGTTTAAACGATTCAACCCCAAATTCAGTCCCTATTTCACCGCAACTTATAAAAGGGCATAGAGGGGGCTACCTATCGAGTCTTTGTCGCGAACAGATCATCAGCCAGAATTCCGTTCGCACGATATCGCTCTGGACCGACCGAGTTTCCGCAGCTCGCCTGCCGGGCGGGCGCGGGTTAAGTTTGTCGCGAGTTCCGCACGCAAAGGAAAGCACTTAATGTGCTTTCCGT
>DBFVZT010000096.1:0-28446 GCA_048486575.1 Collinsella sp. | reverse complement strand
GACGGTGTACTCGCCCGGCTCGGTCGGGGTCCACTCGCAGGAGGAGGAAGCGGAGGGCTGCTGGGCGACGCCCCACTTGGCCCAGCCGCCCTTCTCCCAGACGAACTTGTACTTGAGGCCGGAGGCGTCGCCGGACACCTTGGCCTGCAGCTTGACCGGCTTGCCGCAGCGGGCGTCGCCCGAGACGTCGAGCGAGTTAAGAGACCAATTCACAACCTTATATTTAGTAGTGCTGGTCACACAGCCATTAGAGTCAATAACATCAGCGTAAATCTCATATTCACCAGCTTGAGGTAGAGTCCAGGAAATCGACGGAGAAGTTAAGTCTTGACCAATTACGCCCCAATTGGAGTCACTCCAATCGGACCCGACCCTATGCCAAACAAACTTATATCTAAGACCATCGGTCTTGCCGCTAACGCAAACATCAATTTTTACCGTAGACCCCGCACATCCCAGTTCTTCCGAGAAAGAAATTCCATTAACAGAGTAAGGATGTGGGAACTGAGCAATGATCGCAGCGGCGTCAGCCTCTCCCAGACGACGGCAACCGTCGTCCGAGAAATAGTTGGCCACGTCACCGTAATTCGAGATAAAGCCGTGCTCGATAAGAATGCCAGGAATCCCCTGCTCACGAGCACAGCGGATAACGGCGAACTCGTCGCCAACCTCCATTTGAAATACGCCGCGGTATGTTAGTCCCATAGCGGCAAGGTTGTTCATGACCTTGTTGGCAAGTTCGACAGAGACCTGCGTGTAGTCGGTGCCATTTGCGGTAGGAGCATAAACTTCTGCGCCGTGAGCTCCAGAAGACCCAGAGTTGATGTGAAAGCTAACAAAGGCTTGCGCGCCCTGATCAATGCAGCGCTGTACGCGATAAAGATAATCATTGCTGGGATAGTAGCCAGACTGCTCGCGCGCAAGAACGACCTTAAAGCCGTAGGCTTCAAGTTTCTTTTTGCATGCTGCCATTATCTTCCAGGTAAGATCAGCTTCGCTCTTGCCATTACCCTGAGCGCCAGAATCCACTCCGCCATGGCCGGCATCAAGTGCAATTACCCCAACATTGCGCGCAGAGCGCTCAGCGTAAGTAGAAATGCCATCAGGAGAATCGGCGCATTCCAACGCCTGCTGGATCGATTGAGCTTCAACGGCATTACCATCGCCGTCCGCATAGTAAACAGAAGTGCCCTCGGAGCTCATGGAGCTATCAAGAACCGTAAACGAATAATCCCTGTCGGAAAGATCCACCACATGCCCAGAGTCATCGCCCCGCAAAGCATAGGTTATCGATGTGAGGAAATATGTATTAGATTCCAACTGCGAGCCAAAAATAAAAGCAGCAGAATTACCAGCCGTTGCAGATGCTTCGATAGTTCCCTGAACCCCATTGGCACTTACATAGTTAAGAGTTGCGGAGGCAAGGCTATCGCCGTCATTGGGGGTAGCAAAGGCAACGACCTGGTCAGTCCCGTTGGGAAGACTCGGGTAGGCAAGATATACATATTGGAAAGAGGAATCGACCGGTTCAACCTGCCCATGGTTCTCAGATACGTCATCGCCAAAATCCTCATCAGCCGATTCGTCAACGTTCGTTGCCGGCGATGAATCATCAGCGGCGTCGCCATCAACGGAACCAGTATCACGCGAGGCCACGCCATCATCGTCTGCAGTCGAAGCGCCCAATGCAACGTCCACAGATGGGACGCTGCTCGCAGCGTATGCAGCAGCCACAGGACTCATCAAAAATGAAATGACCAAAAGACCAGCAAGAGAAAAAGCTGTTGAGGCACGCAATGCCTTTTTCATATCAAATCCCCCGTCGCAAATAATGTTACTAAAAGATGATTATCTTACATTCCTACGCGCATCGGAAGTCCAGTTATTTGAAGCACGGGAATTGTTATAAAGGCGGATAGAAAACTGCTCTTATAAAAAAGTAGCAGACGTTCTCAGCAAGCTTTTGTCTTTTCGTCCGTCCAAGACACAGCGTTAAGCTCTAACTTTTGAAGCAATTAGCTGCGCCACAAACAGCGCAAGCACCAGTGACCCGAAAATCCACTGAAACAGGTAATTCGACGCAATTCGTTTAAGCGCACGGCGGGCGACAAAAGTGTACACAGCCGCGAAATACAGCAAAATGCCCCAATGTTTCGCTTGAATCAGAGGCGTCTGGGGCTTCATTGACAGAGTAACCGGGTCAACGCATTTTAGAAAAGCCAGGCACGGTCTTCATGAATCAAACACTAGCCAACAATTACCCTGCCCCCATGGCTCCTGAGGATACTTTGCCGGATCTTGGAAGTGTTTCACGTTAAAGCGAGAAATACTCGCTCTCGGAGGATAGGTTCGGTCCGAGCCAAGGGTGCAACATCTCTATTATCACGGGGATTGTCGCCCCAGAAAAACCCGATATGGCAATCGACGCTGATAGCAGTCTTAAAGAATATGACGTCGCCCTCACTCGACCTAGAACCGTTCGAGAATCTCCTCGGCGTTCTCTCGCAGATAGATATCTAGGTCCGGCACGGCAAACTGTACGTAGCCCCTCTGTGGTGCCTGAATAACCTCTCTTTGTAGCAATTTGGCCCTAATAGAGCTGATCTCATTGGTCTTTTTACCCATGCGCTTAGCAATCTCGGCTGATTTAGACTGTTGTTTGTCCTCGCACATCGCCAAAAGGTATTTGATATCGTTAGGCCCCAGTCCAGAAATCGCGGGCTCGTGAACAACATCGTGAAAACGAGCCTCTGCCAGAGCAATGCCTTCGGAAACGTCGCGCTCGCTCACAATGGCACTTTTGGCACGATGCAAGTTGGCGCGCTGCCAAATGGAATAACCGACCAGTTGCACCAGATAGGCATAGCCCTTAGTAGCCTTAGCGGATCTCGACAACAGATCGTCCTCTATGGTCAAGCCGGTCGCAATAAAACTGTCGCCCATAGAAAGCGCCACCTCCACCTGGTTGATAGGCGCCAGATCTTCAGGGAGGGCACGACGCAAGAACGTAAGCGCCTTGCCGTTAATAAGATCCATAACACCGGCGGGTAAACCGGCAAAGGCAAGTGCGATATCTACTCTTTCCCCTATCAAAAGCTGAACCGTAGACGCAATGGCACGCATATCGTCAATCGGGGCGTCCTGAACTTCATCGATGGCAATAAAAAGACCCTTGGATGACTTCGCTGCCGAACTCAGCAACTTTCTAAGGCTCGGCTCTTTGGGCGCAACGTCAACATTCGCGGAAACAAAGCCGGCGTTTACGCCGACCGAAGCATTGGCCGTAAGGGAAGAATCGGCAACCTGATCCCTCAAGTCCAGCAATAAGTTAGGGCCAGCAGAAACAATAGCGGTCTTCCAACCAAGCTCTCGTGCACGATCCCTAAGGTCGCAGAGCAAAACAGTTTTTCCGGAGCCCCTCGGTCCAGCAATGCGCATGAGCCTCGCAGGTGCACCAATTCCCGCATTCAAACTCTCGGTAAACTCAAGGGCGATATCGTCACGACCAATTATGCGCGGAGGCTCAGCGCCGGCAGTGGGACGAAAGGGGTTATGGAATGCTGTGGCGCTCACTTGTTTGCCTTTCTAGGGAATCGATTAACAGTCAATCATCGTTTAAATAATTATCGCAGACTATATCGGATAATATCGAGTTATATATGCCTGTATAAACTTATCGCGAAAGTATCGAGCTTTCGTAATTTGTCTTAGCTAGTAGCCCAACGTTGCTTTCTTCCAAGCTCATAGCGAAAGAAGGTTAAGGACTTCCTAAAAACTATTGCCTTAGACCGAGAAATACTCACTCTCGGCAGATAGGTTCGGCCCGAGCCAGGGATCACCATCCAAGAAGAACTCCGGCCAGCGCTGTATGAACAGCGTTTGCTCACGCTTCCAGCGGCGCAGCTTTTCCTCGTTGGCCTCTTCCCTGCCGCGCGAGGTGAACTCGTAGTGGTACAGCTCGACATAGGGCGTAAAGATGGTGCGGTAGCCCGCCTCCCACACACGCAGGCAAAAGTCCGCATCGTTAAAGCCGACGGCGAATTCCTCGTTGTAGCCTCCGACCTGCTCAAATACGTCGCGTCGAACCATCTGGCAGGCGCCCGTTACGGCGCTAAAGTTGCCCGGACGCACAGCGCGGGCAAGATAGCCCTCGCGCTTTGCCGAGAAGTCCTGGTTGGCATGGGCAAGCGCGCCACGCACGCCAACCAAAATGCCGGCGTGCTGCACCAGATGATCGGCAAAATAGAGCTTAGCACCCACCACGCCCGCATCCGGACGCTGCAGATAACCCATCATCTCTTCGATAAAGTCCGGGCTTATAACCTCGGTATCGTTGTTCAGCAGCAGCAGATAGTCGCCCTTGGCATGTTTAACGCCAAAGTTGATGATCTGGGAGTAATTGAACTCGCCCAGCCACCACTCAACGCGTGCTGCACCCTTGCCACCAGACGCAGCGGCTACGCGCTCCGGTAGGGTTTCGTAATACACAAAGGTCTCCTGGTCTTTGCTGTTGTTCTCCACCAAGACGATCTCGTAGTTGGCGTACGTGGCCTTCTGGGCGATCGACATCACACAGGCGTCGAGCGTCTCAACGTGGTCCTTGGTGGGAATCACAATGCTCACCAGCGGTGCAGGCTCTGGCAGCGCATAGCACATACGGTAGACAAACGGCGTCTCGGACTCCTCGACCGTTCCGCAAACGCCCAGCGAGTCAAAGTGACGCTGCAGTGCAAGGCGTCCGGCCTCGATAGCATATGGCTTACTATCGGCAGAACCGTCGGCGGTAGAGCCGGGGTGCACGCGCCAGTGATACAACACGTGCGCAACATGCTCAAAGCGCGCACCCGCCGCAAGGCAGCGGAGCGTAAGGTCGTAATCCTGGGCACCCGCGACATCTTCTGGCGACATGCCAATGCGATCGATGAGCGCCTTCTCCACCATCAGAAAATGCGTCACGCTGTTATGGCTATAGAGCAGGTCGACGTTGAGCTTGGTCTTGAAGACCGGCTGGCCCCACTCCCCCGTTTTCTGGAACATGTCCTCATCGCAGAACAGGACCTGGGGACGCTCGTCCTTGGCAGCCTTGTTCAGCGCGGCAACATAGTGGAACAGCGCGTCCGGTTCCAGGATGTCATCGTGGTCCAAGAATGCGATGTAGTCGCCCGCCGCTTGCTGAATACCGGCGTTGGTGTTGACCACGATGCCGCCGTTGCCGGGCAGCTCGATGCGACGGATACGCTCGTCGTTGGCACCTGCCGCGAGAGTGGCCACCGCATTCCATTCGGGCGAGGCGTCCATCAGCAGCAATTCCCAGTTGTCATAGCTCTGGGCAAGCACCGAATCCAGCAACTCGCGCAGGTAGACCCGATCGGTCTTATAGCACGGAACCACAATGCTCACGAGCGGCCTGTAGGTAAATACCGCCGAAGCTACACGCTGGCACGCCAGGTCGCCCGGCTTTGCGCGATGCTGCTCAAACCAACGTCGATAGGCAGCGTCGTCCGCGCGCGCATCCTTCATGCGATTCCAGCTGTCATCGACCATACCGTTGTACAGGCGGCCATCCATGGCGCAAAAACCGCTCTGAATCTGGTCCGCAGAATCAGTTGCAATCGCGACAAAATCTCGAATGTCCTCGGGCATCTCCACGCTCAGGTACGTTTTATTGACGCGGCATCCGTTCTGCTGCGGCACATCGACCTGCGACTCAAACATATGCACCGCGGCATCGATGACATTCATATGCGTATCGAGAATCTGAAGCTTGGGCGTGCACTTTGGGTCTCCCGCCCAGGTAACCTCATAGCGCCACACAGCGCTCGAATCGGCCGGAAGATAACGGACGGCATCAATCTCGTAGCGGCCGCAGCGCTCGCCGCGCTGTGCATCGCGGATAAGCGCACACAACGCAGGCTTTGCCTTGTAGTTAATCTTGGATTCCAGCTTAGCTTTACGGCTATCGAGGCGAATGGATCCAAGCTTCTGGCCACCGGATGCAAACTCGACGTCGATCGCAGAGCCATCCAAAAACGGAAGCACTAAGACGGCAAGCTCGCGTTCGTAGTCGGCAACCGAGGGGCAAAGTGCCAGAACACGCCCATGATCGACTGGCAGCGCCAACGACGGCACGCTGGCACCATTGCTCGTCGCGTGGGCAAAAGCCGGGGAGTCCTCGCGCTCAACAATCCCCGCGACATCCTTGCCGGCAAAACGAAGCAGCACAAACAGGCGACCCTGGCTGCGGCAAAGCGCCAAACGCTTGATACTCATCTACACTTCTCGCTTTCCCAGGGCATTCGCGGCCATGCGTTTGCACGCGCCCAGGCGCCCAAACCTCAGGACATCGTAATCGAACATGAGCTTTTTGCACGCACGGGCATTGGGGGCCTTGCTGGTAAGCGCCGCACGCACCATAGCAGCAACAGAAGGTGCACATTGTGCAAGCGCAACGTCACTGCCCACAACAGAGTCGGCAAGCGCCGTGGCAACGGCTGCAAACACCTTGCCGCAGTCCGAACCCAGCAACCTGAGCGCGTCATACAGCACCAGATCGCACAGGAAATATGCCAGGTCATCGGCATGCTGAGCATCGAGACCGTCGCGCTGCCAGTCAGTCAGCACCGCGGAATAAATCTTCACGTGCTCCAACAGGCGCGTCTCATCGTCGTAGCGCATGGTGTCCATGAGCGAGCCCTTGCGCGCCACGCGATAGTCGTACAGCTTGTTCGAGATGAGCGCGGTCTTGTGCGAACGACCGTACACGGCAAAGTCGAAGACCTGGTCCTCGCCATACTTGACGGTTTCATCGAACAAAA
This sequence comes from Collinsella sp., assembly GCA_048486575.1. Taxonomy (GTDB): domain Bacteria; phylum Actinomycetota; class Coriobacteriia; order Coriobacteriales; family Coriobacteriaceae; genus Collinsella. Next base: position 21,631 of record DBFVZT010000096.1, on the reverse strand, counting down.
TCCCGTTGTTGAGCAAAAACTCGCGCTTGCAGGCAGTACGCCACGCAAAGGGACGAGACGCTTCCTTAAACAGCAGGTCGGAGCTATAGCCCTCAAACGACACATCGCGCGGGCTCAACACATAGTTAAGCCACGGATACCCTGCCTCGAGCGGATACGGGTTCGCACCAAAGGTCAAAACGTCACAGTCCTCGCGCTCAAAGGCATCGACGATCACGCGGCACGCATCGGACGTAAAGCGGTCGTCAGAATCCAAAAACGCAACGATAGGCGCCGCAGACGCGGCGATACCCGCATTGCGCGCACTCGACAGGCCGCCGTTCTCCTTATCGACCAGCGTGAAGCGCGCATCCTTTTCGCAGTAGGCAAGCGCGATGTCGCGCGAGCCATCCGGCGAGCCATCGTTGACCAGCACGCCTTCCCAATCGGGCATGTCTTGCGCAAGCAGGGAGTCCAGGCACCAGGCCAGGCACTCCTCCACCTTATAGATGGGGACGACAACGGATATCTTAGGGGTAGCCATGGTCACGCGCTCCTACTGTGCCGCCGGCACGTCGTCGGGATGCGGGTTATCGCCGTAGGTGCGCTGATACGTCAGCACGCGCCAGACCAGCGGCAGGCCGCCGATCTTAAAGTAGTGCTTAAACGTATTGAGCTTGCCCGGCTTCTTAAAGTCAAAACGCGAATCAATATAGGCACGGGGCGATTTGACCATCAGGCGCAGGTCGGTCTCGCCGCGCGGATCGAACAGCGACAGGTCAAAGCGACCGGCGTCCCAATCGGCCTTAAGCTCGGACGAGGCCTTCTCCCAAAACTGCTCGCGCAGCTCGTCGACCAGGCGCTCGTCATTCCAACGGTACGTATCGACCTTCATGCGCATTAAAATGCCCTGGAGCTGAGCCTTGAGCTCGGGACGCTCGTCCAAAAAACGTTGCATCTCGGCATATTCGTCGCACACGCAAAACACCTTGTTGGGCGAATTAACGGAGCTCTTCTCGTTATCCTGGCGATAGCACAAAATGGGGTCCGCGATAAACGCGGCACGCTCGGCGCATGCCCAGACCTTAAAGTTAAAACCCGCATCCTGATACGAAGCACCCGGCGTGGGAAGGAACCGAATCTGATTGTCGTTGAGGAACTCGCGCCGATAGATAGCCGACCAAATGGAAGGTTTGCGGTAGAAGATGCCCGGGCGATCGACGGGGCGATACGCGGCGCCCGTCATATGCTCGTCGACAATCCCAAACAGCTCACGGCGCTCGCTGGGCGTGGACCAATACAGGTAAAAGTCGCCCTTTACCACATCGGCATGTTCAGCATCGGCCTTGGCGACCAGCTTTTGGAGCGAATCCTCAAACATAAAGTCATCGGACTCAAGGATGCCCACGTACTCGCCGCGCGCCATCTCCAGGCCGCGGTTCATCGAGTCGCCATAGCCGCTGTTGGCCTTGTCGATCATCTTTACACGGGGGTCGCGCTCCATGTACTCGCGGATGATATCCGGCGAGCTATCGGTGGAGCCGTCGTTGATACAGATGATCTCGATGTCCCTGAGCGTCTGCGCCACGGCAGAATCGAGGCACTCGCGCAGATAGCGCTCGACATTGCAAATGGGGACGAGCAACGAAACTTTAGGGGTATCAGAGTTCTGCAAGAGAACCTCCTGTTGAATAGCGTGTAACAGGGTCATTTTAGCAGCGATGCGGAGCCGGCCGGCAACGCCTAGGCCTAGATAAAGCGCTCCAGGCAGGCTTTGAGTCCGCGGGTCGAAAGATAGAACAGCGTGGCATCTGCCATCGAGACGCCCGAGGTTGCCGCAACGAGCTTGTGGGCAACACGGCGAACGGCGCCCTTAGCAGGTGCATCCGCCCACTCCGTTCCCAAAAACGTCGTGAAAGCCCTGTTGACGCGGCCGACAACGCGGTGAAAGTCATCGGCATCCAGACGCGCCAAGTCAAACACGATAAGGTCCAAAAACCAGGTGATCAGCTCGCCGGGGCACAGGTCCAAAAGACCGTAGGCCGCCCAGTCCTCCAGGACCTCCTCGAGCATCCTCATGTGGGCGTCAAGCTTTTTGGCGCGAGCCTCGTCACTGTTGAACTCGTGCGTCGCCGAGTCGCTCTCCATCACGTAGTGATAGAACTTGTCCGGCATGACGACGGTTTTGTTGGCAAGTGCATAGGCTGCGAATTGGAATACGACGTCCTCGCCCAAAGCCAAACCGGGAGCAAAGCGAATGTCCTCGCGATTGAGCAGCTCGCGCGAAAAGGCCGCACGGCAGGCATACGGCTGCGCATTTGCGTGGAACAGTAGCTGGGGATCGCGGGCGTCAAAGGTGCCCGCTTTGGGGCTCATGAGTTGCTGGACGCGCTTGGGAGCGGCATCGGCAGGTTCACAGACGCCGCCAAAAACGGCGGCCTCGGCATCCGCCGACTCCATGGTCTGCAGCACGTGCTCAACAGTTTGAGCATCGATGTAATCGTCGGCGTCTACAAAAAAGACGACCTCGCCCTCGGCTGCATCAATGCCAGCGTTTCGAGCGCACGAGACACCCGCGTTCTTTTGGTCAATCACCAGTACGCGGTCATCGGTCTGTGCGATCTGGCGCAGAAGACTCAGGGAATCATCAGCCGATCCGTCATTGACGCAAACGACCTGAATCGAGCGCTCGGACTGCGCCAACAGCGAGTCGAGGCATCGCTGAATCGAGCTTGCCGAGTTGTATACGGGAACGACGATGGTCGCTTTGGGGGTCGAGGCCTCTCCCATGTCGACCTACCCCCTCAGCGATTCGATGAGGAAGGCGGCGACGACGCCGGGGCCTCCAACCGATGCGTAGTATTTGGCGCGTCCCAGGGCGCCGTCCGTCGCAAAATGCGGATGCTCGTCCACCCAGGTCTCGGGATCCTTGAGAATGGCAGCAAGATTCGCACGCTTCCACGGCTTAAGGTCGTCCAGCGAAAAATCTCCCGCGTCCAAGGCGGCCTGGAACTCCTTGGTCATCTGGACCAGGAACTCCTTATAGAACTCGGGCGCCAAGCGCACGTAGTTCCACATATACGAATCGTACTTAATGACCTGATTGAACTTGAGCATGCGCGCGACGTCATCACTTGCGTGGTCACGGGCATAACCCTCTCGGATCCAGCGCTCGATCTCGGCATACTCGGCATTGACGCAAAAAACCTTGGCAGAAGAATTGACCGAGGAGTTCTCGTTGTCCTGGCGATACGAAAGCACGGCATCGTGCAGGTAGACGGCCTTGTCGGCGCACGCGATCACCTTAAAGGCAAACGACGTGTCCTGAAAGGAGGCACCCGGGGTCGGCATGAACTTGATGCCGTTGCGCTCGAGAAAATCACGACGGTAGACGGCCGACCAAATCGAGGGCTTTTGCTTAAAGAACTGTGTCGTGTCGCTCGGGTGCACCGGCTTGCCGCAGTCCTTGGGCTTAAACATCTCGTGCAGCGAACGGCGCTCCTCGGGCTTAGACCAGTAGAAATCAAAGTTCGCCTTCGCAAAGTCGGCGTTGCAGCCCTCCGCCGCCGACACAAGCTTCTCCAGCGCGTCGGGCGCCATAAAGTCATCGGACTCCAGGATGCCCACGTACTCGCCTCGCGCCATCTCCAGGCCGCGGTTCATCGAGTCGCCGTAGCCGCTGTTGGCCTTATCGATCATCTTTACACGGGGGTCGCGCTCCATGTACTCGCGGATGATATCCGGCGAACTATCGGTGGAGCCGTCGTTGATGCAGATGATCTCGATGTCCTTGAGCGTCTGCGCCACGGCGGAATCGAGGCACTCGCGCAGGTAGCGCTGAACGTTATAGATGGGGATAAGCAGCGACAGAACAGGGCTGCCAAAGACGTTAGTAGACAAATGTGCTCCTTAGGAAATACCTGTCGTTTCATGGTATCAAAGGGTCGGCGCGCCGACGGGCGTTTATATAATCTATGGAGCGCACGGAGACGAAAGGAAGACATGCAGCCCAAAGCCGCACGAAATATATCTATCGAAGCGCTGCGCCTCGTCGCGGTCGCCGGAATCGCGATTTTCCACACCTTTCAGTGGGCCTTCCAGGCAGTCTGCGCCGGCATGACGGAATATGCACCACTTGCCGTCTTCCCCTATTCCGGCATCCTCGGTTTTATTAACCTGCTGGGCTGCTGGGCCAACGAAGTCTTCTTTATGATCTCGGGGTATTTTCTCATCGCCTCGGCCACGTGGGCTTGGAATGAAGGGGCGACCTGGGCGTCGCAGATGCAGCGAACGGTGCAGCGTCTAGGCAAGGTTGTCTTACCTACAGCGTTCTATTGCCTAGCGGCGCTCGCATGGTCCACGGTCGTCTCCCCCATTCCCGATGTAACCCTCGATACGCACTATTGGTACACCCTGGGGCTCGAGTTTATTTGGGTCTATGCCGCCACGGTCTTCATGGCGCCGCTGTTTGGACTGGCCAAGAGCCGACTCTCTAAGAGGAGCTTCACGGCAGCGGTCATCATCATCGGCATCCTCGCATTTGTTGTGAACGGGTATTTGGCCGCCATGAGCTCAACAAACGGCGGCGAGTTTTCTTGGCTCCAAAAGATTATGAGCGCCGCAACGTACGTCGTCGCGTTTTTGGCGGGCGGGCTGCTCCGCGACGTTACCGACAGCATGGATTCGGGCAGGGCGCGCTCCCTGGGCAAGCGGTCACTCATAGCGGTTTTGGCAATCGCCATCATCCTGGAGGGTACACTTTCCTTCACCGGTAACCTCGCAGCGATGGCGACCCTCTCCTACAAATCAACCTCATTGATCTCGTTTGCCCTTGCCGCCGCTTCCCTTCTCTTTGCGGCAACCCGACACGGCACTTCGAGCAATCCGCGAATCGCAGGCATCATCGTCACCCTGTCGACCGCCACGCTCGGATTCTATGTGATGCAGTCGCTCACCAGTAGCCTGTGGCGTCCCTTCTTCAATACGATGCTCGCAAACATACTGGTCAGCCAAAACAGCCCGGCAGCTATATACATCGTCACGGGCACCGTCATTAGCATCGTCTTTGCCCTAGCGCTTCTCGTAGTTGATGCAGCTAGAAGCCAAATCGTCCGCAGTCTCAAACAGCAATAAGCACGCCAACGCCCAACGTTGCAGTCGCCACACCCGTGGCAGGTTCCTGCGTTTTATTCAAACCTTGCCGCCAAGGTGCGCCGAGCCTTTACAATAGGACAGTCCCAAGGACGTATTCGATAGCTTCCGCGCAGCACTCGCCCGCCGCGCGTGAAAGGATATATTGCCCCATGCCTTCAACCCTTCCCGCCCCCATCGACAAGCTCGCCATCGTCGTCGTCACCTATAAGCGCCAGGAACTCTTGGCCAATCTGTTCGACTCCATGACCGAGCTCACGGCCGCACCTTGGCGCATCGTGATTGTCGATAACGAGAATTCGCGCGAGACCGAGGCCATGTGCTCTGCGTTCAACGAGCGTCTGGCAAACCTGTGGGGCATCGACGCCGAGCAGCCCGATGCACAGGGCGGCACTGACCGTGTCATCTACGCTCCGCAGCTCGAAAACGGCGGTGGCGCAGGCGGCTTTTCCGCCGGTACCAAGTGCGCTTATGACCTGGGCGCCCAGTGGTTCTGGGTGATGGACGACGACGTACTTGTCATCCCCGAGGGCATCGAGCGTCTTGCCAAGTGGACCGATCGCTACGATGTCATCCAGGGCTCGCGTCTGGATTTTGATGGCGGCGCGTTCTTTTGGCAGTACCAGCTCATCCTTTCGCTCGGCATCCCCAACCCCGTTGCCAAGTGGGATCTGGGCCCCGAGGGCTACCGAGCCATGAACCAGCTGTGCTTTGAGGGCGGCATGTTCTCGCGCCGCGTGGTCGACAAGATCGGCCTGCCCGACGCCCGCTTCTTTATCTACGGTGACGATGCCTGCTACGGCTATGTCGCCAGCCAGCACTTCCCCGCCGCCGTGGTTGCCGACGTGGTGCTCAAGCGCGCCCGCGCCGTCTCCAACTGGGATATTGCCGGCAAGCGTCAACTCAACTCCACGAGCGACACCAACCGCTACTACATCATGCGCAACCGCGGCTTCTTGGCGCGCTACATGCAAATCTACGGCGACTACCACCCCGTGCTGTTCCGTTTGGGCAACGCCGCGACCTTCTGCAAGGAATTTATTCGTCTGGCTGCCGTCGACAAGTGCTTTAAGACCGGTGTCCCGGCGCTGCGTCGCGGCATGAAGGACGCCCGCAAGATCGTTAAGGATCCCAATTGGAAGCCTATGCCGCCTATGAAGGATGCTGAGTAGCGAAAGCTATCTTCTAGCCCATGCCCCTGCCTAGAGCCGCTGACACACCGCGGACACATGCTGACCATCAAAGCCGAAACCCCAGCGCATACGGCCGACGGCGGGGCGAGGTACGCGAACATCGTCGATGCCATTTCGTTCGATTTCCAGCAACGCATGAACCGCCAACAGCTCCAAGCCCAAAGCATCGACGTCGGGGTCATACATCATGTTGATCGTGATGAGCGGGCGTTCATCGAGCATGCCGAGCGTATCGGCCACGTCAAGCACGCGACGGGCGGGAATCACCTGGATATCCCAGCAATCCGAGCTGCCATTTCGCTTGGAAGTGGGGTTGCAATAGCCGGGTAGCCCAAAGCAGAGTCCTTGGAGCGCCAGATGATAAGCCGTACGTATATTTGACCGATTTGCATCAAGAACAAGATCGTTAAGAACGCAGCTCAATGCTTGCTTTACAGCGTCCTCGTCGCCTTGGCATAGCCCATCACGGAACGCGTCGATGGCCTCAACGTCCTCAACAGCACACTCAAACCACTCCAGAATGACAAGACGGAGTGCCTGGTGCATCTCGTTGTTGGGCATACGCAGGGCACGAAGACGCGCGCCATCCTTCGGATGCTCCGTCATGTCCGTTGTCAGGAATCCGGATAGATACAGCGCGGTCCAGATATCGTCAGGCTCGGCGGTATCTGGCCCATCGGCATGTACATGCACTGGCGCCTCAATAAATCCATGCGGCTCAAGCAAATCGAACAACGCGGACAGGCGTATGAGATCCCAATCATCGACACATGCGCTCAGACGATCGGCGCAGCTATATAGATCGGAGCGAACGGGCGCGGTGCAACCCCGACGCAAGAAGTCCATCACGCGCTCCGGACTCGAGCAGTAAAATCCACCGAACCGGTATCCCTCAAGCCACTCTCGAGCGTCATCCAGACTGTCCTCACGCTTCATGAAGTTCAGAAGGGCCTGGCACTCGTCATCCGAAAAACCAAACCACCGGTCGCACCAGGTCGATAGCGGCGTTGCCGACCGATAAGAAACACCGCGCTGGGCGAACGCCAGCTCGGCGGGACCGGGGCGCTCTCCCATCAGGCATGTCAATCGCAACGAGCTGTCGGCATGAACGATCGCATCGAACAGCACCCGATCTAAATACTCGGCACAAGATGAATCCCGATAGCTCTTCGTCTCCTTGTGACTTGGCAACGTCGCGTCATAATCATCCACGAGCAGAACAACTTGTTCGTCACGCGACGTCTCCAGCAGCGCTATGAGTGCGCCGAGCGCAGAATCGATCTCGGCATCGTCCGCCACGCCACGCGCAACACGTTCGACATGGCGCAGCTCGCTTCGAGGCAAATCCGGGGCGTCCAACAACGGCAGCAGACGGGCGCACTCACGCTCGAGGAGGCCACGCATGGTTGTGGCGGCATCAGCGCCGCGCCTCGCAGCCGCAGAAAGATCAAGCGATATCACCGGGTAGCGTGCATGCTCGTCTCGATAACGACCGCCACCCGCCTCCCAAATTTGTGTGCCGACGAATATGTTGCGGTCAGGGTGCCGGCGAACGGGTCGTTCCAAATAACATTTGAGCATCGATAGATTCATGCTCTTGCCAAAACCCTTGGGCCGGCAGCAAAGTGCGACGGGTGCCTCGCAGTCCAGCATATCGGCAATAAACATGGTCTTGTCGACCAATAAGCACCGATTGATTGCCTCGGAAAAGTCATGCTCCCCGACCGGCAAAACCGCATCATCCGCATGGTTGATCAAACGTACGCCAATGGAATCGTTCGTTCCATAATTCGCCTGTTCAAACACCGTAAATTCTCCCTACAACGCAGCACGGTGCCCATTGTATCGAGGAGCAGAAACTCAATGATGTTGTCGTACCGATATTTCGCCCAACGGTAGCAATAAACGCCACGAGGGGGCATAACAAATCGTTGCACAACAAAAATGGGGTCCGATGCAGACACACCGAACCCCGTCCTAAACTCTTATAGAAAACGATCTGAAAGACTACTCCTCCGAGCCGTCCTCCCCAGAAGCTTTCTTCTGCTGATCGAGCTTGTGCTTACCGCTCACGATGGACGTAGCGCCCAGCGTGGCCAAGCTCGCGCTGGCAAGGCTCGCCATCACGATCAAGTCGCCCGTCTTGGGCATGTTGCCGCCCGAGGACTTGGTCGTCGTGGTCGTGGTGGTCGTAGTGGTCACCGTCTCGGACTTATTTTGATCCTTATTCTGGTCGTCGGAATTGCCCTTGTCGCCGGTATCGGTGCCTTGCTTCTCGTCAGACTCGGCCTGTTTCTTATCGTCCTCGGTCTTGTCCTTGCTCTTGTCTTTCTCCTCGGACTCAGACTTCTTGTCCTCGGTCTTCTTTTCGTCCGACTCGGCCTTCTTGTTCTCGGACTCATCTTTTTTCTCGACGGCGTCTTGCCCCAAAACCTTGTCCGTAGAGGGAGCATTGGTGGTAACGCCAGCCATCAACGAAGACCCCAGCGTGGAGCCAAGCTGCACAGCGAAAGAGGGCTTTTTGTCCGTCGAAACAACGGGGGCGTCCGTCTCCTTATTCGAGTCGTCCTTGGAAACACCGGAATCAGAAACTGCGCCAGAGTTAGAGTCATTGTTAGAACCGGTATCGGCGGAAGAATCGCTCGAACCGGTGGAAGAGTCAGATGAGCCTGCGCCGGTCGAACCAGAAGCGGCGCCGTCCGTATTGCCGGCAGAGTTTGAAGACGAATCGCCCGCAGCAGAGCCGTCCGAATCGGAGCCGTTCGAGGTAGACCCGTCGTTGGTAGTGCCACCAGCAGAGCCATCGCTGTCAGCATCGGTCGAGGGTGCATCCATCCTGTCATCGTTGACATCGTCACTCGAGTCGCCATTCGAATCAGGCGTCGGCGAGGGTGCCGGCGTGGGCTCGGGCTCCGCAGGCGTCGAAGGCGTTGCGGCGGCCTCATCCTCGGCAATATAAGCCAAGCAGTCCTTCAGCTCGTTGCGGTAGCGGTTCTTCCAGCCCTCATGATACTGGGGCTGGCTCGAATACTTGGTCGCCACGTTATTGACCACACTGTTGGAAAGCGCCGTCACAAACTCGCGATCAGTCATACTGTTAGAAAGGTTTGCCCAACGGAAGAAGTCCCTGCAACCACCGGTGCCGCACATGTTGGTGATGCTCCACACCATGCCCTTGACGCAATCGGCACGGCCCGAAATATCAATGCCCAGGCCGCTCTTGAGCCACGCCTCGGTCACCGCATAGTACGAGTTGTACGCATACGCATCCTGCAGAGCCGAGAACTCAACAGGGTCGGTGTTATAAGCACCTTGGAAAGCCTCCTGCGCAATACGGCCCAACTCGGTGAGCTGGCCGTTCTCGTACATGGCATTGCTCGTGTTGGAAATCTCGCTGCCGCGATCAATCGCATCCTTGAGCATGCTGTATTTTTCGGGGTTGTAGTTGTAGGCCTGCTTCATAAACGGAATGAGCGACCATCGACGGTCGAACTGGTAATAACCCAGCGCGTTATAGCCGTCGCCATACGAAAAGCCCTGGTTATAGTTGCCGTGACTCTCATATTTGGTGAAGTACTTCATCTCGGGAGTCACGTTAACAAACGAAACGCCCTGGACCGACCTCAGCACGCCCGAAAAGGACTGCTGGGTGTAGAGACCTTTATCGATATCGGTGGCATCCGAGGCAACGCCCGGCGTGGGCTCCTCGGCAGCGGCGGGTGCCGGCACGGAAACGGCGCCAAACGAAAGCGCCAGCGTCAGGCCCGCGACAATAGCAGAATGCTTGGGCTGCATAAGATCCTCCCTGCATTGGTGTAGTTAAAGTGCAGTTTGCAAAGATAGAAATAAGTATTGCAGCTCGCCCGTTGTTGCACAACAACCCCTCGGTAAACGGCAACAACCCTCCGCGAAATCTTAAGGAATTGCGCTCAACCTACAGCTTAATGTCGAAGTTGATCTCGGGGACGGCAGCAAGGTCGGCCAACGTCACGCCGTCGACGTACTTTTCGATCACGTCGTCCAGACCGCGCCAGAATTTGACGGTCGAGCACAAATCGCTGCGGGTGCAGCTGTTGTCGATGCCGTCGCACGCCACGGGCGCCGTGCTGCCCTCGACGGCGCGCAGGATGTCGCCGGCACGCACCTCGGCTGGATCCTTGGCCATCATGTAGCCGCCGCCCTTGCCGCGCACGCTCTTAAGCAGGCCCGCCTTCATAAGCGGACGAACCAGCTGCTCCAAATACTTTTGTGAGATATGCTCGCGGTCGGCAACCTCGCGCAGGGCAATCTTGCCCTCGGCGTCGCCCAGCGCCGCGATATAGATCATCAGCCGGAGGGCATAGCGGCCCTTGGAAGAAATGAGCATACCTACCCTCCCATCGCATCTGGGACAACATAACCAGGTTTGTTTGTCCCAAATCTTAAGTAAATGGGACAAACACAACAGGTTATTTTGTCCCAGAATTTGAAAAGTCGAGTGGATTAGTCGGGTTTTCCCTTGACTAACGCCGAACCCATAGTAACTTTATTCCGAGAAGATTCCTAGGGTTTAGTACACCTATGAGTACACCATATACAGAGAGGGACAGCATGAGCGCAAATCCGCTGCTTTCCATCGAAGGTCTGACCGCCTCCGTGGACGAGAAGACCATCCTCCACAACGTCAACCTCAACGTCGCCGCCGGCGAGACCCACGTGCTGATGGGACCCAACGGCGCCGGCAAGTCCACCCTCGGCCACCTGGTCATGGGCGACCCCGTCTACACGGTCAACGACGGCCGCATCGTCTTTGACGGCCAGGACATCACCGAGCTCACCACCGACAAGCGCTCGCGCGCCGGCCTGTTCCTGAGCTTCCAGGCCCCGGTCGAGATCCCGGGCGTGCCGCTGTCGAGCTTTTTGCGCGCCAGCATCGCCGGCCGCCCCGGCCTGGAGATGAAGGGCAAGGAATTCCGTCGTCGCGTCAAGGAGCTCGCGGCCGAGCTCAACATGGATACCGCCTACCTCAACCGCGAGCTAGGCGTGGGCTTCTCGGGCGGCGAGAAGAAGAAGGTCGAGATGCTCCAGCTCCTGTTGCTGCAGCCCAAGCTCGCCATCCTCGACGAGACCGACTCGGGCCTGGACGTCGACGCGCTTTCCACCGTCAGCCACGGCATGGACGCCTACCGCAAGAGCTGCGACGGTTCCATGCTCATCATCACGCATAATACGCGCATCCTGGAGCACCTGGATGTAGACCGTGTCCACGTTATGGTCAAGGGCCACATCGTGCGCGAGGACGACGCCTCGCTCATCCCCTGGATCGACAAGAACGGCTTTGAGACCTTCGAGCGCGAGGCCGCCGAGCAGCGCGCCCAGGCCGAGGCCGCCGCTGCCGGGCAGCAGGCGTAAAGGGGCGACGCAATGACCAAGAACCGCACCGAGGTCGCGGACATCGACCGCAGCCTCTACGACTTCACCTATGGCGAGGAGGGATTCGAGCGCCTCGACGCCGGCATCACGCCCGACATCGTGCGTGAGATCAGCGCCAAAAAGGACGAGCCGCAGTGGATGCTCGACCTGCGCTTAAAGTCCCTCGAGATCTTCAACCGCTTCCCCGATCCGACGTGGGGCCCCTCCATCGAGGGCCTGGACATGGACAACATCGTCACCTACGTCAAGCCCAACACCGACCAAAAGCACGACTGGGAGTCGGTGCCCGACGACATCAAGAACACCTTTGAGCGCCTGGGCATCCCCGAGGCCGAGCGCAGCTACCTGGCGGGCGTCGGCGCGCAGTACGACTCCGAGCTGGTCTACCACAACATGCAGGACACCGCGTCCAAGATGGGTATCGTCTATTCCGGCATCGAGGAGGCCCTGCACGACCCGCAGTGGGAGCCGCTCATCCACGAGAAGTTTATGACGCTCATCCCGCCCACCGACCACAAGTTTGCGGCCCTGCACGGCGCCGTATGGTCGGGCGGCTCGTTTGTCTACGTGCCCAAGGGCACCAAGTTGGACTTCCCGCTGCAGAGCTACTTCCGCCTTAACGCCAAGGGCGCCGGCCAGTTTGAGCACACGCTCATCATCGTCGAGGACGACGCCGACCTGCACTTCATCGAGGGTTGCTCCGCGCCCAAGTACAACGTTGCCAACCTCCACGCCGGCGCCGTCGAGCTCTTTGTGGGCAAGCGTGCGCACCTGCGCTACTCGACCATCGAGAACTGGTCCAAAAACATGTACAACCTCAACACCAAGCGTGCGCGCGTGGACGAGGATGGCGACATAGAGTGGATCAGTGGCTCCTTCGGCAGCCACGTGGGCTACCTCTACCCCATGAGTGTGCTCAACGGCCGCCGCGCCCGCTCGAGCTTTACCGGCATCACCTTTGCCGGCGCCGGGCAGAACCTCGATACCGGCTGTAAGGTCGTGCTCAACGCCCCCGAGACCTCGGCAACCGTCGAGACCAAGGGCATCTCCAAGAGCGGCGGCATTCAGACCTTCCGCAGCTCCATCGTGGCCACGCCCAAGGCCGAGGGTTCCAAGGCAACCGTGAGCTGCCAGTCGCTCATGCTCGACGACCAGAGTCGCTCCGACACCATCCCCGCCATGGACATCCGCGCCAAGAACGTCGACATCGGCCACGAGGCCACCATCGGCCGCATCGGCGACGACAAGGTGTTCTACCTGATGAGCCGCGGCATCTCGGAGGAAGAGGCCCGCACCATGATCGTCAACGGCTTTGCCAACCCGGTCTCCAAGGAGCTGCCGCTGGAGTACGCCGTCGAGATGAACAACCTGATCAAGCTCGAGATGGAAGGAGCGATCGGATAATGAAACAGGAAACCAACACCGCTGCTACCACCCTTGAGCAGGTCAACGCGATGCCGGCTGCCACTTGGGGCTGGCTGAAGATGAATCAGACCAAGCTCGAGCTCTCTGACGAGCTTGCCGCCGCTCCCGCGGAGGCCGTTGAGGTCGAAGGCTTGGGCGAGCAGTTTATTGGCGTGACAGACGCGTTCGACGCCGCCATGGACGCCATGGCCGAGCGCTTCCCCGAGCGCCGCGCCTCCGCCCCCGGTGATGCCGCCGACCGCGCCCGCATCACGCCCGAGACCGAGCTCGACGTGCCCGCCACCTCCGTCTACCAGGCCGGCGCCATCAAGCTCGAGGAGGAGCTCTCCCCTGCTGAAGCCTTCGAAACCGGCATGGGCGAGGCTGCCTACGCCTACTTGGCCGAGCACGCTACCAAGCGCATCGTCATCGATGTGCCCGCATACAAGCACGCCACGGTTGCTGTGCGCGTGAGCGGTGTCGATGCCGCCGCGGCCATCGCCGCCATCGACGTCGTCGCCCGCCCGCGGGCAACGCTCGACCTGCAGATCGCCCTGGACTCCCCTGTTACCGGCGAGGGTGTCGTGGGCTCCGTGCTACGCGTGTGCTCCCACGAGTACGCCATCGTCAACGTGACCTGCACGCAGACGCTCGACGACAGCTGGATCGCGCTCGAAGACACCGGCCTGTTCCTGGACGAGGGCGCGCGCGTCAACGTGCAGCACACCGTCCTGGGTGCCGGCGCCAGCGCCACCGGCCTTGCCGGCGACCTGCTGGGCGATACCGCCAAGGTCACCATCGATACTGACTACCTGGGCGCCCGCGAGCAGGTGCGCGACTTTAACTACGAGCTGCGCCACCGCGGTCGCAAGACCGAGTGCGAGATCGACGCCAACGGCGTGCTGACCGGCACGTCCAAGAAGGTCTACCGTGGCACCATCGACCTCGTGCACGGCTGCAAGGGTGCAACCGGCGCCGAGCGCGAGACGGTGCTTTTGGCCAACAAGGGCGTCGACAACAAGACCGTTCCCGTCATTCTCTGCGACGAGGACGACGTCGCCGGCAACCACGGCGCCACCATCGGTCACGTCCGCGACGAGCAGCTGTTCTACCTCGCCTGCCGCGGCCTTGACCAAAACGCCGCCGAGGACCTGTTCATCCGCGCCAAGCTGGAGGACGCCGCGCTTTCCGCCACCGACGAGCGCACCCGCGCCACCGTCGTCCGCCTAGGCAACAACCTGATCGACAACTTTGAAGAGGAGCTCGCATGATCGACACCGAGCACGTTAAATGCGACACCTGTACTGCCCCCGAGCCCATGGAGCTCGACGCCAGCGACGAGGCTTCGCGCGGCTGGCCCACCGTGGACATCGAGACCAACCCCTACAAGGGCCAGTTCCCGCTGTTCCAGCAGCACCCCGAGATCGCTTTCCTCGATAGCGCCGCCACCGCGCAGCGCCCTGCCTGTGTGCTCGACGCCGAACGCGACTTCTACCAGCGCATGAACGCCAACCCTCTGCGTGGCCTGTACTCGCTGTCTGTCGAGGCCACCGAGGCCATCGCGAAGGTGCGCCAGCAAATCGCCGACCTCATCGGCGCCCCCAACGCCAACGAGGTCGTCTTCACCCGCAACACGAGCGAGTCGCTCAACCTGGTCGCCAAGAGCTTTGCGCCCACGGTGCTCGAACCGAGCGACGAGGTCGTCATCACCATCATGGAGCACCACTCCAACCTGATTCCGTGGCAGCAGGTCTGCCGCGAGACCGGCGCCAAGCTCGTCTACCTCTACCCCACCAAAACCGGCCAGCTCACCACCGAGGAGGTTCTTGCCAAGGTGGGTCCCAAGACCAAGATCCTGGCCGTGGGACAGGTCTCCAACGTGCTGGGCGTCGAGAACCCGGTCAAGAATCTCGGCAAGCTCGTGCACAAGTACGGCGGCTATCTGGTCGTCGACGGCGCGCAGTCGCTGCCGCACATGCCGGTCGATGTGGCCGACCTGGGCGCCGACTTCTTTGCCTTTAGCGCGCACAAGGCCATGGGCCCCATGGGCATCGGCGTGCTGTGGGGCAAGATGGACCTGCTCAACGCTATGCCGCCCATGCTTACCGGCGGCGAGATGATCGATTCGGTCACCGAGCAGGACGCTGTCTGGGCGCCCGTCCCCGAGAAATTCGAGGCCGGCACGCAGGACGCCGCCGGCATCTTCGCCACGGGCGCCGCACTCGATTACCTGATCAACACGGTGGGTTACGAGAACATCCAGGCACGCGAGCAGGCACTCGTCCACTACCTGATGGGCGAGCTCATGCAGCTCGACTTTGTCCAGATCATCGGCTCGATCTACTGGGACAACCACCACGGCGTCGTGAGCTTTAACGTCCGCGGCATCCACCCACACGACGTCGCGAGCATCATGGACATGGACGGCGTCTGTATCCGCGCCGGCCACCACTGCGCGCAGCCGCTGCTCACCTGGCTGGGCGTCGAGAACCTTGCCTGCTGCCGCGCCAGCGTGGCCTTCTACAACGACAAGGCCGACATCGACAAATTCATCGCCGGCCTGCATCACGTTTGGAGCACGTTCAATGGGTAATCTGTACACCTCCACCACATTTATGGAGCACAACTCGCACCCCGACTACAAGTACGAGATGGACGCCCCCACGCACGAGCACGACGGCATCAACCCCAGCTGCGGAGACGAGCTCACCTTGCAGCTACGCGTCGAGAACAACGTGATCGAGGAGGCCTCCTTTACCGGCCACGGTTGCGCCATCAGCCAGGCCAGTGCCGACATCATGGCCGACCTCATCACCGGCGAGACCGTCGAGGAAGCTCGCCGCCTGGCAGAGCTCTTCCTCGCCATGATCCGCGGCGAGCAGCTCTCCGAGGAGGACCTGGAAGACCTGGACGAAGCCGCCCAGCTCCAAGACATCTCGCACATGCCCGCCCGCGTCAAGTGCGCCGAGCTCGCCTGGCGCACCCTCGACGGCATGCTCACGGGACAAAATAATCAGTAGTATTTGTCCCAAATCTTAAGAATTTTGTTGGCCGAATCGCTTGACAAGAGTGGTTCGGCCATTTTCCATTCCGAGCCCTCAGCCTGAGCATTCACCCGCGCATAAGCGCGCACGATACGAGAGACGGTACTCTTGCTGATTCCCGTATACCGTTCGATCTCGCGCACCGTGTAGCCGACATTGTGCAGGGCGAAAATGATTCCATCTCGCCGCGAGGGCGCTACGGTCTTGAGTTCGTTGAGCGGCACGCCCAGGCGCTTCGCCATCTTGTCGGCAAACGCACGCCGCTCCCACTCTGTCTCATCCATATCGTGAATCACCGGATCGGAACCATCGGGCATCGACAGAGAATAATCCAGAAACCCCTTGGCAGACTCAAAGAGCTCAAGCACACAAGAAGGGTCCGAAAATCCCCTCGTCGTATCGTTGTCATACGCTCTCAGATACTCGGCAAAGCTGCTCCAGGGATAACGCTCGATCAGGGCGATACCCGCCTCCTGCGGATTAGCGTGAACATAGCGAATGGCAGCCATTAGATAACGGTCGGTATCGAGCGAGCGCCGGTCAAAACGGTTCTGGAACAGATGACCCGTGCGCCCCGTGCGTTTATTGAACCGCCGCGCGTACGTCAAAAGCAGCCGGTGCATCGCCGCGCTCATCGCGTCCTCGTAATCTGCAAGCACCAGATGCACGTGATTGCCCATAAGGCACCAGGCGATAACCGTCACGCCCGCCTCGCGGCAGCACTCGCGCATCAGCTCCAAAAACTCCCACCGGTCTTCATCGCCCTCAAAGATGAGCTGCTTGCCCACACCGCGGGCACAGACATGGTAAAAGCCGGTAACCGTTCTCCAAACGCGCTGCATGGCGCTCCCTTCGCCGGGATCTGATTGCCATCCAATACAGCACGATTGAAGCGTGCCATCAAAACATTCACGCAAAACAATACACTCGCGCGGCCAAAGGCAGTAAACGGGCGGCGAACGGCACCGTTGCAACAGGTCAACCCCTGCAACGCTTACAAGAGCTGACCAAAAGCTTGCCCAAGACGAACCCCCTCTACGGAAGTTCGCGACCACAGAACATATAGTTAAACCGTTTCAATTAAAACTTCCGGACTTCTCGCTACGAAAACTGAGCCGTTCGCCGAATATTCCGTGCATTTCGCGGTATTATAGGGGCTGCATGTCATGTCCCTTTCGAAGGGTCGCCCGGCAATCGCCAGCCACGGCCCCCAGACGGGACGCCAACACGATAGAGAGGAGAGGCATGCAGTACTCACAGGAAGTGGAGAACATGTGCCCCGTTGCCAAGGGTGCATACCACGGCCCCGCACCCATCCCCGAGGAGGGCAAGTGGGTCCAGGCTAAGGAGATTTCCGACATCTCCGGTCTTACGCACGGTGTGGGTTGGTGCGCACCTCAGCAGGGCGCCTGCAAGCTCACGCTGAACGTCAAGGACGGCATCATCGAGGAGGCCCTCGTTGAGACCATCGGCTGCTCGGGTATGACCCACTCTGCCGCCATGGCTTCCGAGATCCTTCCCGGTAAGACCATCCTCGAGGCCCTCAACACCGACCTCGTCTGCGACGCCATCAACGTTGCTATGCGCGAGATCTTCCTGCAGATCGTTTACGGCCGCAGCCAGACCGCGTTCTCCGAGGGCGGCCTGCCCGTGGGCGCCTCCCTCGACGACCTCGGCAAGGGCCTTCGCTCTCAGGTCGGCACCATGTTCGGCACCAAGGCCAAGGGCGCTCGTTACCTCGAGCTCGCTCAGGGCTACGTCACCCGCATGGCTCTCAACGACAAGAACGAGATCATCGCATTCGAGTTCCTGAACCTCGGCAAGTTCACCGACGCCGTCAAGGCCGGCAAGACCCCCGAGGAGGCCATCGCTGGCGCTATGGGCCACTATGGTCAGTGGGAGAACGCTGCCAAGTACATCGACCCGCGCACCGACGAGGAGACTCACTCCGTCGCCAGCGTGTTCCCGGTTCACGAGTAGAAAGGGAGGGAAATAACTATGACTGTTACGTTCGAAGGTTACGAGCGCCGCGCTGACAAGATCAACAAGTGCCTCGCCGACAACGGCATCGCCTCCCTCGAGGAAGCTCTGCAGATCTGCACCGACAAGGGCTTCAACCCGCGTGAGATCGTCAACAACACCCAGTCCATCGCCTTCCAGAACGCCGAGTGGGCCTACACCCTCGGTTGCGCTCTCGCTGTCAAGCGTGGCGCCAAGTCCGCTTCTGAGGCTGCCGCCATCATCGGCGAGGGCATCCAGGCCTTCACCGTTCCCGGCTCCGTCGCCGAGGACCGCAAGGTCGGTCTGGGCCACGGCAACCTGGGCGCTATGCTGCTCTCCGACGACACCGAGTGCTTCGCCTTCCTGGCCGGTCACGAGTCCTTCGCTGCCGCTGAGGGTGCTATCGGCCTGGCTCTAAACGCCAACAAGGCTCGCAAGAAGCCGCTGCGCGTCATCCTCAACGGTCTGGGCAAGGACGCTGCTCAGATCATCGCCCGCATCAACGGCTTCACCTACGTGAAGACCCAGTTCGACTACTTCACGGGCGAGCTCAAGGTCGTCGAGACCATCCCCTACTCCGATGGTCCCCGCGCCGCCGTCAACTGCTACGGCGCCGACGACGTCCGCGAGGGCGTTGCCATCATGTGGCACGAGAACGTCGACATCTCGATCACCGGTAACTCCACCAACCCCACGCGCTTCCAGCACCCCGTCGCTGGCACCTACAAGAAGGAGCGCCTCGAGGCTGGCAAGAAGTACTTCTCCGTCGCTTCTGGTGGCGGCACTGGTCGTACCCTGCACCCGGACAACATGGGCGCCGGCCCTGCCTCTTACGGCATGACCGACACCATGGGCCGTATGCACTCCGACGCCCAGTTCGCCGGTTCTTCCTCCGTGCCTGCGCACGTTGACATGATGGGTCTCATCGGCATGGGCAACAACCCCATGGTCGGTGCCACCGTCGCCTGCGCTGTCGCCGTCGAGGAGGCCCTCAAGGCCTAATCGCGCCCGCGCGATGCTCATATAGTTGAGCTTTGGAGCCGCTACCCACCCAGGTAGCGGCTCTTTTTGTTTGCGCTGTCGCAGGGTAGCTAATGCCGATATATCAGTTGGGGCGAAATACAAGATGTGATGAGATGGAGCGTCAGAGCGTCCATGACGCCCACCTGCCATATTTGCCCTTTACCGATTTGCCGAGTCTTTGCGGCCCCATTGCCGATCACCCGTGCGACAATGCGCCGGACGAGAAAGGAATCCGATGGAATCGACTGATGTACTGGTAATTGGATCTGGCATTGCGGGCCTTTGCGCCGCCATCGAAGCGGCACGCACGGGTGCAACCGTCACTGTGGCAAGCGCCGGCAAGACTATGAGTGGATCGAGCTTCTTCCCCGGAACCTGGGGCCTAGGGCTTATCGGACCCGTTAACGAAGACGACGAGCAGGACCTCATCGACACCATCCTGGCCGTCGGCGGCGGCGTTGCCGACCCCGAACTCGTCCAAGCGTTCGTCCACGGCATTCCCCAAGCGATTGACTGGCTCGAGCAAGACCTGGGCGTTGAGCTCCAGCGTCCGCAAAGCGCCAAGAGTGCTCAACAAAAGCAATTTATCCCCTGCTTTGACCACAAGACGCGCATGTGGCGCGGCCTCACCCGCAAGCCCCTTGAGGACGCTCTGACGACCTGGATCGAGTCGCTCGGCATTCGCCTGCTCCCCCGCCATGAGCTTATCGACCTTGTTGAGGACACGAACGGCAGAATAACCGGAACCGTACTCTACGACCTTACCGAAAATCGAATCGTGCCCTTTGCTGCCGAGGCCACGGTCATCGCAGCCGGTGGCACAGGCGGCCTGTTCGAGCGCAGCCTTACGTCGGCTGATGTGCTCAGTTCCTCGCAGGCCATCGCGCTGGCGCACGGCGCAACACTTACTAATATAGAGTTCATGCAGATGATGCCCGGCTTCATCGAGCCCAGGCGTAACTTGGTCTTCAATGAGAAAACCTGGCGCTACGTGCACGTAGACCAGCCGGTAGATATTGCCGACGACAAGCTGGACGACCTGCTCGAGCAGCGCTCTGGATATGGTCCCTTCACGTCACGCTTGGCCTCCCGCGCTATCGATCTCGTCATCGATCAGGCAGGTGTCGAAGGCCTGGCACTCCACTACGACTTCCCCCGCGAGGATGTCCCAGAGTTTGTGCAGACCTTTGCCACCTGGCTGCAAGACGAGCACGGCATCGCGCCGACCGACGAGATGCGCGTTGCGATGTATGCCCACGCCGCTAACGGCGGCATCAAGATCGATAAGACCGCGCACACGGGCGTTGAGGGCCTCTACGCTTGCGGCGAGGCGACAGGCGGCATGCACGGCGCCGACCGCATTGGTGGCTTGTCAAGCGCCAACGGCATCGTATTCGGACGTATCGCGGGCGCATCGGCAGCCCTTGCAGCGCAGAAAGAGCCTGAGGCGGCCCTGAAGGCGGATATCACCCTCCCCCAGTACGGCATTGCCGCAACAGATGCCGAACGCCTGACACACAGCCTTAGGCACACGATGAGCACCTTTTGCATGATCAACAGGACCGAAACAGGCCTATCCGAGGCCCTGCAACAGCTTGAAAGCCTGCAAGACGAAGCCACGGCTCTAAATAAGCCACATGCCAACGACAGCGAAATCGCTGCCCTCGCCCGCCTGCAATCGCAGATTCAACTAGCACAGGAAATGGTCAAAGCCATGCGCAAGCGGACCGAAAGCCTGGGTTCGCACTATCGAGCGGACTAAGCCGAGCACCCCTCCAGAGCAGAACACAACTTCTCGATATTAATGGGTCCCGTGAACTCAAAGCGACACAGGGCCCATTCGTGTCCGCGCGGGCAAATATACTCATTCTGAATACGGAGTCGACATAGTCCACGTAGACAAACGAACAGAAAGGAAGAGATATGGACAGCAGGGATATCGAGAAATGGCGTGTCGAACTTGACAGCTACGCCCATGTAGAAGACGGCGTTGAGTATTGGCTCGCACGCGATTTAATGGAACCCCTCGGATACACCCAATGGCGTAATTTTGAGACTGCAGTTAAGAGATCCATGGCATCGTGTGACACCAATAAAATGCCTGTTGCCGCCCATTTTGCTGAGGCCAGCAAAATGGTAGATGCCGGCATCGCCAAACGAGCCGTAAAAGACTACAAGCTGACGCGCTACGCATGCTATTTAATCGCCCAAAACGGAGACCCAAACAAGCCCGAAATCGCACTCGCACAGGCGTACTTCGCCGTGCAGACACGCCGTCAGGAACTCATAGAGCAGCGCTTCGCAGAGATTCAGCGCTTGCAGGCGTGCCACTCGCTATCCGATTCAGAGAAACAGCTCTCGGGCATTGCGTTCAAACGAGGCGTGGACTCCAAAGGATTCGCGATCATCAAGTCGAAGGGCGAT
>DBFVZT010000095.1:0-37384 GCA_048486575.1 Collinsella sp. | reverse complement strand
GCTCGGCCTCCACGTCCTCGCGGCGCACATCGGTGTTGCGCGAATGCACGGCATAGAAACGGTCGTCAAAGCCGCGGACCAGCGGGCTTTGCGGCTTCACCAGATAATGCTCGAACACGCCGCTCGCCTTTGCCGGCAGGTCGTGCTTCTGGATACCGTAATGATGGTACAGGCCGGCCTGTGCGCCCCAACAAATGTGCAGCGTAGAGTGCACGTGCGTGGTGGACCAATCCATAATCTGGCAGAGCTCGGGCCAGTAGTCGACCTCTTCGAACGGCATCTGCTCCACCGGCGCGCCCGTGATGATCAGGCCGTCATAGTGGATGTCGCGGATGTCGTCGAACGTGCGGTAGAACGTCTCCAGGTGGCCGGCGCTTACGTGCGTGGCCTCGTGCGTCTTGGTGCGCAGCAGGTCCACCTCCACCTGCAGCGGCGTGTTGGAGAGCTTGCGCATGATCTGCGTCTCGGTGGCAATCTTGGTGGGCATGAGGTTGAGAATGAGCACGCGCAGCGGACGGATGTCCTGGTGCAGCGCGCGGTACTCGGTCATGACAAAGATGTTCTCGCTCTCGAGCTGCGCAGCGGCAGGGAGGGCGTCGGGAATACGAATGGGCATGGATGCTCCTTACGAGTCAGTTGCAGCTATGGTACAACGAGCGGCCCCATCCGCGCGAGCACATCGCCCAGCGATGCCGTCAGCGGCCAAATCACTCCAAAAGTAGAGATTAAGGCATGTCCCAAAAATCTACGGCGCTTTAGTCTAGCAAAGTGACGGCAGGACGCTACAATGGTTCGACGCAAAAAACTCGGCCGGAAGGATACTCGTATGTACCAGACGCGTAAGATCGGTGTGGTCGGCCAGGGCCACGTAGGAGCACATGTCGCCAACAGCCTGCTCATGCAGGGCATTGCCGACGAGCTGTACCTGTGCGATATCAACGAGGCCAAGGTGACTTCCGAGGTCCAGGACCTGCGCGACTCCCTTTCGTTTGTCCCGTACAACACCAAGATCGTCAACTGCTACGACCACTACGAGGAGTTGGCCTGTTGCGACGTCATCGTCAACGCCGCCGGCAAGGTCGCACTGGCCGCCGGCAACCGCGACGGCGAGCTGTTCTTTACCACCGACGCCGCCCGCACCTTTGCCAAGCGCATCGTCGACGCCGGCTTTGACGGCATCTTCGTGAGCATCTCCAACCCCTGCGACGTCGTGTGCACCGAGCTGTGGCACCTGACCGGCTACGATCCCAAGAAGATCATCGGCTCGGGCTGCGGCCTGGACTCCGCCCGCCTGCGCACCGAGATCTCCAAGAAGGTCGGCGTGAGCCCCAAGTCCATCGACGCCTACATGATCGGCGAGCACGGCTTTAGCCAGCTGGCTGCCTTTAAGGCCGCGACCATCGCCGGCAAGAGCCTCAACGAACTTCAGGCCGAGAACCCCGACAAGTATGCCTTCGACCACATGGAGATTGAGGAGCTCGCGCGCAAGGGCGGCTACGTAACCTACCAGGGCAAGCAGTGCACCGAGTACGCCGTCGCCAACTCCGCCGCGCGCGTCTGCGCCGCCGTGCTGCACAACGAGCACGCCGTGCTTTCGGCCTCCACGCTCATGACCGGCCAGTATGGCGAGGAGGGCATCTTTACCTCCCTGCCGTGCGTGATCGGTGCCGAGGGCGTCGAGGAGGTCTACACGCTCGACCTGTCCGAGTATGAGCTCGAGGGCTTCCACAAGAGCTGTCAGCACATCCGCGATAACATCGCCCAGCTCGACTGGTGGGACGCCGAAGGCGTTGTCGGCAAGTAGACCGTCAATCGCCGCAATCTCGCGAATCTAAACGCGATACCAAGCGGGCCGCGCCGGAATACTACCGGCACGGCCCGCTTTTTTGCTCATGCAACACGTTTGCGAATCGAAGGTGAATACTTTTCCCGGTGCCTAGTACTGCTCGATGCCCATGTAGCGACGAACCTCGGGGCTGTGGCCGAACACCTTGCCGCGGGCGGCGCGCAGCTCGCAGCTCATGTTGTAGAAGAAGATCGGCTCCAGGAACGAACGGACGCTGGCAGGCACCTCGCCCACGCCGTACTCGAGCGCATCGAGCACCATGACCGTGTCGGTGTGCGTGCTGAGGAACGCCAGCGCGCGCTCCTCCATGGGGCGGCACTCGCCCGATCCGAGCTGTACAAAGTAGAACACGCCGGGCTCGGTGGCCTCAAACGGGCCGTGGAAGTACTCGCCGGAGTGGATATAGCAGCAGTGCTGCCACTGCATCTCCATAAGCGAGCAGATGGCCATGGCGTAGGTCTGGCTAAAGTTGGGGCCGGATCCCAGGATATAGAAGAACTTGTGCTGCTGGCAGAGCTCGGCAAAGCGATCGCCCAGCTCGGCGTTGACCTTCTCGCGGACAGCGGGCAGCAGGGCATCCATCTGCTTAAGGCCGGCGTACATGTCGGCGAGTGCCTCGTAACCCTCCTGCTGGTCGAGCAGTTCGGCAGCGATCAGAGCGCCGATGCCCTGCGGCACCTCGGCCTGCGGCACGCCCTCGCCCCACGGATAGACCCAGGTAGTCCACTTGCCGTTATCGATCTTGGAGCCTTCGCAGTCGGTCATGGCCACGACCTCGGCGCCGGCTGCCAGCGCCATCTCGCAGCCGTCGACGACCTCCTGCGTGTTGCCGCTGTGGCTGCAGGCGATGACGAGCGACTTCTCGCCAAGACTCTTGGGAGCCATCAGGCAAAACTCGCGCGCCGTGTAGACCGTCGAGGTAAACGTGGTTGCCTCGCGCTTGAGCAGCTCGTTGGCCGGCATCAGGTCGATCATCGAACCGCCGCAGGCGATCCAAAAGACGTTCTCAATCTTGCCCTTGCGCTCGATAATTTCCTGAATCAGATCGTGTGCGTTCATGGTGATGCCCCTTCTTGTGTGGCGGTTTTGAACGACTACAACTCGTACCTGCGGTCGTTCTATGTTGTCCTATTTATAGCACGCACGACGACGCCCGTGAAGTCATTTCACCAAACTTGTTCTATATTGTTCTATCTGTGGACGTTAGATGTCGAACACGTAGCGCGAGCCCACGATCTTTTGGCGTCCGAGCAGCAGGGGCCGCTCGTCCTCATCGGTAAAGTATGCCTCCATATAGAAGAGCGGCTCGCCGACCGGCACCTCCAACAGCGAGGCCGACTGAGCATCGGCAAGCGCAATCTCCACAGTACAGGGGTCGGACTTGAGCGGCGAGCGGCCCGAATGCTCGGCAACGAGTGCAAAGATGGAATTGTCCGTGAGGTCCTTGTCGGCAAGCGTCTGCAGATAGGGATGGTCGGCCAGCACAAAGGCGTTGTTCTCGAGCATGACGGGCACGCCATCTGCCGTGCGCACGCGCTCGACAACGATGAGTTCGCAGCCGGGCTCCACCCCAAAAAACGCCGCGTCCTCGCGCGTCGCCGCAACCACCGTGCGCGACACCAGGCGTGCTCCGGCCACCATGTCGTTGGCAGCGCAACCCTCGGAAAAGCTCTGAACGTCACCCTTCTGGACAATTTTGCGCTTGAGTTTGGGCGCACACACAAACGTGCCCCTCCCCTGCTGGCGGTTGAGATACCCCGCCCGCGACAGCTCCTCGATGGCGCGGCGCACGGTGATGCGTCCCACGCCGTAGTACTTCGCGAGCTCCATCTCGGAAGGAATGCGCGAGCCGGATGCGTACACGCCACGCGCGATCTCGCCTTTTAGGTCGTCCATTACCTGCTGGTACAGCGGCACGGCGGACACCTCAGTGCGCTCGGAACGTTCGGTCTTGCTATCGGCTGCCATCATTACGCTCCATCCCGCGCATGCTCGGACTCAAACTCTTCAATCGCCGCCATAAACTGTTCGCCAAAGGCGTCGGCTTTTTTCTCGCCAATGCCGTTGACCTGGACCAGCTCCTCGCGCGTCTGTGGACGCAGGCGGCACAGGCCGCGCAGGGCTTTGTCGGAAAAGACCATATACGGCGCCATCTCCAGCTCCGTCGAGATCTCCTTGCGGAAGGCACGCAGGCGCTCGAACAGCTCGGCATCGTCGCCAACGCGCGGGCGCTGATCCAGCTCGGCCTCCTCGCGCAGCAGATCGACGGCGCGGCGGGCGCGGGCCGAGGCCTTGCGCCTGGACGCGCGACGCTTAACGGTAAAGGCGAACGCCTCGTCCTCGACCTCGCCGGCACGCGGACCCAGTCCCACGACCGGGTACTGCCCCTGCGAGGTGGCCAAATAACCGCGACCGCACAGCTGGCCGATGATGTCCTTGATGCGTCCGACCGATTCGCTCGACAGCTCACCGTAGCCGTGGTCCTCGTCCAGATGCATCTGGCGAATGCGCTCGGTGTTGCCGCCGTGAAGCACATCGGCGATCAGCGACTTGCCAAAGCGCATGGGTCGCGTGGCCACATAGCACACGGCGGCGCGGGCCATGCCGGTGACGTCCTCGACCTCGAACTGCGTGAGGCAGTTGCTGCAGTTGCCGCAGCCCTCGGCGTCGTCTGCCGTGCCGCCCGCGGCGGCCGCCGCATGCTCGGCCGCGGCCTCGTCGCCAAAGTAGCGCAGCATGTATTCGCGCAGACAGCCGGTGGTATTGCAGTAGCCCTCCATCTGGCTGAGCAGGCGATAACGGTTCTGGAGCGCCCACGCGCGCTGCTCGTCGTCGAGCGCCTCGTCGGCAGCGTCGCCGCGGTCGATCAAAAAGCGGCGCATGCGAAAATCGTTGCCGTTCCACAGCAAGTAGCAGCTAGCCGGGTCGCCGTCGCGGCCGGCGCGCCCCGCCTCCTGATAGTAGGCCTCGATGCTCTCGGGCACGTTGTTGTGGATCACGTAACGCACGTTGGGCTTGTCGATGCCCATGCCAAAGGCGTTGGTGGCAACCATCACCTGGATGTCGTCGTCGATAAAGGCACGCTGGCTCTGGCGGCGGGCGTCGTTGCCCATGCCGGCATGGTAGCGCCCCACACGAATGCCGCTGGGGCCCAGCGCCTCGGCAAGCTCACCTGCCAGCGCATCGACCGTCTTGCGGGTCGAGCAATACACGATGCCGCTCTCGCCCGAATGCGCGATCACATAGTCGCGCACCCACGCTGCCTTGGCTTTGTCGCCCATCTCCTCGCAGCCAAAGTAGAGGTTCTTGCGATCGAAGCCCGTCACCACCGTCGCGGGGTTTTGCAGACCGAGCATCTGCTGAATGTCCGTGCGCACACGCTCGGTCGCCGTAGCGGTAAAGGCCGCCACGATGGGGCGCTGCGGCAGGGAATCGATGAACTCGCGAATCTGCAGGTAGGCGGGGCGAAAATCCTGGCCCCATTGGCTCACGCAGTGGGCCTCGTCAATGGCCACGAGCGGCACGCCAATGCCGGCGGAACCCGCAGCCTCCTGCGCAAAGGCCAAAAAACGCGGCTCGAGCAAGCGCTCGGGCGCCACGTACATAAGCTGGTAGCGGCCCTCGCGCGCCCGCTTGAGCACGGTGTTTTGCTGGGCCGGAGTAAGGCTGGAGTTGAGATAGCTGGGTCGCGCACCCGCCGCGAGCAACGCACGGGTCTGGTCCTCCATAAGCGACAGCAGCGGACTCACCACAAAGGTGATGCCGGGCAGCATGAGCGCGGGCACCTGGTAGCAAATGGACTTGCCGGCACCCGTGGGCATAACACCCAGCGCATCGCGACCGGCAAGGATCGCATCCACCATGCGGTCCTGCCCCGGGCGAAACGAGGTGTAGCCAAAATAGGCGCCGAGCGTGTCAAGCGCCATCTGCTGCATGCTATCGGTCATGGTTTCCTAACGTCCAAGTCATCTGCCGCCGATTATACGCCGCCACGCGGACAGCAGCACACGACCGCCGCCCAGACT
The DNA here is from genome assembly GCA_048486575.1 of Collinsella sp. Classification (GTDB taxonomy): domain Bacteria; phylum Actinomycetota; class Coriobacteriia; order Coriobacteriales; family Coriobacteriaceae; genus Collinsella. The sequence goes on along the minus strand of DBFVZT010000095.1, from coordinate 31,513 downwards.
AGTCGTTTAAGAGCGTCCCCAATGACTAAGGAATGTCCCCAGATGCCGGCAGAAAAGGAACGTCCCCAAGTGCCGCATCCGGGCCATGGCAACGCCGATGTTTTGGCAACGACAGCGAAAGCCCGCCAGAGCGAGCAAGGTGCCTTGAAACAAGGCGGCATTGATCTTCTGATCATGCCGCCGAAGTTGAAAGGCAGATTGCCGCTCTGGCGGGCTTGCAGCGTCGACCGATCCGCCGTTCGTTAGAACGGCGGAACCAACCCTACATCACCATAACGTAGCGCGATCCCACGTAGTACTGCTTACCCATCAAAACCGGCTCGTCATCGGGACCGGTAAAGCCGGCACGCAGGTTGAGCAGCGGATCGTGCGGAGCAATGCCCAGCTCGGCCGCCTGCTCGGCGTTAGCTCGAACGGCCTCGACCGTACGGTAGCCAACCGAGACAATCGGCGTTCCGCCAACACGCTCGACCTCGGCAAAAATCGACTTGTCCTCAAGATCGGCCGTCAACAGCTCACGGTAGGCGTCAAACGGCACAAAGATGTTCTCCTCAAAGATGGGCTCGCCGTCGGCCGTGCGCACGCGCTTGATATGCAGCAACAGCGCATCCTTCTGCAGGCCAAAGAACTCCATCTCGTTTTGGCGCGCCGGAACGATCTGGCGATCGATCACGTGCGCACCGGCCTTCATGCCGTTGCCGGCACACAGCGCGGTAAACGTCTGCAGCGTCGAGGCGTGAAACTGGCGGTTGATGTGCGGCGTGGAGACAAAGGTGCCGCGGCCCTGCTGCTTAACCAGGTAACCATCGGAGCACAGCTCCTCGACAGCGCGGCGCACCGTAATACGGCTCACCTCGTACTGCTCGGCTAGTTCAAGCTCGGACGGAATACGCTCCTTGGGTGCATAAACACCTTTTTCGATCGCATCCTTGATTTCGTCATAAATCTGCTGGTAAAGCGGTGCATTTTTGGGCGCAGGCATATCTGATCACTCTTATCAAAATAGCTAAATTTCTCATACGTATATAACGTCTAGTTTCATGTTACCTCATATTGATAAAACGATACACCCTCCCTACCAAAAAGCGACAGCTTCATTTTGGTAGGTTTTATCTGGGCAAACGAGAGCCCTCGAAAGCAACGGGGCTTTCGGGGGGCTCGTTCGGATGGGTTGCGCAGGACCGGCAAAATGCCAATACCCTACTTGCCGTCGTCCTGCTGCAGGCTGTCCTGTTCGCTGAGGCGCGCCTGCCTGCTGGCCATGCGTGCGGGCTTGTCGGGATCGGGAACGGCCGTGGGCATGGGCTCGTCGACATGACCGCCCCACCAGCCGCCCACAAAGTTGAGCGTGTGGAACACGTTGATCACGGCGCCGGGATCAACGTCGCACACCAACTTGATAATGTCCTGGCTCTCGTAGGTCGAGACAACGGTGTTCAGCAGGTACATCTTTTCGCGGCTGTATCCGCCGACGACCTCGGCGCAGCTAATGCCGTGCTGAAAATGGTTTACGTAGGCAGTCATGACCTCGTCTGCCTTACGCGTCGTGATCTGCAGCGTCACGCGATCGTAGCGACGATAGAAACTGTCGATGGTCTTGGTCGAAATAAACTGGAACACGATGGAATACGCCGCCTTGTCCCAGCCAAACATAAAGCCAAAGATCGCCAGGATAAAGCAGTTGAAACCAAAGATGACGCCCCAGATGGTCTTGCCCGTGTGGTTGGAAACCCACAGCGCGATAAAGTCGGTGCCGCCGGTGGATGCGCCGGATTTAAGCGCGATGGCAGCGCCCAGACCCGAGACCACGCCGCCAAAAATGATGAGCATGATCTTGTCGCCCAAAAACGGCGCGAAGTGAAAGACGTTGAGGAACAGCGACGAGAGCACGACCTGCATCATCGAGAAGATGACGAAGCGCTTGCTAATGCCGCTCCAGCATAGGAGCGCCACGGGAATGTTGAGCGCAAGCATGCCGAGCGAGATGTCGATGTGAACGCCGCCCAGCGAGGTAACGCGATCGAGCAGGACCGCGACGCCGGTGAGACCGCTCGGAAGCAGGTCGGCGGGCTGAATGAACGCCTGGATCAGAAATGTCTGGAGAACGGCGGAAATGGTGACCGCCACAGCAGTAATGGCGCGGCGGACGATGGTGAGGCGGCCGAGCACGAGCACTCGGTCCGTGAGCTGATCGATGGCGTTCGCCACGCAGGCTCCTTTCGAAGGCAGATGTAGTTGTGGGATATGTCCGCGATTGTAGCATGGAGCGTGCGGGGGCGCTTCAATTCACCCTCTCCCGACAACCAAAGCGGGACCAGCAACCCCACGACCAAAGGCCCAAATTACAAGTGAGTAGACTTTACGCGACCTGCAGAGCACACCCAAAACCGCCACCCCTGTGACCTGCGGTTTTACAAAGGAAGATATGCATTGCGCTCGGCCTGCGCCAAAAAGTCTACTCACTTAGTCCGAATCGAAGCCAAACGGATCAAAATCGAAACCAAATTGAGCCAGTCCACCGCAAAAAACGTTTGAACCCGTGCTTCTCGCGGCGGATTGACACTACAAAGCGGCCAAAATATCGGTCAGATTATCAATAACGGCATCGGCTCGCGATTGATCGAGGTTGACGCCCTCGTGCGGACGCAGTGCCAGGACGCGGGCGCCGGAACGTTTGCCAGCCTCGATCCCCAAAGGCGAATCCTCGATAACCAGGCACTCGGCAGACTCCACCCCCAGCGCCTCCATGGCACGCAGGTAGATCTCGGGGTCGGGCTTAAACGCACTGCACTCGTGACCGCTGATGGTGTAGTCCAGCACGTCGGCGATACCGGCGATCTCCACCAGCTCGTCGATCAGCTCGCGATAGGACGAGCTCGCGATGGCGCACATCACGCCGCGCTCGTGCAGCTCACGCATCACCGGCTCCGTCTGCTCGTTGAGCAGCTCGGCATACGGAACGGGGTGTTCCGGGCTATAGACCTGCTTGTACTCCACGCGCAGACGCTCGCGCAGCTCAACATCGTCGGGCACCAGCGCCTCCCAAATGGCAGGCTCGTTAGACCCCGAAAGATCGGGGATCTCGTCAAAGTGGAAGCCCTTCTCCTCCATAAACGCCACACGACGACGGTTGTAGAACCACTCGGTATCGACCAGCACGCCGTCCATGTCAAACAGCACTGCCTTGATCATACGCATCTCCTCCCACCTGCCAAAAAGGGACAGGTTTATTTTGGTAGGTTTTATCTGGGGTTTTGCGGCGCGACAGACACGCCCCCAAAGCAAAAAGGGGACGGGGCGCAAACCCCATCCCCTTTCAATCAACCCGTAAGGTCTACTTACTTGTGATTAGTAGGAAAGCTTCCACATGTAGCGACGCATGGTCAGCGGGTGCTGACGGGCCTCGGCGATCTGGTTGCCGTACTCACGCATAACGGCGAGGTGCAGCAGCGGGTTGAAGTAGGTGAGGACGCTCGCCGGCACGGCGTCGGCCAGGCCGTAGTCCTTGGAGTCGATCAGAGCGACCTTGGCACCCATACGCTGCAGGAAGGTGAGGGCGCGAGCGTCCATCGGACGGGTAGCACCGTCGGACATGAGGAAGACGTAGGGCTTACCCTCGGTGGAAACCTCGAACGGGCCGTGGAAGTACTCGCCGGTGTTGTAGGAGGCGGCATCGATCCATTGCATCTCGGTGAACAGGAAGGCGGCGTTAGAGTAAGCCATCTTCTCGGAGGCACCGGAGGCCATGAAGTAGATCATCTTGTCGTCCTTGAAGTCCTGAGCGAACTGCTTGGCCAGGCCCTTGGCGGACTGAGCAGCGTTCTCGATCAGCTCGAAGATGTTGTTGAGGCCGGTGATCATGTCCTCGTAGTGATCATAGCCCTCGGTCTGCTGAAGGATCTCGAGAGCAAGAGCGATGGCGTAAGCGGGCTTCTCGGCCTTGGCAGCATAGTTGGCATGGAAGCCGTGAACGATGACGTGGTCGGCGTCGACGGTCAGAGCGGAGCCAGCCTTGTTGGTGAGGGAGACGACCGGGCAGTTGTGCTTCTTGGCGGTCTTGTTGGCCTCGACGGTCTCGGGCGTGGAGCCACCGAGGGAGCAGGTGATCACGAAGGTGTGCTCGTTGACCCAGGAGGGCGTGTCGTAGTTGAACTCGTTAGCGGTGAAGATCTGAACGTTCAGCTTGTCCGTGTTGTTGGCCAGGAAGTACTTGGCGGGGTAAAGGTCGGACATGGAAGCACCGCAGCCGACGAAAGCGACGCTGTGGATCTCGTGGTTGGACAGGACGTCAGCGACGATCTGCTTAGGGAGGTTAAGGTCGATCTCGTACATCTGACACATTCCTTTCGATTTTTGCGGCGCCACATTGCCGGGCGCTCGCAGGGTTACCGTGGTTTGGACCGAGTCGCCGGTCCGTTGAGGATGCGACAAGGGGACTGTCCCATTGTCGCATTTTGGGGATGGAAGCCTGCCTGGGGTATGGGATGCCAGGCAGGCCCCCGGGGGAAAGCGGTTAGGCGCTTGGTCGCGACTAGGCCAGAATGCCGGCCGCGGAGAGGGCGATGCCGCCCACGATGGCGATCACGAGAAGCCAACCGGTGTTGACGTTCTTCTTGATGAGCCAGTACATAAGGCCGGTGAGGCCAAGGGAGATCATCTGGGGCATCATGCCGTCCAGGATGTCCTGGATAACGACGGTGCCCTCAGCGAACTGCAGCGGGGTAGTGGCGCCGATCAGCGTAGCGATCATGCCACCCACGGACATAAGACCCACAATGCCGCAGACATACATGAGCTTCTCCATGAGGTCGCCGCCCTGAAGCTTGCTCAGGTACTCGTGGCCGCCCTGATAGCCCATCTTGGCTGCGAACCAAGTGATCACCACAGAGGGGACGATGGAGATGAGCATGGCCAGGATCGGGCCCATGATGGAGCCCTGCTGAGCCAGCTGAACGCCCAGGCCAAAGGCGATAACGCGGATGGTGCCCTGGAAGAAGGAGTCACCGATGCCGGAAAGCGGACCCATGAGGGAGGTCTTGACCGCGTTGATCGAATCGGGATCGAAGTTCTCGGGATCCTTGGCGTACTCCTCCTCCATGGAGGCGGTGAGGCCTAGGATGAAGGCGCTCGTCTGCGGGGTGCAGTTGTAGAACGCCATGTGACGGTGGTAAGCCTCTTTCTTAGCAGCGAGCTGCTTGGGGTCGGACTCATCCGGATAGAGGCGATCGAGCGTGGGAACCATGCCGTAGAGGAAGCCCATGTTCATCTGACGCTCGTAGTTCCAAGAGGCCTGGATGGCCCAGGAGCGCCAGAAGAACTGGCTGACCTTCTTGTTCAGGGACACGTCCTTGGTTGCGGTTGCCATAGTGTGTTCCTCCTTAGTCTTCGTCGTCTTCGAGCGGATCGTAGTCGGAATCGACACCGGCGGCTGCATGGGAACCGTTGAACTTGAAGCCCATGAAGACGACAGCCAGGCACACACCGATCAGAGCGACCGCGATGACGGACAGGTTGAGGTAAGCGGCGAGCAGGAAACCGATGAACAGGAACGGGGTCATACCCTTCTTGATCATCATGGTGAGCAGCAGGGCCAAGCCGTAGGCGGTCATGATCTTGGTCGAAACGTTCAGACCAGTGGACAGCCACTCGGGAACCATGTTGACGATGGCCTGAACCAGGTCGGTGCCAACAAAGACGGCGAGGAAGATCGGCAGGAAGTACATGACGGCGTACAGACCGGAGCCGGCGCAGATGTGCATACGGTAGGCGGTCTTGAACTTTCCGTTATCGATCGCGCTATCTGCCACATGGGTGAGGGCGGCGATGATGGAGCGGAACACGATGCCGAGGAGCTGACCCAGGACGGCGACCGGGATGGCGATCGTCATGGCGGTCTCGGCGGAAGCATCGGTCAGGCACGCAAAGGCAGCGGCCACGATGCCGCCCAGGACCATATCGGGCGGAACGGCGGCGCCGACCTGCACCAGGCCCATGGACACGAGCTCGACGGCGGCACCGACGGCAAGGCCGGTGGGCACATCGCCCAGCAGCAGACCGACGAGCGTAGCGCCAACGAGGGGCTGCTCGAAGTTAAGACGACCGAGCAGGCGGGAGTCCCACATGCAGAACACGCCGACGAGGCCGACGAGCACCGCACTGATGAACGTATTCATACCCTTCTCCTTTCAGTCAGGCAAAAGCCTGGTTGATTACAGCTTGGCGTCGATGTCGACGCTCTGATACGTAGGGGTCTGCTGGACGTAGAGCTTAATGCCCATGTCGAGCAGCTGGTTGACGTCGGCCTTCTGGGTGGCGTCGAGGAAGACAGAGCTGTCCTTGCCGCCGACCTGATCGGCACCGTCGTGGTTGGCGGTGGCGCCCAGGTTGATGGCGTCGAGCTTGTAGCCCTGGCAGAACTGCAGCATCTCGGCAGTGTTGCCAAAGACGAACATGACGCGCTCGCCGAGGGTGTTGAGCTTGTCCATCTTGGCGAGGGCACGCTCGACGGTGAAGACGTTCAGGCGCACGCCCTGGGGCTTGGCCAGCTTAAGAGCGCCCTTCTTGATGTCATCGTTGGCGGCAGCGTTGTCGACGACGATGATGCGCTCGGCCTGAACCTTGGTGGTCCAGGTAAAGACGACCTGGCCGTGCAGCAGACGGTAGTCAAGACGTGCGAGGACGATCTTGGCGGGACCGGAGCTGTGACGGGACGCCTTGGCCTTCTTGGCGGGAGCCGCGGCGGCCTCGACCGGTGCGTTGGGGTTGGTCAGACCGGTGCGGGCCTCGTTGATGAGGGCCGCGAGCTCGGCGCCCTTGACGGGGACGGGGCTCATAGCGAGCGTGAGCGCCAGCGGGATGTTGAAACCGCTGACAACCGTGAACTTCGTGCCGTTCTTGGAAAGCTCGACCATGTTGTTGTTGACCGAGCTGCCGAGCATATCGGTCAGCACATAGACGCTGTCGTCCGCGTTGAACGTGGCGATCATGGCGTCCACCTTATTGGTGATGGGCTCCTTGTCGTCACGAGCAAGCGACACGACGTGGACGTTCGACACGTCGCCGAGAACCATCTCGAGCGTGTCTTTGGCGCCTGCGGCCAGGCCGCCATGAGATGCGAGAATGATCTGATTCATCTTGCCTCCTCCTTTTCGTTATGGTCATTATAACGTCTTATACGTTGCTTATATTGCTAATTAGTATAAAGACCGTTCGCGGGTGAAAATCGACCGTTGACGGGTTTAACGTAATCGAAACGTTGGTGCAGGGTAGGTCGGCGCCGTCCTGGCGACGCCCGATCAGACGCCTCCCCAATCCCCTATCGCACGAAGTACCAGGGGCTTTCCTGCACGGTGGGCTCCAGCGCGATGCCAGTGCGTTCCTTAAACAGATCCATGTCCTGCGATTTCTCCGTCCACCACGCGTTGGGCTTAAAGGTCATGCTCTCAACGACATGACCGACAAACACGCTGTTGCGCAGCTTGGAGAAGTCGGTATTCATGATCAGGATGGACGCGAGCACCAGCACAATGCCCAGAACCTTGATCGCGCCGGCGGGCTCGGCATAGACACCAATGCCCACCAGTACGGTGACGACCGTCTCGAAAGACATTACGACGGGAACTTTCGATGTCTCGAGCCCCATGGACAGACCCTGCATATATAAGATGTAAGCCACGGCTGTGGGGATGAGTCCAAAGCCAAGGAACAGCAGCAGCAGCTGTGGCGACATTGCCGCGGCGACATCCGGCCACGGAGCCGCGATAGCTGCCATAACCGCACCGCCAAAAACAAAGCCCCAAAACGTGACAGCCAGCGGGTGGACCGTCTTGGTTGCTATCCGGCTAAACACCGCGAGCGACGCACCACAAAAGCCCGCAATCACGCCCGACGTGACGCCCCAAACCGAAAAATGAAAACCAGAAAGGTCGCCATTGGTCACTGCAAGCACGCAGCCAACGATGTTGAAGACAATGGCAACGAGCTTGTTGGGGGTCACGTCCTCGCGATAAAGCACGCGACCGAGCACGACGCCAAACACCGGCGAGGTATAGAGCAGCACCGAGGCCGTGGACATGCCGACCTCGCCCATGCACTCGTAATAGCAGGTGTTGGCGGCGGCCAGACCAACGATACCGACAAGTGCGCAGGGAACAAGCTCTTTAGGGCTTGCCTTGAACAGGGCCAGGGGACCCTGAGCCACGGTAGACCCCTCACCCGGACGGCAGCCCATAAACATCAGGACCGGCGCCAAGATAAGCGCTCCGACCAACAAGCGAAAGGCAGCCATGCTCTGGGACGAAACGCCCATGGCCGAGATGCCGTTTACAAAGATTCCGATGCTGCCCCACATAAGCGCGGCGACCAGCACCAGCACGTAGCCCAGATTGCTTTTCTTCAACGCAGCCTCCTCGATATTGTTTCCAATATGTTTCACACTACGTTATAGTCGTTATATACATTTTTCAAGACACAAATCGCCGAACGGAAAAATCTGCTCTACCTAGTCATTGGGGACGTTCTTAAATGACTAGTCGTTGGGGACGCTCCTGAATGACTAGCCATTTAAGAACGTCCCCAACGACTAAAGCGCCGCTGGTTGAGCATAAATCAGCGAGCGGGCCGCATTTGAGGCAAGGTGGCGTGAAACGAAAGGGCGCTGACCTTCTGGTCGCGCCCTTGAAGTTGAACGCCAGATTGACCAAATGCGGCCCGCGCAGCGTCGAGCGGTTACGGCGTTTGGTAAAACGCCGTAACTAATACTCAAGCTTCCACATGTAGCGTCGCGTCATGTAGTCCTTGTGGGTGACGGCAGAGAGCGCGCGCATGTACACGTTGTTGAGAATCGGGGCAAAGATCAGGTGGTTGAAGTATTCGCTCACGCTGTCCTTGATGTCATTGAGGCCGAGCTCCTTGGCGTCGAGCTGATAGACGCGCTCGCCACCGTACTGGTTGACGAAGCGGATGCCGCGCTCGTCGTTGCAGCGGCTGCGGCCGACGCTGATGAGCTGGAACAGCGAGGTGCGCTTGTCCAGAATCTCGAAGGGGCCGTGGAAGAAGTCGCAGGTGTTGATGGTGCAGGAGTCGATCTGCAGCATCTCCTGCACGTTGCAGATGCTAAAGACGTAGGCGGCACCAAAGAGCGGGCCCTGAGCCATGACGTTGATGCAGGGCTTGTCGGCGTTCTGCTCGGCCCACTTGGCAGCGAGCGGACGAGTGTACTCGACGGCCTTGCGATAGATAGGGTCGACCAAGTCGAAGGCGGCCATGGCGGTCTCGTACTCGGCATAGCCCTCGGTCTGCTGCGTAAGCTCCATGGCGATCATGGTCACGACGGCGGAGTTGGTGCGGCCCATGCAGGACTCGTCGACGGCCAGGCTGTCATACTGGATCTTGTAGTCGCAGACCTCGGTGAGGCCGGACTCGTCAACATAGATGGCGATGGTGCTGGCGCCGTGGTCCTTGGCGACCTGTGCGGCGACGATGGTCTCCTTGGTGCCGCGCATGGACACGACGACGGCCAGGGTGTTCTCGTTAACGTAGGCAGGGGTTGCGTGCACGAACTCGTTGCTGGTATAGCTGGAGCTCACGACCTGCGTGGCCTCGTGCTCCATAAAGTACTGGGCAGGATAGTTGCCGCCGTTGGATCCGCCGGCGCCAATCCACACGACGCGCTTGATGCCGCCCTTGTCTGCCTTGTCAGCCAAAACCTGGGAGACGACGTCCTTAACCTGTTCCTGAGTAGTCATCGCGCATCAGCCTTTCTTCTCGTTTGATGCTCTCGATGGCATACAAGTTACATACATGTTTTGGTTATGTCGACTAGTTGTATGCTATATTTGTCTTAGAAATTTTGCTGATGCGGTTTTTGATAATTGGCTACCAGCAGTTTTGTTGTCGTATTGAATACATGCCTGATTAGATATTCATACAAGTTAGATACAGGTTGATCGCATGAACGCTTCATCTAAAAAGAAACTGAGCCAGTACGAGCGCTTGGCGGGCATGTTGCGCGACCGCATCGCCGCCGGCACCTACGCGCGCGGAGACAAGCTGCCGTCCGAGATGGAACTCATGGACGAATCGGGGCTGTCGCGCAGCACCGTACGCCATGCCCTTAAGGTGCTCGTTGATGAGGGTCTGGTTCGAACCGAGCGCGGGCGCGGCGCCTTTGTGGCCGACACGCCGGCGCTCCACGAGAACAACCTGGTGTTTTCGAGCTATACGGCGCAGGTCCAGGGTCAGGGCATGAAGCCCACCACGCGCACGGTGGACTCGGGCTTTACCAAGGCGGGCGGCAGCATAGCCAAGTTCTTTGATGCCGCCGTGGGCAGCAAGCTCGTCAAACTTGTCCGTCTGCGTTATCTGGACGATGCGCCACTGTGCCTGGAGACCACCTATCTACCACCGAGCTTTGAAGCACTCATCGACCGCGATATCAACGGTTCGCTCTACGCCACGCTGCGCCAGGAATTCCATCGCGCGCCGGCACAGGGACATAAGACCTTTGAGGTGTGCTATGCCTCGCAAAACGAGGCGTTTTTGCTCAACGTTGAGCGTGGGCAGGCGCTGATCCTGATCACCGACTACGTCTACGACACCGACGGCCGCCCGCTCCATGTCTCCAAGCGCATCCAGCGCACCGACCGCGCCAAATACACCGAGCCCATCGGCTAACCTGCCAAAATAAACCTGTCCCTAAATGGTAGGTTTGGGGAGGTCGGGGAACCAGGTTGGTTTGGGTTGGTTAGGGACGCGCTCGGCTAGGACCAACTCCATCCAACACATGTCGTACCAGCGGCCGAACTTTTGGGCACAGCGGTCAAAGGCGCCCACCAGGCGATACCCCATATGGGCATGGAAATCCTGGCTGTTGTGCGTCAGGTACTCGTCGTCCTTATCGTGCGGCACGGCAATGAGCGCGCACATGTTGGTGATGCCCATCGCGACCAGGCATTGCTTGAGCGCATCGTGCAGCTTGCGGCCCAGCCCGCCGTGGCGCACGTCGCGCGCCAGGTAGATCGATGTCTCGACCGACCAGTCGTATGCCTCGCGGCTGTTGAGCGGACTCACATAGGCATAGCCTACCGGACGCCCGCCCAATTCCATCACCAGATACGGATAGCGCTTGAGCGTGCGCTCGATGCGCCCGGCGAACTCCTCAACGCTCGGCACCTCATATTCGCAGGTAATCGCCGTCTGGCGCACATATGGCTCATAGATGGCAAGCAACGCCGGCGCGTCATCGGGCGTCGCCAGGCGAACCGTCGGCTCGGACATCTCGGTCATACAACCCTTCTCCCCAAAAGCAAAGGCCACCCTGCGCCAAACCCAGCGCAAGGCGGCCCCTCGTCATTACATCAGGCTACAGGACAGCCGCCAACGCGTCGATGTCCTCCTGCGTCGTGGCCCAGCTGGTGCAAAAGCGCACCACCGTGTGGGTCTCGTCGTACTTTTCCCAGTACTCGATCGAGGCATGCTCGCGAATGCGGGCCATGTCCTCGTTGGGCAGAATCACGAACTGCTGGTTGGTCGGCGTCTCCAAAAAGAACTGGTAACCGCGCTCGTGCAGCACGCGACGCAGCGCCTGAGCGGTCTCAATCGCCTGTCGACCAATCTCAAAATACAGGCCATCGGTAAAGAGCGCCTCAAATTGGACGCCCGTCAGGCGGCCCTTGGCCAACAGCGCGCCGTGCTGCTTAATGCGCGGAATGGGATGCGCCGGAGCGTGCATGCCGCAAAACACCACGGCCTCGCCGCAGAGCGCGCCGCACTTGGTGCCGCCGATGTAGAACACGTCGCACAGCTGCGCCAGCTCGGGCAGGGTAATGTCGCACTCGTCGGCTGCCAGCGCATAGGCCAGACGGGCGCCGTCCACAAACAGCGGAATCTCGCGCTTCTGGCACACCGCATGAATCGCCGCGAGCTCGGCCTTGGAGTACAGCGTGCCGTACTCGGTCGATAGGCTCACGTACACAGCGCCCGGAAACACCGTGTGCTCGTAGCTCTCGTTTTCGTAGAACACCTGGATATAGCTCTCGAGGTCCTCGGCGTGCATCTTGCCCTCGTAGCCGGGGATGGTGAGTACCTTGTGGCCGCCAAACTCGATGGCGCCCGCCTCGTGACAGGCGACGTGGCCAGTCTCGGCAGCAACGACGCCCTCGTACGGCGCAAGCAGCATGTCGATCACCGTCGCGTTGGTCTGCGTACCGCCCACCAGAAAAAACACGTCGGCATCGGGGGCCTGACAGGCCTCGCGGATAAGCTGCTTGGCACGCTCGGTGTGCGCATCGGTACCGTAGCCGGGCTGCGGTTCCATGTTGGTGTCGACGAGTGCCTGCAGCACTGCCGGATGTGCGCCGTGGGAATAGTCGTTGTTAAACGCGAGCATGGCAATCCTCTCTAGTCGGGCACGGACCCGATGATTCAAACGGGGCTATTGTACGCCGTTGGGATAGGCAATGCGTGCGGCAAGGCACTCAAGTGCCAGTACCAGGGCAAAACCGCAGCTCACGTCACTCAAAAAGTGCGCACCTATCACGATGCGCCCAAAGGCGACGAGCGCCGCGATCACAGCCGCCGCCCAAAAAATCACGCGGCGACGCGACGGTTTTTCCTTAAAGGCTGCCGCGGGAAGCCCGGCGAGCATAAGGCCGATCGCCGCATGCGCCGTGTGTCCGCTCGCAAACGACTTGAACCCGTCCTTGATCACGCCGGCGGCGATATAGGTCCACTTGTCGGGATTGCCGATCACCCACCACGGCTGAAAATTGAGCCCCGGCGTGACCTCGATCACGCGCATGCGCGGGCGCGACCACAGTGGCTTGACGATCACGTTGAGGATGATGGCCTGAGCGATCCACACGGCAAGCACCATCAACGCCCAGCGCGTGAGTTCGTCGGGCTCGGTCGTGCGCGTGAGGCGATAGACGATAAGGTTGGCAGCGATGACCAGCACAAACGTCAGCACCAACTGAGCCGCAATGAGTTTACCGCCAACCCTCAGGGACGAAACGATCTCGTAGCCGGTCAGGCCAACGTTGACGAGGATGCCGAGCGCGGCAAGCCATTTGCTGCCCCTGGAGTCGGGACGCACCGCGCGCACGAGCATAACGCCCGCGATGCTCGCCGTCAGCTCAAACGGCAACTCGCCAGCCGCCTCGATAAAGCGGCCGTACATGCTGCCGATGTTGAACAGCGCGCTTGAGATCTGATAATCGAAGAAACTGCCCACGCCCAGACAAAGACACAGGACAACCGCGATAGCGGCGGCGTCTTTCTTGTAGATGTACCCGAACATGCTTTCCTTTCGATGGGGCTGGAATCAACCTGCGAGGTGGCGGGCAAAGAACAACTGGTAGCTCTGCCCCGCCACGCCCCCTACTTGTTAGTCATCGTCGCTCGCGCCTAATTGCTGCAGCAGCATGAGTGCCGCGGCCACGGGGCCGGTGCCGTCGTTGGCGTCGAGACCGCGACCCAGGCCGCTGCCCGCGCCGGCGCCCGCCTTGTAGGGCACCGACAACTTGCGGCTCTTGGGGAAGTTCACCGCGCCATAGCGGGTCTTAAGCTCAAAGGCCACCTTCTTGGGCACGTCGACGCCCAAAAACGTGATGCGACCGCCGCTGAGCGTGACGCTCTCGAGCCCCAGGCGCTCGCCGCGAATGCGGATGCGCGCGCGATTGAACAGGTTGAGTCCCGCCAACGGCAGCTCACCATGCGCGGCCTCGGTCTCTTCCTGCACCTCGTCAATGCTCTCCAGGTCCTCGGCCGCTGCGAGCTTACGGTACACGAGCACGCGCTGGTCCACCGCCGGCAGGTACTCCTCGGACAAGAAGTAGTCGGCCGGCAGGTTGATGCCCACGCTCGCCGCCTCCACGTCGGCGTCGTCGTCGCCGCGCGCCTCGGCCACAGCCTGACCCAGCATCTGCGTAAACAGGTCAAAGCCCACGCTCGACAGGTTGCCGTGCTGCTCGGCCCCCATAAGCGAGCCGGCGCCGCGGATCTCCAGGTCGCGCATGGCAATGCGCATGCCGCTGCCCAGGTCCTGGAACTCGGAAAGTGCGGTCAGGCGCGCCGTTGCCTCCTCGGTGAGCGGCAGCTCGCCGGGGAACATAAAGTACGCGTAGGCCTGCGTGGCAGAGCGGCCCACACGGCCCTTGAGCTGGTAGAGCTGCGCCAGGCCAAGGCGCTGCGAGTCCTCGATGATCAGCGTGTTGGCCGTTGCGTTGTCGATGCCGCTCTCCACGATGGTCGTGGCGATGAGCACGTCGATCTTCTTGGTCGCGAACTCGATCATCACGTCCTCGACCTCGCGCGGGCTCATCTTGCCGTGTGCCACGCCCACGCGCGCCTCGGGCGCGGCCTCGTGCACGCGTGCCACGGCGTCGTCGATGGTCTTGACGCGATTGGACACGTAATACACCTGACCGCCGCGGCCCACCTCCAGGCGAATCGCCGCACTCACCACGTCGGGGTCGTACTCCCCCACGTGCACGATCACGGGACGACGCCCGGTCGGCGGCGTGGTGATCAGGCTCATGTCGCGCACGCCACTCGTGGCCATCTGCATGGTTCGCGGAATCGGCGTGGCCGAGAGCGTGAGCACGTCGATTTGCTCGCGCAGGTTTTTGAGCTGCTCCTTGTGCTGCACACCAAAGCGCTGCTCCTCGTCGATGATCACCATGCCCAGGTTCTTGGGGTTCACATCGGCAGAAAGCAAGCGGTGCGTGCCGATGAGCACGTCGATCGCGCCCTCGGCGAACGCCTTGAGCGCGCGCTTTTGCTGCGCCGTCGTGCGGAAGCGGCTGAGCACCTCGACCTCCAGGCCAAACGGAGCAAAGCGCTCAAAGAACGTCTCGTAGTGCTGCTGGGCAAGAATAGTCGTGGGACAGAGCACCATGACCTGACGGCCGGAGTCCACGCACTTAAATGCCGCGCGCAGGGCGACCTCGGTCTTGCCAAAGCCCACGTCGCCGCACAGCAGGCGGTCCATGGGCTTGGGCGCCTCCATGTCGGCCTTGATGTCGGCGATAGCCTCCAGCTGGTCACGCGTCTCGTCGTAGGGGAAACTCTCCTCCATCTCGATCTGCTCGGGCGTATCGGGCGGACAGGCGATACCGGTAATCGACGAGCGGCGCGTATACAGGTCGACCAGGTCAAACGCCAGCTTTTTGGCATTCTTGCGCGCCTTGTTGGTAGCCCGCGTCCAGTCGGCGGTGTTGAGCCTGGTCAAGCGCGGTTTATCGCCGTCGGGACCAACATAGCGCGTAATGCGGTCAACCTGCTCCAGCGGCACGTAGAGCTTGTCGCCATCGGCATATTCCAGCAAAAAGTAGTCGCGTTCCTTACCGCCCACTTCCTGGCGCGCAATCTCGCTAAAGAGCGCGATGCCGTGGGTGGCGTGCACCACGTAGTCGCCCGGCTTAAACGGGAAGGTGATCTGCGTAATGTCAACCTTGCGGCGGCTGCGCGCGCGGTTGGCATCCATGCGGGCGTTGAGGTCGGCGATCGAGAACACGGCCAAATTGGCGTCGGGCACCACCACGCCCTGCGGCAGGGCAGCGTCCACAAAGGTCACGCGCCCGCGCGAGATGGTGGGCACGGCGGCGCCGGCGGCAGCCTGCGCGGCGCCCGCCTCGAGCGAGCGGGCGTTGAGCGCGTCGGCCTTACGCTCGCGAATGGAGGCATGGGCCTCCTGGCGTGCGGCACGGTCGGCGGAATCCGCCGCCGCCACGCGCACGCGATCGCCGATGGCACCGGCATTTTCGGGCGCCGCGGTCAGCGATTCCTCAAAGGTAATACCCTCGTCGCCAAAGGTAAGCTCCATCGACTCGCGCGCACCGCGGTCGGGGATGGCAAACACGCAGGCATAGCGCTTGCCCACGACCTCCTGGATGCGCGTCATAAAGCGATTGTCCGAGCCTGCGATGGCAGGCTGCTCAATCTTGAGCTCGGCCGTCACCGCACCGCCGGCACGGATGAGGCTCACATAGTTCAGGCGTTGCTGGGAGCCAAAGTCGAGTTGCTGGGCGCGCACGTACAGGCCGTCCAGACGGTCGACCCCCGCCTCGCCGGCACGCGCCTCGATATCTTCGTAGGCGCGCAGGCAATCGTCGAACAGCGAGCGCGGCTCGGACAGCACCACGAGCGCCTTGCCGCTCACGTGCGACAGCGGGCTCACGGTCTGGCCGTACATCACCGGCAAAAAGCGGTCGAGCTCAGGCGTGACGATGCGCGCATCCACCATCTCGAGCAGCGCCGCCAACTTGCTGTCGTCCTGGCTTGCGCGGTAGAGCGCCACGTGCATGTTGTGAACGGCCTCGTCGGTAAGCGCCAGCTCACGGCAGGGGAAGATCTCGATACTGTCCTCGTTGCCGATGGTCTGGCCCGTGGAGCTCACCATGCGGCGGATGCGGTCAATCTCGTCGCCAAAGAACTCGATACGCACGGGCGCCTTCTCCTGCGCGGGGAACACCTCGACGGTGTCGCCGTGCACGCGGAACAGGCCGGGCGCGTCGGCGGCGCCGGCATTGGTGTAGCCCATGCCCACCAAGCGCTGCGGCACCTCGTCAAAAGGAATCTCCTCGCCCACCGCAAAAGTAGTGGACTCCCAATAGCGACTCTCGACCGGCGGCACGCAGCGCAGCAGCGCGCGGGCCGAGGCGACCATGATGCAGTTGTCCCCGCGCACGATGCGCCCCAGAGCCTCGCAGCGCTGCGCCACCACGGCGTCGTCGGGCGCCTGCTCGCGCCACGGATAGTCCTTGCGCTCGGGAAAGCGGCACACGTGCGCCAGGCCCACATAGGCGGCCAGACTGCGTGCGGCGCGATCGGCCGCATCCTCGCCGCTCACGATGTAGACCGTGGGGCGCGGACGACGCGCAAACTGGGCGGCGGCCATAAGCGTGCGGCCCGACTGCGACACAGCCAGCGTCACGTCCTCGCCAGCATCGAGCCCGGCCTCGACGGCCTGCAAGGCCTCGGCAGTGTAGAGCTGCGCGGCTATACGGTGAATGAGCATGCTGTTCCTCCGGCATTGCAACGCCAAAAGCCCGCCGGGGCAAGCTCGACGGGTCGTTCGTCAAATTCGTTGCCTGTCATGGTAGCGCATGGAGAGGACTCCGACTCAAGCGTACGCCCAGCCCCGCAACAAAAACGCCAGATAGAACTGGACTCGCCGGCTTCGCCAAAATCTCCCCGTCACGTCGAACGCCGCAACCACAGAAGGCTCCCCAAGAAACGGCTATTCCTCAAAAAAGCTCGCAACGTTCAAACGGCTCGTCCACTCTCCTATGGTGTTGGCAAAGCCCACACGTGTGTACACGCCCGCAAAACGACCGCGATACAGATACAAGCCTTCCATATTAGAAGCGGGCGCAAAACCAAGATCATCCACAAGTCCTTTGGGCGCCTCTCCTCGATGCGGCCCATCGACAAGCGTTCCGCGCAAGCAGGGAGTCTGATACTGCTGAGCATACTCCTGCACAATCGCCCCAGCGGCCGCAGCGCGAGCAAGCACCTGAGGCCATTCCCGTTCCGCGACATCCAAACCAGCGACAACGCCAACCGCATTGTAGCCGCCGCACGGCTTGACAATCCACCGATCCTTTTCGGCAAATCGCGACAACTGGGTGCTTTCATCCAGAATCTCGGTATAGGGCACATGCTCCCGTACAAACGATTGCTCCTCCGGGCTCAACAAGGACTGACCGGTCCGAGACCACAAAAACGCAAATACGGTCTTAGTCGCACACGGCCACGTTCTAAATCCGCCGACGACGCATGCGAGCCCTTCTTGGGCAGCCGCAATTAAGGCCGAGCGTCCGTCGCACGGCTTATCCCACAGCTCGCCGGTCACCGCGCGCCGCCAAACGCAATCAATAGGACCGGCGGCATCGCACAGCCGCCTAGCACCGCTCTCGTCTTCGCCAATCCGCAGGTCGCGCACATCCGCAAAGCGCGCCACCACACCCCGCTGCCTCATAAGGTCGACAAAATGAGCCGCATCTTCCGAGTCGATGCTTTCCGAATAGTCGACGATTGCCACCGAAGCGGGATATATCTTTGATTGCGGTGCATAGAGCCCCTCGTCAACGCGGGCCCCGTCGTCCGATCGTGCACTATCTTCGGCGCGGCGAGGATGGGCCAGCTCCCACTCTGCATAGGTCTCAAACAATGCATCTATCCAGCTACCGCACAAATCGTACTGCCGAAAGCCTGGGTGGTCGGATGCAAACTCCTCAAAGGAAGGCGTCATTCGCACCGCCTGGCAGACCGCATCGGTCACCACCATTCCGGCGCTGCCGTCGGTATTGAGCTCGCAAAACGTATACGAACCGGCATCTTCGTCAAGAAAGATATCAACACGCGCAAGGGGAATTTGGCAATCATAGCCGGCATCCATAGCGCACAGGTCAGCAAAAGCCGGATCCATGCGAAACCACGCACGCACGGAGGCATCGGAACAAAACGCCCGCGTCACCTTGTCCATAATGCCGTACATGCGCTCGGCGGCCTCCTTAAGAAGCGCCGTCATATCCTTGTCGAATATCTTTGGTGTTAAAGCCCAGGGCGCAGGATCTCCGTGGTAGAGCGCATGGGTTTGAGACAAGTATTCGTCGCCTTTGCGACGACCAGGTAGGTCACCTTCGCGCGTGCGTACGATGCGTTCAAAATAATCTTCGAGCTCTCGCGTCTTCAATGTTGCCACGTTACCCTCCATTGCTTGATTTTTTGCTCATGCTACGCCAGCACGCACGACTTCGGCGCGCTTGAATAGGCTTCTAAATTAGCAACACATTTTTGCATGAGGCGGCAGGAGGCGACAAATACTCCAGCTCAAGCGCATGCCCAGCCCCGCAACAAAAACGCCAGACGGACGAGTCGCCTGGCGTTATCAGAGTGAGCTATACGCCGAGTCTAATCGTAGACGCCCATTTTAAGCAGTGTGAAGGTCGGGGCGCCGTCACCCTGTGCGACGCGGACCGTGCAAGTTTCGGTACGGCCCCTGGATGCATCCGCTTGAATTGCGGCGATGAACTGGTCCTTTGGCAGGCCGTAGGTGCTCTCGGGGATGTCGGAAGGAAGTAACGCACCGCCAGCACTGTAAACCTCATAGGTGAGCTCGTAGATGTTGTCGCCAAGGTCAGTCGCGCCCGTAACGATGGCACACGGTGGGTTGTAATTTCCCTGGCCATATTCCTGTTTCAGATACAAGTACCCACCATGCGCTTCGGCCGAATCAGGAATCGCCTGCCCCTCCGGCGTTCTGTCATAAGTCATATCGGCATCGGAAAGCGTCAGACCCGTCAAGCGGTTGAGTTCCCTATTGATCACATCAGTCGCCACACGCTGGCTATTACCGTTGTCATAGTCGCCTTTCTCGATTCGATACGGCGCGTTGTCAATAAAATGGCACCAGATAAACTTGACCAGCTTGTATTTCTCGTCATCAGAAAGTCCGTCAGTCGAATCGAAGCCGCCCGTCTGATACCAGTCCCGATCGAAGTGCTCCTCCGTAAAGTTCGACAGGAACAGGTTTGCGGCGGCATAGGTTGCCTGGTCGTTAAGGTCGACTTTTACGCTGCTGCTCGTCTGCTCAGGCTCATCCGCCTCATCCCCGTCGGCGGCAGGCTTCTCCTTGGCGCTTCCCTTGTCCTTGTGCTCGGCTGAACCCTCGTCGGACCCCAGTACCGTAATCTGCGATGAGTTGCCCTGCCCAAGCGGACCCAGCACGCCGGTCAGCGCCAGAGCGGCACCGCCGGCAACGAGCACGCCCGCCACGCACATGCCGACAATCACCGCGCGCTTATGTGACTTCTTCTGCACGGGAGGCATCCCTGCCGCCGGCATCGATGCGGGCTCAGCAGGCGCGGCCGCCGGAGAGGCAGCGCCCATGCGCGCCCCGCAGTTCGTGCAAAAATCGGTTCCGTCGGGCATCTCGGAGCCACACTTGGTGCAAAACATATTCGGGCATCCCCTCACAACAAACAGCATCTGTCGCCATCATATTGAGCCCTCAAAACGCAACTGTGTTGCGCAACATTGGCCGCCGTCTCCGAGTGCCGACTAAACGCGTCGGGCCCCTACCCCATCACACTCACACTGGGGCACAAATCCGCCAGCGGGCACTCGTCGCACTTGGGTTTGCGGGCGTCACGCAAACTGCACGGCGGTCATCAGCACTCGGTCCGCTCACCCAAAACGCGCATGCTCAAACGCCCTCGGCACAAAACAGCCTGATCGGACAGGATCGATTATCAGCTTTACCTGCGTTATTTTGCAATTATGGCAATTGCTACTTTATAGTTGTGGTAACTTCTAGTTAGTAATTATGGTTTTTTGCCTTAACAATGTGGCAAATCCCAAAGGCCTGCCACGAAACCCGGCGGATACCGACAAACTCGGCACGAGACTTTCAAACCAAAAGCATGCCTGCGAGCATGCGATGCAAGACGCGAAGGGCGTTAAAAATGATTGAGCGAACCATGGCCCAAAAGCTACGCGGCATGTCAGAATGGTTTCCCGTCGTCTCGCTTACGGGGCCACGCCAAAGCGGCAAGTCAACTCTCATCAAGGCCGTCTTTCCTGAATATGAATATCTCAACCTCGAGAACCCGGAAGTCCGTCGCGCCGCACTCGATGACCCCGTCGGCTTTATCAGCAGGCGCCCTGACCATCTGATCATCGACGAGGCCCAATATGCACCGGAGCTGTTCAGCATGATTCAGGTCGCTTCCGACGAGCGCGGAAGGACCGGCCAGTATGTATTGTCCGGCTCGCAAAACTTTTTGCTTATGCGCAACATCCAGCAATCGCTTGCTGGGCGCGTCGGCATGCTCAAACTCCTCCCTCTCTCCTACCAGGAGCTCAGCGAGACGCAAATCTCGCTTGACACCTACCTGATTCGCGGGGGATACCCGCGCATATATGATGCGGGCATCCCCACCGATATGTTCTACCAAAATTACCTTATGACCTATGTGGAGCGCGACGCGGGCGGCCTTCTCGACGTGCGTAACCTGAGCTCCTTTAGAAAAATGATCGGGCTGTGCGCGGCCTGCGTGGGAGGACTGCTCAACCTATCAAGACTCGCCGCCGATGTGGGAGTCGCCACGGCGACGATCAGCTCGTGGCTTTCGATCCTGCAATCAAGCTATTTGGTATTCCTGCTTCAGCCATATGCTGGAAACATGCGCAAGCGGCTTACCAAAGCGCCAAAACTGTACTTCTACGACACGGGACTACTTTGTCATCTGCTTGGCATTCACGACGAGCGCAGTCTCATGAGCCACCCCCTAAGCGGGGAAATATTCGAAAACCTCGTTGTCTCGGAACGCCAGAAGGCATATCTCAACAGAGGCATCGAGCCCACGCTTGTCTTTTATCGCGACGATAGCAAACGAGAGATCGACCTTATCGATCTAACAGAGCAGGCTCGCCCACAGGCGTTCGAAATCAAATCGGGCGCTACCTACCGAGACACATTCGCTCGACACCTACGCTCTGTTGGTTCTGAACTTGGCATTCCCGCAAAGGACCGAGCCGTCGTATATCACGGCTCCGAGCGCTACGATACCGAGGGCGCATCGGTTGTGCCGGCAGAAGAGTTCTTGCTTCGGGAGTCGTAGCGAGCGCCATGGTCACCGACCGCGTCCCGATTTGTGCCGCCCGGAGATACGCAAGAGCGGCGGCACCCTGCCCTTGCAACCTAGCCCACCCGTACACTGGGGCATAAATCCGCCAGCGGGCACTCGTCGCACTTGGGTTTGCGGGCGTCGCAGATCTCGCGGCCAAAGGTGATCCACTGGTGGTTGACCGACTCCCAATACTCGTGCGGCAAAATCTTGAGCAGATCTTGCTCGGTCTTGAGCGGCTCTTTGGCATGCGTCTTGGGACTCAGCATCAGGCGGTGCGCGATGCGGTTGACATGCGTATCCACCGCGATGCCTTCCACGATGCCGTACCCCACGTTGAGCACGATGTTCGCTGTCTTGCGCCCCACGCCCGGCAGCTTGACGAGTTCCTTCATGTCGGCCGGCACCTCGCCGCCGTAGTCGGCAACGATCATCTGCGCGGCCTCCACGGCATGCTTGGCCTTACTCTTATAAAAGCCGAGTGACTTAATGGTGTCCGCCACGTCGGTCACGCTTGCCCCGGCCATGGCCTCGGGCGTGGGCCACTGGGCAAACAGCCGCGGTGTCACCTTGTTGACCTGCGCATCGGTCGTTTGCGCCGAGAGCAGCACCGCGATCAGCAGGCGGAAGGGATTCTCGTGGTCCAAAAAGCACTCGACCGGGCCATAGCGACGGTTGAGACGCTCGCACACCTCAACGGCGCGCTCGCGCTTGGCGGCATTGGTCTCGCGTGGCATAACGACTCCTCGGCTCAACGGCACAATAAACTTATGGGCACAATTGTCCCACGTCCGAGACGCCTACGCCTCCAAAAATGCGCCGGTCTGGCGGCCCCACAGGCTTGCGTACTCGCCGCCCGCCTCGACAAGCTGCGCATGCGTACCGTCCTCGACAATCTCGCCGTCCGCCAGCACCACGATGCGGTCGAGCGCCGCCACGGTGGACAGGCGATGTGCCACCACAATGGAGGTGCGTCCACGCATCAGGTTTTCGAGCGCCTCCTGCACCAGAGCCTCGGACTCGCTGTCGAGGGCAGACGTCGCCTCGTCGAGCACTAGAATCGGCGCGTCGGTTAGGATGGCACGGGCGATAGCCACGCGCTGACGCTGGCCGCCCGAGAGCTTGACGCCGCGCTCGCCCACCATGGTGTCAAAGCCACGGGGCAAGCGGTCGATAAACTCCAGGGCATTGGCCAGGCGCGCGGCCTCGCGAATCTGCTCATCAGTGGCGTTGGGACGACCGTAGGCAATGTTTTCGCGAATGGAGCGGTGGAACAGCAGCGCCTCCTGCGGCACGTAGGCAACCTGGCGGCGCAGGCTCTGCTGCGTGCAGCGCGAGACATCCTGACCGTCCACGAGCACGCGGCCGCCCTGGACATCGTCCAGGCGCAGCAGCAACTTGGTGAGCGTCGTCTTGCCCGAGCCCGATTTGCCCACCAGGCCCACGCGCTGGCCCGCCGCCACATGAAGTGTCAGGTCATCGAACACGCTCTCGCCCGCCGCAGCGTCACGGTACGCAAAGCTCAGGTGCTCAAAATCAATCGCGCCCTCGGTCACTTTGAGCTCAGGGGCGTCCGGGTCGTCTGCCACCAAACATGGCTCGTCCAGCACGCGCGTCATCTCGGCCGCATCGCCGAGCGCGCGGTTGATGCGCTGCATCATGGAGCTTACGTAGTTCAGGCGCATGGTGAGGTTATAGGTGTAGGTAAAGATCATGACGAGCGAGCCGGCCGAGATGCCAAACCACGCGTTGCCGCCCGCCACGAACACACTCACCACGGCCATAGTGATGACGATAAGGCCCGAGGTCGTAAAGTTGCGCTGCATCATGGCATGCATCGAGACCGTCTCGGCGTCGCGCGCGGCACGATCGGCGGCGTCGAACAGATCGCGTTCAAAGTCCTCGCGCCCGCAGGTCTTGACGGCCAAGATGTTCGTGACCGCGTCGGAGAGCACGCCCGAGAGCTTGTTCTGCGCGGCGGACGTCGCGGCCGAAAGCGGCATGATGCGCTTGTACATAAGCCAGACAAACGCGATGTAGACGACCATGATACACACCAGGATCACGGTAAACGTCGGCACCACCGGGGCGAGTACGGCCACGGTGCAGACAACCGAGGTGATGGTGGGAATGAGCGAATACACCGTCACGTCGACCAAGCCCGTGTAGCCGCTCATAAAACGGCTCGTCTGGCTCACAAGCGATCCGCCAAAACGGCTGGTGTGGAATGTCATGGATTGATTGGAGAGCGTGTCGAAGCACAGGCGTGCCAGGTGATAGTTGCCCGCAATCTCGAGCTTGTAGACGGTGTAGTCCTGCAGCTTGGAGAGGATTTGGCCCACTAGGTTAACGAGCACGAGTGCCAGAATGTAGGGGCCAAAGACCTCAAACACCCGGTCGCCCGCCACGGGACCGGCCTGGACGCGGTCGACGATAAGGGCCATCACGTAGGTGTTGGCAAACGTGAGCAAAAAGATGTAGCCCGCCGACGAGAACACCGAGAGAAAGACGATCAGCGGCTGCGTGCGCGTGACACCCCAAAACCGCTGCAGCGTGCGGCGCACGATGGAGCGGCTGAGCGGGCTGGTGCTTCTCTGAGACATGGGCTTCCTTTCACGTCTGATAGGGCGAAACGCCATTGTTGCACACTAAAGCGCACTTCAGGCAAGCACGATGCGAAAAGCGCCCGCGCCTCGCGCTTGCGCCGACGCCCCGCCGTCCGTTGCGGCTAGCCCTCGTCTTCCTGGCCCGCGAGTAAGCCTGCGGACTCCAAGCCCAGAATCGCGTCGGCCTCCTCGGCATCCTCCAGCGCATCGATGTCCTTGAGCTTGCGCTCCATAACGTTGGTGCGCGTGGTGATAATGCCCTCGACCGTCTTGCCCGCGGTCTCGATCTGCTGCTGCGCGCGACGCAGCGCCGCCTGATAGCGCGGCAGCTCAGCCTTGACGGCGGAAAGCACGCGCAGCACGTCATCGGTGCGTTTTTGCAGCCTAAACGTCTGGTAGCTCATCTGCAGGCTGTTGAGGATGGCCGCCATGGTGCTGGGGCCGGCAACGTTGACGTGATAGTCGCGGCCCAGGGTCTCGATAAGCCCGGGGCGGCTGACGACCTCGGCGTACAGGCCCTCAAACGGCACGAACAGAATGCCAAAGTTGGTCGTCGCGGGCACGCTCAGGTACTTCTCGCAGATGTCCTTGGCCTCGCGTTTGACCATCGCATCGAGCGTCTTGCGCGCTGCGGCAACGGCCTCCGCGTCGCCCGACTCCTGGGCGTCGAGCAGATGCTCGTACGCGTCGCCCGGGAATTTGGAGTCAATCGGCAGCAGCACGGGAGCGCCCTCGTCTACCGGCAGCTTGACGGCAAACTCAACACGCTCCGAGGCGCCAGGCTTGGTGGCGACGTTTTCCAGATACTGGTCGGGCGTAAGGATGTCCGCTAGGATCGCGCCCAGCTGCACCTCGCCCAAAATGCCGCGCGCCTTCACATTGCCCAGCACGCGCTTAAGGTCGCCCACGCCGGTGGCGATAGATTGCATATCGCCCAGGCCCTTGTACACGGCCTCGAGCTGGTCGCTCACCTGCTTAAACGACGCAGACAGACGGTCGTTGAGCGTACGGGAAAGCTTTTCGTCCACCGTCGCGCGCATCTGGTCGAGCTGAACGTTGTTATCCTTGCGGATGGCGCCCAGCTGGGCATCGACCGTCTCGCGCACCTTGTCCAGGCGGTGCTCGATGCCCTCGCGGTTGGCGCCAAGCTGTTGAGCCGTCTCACGGCGCAGGTCATCCATACGGTCGCCAGCCTGCGAGAACTCTCGCGCGATGGTCAGGTAGCGTTGCTGCTCCACGGCCGCATCGGTTGTCTGCTGTTGCGCGATGGCATTTGCCGTGCGGCGGGTTTCGGCCAATGCGACGTTCAGGGTGTCGAGCGCGTTGTTGGCCTGCTCGAGCGCCGCGAGCGTCTCCGCATCGTTGCCGCCACGCTCTCGCAACTCGACACGAAGGCTTTTAAGCTGCAGGGCGCAAACCACAGCAACCCCCACCGCCACCAAAGCAATCACAATAAGCGCAATATCAATAGCAGGCATAGACTCCGCCCAACAAACCCAATCGATTATCAATCAAAACCGCGATCAATCTTACCCCGCCACACGCACCGGGCGCCCGGCCCCTTCTTGGGTGCTTCTCTCTTCCGCATATTCCATAATGCGGCGCGCCGTCTCCCTGCTCACCTTTGAGTCATCGCCGGCTAAGTATGCGTACACGTTTCCCTTATTCAGATTCAAATCGCGGCAGAGACCGTAGCGCGTTACGCCCGATTCCCCTAGCGCTCCCAATGTTCTTTTTCGCATCAGGGCGTTGATCCTTCTGTCCGCCACTGGCTTTTCCTTCACCGCTCTATACGCACGCCAAACGTTGGCATAACGGTTAGGGAGCTCACTTTTGGCGCACAGAGACGCCATGCCACCCGCTTGATCGTACAAGGACAAAACGCCTCGGTAATCCTCTTCCATCCACGAGCCCTCGGATAAACCCAGAACGTATTCGGCTTTTCCTTGCGCCAAAGCGAGCAAAAACAGAGGTTCCGCCACGCGCGGCGCAACCGTCGTCGCCTGCTTAACCAGCTTTCTAAAACCGAGCGACTGCTGTCCGGATAGCTCTCGGCAATAGCCTTTTAAGAATCCCTCAAAAGTCAGATTCAACCGAGCACCTCCTTTTTGTATTGCCTGTATGCGCAGACCATCTCTTGATAACTCCGCTCCGAAGGCGAAGACGCCAGCGCCTCGCCCTCGTCGAATATAAGCCGTTCGAGCAGATCCCAATCAAGTCGGTCGATAAACGCTCGACTATGGAGGTCGACGATGTCGTTCGGACGATAGGCATAAAGCTTCATCACCGCCAGGTCCTCCAAGGATGGCGTAAAGTACCTGATAAAACGCGCGCCAATATCCAAGGGAATCAAACGATCTTCGTAATTGAATGGCATCTGATTACAATATGCCACCGCCATACCATTCACCTCGGGGTATCGAACTATGATCTCGCGGAGGCAGCTGTCTGCCTCAAACACATCAATGTCATGTGTAACCGACCGATTCGTCACATCGTTTAGCATGAAGGCGCTTCCTCCCACCAATACAACGCTCGGCCTGTCGTCTCTTGGACCTATTTCCAGCTCCGCCTCTTCGTCAATGTCCAAAAGAGTCCGCTCTAAATCCTGCTTATACATAGCAAATCCTATTATTATTTATCTTCAATAATACTATTCAGTTGCACGACAGGACCCACAGGTTGCAAGAATTCTACTCGTGGCGATAATCCCTACACCCTAGAAGTCCTAATGTGACAAACGCTAACTCTCCCAGCCGGCGCGGATGGTTGTTATGACATCGCCTAGGCGCTGGCCGAGGGCTGACAGATGTTGGAGCACTTCGCTGGGCGAGGCACCGTTGAGGATGCAGGTGAGCGCATACGAGACCAAGAAAATCGCCGCAAGTCCTAACGGAATGAGCACGATCATCGCTAACGTGCGCAGGCGCTGGCCCACGCGGCGGTGACGCGTGCGGCGCTTGTCGAACGCAAGCTCCTGCGCATATGAATCTTGTTGTACGGAATAGTTCTCTGGCGCCGATCCGCCCGCAGGCGAAACCGCGGGCGTGGCATTTTGCGCAGGGGGCTGGGCGGCTACCCCTTGCATTTGCATCTCCATGAGCCGTTGCTGCTGACGCAACATGCGCTCAGCTTGTTGCTGCGGAGTCTCAAGAAACAGGTCCATGCTGGCCTCCAAAATCGGAGCATTCGACGCTTACGACCAGCATCCCGCACCACCATGACCGCGACAACGCAATCCGCAGCAATAGCTGCAAAGTTTCTTGCTGACAAAAGCTATCGAAAACCTCAACAACTCCCCCACCAGCACTTTCTTTGAGCTTTTTTATCGAATGATCTTTTGCCCTTCCGCTAGCCCGCCAACTAACCAAAATCTAACCAAAAGCTTGACGAAAATTGTGAAGACCGGGACCCCACACAAAACGTGCCGCCCCAAAAGGGGCGGCACGCAAACCAATCTATGAGCCAAAACTCGCCGGCAAGCCCGCGCCGTCAGACCCGCGGCGCATGCCTTTGCCTCGCGCGACCCTGCGAAGCCGTGAGCGAGAGGGAAAGGGATGCGCCGCGGGTCTGACGCCCGGAGCGGCAAGGCCGGCAGTTGCCCCGCACTCCGCGGTCGGTGGGGACAGATTACATGCCCGAAAGACCTCGTGCGGCGGTGGCGCACATAAACGCCAAGGCTAGAATCACGAGCGAGCCCGCGATGTCAACCAGCACACCCATTGCGCGGCGCTCAAACAGCCAGCTCTCAAAGTGCGGGGCGACATTGCGCCAGACACGCCACAACAAGATGCCCATGCCGATGACGCCGGGGATATTGAGCAGCAAAATCTCGGAGCACAAGAGGCCAATCAGGTTTCCGGCGGCAAAGCCCGCATCGCCCTCGCAGTACTTGCGATAAATCATGTACAGCATGTACGCCACAAACGGCTGCAGGCACGCAGAGATAAACGTAACCACCATCGAGGGGTCCTGAGAAAAGACCTCGGTGAGCTTATCAACGCTCGCAGCATCCTTCGAAGCCAAGAACAAGCCGATAACCACCACAGGCACCACGCCCAAAATGACCTCGACCATAGTAAACAGCTTGGCAGTCATATCCTCACTAGCCGAATTCAAATGAGGCGCCCACTCAGGATGAGCATGCGCACCAACCTTCTTCTCCTTATCGGCACGCGCAGCCTTACCGCTCTCATCAACCACGCGATGAGGATCAAGACGAGTCCCCGCAGCAGCAACCCGAGCCCGAGACTTCTTACCCATAAATAACACCCCACAACAGGAAGCAAACAAACAAAAGCACTACCCAGTGTACTCCCAAGCAAAGGCACCGTCCCAACCAGCCCCCATACAAAAACGTGCCGCCCCAAAAGGGGCGGCACACAAACTTCTTATCAGCTTTTCAGTAGCGAGCACGCGACGACCCAACGCGGGCCGGGAGGGCGGGATCACCTTCCCTCAACGCGACCCTGCGGAGCCGTGAGCGGGGAGGGAAGGTAATCCCGCCCTCCCGGACCAGCTCATGTCAGCGCCACGCGCTAGTAGTTCACCACCTGCTCCTCAAAGTACGCCTTGGGGTGGTTACACACCGGGCACACCTCAGGCGCCTCGGCACCCACATGCAGATGCCCGCAGTTCAGGCACTTCCACACCTTCACGCCCTCACGCTCAAACACCTCGCCCGACTCGATGCGCTCGACGAGTTTGTTGTAGCGCTCCTCGTGGGCCTTCTCGACGGCGGCGACGCCACGGAACTTCTCGGCGATCTCGGCAAAGCCCTCCTCCTCGGCGGTCTTGGCGAACTCGTCGTACATCGTGGTCCACTCGTAGTTCTCGCCCGCGGCGGCGTCACGCAGGTTGTCCAGAGTGTCCGGAACGGCGCCGTCGTGCAGATACTTAAACCACAGCTTGGCGTGCTCGGACTCGTTGCCCGCCGTCTCGGCAAAGATATTCGAGATCTGAACGTAGCCGTCCTTTTTGGCCTTGGATGCATAGTAGCGATACTTGGTGTGTGCCTGGGACTCACCGGCAAAAGCAGTCTCGAGGTTCTTCTTGGTCTGAGAGTTCTCAAAATCCATAGGTGTACTTCCCTTCAACACGTGCCGCCCGTAGGCTTCGAGCGGCCTTGTCTTTAGGATGCCCTCATGCCGGAAATCTAAACCTTACAATCTTGTTCTTCAGATTTGCGCAGGCTACACGCTCAGCCAGCGATCGCCCTCAACCCGACAAAATCCCTCGCGCTCCAGATCGGCAAGGATACCCGCGATAAGCTCGCATTCAACCGGTTTACGTCCCGCCGCCGCCTCCATTTCGTTGACGCCCGCAACGGCCTCTGCAAGTGTTATCCCCGCCGGCTGTCCGTCGCGCGCAGCCAGCAGCATGCGCACAATGTGGGCGCGCTTTTGGCGGCGTGACCCCTCAAACTTGGACTGACGGCTATAGCTTGCCGAGCGCCTGGACGGATTGGGCAGCGTCTTTTTGAGATACGCGCCATAATCCAGCAGCGCGTAATACCACGCGCGCGGCGTGTCGGCATCGTCGAGCGGCGCGGCAAAGGGGGCGATTTCGTTCACAGCCGCGCCGGGAGCCGCCGGGCAGGCAGCCTGAATGAGCGGCACCAACTCACGGTCGGGAACAGCCGGCACATCGGGGAAGAAGTGGTGCAGAAAGACCGTTCGGACGTTGGTCTCTAGGTACACGCCCGGAAGATCGAACGCAAACGATCGGATGCCCTGCGCCGTCGCGGGGCCAATACCGGGCAGGGCGACCAGGTCGCGCGTCTCACGCGGAAACTCCCCACTCCAGTCTTCCACAACGCACTGAGCGGCCCTGTGAAGCGCCAGAGCGCGTCGGTTGTAGCCCATACCCTGCCAGGCATCCAAAACATCCGAGGGCGCCGCCTGTGCGAGTGCTTGTACGGTCGGAAAGCGATCGAGCCATGCGGGCATGCGCGTCTCCACGCGCGGCACCTGCGTCTGCTGCAACATGACCTCGGAGAGCCAAATGATGTAGGGGTCGCGCGTGCGGCGCCACGGAAGGTCGCGATAACGCAGGACCCCTTCCGCACGAATCATCGAACGAAAGGGGTCCTGAATCATAGCTATGCTCCTTATGCGGCGCTATTCCTCCCGGCAAGCGCACGTACAGGTGGCGTACTCGGGAAACGCATCGCGATCGGCGAATTTGGGATCGACGGCCGGAAACTGGCGGCGAGCGACGATATCGCCCAACGAAACGGAATCGAGGTAATCGCGCATCAACGCCTGAGCTCCAGCCCACAGGGGATGATAGCAGCACGTGCCCATACGCGCACAGTCTCCGTCGGGGGCCGTGCAATCGTTCATAACCATGGGGCCCTGAACGGCCTCGACGACCTGGCGGATAGTAACGTCGTCCGGGCTGACCTTGAGGCGCACACCGCCATGGACTCCACGCAGGCTCTCAACAATACCGGCCTGGACCAAGCCGTGCTGGATCGAGCGAGCAAACGAATACGGCACATTGACCTCTTCGGCAGCGGTGCGAACAGAAAGCAAACGCTCCGGCTCCTCGGCAAGCATCGCCAACATGCGCAGGGCATAATCAGTCTTCCTCGATATGTCCATTTTTCCCCTTTCAAGGAATACGAACAGCTCGAACGAGCTCCGGGGCCGAGCTTGTGTCGAGACACCAATGACCGCTAGGACATCCAAATGGTAAATCGGATATCCACTGAATGCCGCGCTTGGAGCGAAATGCATCAGATACGGCCTACAGTGCAGTTTAGTATAACCTAACCCCCTGTCTCGTTGAACGGGTGTTGCGCAACAAACCTCTTGTTTAAACAGATATACTTATTTGCTTTTACTTGCGCCCTCGAGGGCGTGGGGATTCCGATCAAAGAAGCGTCAGAGTGATCATTCCGACACATTGGTCTATTAAACGCAAAAAGCCACGTCCGAAGACGTGGCTTTAATTGCGTTGGCGGGAAGTACGGGGCTCGAACCCGCGACCTCCGACGTGACAGGCCGGCGCTCTAACCAAACTGAGCTAACTCCCCAGACAGTCGTTCGCGTTTGTTTCCGCTCGCGTGCGCTGCGGGGATTAGTATACACAGAAGTCTGTCCGGTGCGCAACAACTTTTTTGAAAAAATTTTTGGGCCCTCCGGGAGGGTCTCCGGGGCCGGCTGGCGCGGGTTAAGTTTGCTGCTCTACAGTCCTGCGCAAGACGGAAAGCACATTAAGTGCTTTCCTTTGCGTGCGGAACTCGCGACAAACTTAACCCCCGCCCTCGGC
>DBFVZT010000094.1:0-13642 GCA_048486575.1 Collinsella sp. | reverse complement strand
GCATGGGAGCCCCTTCCATGAATGCGGCGTGGCCGCCGCGGCTGAATTAGACACTCACCATTGTCGGCCTAATCCGCGGTCTTTCATGCAGCAGGGGCTCTCAATGTTTTTATGTCCTGCTCATATCGTCTCTGCCGGCAGCTTGGAACAGTCCTTAAAGCCCGCATCAATCAACTGCGGAAAGCGCATCCCAGAATGAGCGTCCAACATGGGACATGGTTTCCCTTGAGGGCCTCAACCGGAAAATGCATCCCGGAATGTTGCCGGAAAGTGGAACGTAGTTTCCCAAACAGGCCGTGCGCGGAAAGTGCATCCCGCTATCGAACTTCAAAGCGGGATGCATTTTCCGTGCCAGCAGTTCCGGGCAGCCAACGACCACTCATTTAAGTCTGTCCCCAATGACTAGTAGTAGGCCCACATGGCTTCGACTTCGTTAAGGACCTCTACGACGCCCCAGCGGCGGGCGCTGCGGATGGCCGAGTTGGGGTCGTAGACGCCAATCTGGTCGGCGTCGTCAATACCGTAAAGCACAATGTAGTGGCCCACGTTGGTAAAGGTGCCCGGCCGAACGGCGGCGATGACGGGCGCTCCCGAACGCAGCGCCTGAGTCATCGAGTCGCGATCGTTATGGAGCTCCGTTCCGTTAAGTCCCAACTGCCACGCGCCGCTCGTCATAAACGACCATTCGGTTGCACCGGTGGGGGCGTAATTGCCCACCTCGGAAAGCGCGCACATATCGACGGGGGTCATATCGGTGCGTCCCGTCTTAAAGATATAGACCATGGTGAGGCACGTGGGCCCGCAGGCATTTTGGCGGATGGTGCCGCCGGCGTAAGGCAGCTCCGACCACGCGGGGTCGATTTGATAGATATGGGGCATCGTGCCGGCTTGCCATTGCGAGCGCGGGGTCGAAAAGGCGAAAGAATAACCGGGCGCGACGGGGGCCTTGAGCAGCTTGTCCTCGGCGGTGGGCTCGAGACCGGCCGAGCCGTGGGACATACAGGAGCTCATAAGCACAAAGACCAGACAGGTGAGGATAGAGCACAGTGTGAGGCGAAGTCGACGAGCCGGCAGGGCGGGGGCATTCACGTGCGATGTCGAGCGGCAAGGCTTGCCGTCGCGTCCGCCTTGGGGATGCGAAAAGAAGCGGTTGATATGGATGCCGGGCTGACGTGCGCCGTTGCGGCGCAGTTGCGGAACCTCGGCCTGACGCTGTCGAGTGCGCGCGCCCAAGCGGCTATCTTGCTGCGCGCTTGTGCCCGTGCTCAGACGGCCACTCTGCCGTGTTCTGCTTGACTGCTGCCGAGACGAAGGCCTGGGTTGCTCTTGGAGGCGTTGCGGATTGCTGCTCGTGGCACTTCTGGGCGTTGGCGTGGTGCGGCCGGCAAGGCGCACGCTTTGTGGCCGTTGGTCGCCGTCATTGTATCCGTATGCCATTCGAATCACCTTGCCTCATGTGTAACTTGTCTATCCTACATAAAAAGATGCACGACACATGGGTATGTGCGCCAAAAGCCTGACAAATGGTATGAACGTTGCCGCGCCGCGCGCCAAGCGTCACGGCAACAGGTCTTCAAAAGCAGACAAGATGAAAACGTCCAAGACGAATGACGTCTCCCGCCGTTCGTCCCAAAAACGGCGCCGCTCGTTTTGCAGTTCTGCCTTCGGTCGAGCTACAAGCGGCGCTGCTGTGCCAAGGCCGTATCTTAAAGCCACGAA
Organism: Collinsella sp.; assembly: GCA_048486575.1. Classification (GTDB taxonomy): domain Bacteria; phylum Actinomycetota; class Coriobacteriia; order Coriobacteriales; family Coriobacteriaceae; genus Collinsella. Next base: position 11,923 of record DBFVZT010000094.1, on the reverse strand, counting down.
ATAAAAGCGCGCGGCAAAACAGACCGCGCAAGGGGTGACGTCAAGGGGCGTCAAAAAGGAAAGGAGGGGAACAATGGCGGACAAGAACGCAGAGGTTGCAGTCGAGGATAACGGCGGCATGAAGAAAACGCTCTCGCTCTGGAACTTCTTCACCATCGGTTTCGGTGCCATCATCGGTACCGGTTGGGTTCTGCAGGTCGGCGACTGGATGGTCGTGGGCGGCGGTCCCGTTCCCGCTATGATCGCATTCCTCTTGGGTGCAATCTTCCTCGTGCCCGTCGGAGCTGTTTTCGGTGAGCTCACGGCTGCTATCCCCATCTCGGGCGGCATCGTCGAGTATGTCGATCGTAGCTTTGGCCGTACGCTGAGCTACATCACCGGATGGCTTTTGGCCCTGGGCAACGGCATCCTGTGCCCGTGGGAGGCCATCGCTATTTCGACCCTCGTGTCCGAGATGTTCGGCAGCCTACCCGGTCTTGAGTGGCTGCGCGCCGTCAAGCTCTACACCATCCTGGGGGCCGACGTCTACCTGTTCCCGACGCTGATCGCGCTCGGCTTTGCAGTCTACGTCATCTTCCTCAACTTCCGCGGCGCCAGCTCGGCCGCCAAGCTCCAGGCCTTCCTGACCAAGGCCCTGCTCTGCGGCATGCTGCTCGCCATGGGCGTCTCGCTGTTCACCGGCTCGCCGGACAACGCCATGCCCGTGTTCTCCCAGGTCACCGGCGCTGGCGGCGGCAAGGCCGCTACCGAGAGCACCAGCCTGTTTGCCGGCATCGTGTCGGTCCTGGTTCTGACCCCGTTCTTCTACGCCGGCTTCGACACCATTCCTCAGCAGGCTGAGGAAGCAGCCGAGGGCCTCAACTGGAACAAGTTCGGCAAGATCATCTCCCTGGCCCTGCTGGCCGCCGGCGGTTTCTACATGGTCTGCATCTACTCGTTCGGTACCATTCTCGACTGGCATGAGTTTGTTAAGAGCCCGGTTCCCGCGCTTGCCTGTCTCAAGGGCATCAACATGCTCCTGTACCTGGCCATGCTCGTCATCGCCACGCTTGGACCCATGGGCCCGATGAACTCCTTCTACGGCGCAACGAGCCGCATCATGCTCGCCATGGGCCGCAAGGGCCAGCTGCCCGAGCAGTTCGCCGAGGTCGACCCCAAGTCCGGCGCTCCCAAGCTCGCCTGCGTTGTTCTGGGCGTCATCACCGTCGTCGGTCCGTTCCTGGGCAAGAACATGCTTATCCCTCTGACCAACGTGTCGGCTCTCGCCTTCATCTTCTCCTGCGGCATGGTCGCCCTCGCCTGCCTGCGCATGCGCTTCACCGAGCCCGACCTGCCTCGTCCCTACGAGGTGCCCGGTGGCAAGTTTGGCATCTCCCTCGCTATCGCTGCCTGCGCCATCATCATCGGCCTGCTCGTGATCCCGTTCTCTCCCGCCTCCCTCAACATGGTGGAGTGGAGCATCGTGATCGGCTGGTTGGCTATTGGCCTGGCCCTCATGGCTTTCACCAATTCCCGCAAAAAGTAACGCCGAGCCGGGGCGGACCAGGTGCGCGGGACCCTCTCTTTCGCGCACCGAACCCGGCATCACTTGGGTAGCTTTGTGAGGCCGCGACCCAACACGGCCTCGCCCACATATATGGATCCATAAGGAGGAACCATGTCCACTAAGTATGCAATCGTTGGCGGCAAGCTCATCGACGGTACCGGTGCCGAGCCGGTCGAGAACTCCCTCGTTCTCGTCGACGACAACGGCAAGATCGAGTACGCCGGCGCCATGCAGGACCTTCCCGAGGGCGTTGAGGTCATCGACGCCGCCGGCAAGACCGTCCTTCCCGGCCTGATCGACACCCACCTGCACTTCTCGGGCAACTTGACCGACGATGACACCGACTGGGTCATGCAGCCGCTCCTCGAGAAGCAGGCCGTCGCCGTCAAGCAGGCCTACGACTGCCTCACCCACGGCCTCACCACCGTCTGCGAGATCGGCCGCTTTGGTATCCAGATCCGTGACTGCATCGACAAGGGCGTCTTCAAGGGCCCGCGCGTTCTGGCCACCGGCCTTGGCTTCTGCCGCGTTGCCGGCCACGGCGACTCCCACCACTGCAGCCAGGAGCTCAACAAGGAATCGCACCCCTGGGGCGATCAGGTCGACGGTCCTTGGGATCTGCGCAAGGCCGTCCGTCGTCGCCTGCGCGAGAACCCCGATGCCATCAAGATCTGGGCTACCGGTGGCGGCATCTGGCGCTGGGACTCCGGCCGCGACCAGCACTACTGCTCCGAGGAGATTCAGGCCGTGGTCGAAGAGGCCAAGATGGTCGGCATCCCCGTGTGGAGCCACTGCTACAACAACCACGCCGCTGCCTACGATTCCGTTCGCTTTGGCTGCGAGCAGTTGATTCACGGCTTCGATATCGATGAGCGCACCATGGACCTCATGGCCGAGCAGGGCACCTTCTTCACTCCGACGATCGCCTTCCTGCCCACCTGGTACGCCACCTATCCGCCCGTCTACGTTCCCGAGCTGCACGACAAGTACGAGGGCACCCTGGTCGAGAAGGAGCTGCAGCGCAACTACGACTGCCTGCGCGAGGCCAAGAAGCGCGGCGTCGTCATGACGATCGGCTCCGACTCCTTCTCCTTCGTCACCCCGTATGGCACCTGCTCCATCGAGGAGATGTACGAGTTCGTCGACAAGATCGGCTTCACCCCGGTCGAGACCATCACCTGTGCAACCCTCAACGGTGCCAAGATGTGCCACATCGAGGACGAGACCGGTTCCATCGAGGCCGGCAAGTGCGCCGACCTGCTGGTCGTCAACGGTGACGTCGCCGCCGACATCCACGTGCTCAACACCGACAACATGGACGTCATCATGAAGGACGGCTGGATTGTCGAGGCCGGCACCTTCGGCGAGGCAAACAAGTACAGCGCCTAAGCTACCGTTCATCGATGGCTTGATGTAAAACACAGTATTTGATTGCATAATGCAATGGAGAGGGTCGCTTGCGGCCCTCTTTATTGCTATGGGGTGCGTCAGTAAGAAGGAGATGACAGTGGATCTCAATAGGCTGATTCTGGGCAAGAGCTACAACTCTACCAAGGTCTTTCGTACCGCTCAGCATGTGGTTCAAGCCATCTTGCTCGGTATTGTCGTTCCACTGCTTATCCTGCTGCTCATCTGGGATCTAACCGATAATCCCAATCCCGTTCCGGCCGTTGTCGTCATTGCCGGCTTGGTCATGCTGTGCTTCTTCTTCTCGTACGTCTTTGTCGTTCCCGACGACCTCACATCGAGCGCAACCGACCGCACGCTCGCCATCGCATCAAAAATATTCGCCTACACGTCGCGCGGCCTTACGCCCGAAGCTGCTCTGGGCGCCTCTAAAATCATCCTGTCCGAGACCATCGCCTCTGCCATCTGCTTTACCGACGGCAAGCAGGTGTTGGCAAGTTGGGGCGAGGATTCGACAAGGTGTCCCGCCGGCACCCCGGTCGTGCTCAAGACCACGCTCAGTGTGATTGAGACGGGCGAGCAGAGCGTGTTTTCGCGCGACACCTCCAATGAGACGGGCGGTTATTTTCCCCGCCTGCGCGCTGGCATTGTCGCGCCGCTTACCGTGCGCGGGCATTGCGTGGGCACACTCGAGCTGTACTATCCCCGCCTGAGCAGCATTGATATGCGCCAGACGGCCCTTGCCTCGGGTTTTGCCGATCTCATTTCCACGCAGCTCGCCAGCTTTGAGCTCGAGCGCCAGGACGAGCTCACAGCCCGCGTTGAGCTTCGTGCCCTGCAGTCGCAGGTTGACCCGCATTTTCTGTTCAATACCATTAGCACGATCGTGTCGCTCGTTCGAACCGAGCCCGACAAGGCGCGATCGTTACTCATCGATTTTTCCAATTATTACCGTCAGACGCTTTCTGACTCCGATACGCTCACCACGCTCGAGCACGAGGTGGAGCAGGGCACTCGTTATATCAATCTTATGCAGGCCCGGTATGGCGACGGCCGTCTGCGCGTTTCGGTCGACATCGACTTTGAGGTGCGCGACAGCCTAGTACCGCCGTTTATCTTGCAGCCGCTGCTCGAAAACTGCATCAAGCATGCGCAGCGCGAGATCGAGCCGCTTTCTATTCGTGTTAGGGCTTTTGAGACCGATGACGGCTTGGAGATTATCGTCGAAGATGACGGCATCGGGATGAGCGAAGAAGTCTGCGCGCATCTGTTTGAGCAGCATCGCCGAGAGGAGCCCGAGAGCATTACCGCCGACGGCTCCGTCAAGCGAGGTTGCGGCCTGGCGCTCTTCAACGTGCTTCAGCGCATCCATTTCTTTTACGGAGAAGATTCTGGCATGCGCGTGAAGTCCCAGGAGGGCGTGGGAACGCAGGTCATCGTTGAGTTGAACGGCGAGCCGCATGAGCCGGCGCCGCTAACGGTGTAGCACGCGGTTGGATTGAGAGAAAAAGAGGGGAAGCGCATATGTCCGAAGGCTGGAACATCCTGGTGGTTGATGACGAGCCTCCCATTAGGGCTGAGCTACGCTATCTGTTGGAAAAGGATGCGCGTGTGGGTCAGATTGCCGAGGCGGGCAATGTCACCGAAGCCGTGGAGTCGATTCTGTCGAACAAGCCCGACGTGCTGTTTTTAGACATTACCATGCCCGGTCGCTCGGGAATTGAGCTTGCCGAGACGCTGCAGAACCTAAAGACGCCGCCGGTCGTGGTGTTTGTGACGGCATTTGCCGAGTATGCGGCCGATGCCTATAACCTTGATGCTGTCGATTACATCGTCAAGCCGGTCGAGGATGCCCGCTTGTCAAAGGCACTCGACAAGATCGAGACTGCCCTGGGCGCTCGCCGTGTCGTCCATGCTCCGCGCCAGCCTTTGCGCCTGACGGTGGATCGCGGGGGCAAAAAGGTGTTCATTCCCGTGGCGGATGTCTGCTACTTTGAGGCGCGCGCCGATTTTTGCAACGCCGTCTGCGCCGAGGGAACATACCTGATCAATGAGTCGATTTCCTCGCTCGAGCGGCGCCTGGCCTCCGAGGGCTTTATCCGTGTCCACCGCAGTTATCTGGTCAATTTGGAAGACGTGCATAATGTCGAGATCGGTTCCACGGGTCTTATGGAGCTCAGGCTCGATCGCGTAACCTCGACGGTGCCTGTGTCCCGTCGTCGCGCAGCCGAGGTCAAGGCGCACTTGGGGCTTGTGTAGGCAGTCTGCATATCATCGTTTACCGCCGCAGGTTTGGCATGACCGTGCGGTGGGCATAATGGGTGACATCGAATGAAATCGAAAGGATCATTATGCCCGCGCTCATTACGCATCATCTGTTTGGCGAGGAAAGCATCGACCGTCTTCCGCAGGGCGTTATTACGTCCGACGAGGAGCGCATCGCCTTTATCCTGGGCAACCAGGGTCCCGACCCGTTTTTCTTCCACATGCTCACGCCGCGCGTTTCCGACTGCACGTCGCTTGCTCAGGTCATGCACCGCTCGCGCATGTCGCGCCAGTTCTCGTGCCTGCGCGACGGCGTGTCGCACCTGCAGCCGCGCGACGCCAATCTGGGCCGCGCCTTTGCGCTGGGCCTGCTGTCTCACTATGTACTCGACCGCAATGCCCACCCCTTTGTCTACGAGCAGCAGTTTGGCATTGTAGATTCCGATCCCGAGCTCGAGGCTTCGGGCAGCCAAGTTCACGCCGTGCTCGAAAGCGACCTGGACGTGCTGATGCTGCAGCTCAAGCGCGACGGCGCCACGGTCGAGGATTATCCGCCGGCGGGCGAGATCATCACCACCGACCGCATCAATCGCGTGGCCGGTGTGCTGATGAGCTACGTCGCCGGGCGCGTGTACGGTATCGACATCCCGGCGGGGGAGTACGGAGCCGCCGTTTCGGACATGCAGCTGCTCTATCGCACCATTGAGCCTGCCGGCTCGGCAAAGACGCGCGCGATTGCCCTGGTCGAGGGCTTGGTGCACGACTACTCGCTGCTCGACGGCCTTGCCCATCGCGTGACGACGGAGCTGCCCGAGCGCACCGGCAACCTGGGCCACCTGACATGGAAGAACCCCTTTACCGATGAGGTCTCGACCGAGAGCTTCCCCGAGGTCTTTGAGCGCGCGCTGACCGATTACGAGCTCACCGTCGCCCGCTTTATCGAGACCGGTGACATGGATGCCGTGACCGGCCATATCAACTATAGCGGCCGCGTACTCGACGCCGACGAGGAGTTCGACCGCGAGGAGTAGGGTCCGCTCCTGTCTCTTTGCCGAATCCTTACCGGTGCCTCTGTGCAATTGGGGTACGATGAACTAACTGCATATCGGGCGAATACGAAGGGTCCCTGTCCATGAAATACACCAAGCTCGAGCGTAACTGGGTTATGTATGATGTGGGCAATTCGGCCCTCGTGCTGCTCAATACCTCGGTGGTGCCCATTTACTTTAACGCCATCAATACCGGCGCTTCTTCGGCCGACCTGGTGGTCGCCTGGGGCAATGCGCAGACGATCGCCTCGCTGGTCATCGCCATGCTCATGCCCATTCTTGGCGCGCTTGCCGACTACGCTGGCAACAAGATCAAGTTCTTCTTGGGCTTCTTCCTCACGGGCCTGGTGCTTTGCCTGGCGCAGGCTATCCCAATGTCCGCCATGGCATTTTTGACCGTGTACGTGCTGTGCACCATCGGCCTTAACTCTTCTATGACGTTCTACGACGCCATGCTGCCCGACATTACCACCGATGAGCGCATGGACGCCGTGTCCAGCTCGGGCTATGCCTGGGGCTACATCGGTTCCACCGTGCCGTTCGTCATCTGCCTGGCGCTCATCATGGGTGGCCCCGCTCTTGGCGTCCCCACCATGCTGGCAACGCGTCTGTCGTTTATCATCACTGGTGCCTGGTGGCTCATCTTTACCCTGCCGCTCATTCGCACCTATAAGCAAAAGTACGGTCGCGAGCGCGGTCCCGAGGACACTATCGGCCACATCGTGGGCGGTGTGTTCTCCGAGGTCGGACACACCATGCGCGAGATTGCCCACAACAAGACCGTGCTGGTCTACATGATCGCGTTCTTCTTCTATATCGACGGTGTGCACACGGTCATTTCCATGGCCACCAGTTACGGATCGGCCTTGGGCATCGATTCGACGCAGCTGGTGCTTGCGCTGCTCGTTACGCAGTTCGTGGCCTTTCCGTCCGCCATCATCTACGGTAAGCTCGCCGGACGCGTGGGCACGCTCAACATGATTCTGGTGGCGGTCGCCGCCTACATGGGCATTGTGCTGTTCGCCGCGTTCTTCCTAAAGACTGCCTTTGAATTCTGGGTGCTTGCCATTATGGTCGGCCTGTTCCAGGGCGGCGTGCAGGCGCTCAGCCGTAGCTACTTTGGCCGCATTATCCCCAAGGAAAAGTCCAACGAGTACTATGGCTTCTTTGACATCTTTGGTCGTTATGCAAGCGTTATGGGCACCTTCCTGGTGTCGGTCGTCACCTCGCTGACCGGCAACCCGTCGCTGGGCGTCCTTTCCATTGGCGTGCTGCTGATTGTTGGCTTTATGCTGCTGGTCCGCCTGTCCCGCATGACTCGGGCGGCAGAGCATGCCGCATAGGAGCGAGCGGCTATTGTGCCTGTCCACGGTACTCTTTTGGGGTTATCCGCAATAAACATTGCGACTTGCGAGCAATGATTTGCCCAAGTGGGTATGATGGAATCAGCTAGGTCGCGGGGCGTCGCCTGTGTTTGGCGGCGTCCCGTTTTTGTGTTGCAGGGAGGGTAAGGCATGAACGCCACAGTCGTGATTCCAACGTATTGGGCGGGCGATGACGCTTGCGCAAACGCCCCTGGCACCTATGACCATTCGACGCGACTCAACGCCGACAATCCCGAACTCGACCGCTGTCTGGCCTCGCTTGAGCAGGTACGTGACATCCCGCGCATCATCCTTTTGGTGGTCTGTCCCGTTTCTGCCACAGCCGATGTGTCGCTGCGCGTGCGCGAGATTGTCGACGCGCATCCCACGCTCAAGGTCACCGTTGTCACCAACACCCAGGCCTCGCGCATCGCAGACCGGGTTGCTCAGATCGCGCCCAAGGGTTCGGGCGAGTGCGTGAGCCTGCGAGGCTACGGTGCCATCCGCAACATGGGGCTAGCCTGCGCCGCTGTGCTGGGTCATGACGCGGTTATCTTTTTGGATGACGATGAGACTGTCATCGACGCCGACTTTATGAAGCGCGCGACCTATGCGTTGGGGCAGCAGACGCGTCAGGGCTTGCCGATCTTGGTCAAGAGCGGCTATTTCTACGATCGCGACGGCTCGCCGCTGGCTCCCACGGACAAGGCGGGCATCTGCCATCGTTGGTGGACCAAGCGCATCGAGTTCAACCGTTGGATGAAAAAGGCGCTCTCGGGCACCCGCATCTCGCGCTCTAACTACGTGTGCGGCGGCCTGATGGCCCTGCACGCCCGCGCCTTTACGCGTGTGGCCTTTGACCCGTTTATCACCCGCGGCGAGGACTTGGATTACCTCTTTAACATGCGCATGTTTGGCTACGACGTGTGGTTCGATAACGAGTGGACCGTGCGCCATCTGCCTCCGGAGTCCGAAAAGCGCTCACCGCGCTTTATGCAGGATGTATACCGTTGGTACTACGAACGGGCCAAGTTGACATTCGCCGCGCATCAAAAGGAGCTCATTCCCGTTACGGCGGCATCACTCATGCCCTACCCGGGCCCGTGGATTTCGCGCGAGCTCGACGACCGCGTGCGCAAGACCGCTATGGTCCGCAGTGTGTTTACCCGCGAGCATGAGGGCTACCTGCGCATTTGGCGCCATGGTATCGGCGAGGCAAAGGCCTATGCGCGCCAAAACGCTGCAAGCTACCTGCGTTTCCAGAGCTTTTGGCCCAAGATCATGGACGGGCTTTGGCGTGACGCACAACTGATCAGTATCCTGGAGGGGGCCGAATGATCGACCGCCGCGCCCAGCGCGATAGTTCAATATCAATCTTTCGCATTATTGCCGTTGCCTGCGCCATTTGCGTGCTGGTGTACTTTGTCTTTGCCCTGGCGACCGGAATCGAGCCCATCGCGACGGTTGTCGCATGCGCGCTGCTGTGCATCTTTCTGTGCATCTTTATCTTTTTGACGCTCAACCCCGATTCGGTGCGCTCGCAATATACCGAGGAGACGCTCTCGGTGGCCTCTGCCATGCTCGAGGATATTAAGGGCGGCCTGACCCAGGAGTCAGCGCGTTTGGTGTGCCAGCGCATCCTGCCCGAGACGCGCGCCATGACCGTCGCCATTACCGACGAGGACAACGTGCTTGCCTGCGCAGGCGAGTTTGAGGAAAAGCTGCTGCCCGATTCACCCATTCACACGCTTGCCACGCGCTACGTCATCGAGCACGGTATCGTGCAGTCGTTTAATCGCGTCGTGGATGTCGTGGGCTCGGATGGTTCGCACAACCAGGTCCCGGCGGGTATCATCGCGCCCATCAAGGTGGGCGACCGTACCGTCGGCACGCTCAAGTTCTACTACAAGACCCCGCGCGCCGTCGACCGTACCCAGTACGCGCTTGCCTCGGGCTTTGCCGAGATCCTGTCCACGCAGCTCGCCATCCATGAGCTCGAGGTGCAAAAGGAGCTTACAGCCCGCGCCGAGGTGCGTGCGCTGCAGGCGCAGATCAATCCGCACTTCCTGTTCAACACGCTCAACACCATCGCATCGTTTACGCGCACCGATCCGCTGCGCGCCCGCGAGCTGCTGCGCGAGTTCTCGTCGTTTTACCGCGCCACGCTCGACAACTCGGGATCGCTCATTCCGGTTTCGCGCGAGGTTGCACAGACCAAGCGCTACCTGACGTTTGAGAAGGCGCGCTTTGGCGAGGACCGCGTGCTTGCGACGTTCGATGTGTCCGAGGACGTGGAAGATACGCTGGTGCCGGCGTTCGTGATCCAGCCGATTGTCGAGAACGCCGTGCGTCATGGTATGGGCGATGACGACGCCCTGAGGATCGACGTGACCGTTCACCAAGACGGCGAGGATGCAATCTTGATTGCCGTGGCCGATAATGGCGTGGGCATGGATGAGGGTACCGCCGCCAGACTGTTTGACGAGCGCTCTGCCCGTCCCGACGCCAGCTCTCCCCAAGGTGGCGGCGCCGGCGTGGCCATGCACAATATTTCGGAGCGCATCCATCGCTTTTATGGGCCGCACTCCTATACGCGTGTCGAATCGGCGCCGGGCAAGGGCACCAAAGTGCTCCTTCATCTTGATTTGTCAGAGAGCATCTTTGACATTCAAGAGTAAAATAAAAGGCTACGGGTTCAACGTCATGCGACGGATGCCCGGCGTAGTTAGTTGACGAAAGGTTTTATCCCTATGCTGCGTGCGATGATTGTGGATGATGAGGCGCCGGCTCGCTCGGAGCTTCGCTTCCTGCTCGAGCAAACGGGCAAGATCGGCACGATCACGGAGGCGTCGAGCGTCCGCTCCGCCATCGAGATGCTTATGGAAAGTCGCGTGGATGTCGTGTTTCTCGATATCTCGATGCCCGGTGCCTCGGGCCTGCAACTTGCCGAGGCGCTGCATAAGCTCAAAAATCCGCCGGCGATCGTGTTTGTGACTGCGTATAGTGACCATGCGGTCGAGGCATTCGACGTGGATGCCGTCGATTATCTGATGAAGCCGGTCGAGGAAGCTCGCTTGGATCGCGCGATCGAGAAGGTCATGCAACGCGCCAAGCCGGTTACGGACAGCAAGGTGACCATCGAGCGTATCCCGGTGGAAAAGGGCGGCCGCAAGGTGCTCATTCCCGTGGACGACATTCGCTTTATCATGGCTAAGGACGATTACTCCTGCATCTATACCGTCGATGATCGCTTTTTGTCGACGACCTCGCTGGCGCAGTTTGAGGCCAAGCTCTGCGACTTTGGCTTCTTCCGCGTGCATCGCCGCTATATCGTTAATCTAGCGTGCGTCACGGACGTCGAGACGGTGCCTTCGGGCGCCATCCAGCTGGGCATCACGGGCGTTGACGAACGCGTGCCGGTTTCGCGCCGCCGCGTCGTGCCGCTCAAGAAGGCCCTGAGTCTCTAGCACACTGGCCCCGCAGCCCTGTAGACCCATCGTCTGCGGAGCCGTGGGGCCTTTTTTGTATGTATCTGCCGAATCGTTTTTTGCGGAAGGGATCCCATGAACAGTGCAAGCGCCAAGCGCATCGACATCATCTCGGACACCCACGGCTATCTTTCGCCTGCGCTCCTGGATGAGCTTGAAGGCGCAGACCTGATCATCCACGCTGGCGACCTCACGTCAGAGATGGACTACGAGCACCTATGCACCATCGCCCCCGTTCGGGCCGTACTGGGCAACAACGATTACTACCGCGACTACGGCCCCGATGTAGACCGTCTTGCGCTCTTTACCTACGAAGGCCTTAAATTCGCCGTAGCCCACTACCGCGAAGACCTTCCGGTGGGATCCGTAGACGTAGCCATCAACGGCCACACCCACGTAACCAAAGAAGCCCAAGTAGGCCGCTGCTTAGTCCTCAACCCGGGCAGCGCCAGCTACCCCAGAGGCAGCAGAGGTCCCACCATGGCCAGAATGCTCGTAAAAGACGGCAAGATCATAAGCACCAAGTTTATTGACCTAGACTAACCGCAACAAAAACGGGGGATGTAAAACCGCATCTCCCGTTTTTTATGAGCCAAAGGCCGAGTTTCAACAAGATCCATCAGACCAACCCCGCCGAGGAGCACGCGGGCTAGCCGCGCAGCGGCGCACGCCCGCAAAACTGGTTGAATAATGTGACGGCAGGGAGGGTCTCCGGGGCCGAGGGCGGGGGTTAAGTTTGTCGCGAGTTCCGCACGCAAAGGAAAGCACTTAATGTGCTTTCCGTCTTGCGCAGGACTGTAGAGC
>DBFVZT010000093.1:0-23118 GCA_048486575.1 Collinsella sp. | reverse complement strand
GTGAGGGAGTGGGCGGGGTGGCCGCCTGCAAGCAGAACCTGCAGGTTCTCGGCCTGGTTGGCAAGACGGATGGGGTCGATGCCCGGCTGGACGATCGAGGGACCGTGGACGCCGATGAACCAGAAGAACGCGGTGGCTGCCTGGATAAGGATAAGGCCAGGATAGGTTTCTGCAGCGGTAAAGAGCGGGGAAAGCAGTTTAATAAGCAGCTCAGAGAACGGAACGCCCATGAGGTTACGCACGACGACATCGATGATGCCGCAGATGATGACGGCGCCGCCAAAGGGGATGATGTCGCGGAAGTTCTGAGCGATGGCGCCCGGGACCTCCTTGGGCAGCTTAATGGTCAGATCGCGCGAGACGCAGAATTTGTAGACCCACACGGTGATGAACGCGGCGATATAGGCCGAGAACAGACCGCGCGTGCCCATGCTGGTGCAATCGAAGACCGAAAGTTCGGAGCCGTTGAACTTGGTGGTGAACTGCGTGACTGCGAGCAGCAGCATGCTGCACTGGGCGGCCACCATGGTGGAACCGTCGTTGAGCACTTTGCCGGCGGGCATGCGACGGTTCATGGAAGCCGTGAAGTTCTTGGCAGTGGTGCCGGCAACCATGATGCCCATAACGCCCATGGTGAAGTTGTACAGCTTGTTGCACCAGTCGATAAGCGGCTGGGGCAGCGTGATGCCGACTACGCCGGGAAGGGTGGCGATCAGCAGGAAGATCGAAGAGGTGAGGACGATGGGCATGCACCCAAGGAATCCGTCCTTAATGGCCTGGAGGTAGATGTTCCTCGAGATCTTCTCAAAGAACGGTTGATGCTTTTCGAGCATCTTTACGATGGCGTCCATAGAGCTCCTTTGCTACTTAATGCGCGACGCATGTGGATGGAACTGGTCGTCGATGGATGGTCAGGACTGCCCGGAAACCTTCCTGCTTAAGGAAGGAATTGCGAAATGACAACGTAGGACATTTCGTTAATGACAACGTAGGACATTTTTGGAAGAGCAACAAGGATTTACGGGTGAACGGTCGATATTGTCCGATAAACGGCTGATTTGTCAGTCGGGCAGGTAGTGTATGCTAGAACACAAAAAACAAGCGATGCAAAACCGACTGGAGAAGCAGTGGCAACGATGGACAAGAAAAACGTCTCGATGAACGATGTGGCGATTGCCGCGGGTGTTTCTCTCAAGACAGTTTCGCGTGTGATCAACGAGCCCGATAGCGTGCGAGAGTCGACACGCGATAAGGTTCATTCGGCCATGGAGGCGCTCGGGTTTCGAGCCAACTTTGCCGCGCGTTCGCTCAAGTTGGGCCGTTACGGGTGCATCGGCGTCGTGCTGTTCCACTTGTCGGGCGGTGCCGTGGACATGATTGACGGTATCGCCGATGCCGCCGAAGAACGCGGCTTTGCGCTCACGATGATTAAGAAGCGCGCAGGGGAGAAGATGACCCTTGCCGATGCGGCGCGCAGGATGTCGCAGCTGCCTGTTGATGGCATGATCTTCAACCTGCGTCAGATGGTCGATGACTTTGATACCTTTGAGGCGCCGAAAGACCTCAAGACGGTGATTATCACACCGATGGAGCATCCTACCTGCTCTACCGTCAGTGACGATCAAGAGGGTGGTGCGCGCATGGCGTGCGAGTACTTCTTGGATCATGGTCACAAGAACGTGTACTTCGTCTCTGGTAAGAAAGAGTCGCTGTCGAGCCAGTGCCGTATGAAAGGTTGGCGTGCGGCACTCGAGGCGCGTGGCATTGAGCCGCCCGAGCCTCTGCAAGGCGATTGGAATGCGGATAGTGGCTATGCCGCGGGCCTTGTGCTTGCCGATAAACCCGATTGCACGGCGGTCCTCGCTGCTAACGACTGCATGGCAAACGGCGTGATGATGGCTCTACGTGACAAAGGGCTTAGTGTGCCCGACGACGTGTCCGTGATTGGCTTCGACGATGAGCTCTACAAGACGATTCCCAACTCGATTCTGACGTCGGTGAAGTTTCGCCACCGCGAGCTGGGCGTCCGTGCGCTCAACGAGGTCGTTGCGGGCCTAGAAGCTCCGAGCTCCAGAAGCCGTACGCTTGTCTCGGGCGTGTTGGTCGAGCGCGCGAGCGTGCGGGATTTGCGGGCGTAGACGTGCTCGGCTCGTTCGTCTAAATCTGTAACAGGTAGGGCCGAAATACTCGGCTAGATGTTACAGATCGAGATTGAGAGGATTGTCCTGTGCGTTCACCTCGATCTGTAACAGCTGGGACCCAAAAACTCGGCTAGTTGTTACAGATTAAGATGAACAGGAGGACGGGTGCGGTCTAAACAAAATGGCCCGCGCATCACACATCGATGCACGGGCCATTTATTGTCTGCAAGCGGCAGGTGGTGTCAGCGTCTTATGCCTCGAGGTTTTCCTCGATCCAGGCGACGGCGCCCTTGGGATCCTTAGTGAGGTCGATGTACTGTTTGCCCTTGGGCGACAGCAGCGTGATGCCCAGGCGGTCGGTGTCGGCCTTCATCTCGTTGTAATAGGTGCGAACCTGCGGAGCCAGGACGATGACGTTGTACTGGTCCATGATGGCGTAGTGACTGCCGTAGGCACCGGCGTTGGCGGTAATGTCGATGCCCAGCTCGTCGGCGCCTTCCTTAAGCGCGTTGGCGAGCAGTGCAGAGGTGCCGGCGCCAGCGCACAGAACCAGAACCCTCAGATCCTTGCCCTTAAGGGCGGACGGAGCTGCGGAGGCCTCAGTGGCAGAAGCGGTCTCGACAACAGGAGCCTCAACGGCGGGGGCGTCAGCGGTCTTGACGGTCTTGGTCTCCTCGGCATCTTCTTCGGCCAGGGTCTCGGCCTCCTGCTTGCACAGGACGTTGTCGTAGGCCTTGCAGAACGGGTAGTAGATCAAGAAGTCAACGACCAGCAGGACGACAACCAGGACCAGAGAGATCGGCTGGAAGTTGGTGTCGATGAAGGTGCCGATCGGTCCGGGGAGTGCCCACGGCATGGCATAGATAAAGCCGTTCATGCCCAAAAAGTCGATGAAGAACTTACCAATGAGGACGTTGGCCACGGGGGCAAACAGGAACGGGATCAGGAAGTACGGGTTGAGGATGATGGGCGCGGCGAACAGCAGCGGCTCGTTGACGGCGAACATCACGGGTACGACAGAGGCTTTGCCGACGGCCTTGAGCTGCTTGGAGCGCATAAAGAGCAGGAAGATGATCGGGACAATGAACGTGGCGCCGGTGCCGCCGAGTTCGCCGATGTAGTTACCGAAGTTCTCGGTCAGGGCGAGGGCGGGGTGACCGCCGGCCTGCAGCGTGGCGAGGTTGGTGGTGATGTTGCCAAACAGCGCGGCGTTGAGGGCAGGCTTAACGACCGAGGGGCCGTGGATGCCCATGAACCAGAACAGCGGGATCATGAACCAGATGAGGGCGAGGCCGGCGTAGGAATCGGCAGCGGCGAACAGCGGGCTCACCAGCGTGGAGATGACGTTGGCAAACGGGACGGCCAAGCAGGTGCGGCAGATAACGTCGATGACGGCGACAAACAGGATGGAGAAGCTGAAGGCGAAGATGTCGCGGAAGTTCTGGGCGATGGCGCCGGGGACTTCTTTGGGCAGCTTGATGGTGATGTCTCGCTTAATGCAGAAGGCATAGATGTTGACCGTGGCAAATGCGGCGACAAAGGAGCTCAGCAGGCCCTTGGTGCCCATGTTGTCGGTAAAGAACACCGAGACATCGGCGCCGTCGATCTTGGCACTCGTCTGGGTAACGGCCAAGATGAGCATAGCGCACATGGCGGCGACCATGGTGCTCGTGGCGTTGATGGCCTTGCCGGCAGGCATGCGGCGGTTCTTGGAGCCGGTCAGCGCGCTTGCGGTGGTGCCGGCGACCATGATGCCCACGACGCCCATCGTGAAGTTGTAAACCTTGTTGCAGAAGTTCACGACGTCGACGTTCCACCAGTCGGGCAGCGTAAAGCCGCCGACCGTGGCGACAACGCCCGGCAGGGTCGAAATAAGCAGGAAGACAGAAGAAGACAGGATGATGGGCATTGCTGCCAAAAAGCCGTCTTTAATGGCCTGAAGGTAGATGTTCTTAGAGACCTTGTCGAAGTACGGCTGACCTTTCTCCAAGAACTTAACGATCGATTCCATAGTTCACGCTCCTCTTTGCATGAAATCTTAATGGCATGGACGTTGAAAACCTATATGGTCTCCCGCTTGCTAAAAGCCCGGGTGCAGGCGGGGTCGGTCCCAGGGGGAGAGAGGGGAGCGGCTGGGTTTGTATCGCATGGGGCCGCTCCCCCTCGGGGGAAAGCGAGGCGATGCGCTACTGCGCGTCCGCCATAGTGTCGGCGAGCTCCTTGTACCAGAGTGCCGACTGCTTGATGTAGCGTTTTTGCGTGTCGAAGTCGATGTAGAACAGGCCGTAGCGCTTGTTATAGCCATTGGCCCACGAGAACTGGTCCTGCAGGCTCCAGATAAAGTAGCCCTGGACGTCGACGCCCTCGGCACGCGCCTGGAGCACCTTCTCCATGTGCTGGTCGACAAAGTCGATGCGCTCGGGATCGGCGACGATGCCGTTTGCGTCGGGCTCGGGGTCCTTGTGGCCCAGGCCGTTTTCGGTGATATAGATGACGGGGAGGTTGGGATAGGTGGCGCTGATGTGCTTGAGCGTGTCGTAGAGGCCTTGCGGGTAGATGAGCCAATCCCAGTCGGTGGTGGGGATACCCGGCATATCGACCTGCTGCCCGACGCCCTTAAACTTAAAGCACGAGGTGCCCTTGTCTCCGGTGCCGTTAAAGCTGTTGGTTGACTCGCCATCGTAGGCGGCGATAAACGCCGACTGATAGTAGTTGAGGCCGAACATATCGTTGCGGGGCGCCGCCTTGGCGAGCTCCTCCATGTCGCTGTCCTCAACCGTAAGTGTGGCGTTGTTGGCACGCAGAATCTCGTTGATGAGTGAGAGGGTGCGCGCGGAGTAGTGACCCAGGAAGGCGCCGTCCATGATGAAGTCGGTGTAGAAGGCGTTGTACAGGTCGGCGGCGTGCTGGTCGGCGGGCGAGTCGGTGGCAGGATATGCCGGCGTCAGGACGTTGACCATGCCAATGCGTCCGCCCAGGTGCTCGGTCTCGTCAAGATCCTTATACAGGTTGACGGCGCGGGCGTGGGCAACGAGCTCGTTGTGCTGGCTCTGGATGCCGCTCGTCACATCAAAGTGATGGTTGGGCGGGAAGTTGCCTTGGATGTATTGGGAGTGCGAGAGGCTGATGAGCTCGTTGATGGTGAACCAATTCTTGACCTCGCGGAACTCGCGGAAGCAGAACTCGGCATAGCGCACATAGGCGTCGACGGTCTTGCGGTTGAGCCAGTCGCCCTGGTTGAACAGGGCGGCGGGGGAGTCAAAGTGATGCAGGGACACATAGGGCTCGACGCCATACTTTTTGCAGCAGGCGAACAGCTCGTGGTAGTGCTTAACGCCCTCGGCGAGGGGCTCGGCATCGTCGCCGTTGGGGAAGATGCGGGTCCAGGCGATGGACACACGAATGGCGTTGAGTCCATGCTCGGCAGAAAGGCGGATATCCTCCTCGTAGCGGTTGTAGAAATCACTGGCCGGGTCGGGCAAAAAGCGACCCTGGGCGACAAGGTAATCGTCCCACATGGTCTTACCCTTGCCTGCCACCTTCGTGGAACCTTCCGTTTGGTACGCGGCGGTTGCGGCGCCCCAAACAAAGCCCTTCGGCAGCTGCTGTACGCGGTTTAGCAAAGACATATGCATACACCCTCTCGTCTCGCTGTTCGATATTGTGCGTTTGCGCTCAGGAGGCTCCCTGGTTAGCGTTCAGCGGTGAAAAAGCCCGATAAACACTATCTTAAAATGATTAGAACCAAAATGAGCACGTGAACATTTGACAATGAGCACGTTAACATCCGGCTGGGATGTATAGAAACAAAACAACTTCAAACAGCCGCGAACGGTTGTATTTGTTCGGTAAGCGGTTTTGATTGACAGAAGTTTTCATGTTGTGGTATATGGCTCGGGTATCATGAGCACGTTATCAATGTATGTACGATGCGCCATGGGCGCGGGGAATAGTTGGGAAGCAGGTTAGCGTGGAAGGCATGGATCAGCAGACAAGGAATGGTCGTTCGGCGAGCGCGGCAGAGGTTGCGGCGCTCGCTGGCGTGAGCCGCCAGACTGTGTCTCGCGTGGTCAACGGTATGCCCAACGTGACGGAAAAGACGCGCAAGCGTGTGCTGGCCGCCATGGAAGAGCTGGGCTTTCGTCCCAATTTTGCTGGAGCGGCGTTGCGCGGCGGGTCGTATCGTTCTATTGGCCTGTGCATGTACAACATCACACGTGTCGGTAACCTGGCGACGCTCGAGGGTATCATGCAAGCGGCGCGCGAGCATGATTTTGCCGTCACTATGATCGAGATGGGCGGCGACAAGCCCTATGCACTTGCCGATGCCTCGCGCCGCATGGTCGAGCGACCCGTCGACGGCATGATTCTCAACATGAACCGCATGGCTCCCGATTTTGAGGAGTTTGTTCCCCAGCCGGGAGTGCGAACGGTCATCCTGTCCATGTATGCGCATCCGCGCTGCACGACGATCGACTCCGACCAGTATGGTTCGTGCGAGCTGTTGACCAATTATCTGCTGGAACATGGTCACTCGAATATGCGGTTTGTGGCGGGTCCGGAAAACTCGATTTCCTCGCGTTTTCGTGAGGCCGGTTGGCGCGATACGCTGGGTCGTGCTCATGTCGATGCCGCTCCGATGCTGCGTGGCGATTGGAGTGCGGACAGTGGGTACGCCATGGGCGAGCGGATTGCGGCCGAGGTGCTTGCCGGCGGGTCGCAGACGCCGACTGCCGTGCTTGCGGCAAATGACCAGATGGCGCTGGGCGTTATCGCCGCGCTCGAGAACGCGGGCCTGTCCGTGCCCGACGACGTGAGCGTGGTTGGTATCGACGACGCACTCGAGGGACTTGTTCCTCACAATCGGCTGACGACGCTGCGATTTGATTTGCGCGGTGTCGGTAAGCTTGCGTTTGAGGCGGCGATTGGAGAGAGCTCGTCTATCGAGGCGATTCATGTGCCGAGCACGCTGGTCGAACGCTCGACTGTTAGGGACATACGGGGTTAGGTCCTACTCCGTCTGTCTCGATTTGTAACAGGTAGACGGTCAAAAGCGGGCTACGTGTTACAGATTTAGATTCTTCGGAAAGAGCAATCCTGTTCGTCTCAATCTGTAACAGCTTGGACCCAAAAACTCGGCTAGATGTTACAGATTGAGACAAGCGGCCCCCGAACCGCCCAAAAAAGGCCGGGGGCGGCGCGCCGTGTGACGTGCCGCCCCCGGCTGAGAAATGGGGACAGGTTATGTGGGCAGGCGACCCCGCCAGCCGCTAGTCCAGACGACGGGTCTGCGCCACGTGCTTATACCAGTATGCGCTTGCCTTGGGCGTGCGCTTCTGGGTTTCAAAGTCAACGTAGAAGAAGCCATAGCGCTTGTTGTAGCCATTGGTCCAGGAAAACTGATCCTGCAGGCTCCACAGGAAGTAGCCGCCCACGTTGACGCCCACCTCCATGGCCTTGAGCAACCAGCGCAGGTGCTGCTCGATGTAGTCGATGCGCGGCTGATCGTCCACAAAACCGTCCTTGTAGGGGTCCTTGTAGCCCATGCCGTTCTCGGTGATGAAGATCTGCTTGTAGTTGGGGTAGCGCTGCTTAATGTAGACGAGCAGATCGAACAGGCCCTCGGGATAGATGATCCAGTCCCAGTCGGTGGTGGGGACGCCGGGCTTGTTCACATGCTCGCCAATGCCCTTAACGCGCCAGCGGCCAGTGCCCTTCTCGCCCGTACCGTTGTGGTGCAGGTCGTTCTCGCCATCGTAGGCCTTCAAGAAGCGGCACTGGTAGTTGTTAACGCCCAGGTAGTCGTTGTAGAGCGCGGCCTCGCGCATGATTTCCAGATCCTCGTCTAGGATCTCGATGGTGCCGCCCGAGACGGCAGCCAAGCGGTTGGCGCACTCGAGGGTGTCGGGCGCGTAGTCGCCGCGGAAGGTGGCGTCGAGCAAGAACTGGTTCTGCAGCACGTGCTCGTTGTTGGCGGCTTTGATGTCGGCGGGGTCGTTCTCGTTGAGCGGATACTTAAACTCCAGCGACTGGATGACGCCGATCTTGCCCTTAAAGCCGCCGTTGTGGAAGGCCAGCACGGCCTTGGCGTGGGCGAGCATCATGTTGTGCTCGCACTGGAAAGCCTCGGCCAGATGCGCCTTGACGCCACCGGGGAAGGTGCCATCGATGTAGGTGTTGGAGGCGTCGGCCCAGATCTCGTTAAAGGTGAACCAGTAGGTCACCTGGTCGGCGTACTCCTTAAAGCAGAAGGTGGCAAAGTCCACAAAGGCGTCGATGGTCTCGCGGTTGAGGAAGTCGCCCTTCTCAAAGAGGGGCAGCGGCGTATCGAAGTGATGCAGCGTGACAAACGGCTCAACGTGGTGCTTGTGGCACTCGGCGAAGAGGTCGTGGTAGAACTGGACACCCTCGGGGTTGATTTCGCCGGTACCGTTGGGGAAGATGCGGCTCCAGGCGATGGAGAGGCGGATGCCGTTGATACCGAACTCCTCGCACAGCTCCAAGTCGACGGGGTACTGGTTGTAGAAGTCCGAAGCGGGATCGGGGGAAAAGCGCCCCTGGGCCTCCAAGAAGTCGTCCCAGGCGACTTTGCCCTTACCGTGGGTGCGGGTCTCGCCCTCTACCTGGTAAGCAGCAGTGGCGCCGCCAAAGACAAAGCCCTCGGGAAACTGCGCAGGCGGGTTGGTGACGCTAGCGGGGTTAACGGACATGATGATCCAATCGTTTAAATCGAAGGACCAGCCGGTCTTGGATGGTCGGCTGGCCCTGAGCGTTACTTACTTCGAAAGCTGCTCGGAAACGAAGGCGAGAGACTTATCGCCGTTCTGGGAGAGCTCGATGTACTGCTTACCGCGACAGGCGACGCACTTGTTGCCCACGCGCTCGCAGTCCTTCTGCAGGTCGGCCAAGTAGCTGGCAGCCTGCGGGGCCAGGACGACCAGGTCAAAGTCGGGGAGCATGTCGACGTGGTTACCATATGCCTCGGCAGCGGTCTCAAGATTGATGCCGCGCTCCTTGGCGGCCTTGGCCAGCGCGTTGGCGAGCAGGCCCGAGGTTCCGCCACCCTGGCAGAGCACGAGTACGCGCTTGCCGTTGAGGTCGCTGGCGGTCGTTGCCTCAGTGGCGACAGCGGCGGGGGCGTCGGCCTTCACGGCCTCGGCAGCAGCGCCGGCGGCAACGCTCTTGGCGTCAGCCTTGCCCTGGAAGGCATCGCTGAGCTTGGCGGCCTTCTCGGCGTTCTTGGCGGCGAGCTCCTCTTGGGAAATCTCGGCCTCCTCGGCGCACTTCTGGGCGTCGTAGGCACGGAAGAACGGGTAGTACAGAACGAAGTCGACGACCAGGATAAGGGCGAGCATCACAAAGGCGAGCGGCTGGAAGCCCAGGCCCATGATGGTGCCGATGGGGCCGGGGACAGTCCAGGGCAGGGTGTACATAAAGCCGTTCATGCCCAAGAAGTCGATAAAGATCTTGAGGATCCAGATGTTGGCGATCGGGGCAAAGACAAACGGGACAAAGAAGACGGGGTTGAGCACGATGGGTGCGGCGAACAGCAGCGGCTCGTTGACGGCAAAGCACACGGGAACGATAGCGGCCTTACCGACGGCGCGCATCTCCTGGGACTTGGCCAGGAAGCAGAACATAAAGACCAGGACGAGCGTGGCGCCGGTGCCGCCCATGCAGACGACGAAGTACTGGGCACCCTGGGTCAGGACAGCGGAAGCGTGCTGGCCAGCCTGGAACGCAGCCAGGTTGTCGGTCATGTTGGCAACGAGGGCGGCGGCGATGGCGGGCTCGACGATCGAGGGGCCGTGGACGCCCACGAACCAGAACAGGCTCATGGCGCCGTAGATCACAGCGAGGCCGATGTAGCCATCGGCAGCGGTGAACAGGGGCTGGAACACCTGGATGACGCCCTGGGCAAAGCAGAAGCCAAAAGCAGCGCGGAAGACGATGTCAAAGACCCAAAAGACGGTGATGCAGACGGAGAAGGGGATGATGTCCTTAAAGGTCTGCGAGATGTTGGGCGGGACCTGCTCGGGCATCTTGACGGTGATGTTGCGCTTAATGAAGAACTTGTAGATGATGCCGGTCACAAACGCAGCGATGAAAGCGGTCAGCAGGCCCTTGGAACCAAGGTAGGTGGTGTTGAAGCCGCTGGCGGCGTCCGTGGCGATGGTGTCGCTCGAAAGGAGCAAGAAGCCGATGATGGCCGCGCACATGCACGAGATGAAGTTGATCTGGTTGTTCTTGGGCAGATCGCGGTTCTGAGCGTCGGCGAAGTGCTTGGCCGTGGTGGCGGCGCAGGCGATGGCCAGGATGCCCATGGAGTAGTTGTAGCACTTCCACAGGGCGTTGTTGATGTCATCGGGCCAGTAGAAACCCCAGATGTTGGGGACCGAGGCTACCAGGCAGAAGATGGACGAGAAGATGATGATGGGGATGACGGAGATAAAGCCGTCGCGGATCGCCTTGAGGTACTTGTTGCGGGCGATCGCGTTGAAAAAGGGCTGGCCCTTTTCGATGATGGCGATGAGTTGCTCCATGCAATGCTCCTAAGAGTCGGTGGGTTAGCAACGATGGTAGCTTTTGGCGTTCGGTTGCCAAAATGTTGACGTTGCCATTTTGCGACACAAAAAAAGACGCGAACCGGTGGTTCCTGTGCCTGCGAACCGTCGATTCCTTACGCGTAAACATTTGAGCCGCCCGGTGGCTCTGTGTTTGCACAATGGCAACGTTAACATTTGGGCGCCAAAAGCCGTTCGGGGAAACAAAAATGTCGGTGAACGGTAGGTTTTGGGTGGTGAGCGTATGGTGGGGGAGGCGTTAGATATACTTGAAGACGCTTCATTTGACTGCGTAGGGTGCCACCAATGGCATCGTTGACATAGAAAGATCGACCTATGGCCGCTGTTAAAAAATCGGTATCCGTCAAAGACGTGGCGCGCCTCGCGGGCGTCTCGGAGCAGACGGTCTCGCGCACCGTGCACGATTCGCCCAGTGTGCGCCCCGAGACCAAGGAACGCGTGCGTGCCGCCATGCGCGAGCTGGGGTATCGCCCCAATTTCGCCGGTCGATCGCTGCGCCGTGGCAAGTTTAAGACCGTCGGCGTCGCCATGTTCAACATTACCGGTACCGGCAACCTCGACCGTATGGAGGGCTTTGCCGCCGCGGCCGACAAACATGGCTATGCCATCACCCTCACTAAAGTAGATGGACATCCCTATACCCTCGAGAGCGCATCGTCGCGTATGAGCGCGCTGCCGGTAGACGGCATGGTCGTGATTATGAACCGCATGCCGGCGGACTTTGGCACCTTTGAGCCGCTGCCCGGCATGCAGACGGTGCTCGTTACCATGCTGGAGCACCCGCTCTGTTCAACGGTCGATAACGACCAGTTCGATTGCTCGCGCCAGGTGGTCGAGTACTTGCTGGGGCGGGGGCACAAAACCGTGCACTTTATTTCGTGTCCCGAGCGCTCGCTTTCGGGCATGCGGCGCGAGGAAGGCTGGCGCGAGACATTGCGTGCGCATGGCATTGAGCCGCCGCGACTCGTCCGTGGGGATTGGACGGCACAGAGCGGATATGCTGCCGGTCAGGCTCTGGCGGATGATCCGACCTGTACGGCCATCTATGCCTCCAACGATGCCATGGCATATGGCTGCATCCGTGGGCTCGAGTCGCGCGGAAAGCGTGTGCCCCAGGACGTGAGCGTGGTGGGTGTTGATGACAGCCTGGGCGATATCGTGCCCGATTGTCGCCTGACCACGGTGCGCTTTGACAACAAGCGCGTCGGCATGTGGGCGGTTGACAAGATTGCCGGCGCCGAGGGCGTTGCGCCCGGTGTGGAGCACATGCTGTTTCCGGGCGTGCTCGTCGAGGGCGATACGGTGCGCGATTGGCGCTAGGGCGCGGGTCTGTTTGGGTTTCCGCTAATTGTGTTCGATATTGTTCAGATTGGTTTAAAAACCGTTCACGGACGAAAAGTGACCGTTCATAGCTCGAAATTACGTTTTGCGATGTTCTTTTTTGTTTGAATGCTAATGTTTCTGCCATACAGAACGCAGCGCGTATGCCCGGACGCGATGCTCTCCATTGGTTCATATGTGAAAGGAACGCAATATGGCAACCAAAGAAGAAATCTCGATGGTTGGATTCGAGATTGTCGCATATGCAGGTGACGCCCAGACCGATCTGCTTGCAGCGCTCGATGCTGCTCGCGAGGGTGACTTTGAGAAGGCCGAACAGCTGCACAAGGATGCCAGCGATGCGCTCATCGGTGCCCACGACACGCAGACCAAGCTGCTTTCGCAGGAGGCCGGCGGTGGCGAGATGGAGATGACCTTCATCATGGCTCACGCTCAGGACACTCTCATGACCACTATGATTCTGGAGAAGCAGGCCCGCTTTACCATCGATGCCTACAAGCGCATCGCCGAGCTCGAGGCCAAGCTCGCCTAACGAGTCCGCACAATCAAGTCCCCTTCCAAAAGCTCTGCCGCTACCCGCGGCAGGGCTTTTTCTGTCCTCCTCCAAGTTGCGGTGAAATAGGGACTGAATAGGGGCCGACGGGCGCAAAACAATCCCTATTCCACCGCAACTCATCCGGAGATAGTCATTGGGGACAGTCTTGGTGCGCTCTGTTCGTCTTCCCGTTCGTTTTTTGCTCGGTGGGTATACTTCCTTTCGCATTAAGCCCCGGACTGAGGAGGTATCCAAATGCCGGATAACGGGTCAATACAAAAAAGAGACGCGCACGAGATGGCTCATGGGCGTCCTGTCCAGATAACCGAGCACACGACGGTAACCGAGCTGCAGCCCAGTCTGTCCGATGTCGTGTGCGCAAACAAAAAACTGCAGATTGGCTTTATCGTTGCGCTCGTGGTACTGGCGCTGCTGTCGGGCTTTGTAGCTCGTCCGCATTTCGCCGATACCAAGACATGGGACTCCACCATCGAGGTTATCGATCAAAAGAAGGGCAACGTTTTGGCGCTCACGACCTCGTGCGTTGCCCTATCTGCAGGTATCACGGCGCTGCCGGGCGATACGGGAACGCCGGTCGCCGAGCTGCTCGCACAGCTTTCGGGCAACCTAGGAATTGTGCTCGCCGTACTCTATCTCGAGAAATATCTACTGACCATTTTGTGGTCGGTGGGTCTGGGTATCCTGATTCCGTTTGCGCTGGTGCTCTTTGCGGTCTCACTTGGCATTCACGGGCGCTGGAGCACGAGCGCTGTCCTGCGCCGTGTGGCGACTCGCGTGCTGGTGGTTGCCGTGATTGGCATGGCATTGGTGCCTGCAAGCGTATGGGTGTCGCAGAAGGTCGATGAAACGTATCGCGTAAGTATTGAACAGGCTGAGCAAAAGGCTGCGGACGCCGCGGACGCGGCCGACACCACGGACAAATCAGCCGAGACCAGCTCAAAATCGAACAAGAAAAAATCCGAGGCCACGGAGTCCAAAAACGTGCTCGAGCAGTTGACTGATGGGGCCTCGAGCCTGGTCACGTCGGTAACCAGCGGTGCTAAGCAGATGACCGACGAGATCGTGCAGCAGGTGACCGACCTCATCGAAGGCGTCATCGTGATGATCGTGACCTCGTGTGTTATCCCGCTGCTGGTGCTCGTGGCGTTTCTGTGGCTGGGCCACACCCTGCTGGGGATCGATATCTCCGGTCCCGCAAACTATCTGACGGGTCGTTTCTTGAGCGCTCCGTCCAGACATGCCAAGAAGAGCGGGCAGTCTGAGTAGGCGGCAAAGCGATCTTTGGAAGATCAACCGTGAGAAGGGCGGACGAGACACGTTCTCGGCCGCCCTTTTGTTTGTTGAACACATGGTCGCTACGTCCGTGCCCAGTCCAAACGGTCAGCAATTATCCGTGAACGGTATTTGTTCAAAAAAGAACAAAGATAAACAAATAGTTGTTGCAGTTACTGTTCGAATGTGTTCAAATAAACATGAACAGTGATGAACCGCACATTCAGATGCCCGGACCTGAACGCGATTCAACACTTCCAAACAGAAACTACGCACCTGCGTATCTCTCAAGGAGGATGTCATGAGGGTTGTAATCGCTTCCGATGCCGACGGTATGTCGATGAAGGAGTCCATCAAGGAGATGCTCATCGCCGACGGTCACGAGGTCGTCGACTATTCCGAGACCCCTGCCGCGGACTTTGTCGATTCCGCGACCGCCGTTGCCAAGGACCTGCTGGAGCACAAGGATTCCCAGGGCTTTGCCTTCGATAAGTACGGCGTCGGTTCCTATATGGCCGCCGTCAAGATGAAGGGCATGGTCGTCGCCAACATTTCCGACGAGCGCTCCGCCTACATGACCCGCGAGCACAACGGTTCGCGCATGGTCACCATGGGCCCGGGTGTCGTTGGCACCGAGGTCGCCAAGAAGATCGCCCGCGAGTTCCTGCGTGCCCAGTACGCCGGCGGTCGTCACCAGATTCGTGTCGACATGCTCAACAAGATGGCCTAACGAGAGCCACCGAGAACTCGAACTTCTATCTCAACTTGTGAATTCAGACGAAAGGACGTTCTGATGAAGAAGACCATCGCAATCGGTTGCGACCATATCGTTACGGACGAGAAGATCTATCTGGCCGACCGCCTGGAGCAGGCTGGCTACAAGGTGCTCGACTGCGGCACCTACAGCCACACCCGTACGCACTATCCCATCTACGGTAAGGCCGTGGGCGAGGCTGTTGCCAGCGGCAAGGCCGACTTTGGCGTGGCCCTGTGCGGCACCGGCATCGGCATCACCAACGCCGTCAACAAGGTTCCCGGCGCCCGTTGCGCCCTGGTCCGCGACATGACCTCTGCCCTGTATGCCCGTCGCGAGCTCAACGCCAACATCGTGGGCTTTGGCGGCAAGATCACCGGCGAGTTCCTGATGGCCGATATCATGCTTGCCTTCCTGGAGGAGCCCTACGAGAAGACTCCCGAGCACGATGCTCTGATTGCCAAGATCGATGCCTGCAACAAGGCCGACGCCGAGGCTCAGGCTGACCCGCACTTCTTTGACGAGTTCCTCGAGAAGTGGGACCGCGGCGAATACCATGATTAGCGGGTATCCGGCGTAATTAACTAGTCCGTTGACGGCTCGCGTTTCTGTGAGGGGGCGCG
The DNA here is from genome assembly GCA_048486575.1 of Collinsella sp. Classification (GTDB taxonomy): domain Bacteria; phylum Actinomycetota; class Coriobacteriia; order Coriobacteriales; family Coriobacteriaceae; genus Collinsella. Next base: position 7,846 of record DBFVZT010000093.1, on the reverse strand, counting down.
GGCCGGTTTTCTATCAGCCCTATTGACTTGGCGGGCTGTCGTAAGAAAGGGAAGGCTCCTATGGAGTTTGTTCTTGATAACGGTTCTATTCGCGTAGCACTGAGCACGGCGGGTGGGTCGTTCACTTCTATTGCGGCCAACGGTCGTGAGTACCTGTGGCAGGGCGATCCGGCGGTCTGGTCGGGCCAGGCACCTATTTGCTTCCCGATCTGCGGTGGCCTTCGTGACGGTCAGGCAATGACCATGGGCGGCCGCGAGGTAAAACTCGCCCGCCACGGCTTTGCGCGCAAACAGGAGTGGAAGCTCGAGGAACAGAGCGACAACATGGTTGCGCTGAGCCTAAGCTCTACCGACCATGCCGAGTTGCTCGAGCAGTACCCGTATCCGTTTAAGATCGTTGCGCGCTATACGGTCGATGCAGCAAAGGTGAGCGTGTCGTATGAGGTGACCAGCGAGGGCACCGAGGATATGCCATTCTTTGTGGGTGGTCACCCCGGCTTTAAGTGCCCGCTCGACGAGGGCGAGTCCTATGACGATTACGAGCTTCGTTTTGAGCAGCGCGAGGCCACCGAGCTCTGTACTGCCGTTCCCTCGACGGGTCTGATTGATGTTGAACATCGCAGCAAGAACCCCATGATCGGCCAGAACCTGCCGCTGACCCACGAACTCTTCGACTTCGCGGAGACCATCTTCGACGTGCTCGAGAGCCGCGTGGTTACGCTGACCAAGAAAACCGAGGACAAGGGCGTGCGCCTGACGTTCCCCGATATGCCGTACCTGATTGTGTGGAGCAAGCCCGAGGGCGACTTTGTGGCAGTTGAGCCGTGGGGCGGTCTGTCCACCTGCTCCGACGAGGACGATATTCTGGAGCACAAGCGTGGCTGCCTGGTTGCCAAGCCGGGGGAGACCGTCATCCGCGGTTTTGAGATCGAGATCCTTTAAAGAGCTATCGTATGTTTGGGGTGGGTCATGCCGCCCCGGAACAGGAGTTCAATATGATTCTGACCGTTACCATGAACCCGTCGATTGATACGCGCTATCAGCTCGACAAGCTGATCATCGACGATGTTAACCGTGTGACGCCCGAAAAGACCGCTGGCGGCAAGGGCCTCAACGTGAGCCGCGTGCTGCTGCAGCTGGGCGACGATGTGCTCGCGACCGGCCTGATCGGCGGCCACATGGGCGCCTATATGGCCGAGCTTATGGATGCCGACGGCGTCAAGAACGACTTTGTGCCCATCGCCGGTGAGACGCGCATTTGCCTGAATATTCTGCACGAGGGTAATCAGACCGAGCTGCTGGAGAGCGGCCCGCAGATCGCCCCGGCCGAGCTCGAGGCCTTTACGGCCAAGTTCGCCGAGCTTGCAGCGAAGGCGGACGTTGTGACGCTTTCGGGCTCGCTGCCGCGTGGCGTCGATGCCGGCTACTATGCCGAGCTCGTCAAGATCGCCGAGGAGGCGGGCGCCAAGGTGCTGCTCGACACCTCGGGTGCATCGCTGGAGGCCGCGCTGGAGTCCGACGCCAAGCCTGAGCTCGTAAAGCCCAACCTGACCGAGATTAACGGCCTGCTGGGTACGTCCTTTACGACTGATGATGTCGATGCCCTGCGCGAGGCGCTTGCCGCCGACGGCCGCTTTGCCGGTATCCCCTGGGTTGTCGTTTCGATGGGCGCTGCCGGTTCGGTGGGCTTCCATGAGGGCCGCGCGTTCCGCGCCAAGACGCCCGCGATTGCGGCTGTGAACGCGACGGGTTCCGGTGACTCGACCATCGCCGGCTTTGCGCATGCCATTGCTGCTGGTGCCGACGACGTCACGGTGCTCAAGACCGCCAATACCTGCGGCAAGCTCAACGCCATGGATCCCAAGACCGGCCACCTGGTCATGGACCGCTGGGACGAGATCTACAACAGCGTTGAGGTCGTAGAGTTGTAGCGGTTGTGACTCCTAATAGAATGAGCGTGGATAATCTCCCGTTTTTGGTGCCCATACGAGCTCAAAGAGGGAGATTTTCCACGCTCGAGTCATTAGTCATTGGGGATGCTCTTTAATGACTGGTCGTTTAAGAGCGTCCCCAACGACTACATTCAAAAACGGCGCCTGCCGGCGATGTCGCCGGCGGGTGCCGTTGTCGTGTGGGCGGTTATGTCGTGGCCGCTGATGAGGCTCGAACTCGTATGCTACAGCGAGTCGATAAAGCGCTGCTGGGCGGCGCGGCCGGCTTCGTCCCATTTAAAGACGCCGGCGTTGTCGAGCACGTGGCCAAACACCACGCCGACCTCCTCGTGCAGGATATCGATGGCGTTGTCGGCCGTAAGCTCGTCGGCGCGGCGGGCAAAGACGTCTTCGGCCCACGCGGCATGGCTGCGGCAAAGGTCGTCGCCCTCGAGCGCGCCAGCAAGGTCGTAGCTGGCATCGGCCTTGGCTGCCAGCAAGTGCTCACGGACAGCGCCGAGCTCGGGAACCAAGCGCGGCGGCAAAATGGCCAGGCCCATGACCTCGATCAGGCCGATGTTCTCCTTTTTAATATGGTGATACTCGGCATGCGGGTGGAATACGCCCAGCGGATGCTCGTCGGTCGTGATGTTGCAGCGAAGCGCCAGGTAGGCCTCGTAGATCTCGCCGCCGGCATTGCCGCGGGAATCGACGCGGCGGATGACGGGCGTCACGGTGTTGTGGGCCACGCCGTCGGCCGTGTGTGCGATGACGCCTACAGACTCATCGGTCCATTCGCGCCATGCCAGGATAATCTTCTCGGCAGCGTCGAGCAGCTGGGCGCGGTCGTGCGAGCGCAGGCGCAGCACCGAGAGCGGCCACTGCAGCACGGTACCGCTGACCTGGTCAAAACCGGGCACGCTAAACTGCGAGACCTCGGCGGCATGCATCATGGGGAACTCGTGCGCGCCGCCCTGGAAGTGGTCGTGCGACAAGATCGAGCCGCCCACGATGGGCAGGTCGGCGTTGGAGCCGATGAAGTAATGCGGGAACAGGTCCACAAAATCGAGCAGGCAGGTCAGACCCTTGCGGTCGACGTGCATCGGACGATGCTCGGAGCTCATGGCAATGCAGTGCTCGTTAAAGTACGCGTACGGGCTGTACTGGAAACCCCAGCGCTCGCCGTCGAGCTGGACGGGGATAACGCGCAGATTCTGGCGGGCGGGGTGAGCGCCACCGTCGGCTGCGGCGGAGCGTCCGGGATACCCCTCGTTTTCGATGCAGAGCTGACAGGCGGGATACTTCTCGCCCGTGTTCTTTGCGGCGCCGGCCGCGGCAATGTCGCGCGGATCCTTTTCGGGCTTTGACAGGTTGATGGTGATCTCCAGGTCGCCCCAGTTGGTGGGGGTGCTCCATTTGATGTTGCGCGCGATAGCGGCACGACGCACGTAGCCGGCGTCGCAGCACAGACCGTAGAACCAGTCCGTCGCGGCGCGGGGCTCGTTGACGCCCATGCGGCCGTTGAATTCCTCGTTTACAACCGAAGGCCTCGGCATCAGCACGCCCATGATGCGCATGGCGATGCGGTCGCGGCCCGATGCCGTGTCCTCGGCGGCACCGTTGACAACGGCGGCCTCGGAAAGCGCGGCAAGCGTGCCCTCCAGGTCAAAATCGGGGAGCGTATCGGGGTGCAAGAGCGAGAGCTTCTCGTTTTGCAGCGCCCAGGCCATGTCGAGCGCCGGGCCCGTAGCACCGATGCACTCCAGAATGGTGTTGTATGCCCAGATGCGGTCGTCCTGGCGGATCATCGATCGGTGGATGGCGTACTCGATCAGGTTCTGTGCGGCCTCGCGCACGTCAGTCATTACAGCCATGCCGCGTAAGCCCCCTTGTCAGAGATGGCGTAGTGACGGGCAGAGCCCTCGCCCAGCCAGCCGTTCATCTTGGCAATGAAGGTGTCGACCAGGTCGAGCGGCACGAAGGCCTGGATGGTGCCACCAAAGCCGCCACCGTGGATACGGACGGCGCCGCGGCCGTCGAGCACGTGCTCGGCCAGCGCTAGGGCATACATGGAAGGCTGCTCGGAACCCAGCTTGGCAACGACATTCTGCAGGTACATGGCAGAGCTGGCGCCGGACTCGCGCGTCAGGACCAGGAACTGGTCGATGTCGCCGGCGTTCAGAGCTGCCCAGCGCTTGTCGACCAGGCCGTTCTCGTACCAGTAGTGAACGGCGCGCAGGCAGGCACGGTCGCCCAGCTTGGCACGCAGCTCGGGGAGCTTGGCGTCAAAGTCGGCAACGTTTACCTCGCACAGGCGTGCCTTGCCAAACTCGGCGGCAACGTCCTGCATCTCGCGCGGAACGGCGGCGTAGTCGTCGGTGGCGGCCACGTGGTCGGCGCCCACTTTAACGAGCACAAGCGCATAACCGTGATCCTCAAAGTTGAGCTCGAGCTTCTGGGTCTTAGGCTGAGCCTGGTCCTCAAAGTCCATGTAGGCGAGGCCACCCAGGCACACGGCGGCCTGGTCCATCAGACCGCAGGGCTTGCCGTAATAGTTGTTCTCGGTGCGCTGGCTCATCTGAGCGAGCGTGACGGGCTCGATGGCGGGTGCGCCCCAGAGGGTTTCCATGGCACGACCGTACGCGGCCTCGACGGCGGCAGAGCTGGAAAGGCCGCCGCCCGAGGGGACGGAGCAGGTGAAGGCGAAGTCGAAGCCGTGGGGCTCAACGCCAAGGGCTGCAATCTCGTGGGCCATGCCGCGGACGAGGCTTGCGGACGTGCCCTTCTCGGACTCCTGAACATCCAGCGTGTCGAGCGTGATCTCAAAGGTGGGGTAGCCCTCGTCGGCAACGCGAACCTTGTTGGTGTCGGTTGCCACGGCAATGCCGTCGACGGCGACATCGAGCGAGCCGGCGATAACGTGGCCGCCCTCGTGGTCGGTGTGGTTGCCGCTGATCTCGGAACGGCCGGGCGCGTGCACATAGAGCACCTGGCGGTCGCCGATGGGGCCAAACTCCTCCTCGAACAGCTTGGTGAGCGTGGCGAGCGTCTTTTCGTCGGGGGCGGTCATGAGGGTCCTTTCCTTGGCGCGAACAGGTGAGTTTTGCGTCGTTATGAGTACGTTAACAACTTGAAGCGGCATGAACCAAGTGTTCACGATACCGCACGTTACGGGCTATGTTAACGTACTCATAACACATCGCTTGTTACTTTTTGAGAATCTGGTAATCGGTAGATTTTCGGCCGTGAACGGTGTGGCTGTATGGACATATGGAGCAAAAGAACCGCTGATAGAAAAAGTAGAGTACGTTAACATGCGTCCGATGATAGCGGGCCTCGGCGCGGGATGTATTTCTGCCCGGGCCGGCATTCACGCTATTCAGATCTCGCAAGGGTGAAGGTGATCCTGTGGCAAGGCGCCCGTCCAACGATACAGGTACGCGTCCGGTCTCCATGGCCGACGTCGCCCGCGCTGCTGGCGTTTCGCAGCAGACGGTTTCGCGCGTCGCCAACGGCTTGCCCAACGTTAACGAGCAGACGCGCCAGCGCGTGCAGGCCGCTATGCAAGAGCTCGGCTTTCGTCCGAGTTATGCCGGTCGCTCGCTGCGCGACGGCCGTTACCATTCGGTCGGCCTATGCATCAACGATGTCACCAAGTTTGGCAACCTCTCAATGATCGACGGCATCGCCAGCGCTGCTCGCGAGCATAATTGCGCCATCACGCTGGTCGAGATGTCCAAGACTGAGGAATTCTCGCTTGCCGAGGCCACGCGTCGTATGGCCGCATTGCCGGTGGATGGCATCATCATCGGCATGAGCCGCATGGCGCCCGATTTTGAGACGTTTGATCCACTGCCGGGCATTGGAACGGTTATCGTCACCATGTATGCGCATCCGCGCGTGACCACGGTTGACTCCGACCATTACGGCTGCTCGCTGTTGCTTATGGACCATCTGTTTGAGCTTGGCCACGAGCAGATCCGATATATCGGCGGTCCGTCCTTCTCGGTGGACGAGCAGTTCCGCCGCGCCGGCTGGCAAGACGCGCTCGAGCGCAGGCATATCGAGCCGGTGGAGCCGCTCGAGGGCGACTGGTCTGCCAACAGCGGCTACGAAGCCGGCAGGTATCTGGCCGAGCACGACCGCACCATGACGGCAATCTATGCGGCAAACGATCAGATGGCAAACGGGGCCATCGCCGCGCTGCGTGATAGCGGCCTGCGCGTGCCCGAGGACGTGAGCGTGGTGGGTGTCGACGATTCGCTCGATGATTTTGTCGCGCATAACGAGCTTACGACCGTTCGATTCGACTTGCATCAACGTGGGCGCGAGGTGTTTGAGCATGCGGTTCCCGAGGCGGGTACGGCGGGCAAAACCGTTGCCATTCGTATTCCCGGCCAGCTCATTATTCGACATAGCACGGCGATGCCACGCTCATAGTTTGCGCAGGTAAACGGCGATTTATCGTATTTCAATAACAATCGGTAAGGATGCCGGCAGATAACAGTTGGAATGCTGCCGAGTGTTATGATAGACGGGTTCTTTTGTCTATCTAGGAGGCTTTGCCTGATGGAGATCACCAAGGATATCCGCTACATTGGCGTCAACGATCACGACATTGACCTGTTCGAGGGCCAGTACGACGTGTCCGAGAACGGTATGGCATACAACAGCTACGTTATCTTGGGCGATAAAATCGCTGTCGCCGATTCGGTCGACGGTGGTTTTGTCGACGAGTGGCTCGGCAACCTCGAGGCCGTGCTCGACGGCCGTACGCCCGACTACCTGGTCGTTCATCACATGGAGCCCGATCATTCCGCTGGTATCGCTGCCTTTATGGAGCGCTATCCCCAGGCCCAGATCGTGGCCAGCATGGGCGCCTTCCGCATGATGGTCAACTACTTTGGCACTGATTTCCCCGAGCGCAAGATGGTCGTCAAAGAGGGCGACGTGCTCGACTTGGGCGGCCACAGCCTAACCTTTATCGGCGCTCCCAACGTACACTGGCCCGAGGTGCTCTTCTCCTACGAGGCCACCGATAAGGTGCTCTTTAGCGCTGACGGCTTTGGCAAGTTCGGCGCCAACGACATCGAGGATCCGGAAGGCTGGGCCTGCGAGGCGCGCCGTTACTACTTTGGTATCGTCGGCAAGTTCGGCAAGTTCGTGCAGGCCGTGCTCAAGAAGGCCGCCGATCTGGACATCCAGATCATCTGCCCGCTCCACGGCCCCGTGCTGACCGAGAACCTGGGTTATTATCTCGACACCTACAACACCTGGTCGAGCTATCAGCCCGAGGACGAGGGCATCACAATTGCCTACGCGAGCGTCTACGGTCACCTGAAGGCTGCCGTCGAGGAGCTCGCCGCGGCACTCGAGGCTCGCGGCCAGAAGGTTTCCGTCTTTGACTTGGCTCGCGACGATATGGCCGAGGCCGTTGAGGACGCGTTCCGTTACGACCGCCTGGTGCTCGCATCCATCACCTATCAGGGCGAGATTTTCCCGTTCATGAGCACCTTTATCCACACGCTCGCCGAGCATGCCTACCAGAACCGCACTGTGGCACTCGTCGAGGCCGGCTCTTGGGCGCCCGCTGCTGCCAAGGTTATGACCAAGGAGCTCGAGGGCATGAAGGACATCACCCTGGCGCAGAACAAGGTGACCGTGCTGGGCTCGCTCAACGACGCCTCGCGCGCTCAGATCGAGGTTCTCGCCGACGAGCTTTCCAAGTAGCGATATCTCGCTTTTAACGAGCAAAACCACCACAAAGGGGACAGTGAACTGCCTCCCATTTCTTGGACATCGGGAAATGGGAGGTTTTCCATGAGTATAGACCTCAGGTCGAAGCACGACCTGGAGTCCAGGAGGCGGGCCGTCGAGCTCTTCGACGCCGGCGTCGGCTGCAAGCCGGCGGCCGA
>DBFVZT010000092.1:0-53337 GCA_048486575.1 Collinsella sp. | reverse complement strand
CCGGGCAGACGGCACACTGACGGGGCGCGATAGAATGCGGTTGTTCGGGTCCGCGGTATCGCTCCATGCTCCTATTAGGTCATGCGGCGGTCTCGGCTCGCCGCGGCCCGCGCGGGACATGTCAGGAAACGAGGGCAGCCCCATGGGCGCCAGCGGAATGTGGGGTCACCGCGCGGTCCGCATCTGATGGTGTCGACGTCAATGGTATACGGGTGCATCATCGACGTCTTCAATACAGAAGATATCAGTGCGGAATGTTCTGGGGAGAAGCCCCCGTCACGCCTCGCGGATTCCCTGCGTTTACGGCCTTGAGGTCGGCGTGGGCGGAGGACGTGGTTGATAGGGATACGTGTCTCGGTCGCTGTTTCGCGGCTTTGCCGCGAAAGGCACGCTTAAGCTAACGAGAGGGGGCGGTCAGCTGATGAAACCCGGGTGTCCGTTTTCGCTCGGGCTTACAAAGACTGAAACGCCCACGCACGAACGCTCAGAGGAACGCGAGTGCTCAGTGCGTACTCTTGTGTGTGCCGAACTGAGCACCACCGTGCAGGAAATCTCGGCTGAGTAGTCAAATGCGCTGTTGACTCTCTCGAGTAAAGGGAAGTACCGCTGATTCACGGAACTGGCATTAGCTGTTTGGTCTTGACTGGAAAGACCTATCACATAAGTAGGGACTCTGTTAATCTATATACTATGGAGAAGTATAGGAGGAGCAATGCTGGTTATTCGCTTGTCGCTAAACAGAAAGGCAGAGGCTCTTGACCCGCTGGGGAGAACCAAGCTTAGCTATGAGCCCGGGTTAACTGAAGAGGAATACTGGGAAAGGGCTCGCGCGTTTTGGAAGTTGGATGAGAGGCGCATTCTGGCAGAGACCTTTGCCCTTGTTGTGAGCCCAGACTGGACAATTGTGAGTGTCGTCAGAATTGGCGGCATAAGCAAGCACAGGACGCTTAGGGCGATAGAGGGCACCGTTATTAAGGGTCACGATTTAGTGGGCCGTCAGTGCCCTTTTACTTCGAAGTCTAAGAATTCTCTCTCCTATTTCGATGACCTTCCCGCACTCACTGCAATAGGATCTGCAAGTGACGCTCCTGCCGCTTTGCACGAGGAGAAGCTGCGGCTTCCTTTAAAGGTGATTTCTCTTTTCTCTGGCGCCGGCGGATTAGACGCCGGCTTTGCAGATGAAAACAAGTTCAGTCTGCTGGCATGCGTCGAATTTGACCATGCCTGTTGCGAGGCTTTGCGTAAAAACCGAGATGAAGGAAGGCTCGGAAACAGCAGAACTAAAATAATCGAGGCCGATATATCAAAGTTGGACCCTTTTGAGCTTATGTCGTCTCTTGGGATAAAGCCTGGCGAGGTGGACTTGCTCATCGGAGGCCCTCCTTGCCAGTCATGGAGTACGACCGGGAAAAGAGGGACTGTTCAAGATGCGAGGGGAATGCTCATTTGGCATTTTCTCCGTTTTGTCGAAGGAATTCAGCCCGTCTATTTTCTCATGGAAAATGTTCGAGGCATCCTATCGGGCGAATTTCGGCATAGGCCTATTGCCGAGAGGCCGAAACGTGGCGGTGCGCCCTTAGCCCCGGAGGAACTCCGAGGAAGCGCGATAAAGATATGGCTCGAAGATGCGACCCATCTGCTCGGTGGAGCGTATCGCGTTGACTATTTCGAGCTCAATTCCGTCAACTATGGATCGCCGGAGATAAGAGAAAGGGTTCTCTTCTTCGGCAATAGGAGGAATCAGAGGATACGCTTCCCTCAACCAACCTATGGGCCTCACAGCTTAGACAAAAAGCCGTACCGAACTCTGCGCGATGCCATAGGAGGTCTCAACGAAGATCCAGAGCTTATGCAGGTTCTTGACTTTTCCCCACGGAAGAAAAGGTACTTGAGCTTTGTGCCGGAAGGAGGTAATTGGAGGGCGATGCCTGAGGATATACAGAAGGAGTCGATGGGTAAGGCGTGGTTTGCAAAAGGCGGAAGATCCGGTTGGTGGCGAAGACTATCCTGGGATTTGCCCAGCCCCACGATTGTGACGATGCCCAATCACGCATCTACCTCGCTATGTCATCCATCGGAGACTAGAGCTCTTTCGGTCCGTGAGTGCGCGAGAATACAGGAATTTCCAGAGCACTGGAAGTTCTTCGGTACCGCTATGGAGCAAATGAAGCAGATTGGGAATGCTGTACCCGTTCGTCTTGCCAAAGTTGCTTCGGAGGTTATTCTCGAAGCCGCGAGCGCGCCTGCAAATACTGCTCCTGAAGGTTCACCCGCCTGGACGAGCGAGTACATATTCTCAATGGTGAGAACCCGAAAATGGTATAAGCAGGGCACTGTCTATCTTCATGATGGTCACGGCGATAGGGCTGTGAGCAATGGCTAAAAACCGTTGTTGATGATTTGCTTCCAAAGCTCATCATCGCCGTTTTCTATTCCGAACTCGTCTCGTATTGACTGCGTCAATACGAGACGAGTTTCGAGCATGTGTTCGAAGAAAGTTTTGCCACCATGCCTGTTGGCGAACTGATTTTGCGCTTCGCGTATAGCGTAGAGTACGTGTCGATGAGCATGTTTTACTCCGGTTACGAACTCCCAAAGTTCGCTTCCCACCAAGGTATGGAAGTATGAGCCTGTGCCTCTGGACACAAGTGCTGGTTTGTTGTTCAGTTGATCATATCTCCCATAGAAAATGCCGAGGATGATGTCACGCCCATAACGTTCATGAATAGTTGGAAACTGGGCAATCATCTCATTTGCATGCGACTGGTTCATCGTCCATGGGCCAGATTTCCAGGTAGTGTAATAGGTGACTCCTTCGACATCCATTTCGGCATCTACGGGCGAGAAAAGGGTTTTTGTGGCAGAGTCAGACTTCTCCGGCACTCTTCGAACGCCGAAAACCGGGAATACCTTTTCCTCGACGAAGCGACCAAAGGCGGTGGAATCTCCATGGGCCATAGGTCCAGTTTGGATGTGTCCCGCGAGATCATAGGGAGAATGAATGTTATATGCGGGCGCCATCATAAGCAGTAGGAAGACGTTTAACTGGTAATCAGAGACGGTGGTTTGGCTCTGCATCTTGTCAAATCTTCGCTCGATGAAATCGAGCGCTTCAGATGTAATGGCTTCAGTCCACTCTTCAGGGAATGCTTCAGCCAGAGGATCCTTACGGGCGATGACGGAAAGATCGGCTACGTTTCTATTGCCGTTAAACTCACCAGAGATCTTTTCGCTCCATGTGTAGTCGGCTTGCTCGCCCATCGTGTCCTCCAAGTTGCAATACAGCTCTGAATAACTGCTGATAAACAATGGTAGCTCAATTGTCCTCCAAAAGACTCAAAGGAATTGTATGAGGTTGCGGAAGGATTCTGACCGTTCGGATGATCCTGTCCGGTGGGTATAATTTGGCTAATTGAAAGGAGATCATTTGGACAACGACATCGTCAAAATCGTCTACTTCGATGAAGGCTCAGCTGCGGACTACATCCAGATAACAAACGGCGGAAGCCTCCAAAGCATGGTCGAGCTCGTCGACGAGGACACGTCTAAAAATGGCAAGAGCGCAAGCGCTGGTGCGGGAATTGGATTGAAGTCAAAGCTGCTCAAAACGCTAGTGGGTCTTGATGCATCAGCAAAAGTTGAGGGGTCGCTCGAGGCATCCTTCAGTTCCGGATCCGTCGCGAAGAGCATCCTAACGAACACGGTGCTCACTGATTTTCTTGAGGCGGTATCCCTAAAAGACGAGCAAAAAGATGCGATTACGACTTTTTCCAGATGCCGTATCGAACAGATTCCTGGTTCCGTGTCGAGCATCGCCCTCATAACCCCATACCTTTCTATGTTTAAGAGCGGGCAGGGCATCTCTGCTGGCGAATTCGACATCTCTATCGATAAGCTCGACTCCACGCTCTCGAAGGCTAAGGGATACCTTGAGTTCCTGGGTAGGGTCACCACGAGGAGAAACCCAGTCGTCCTTCGCTTCAATCACGCCGCGTTCAAAAACAACTACCGTTCAACGGATCTGCTGAAGATGAACCTTAGGGTGTATGCGGTCCAGGTCGGCAGATGCAGACTGGACGACTTGGCCGCCGACAGAGAATTGAGCGTCGCGGGGTTCTCCGCAAAGGACAACCCAGACTTCGTTGAGGGAGAAGCACCGGTCAACCCGCTGGAGCATAAGTCGCTTTTGATGTTCGACGCCATTCTCGCGGGGGTCGTTCGCAATGGCTGATGAGGTGCTCGTTTACTTTGGCCCACGCTCGGCTTTCAAAAGAAACGTGGAGGCAAACATCGGCCCGACTGAGACAACCGTTAAGTTCCTAGACTCGGTTCGTCTCTACAACGAGAAGGTTCGGGCATCCACACTCGCCACGAGGAACGTGGAGTTTGATCCCTCAAGGGGCGTCGACAACTGCATCGTGAGCGCCGACGACTTCGGTTCCGTTGCTAGCCACGTCATCCCAAATTTCTCGAACATACTGGAAGAGTCGTATCAACACATCGGTAAGCTCTTTGTCAACAACCCTCCCATGCGCGTGCTCGAGTCCATCAGGGCGTCGCAGCCAGAGGGTTCTGTAGAGGAGGCCTATTACGATTACGGGAGCGTGCAAAAGGGCGATCTTCCCAGGCTATGCGACGCCCTGAGAAGCGGCGTGCTCGGTCAGGAGCAAAGCAAGAAGGCGTTGATCAGCGAGCTATATAAGCTTTCGGTCATGGACGATGAAAAGCCGTCCTCCGTCCTCCTTTACGGACCCTCGGGCGTGGGAAAGACCGAGACCGCTCAGACGCTGAGCGAAGCGCTTGGCGGCGGCCTGCTGCGCGTGCAATTCTCGATGATGCAGACCGAGGAAGCGTACAACTACCTGTTTGGAGCCGAGCACTCAAAAGCTAGCTTTGCGCGAGACCTGCTCGGACGCGAGTCGAACGTTGTGCTGATAGACGAGTTCGACAAGGTGAGTCCTCGCCTGTACAACATGTTCTACCAGCTCTTCGACGAGGGCCGCTACGTTGACACCAACTACGATGTCGACATGAGGGGCTCCCTGTTCCTGCTGACCTCCAACTTCTCAAGTGAGGCTGAGGCCCGCAGGGCGATGGGGCCGGCGATGTTCTCAAGGCTCAGCGCCTGCGTTGCCTTCACGGATCTCGGCGCTAAGGAAAAAGTCGAGATAGTAACGAGGCGGTACAACAAAGTTCTGTCAAAGCTGGACAAGGAGGACCAGCTGACTATCGAGGAGAGCGGAATACTCCGGTGGTTCCTGGACCACGTGAATCGCTATGACAACATGCGAACTATGAAGAACAAGGTTGATAAGGCGATTTTTGAAAAGCTGTCCGAACCCATAATTAACCACGGCTTCCCCGACTCAGTTTAAGAGTGCAGAGAAAGGCCATGATAACACCTGCGAACAGGGCCTTTGGTTCCTGAAGGATACTACGGTCGATTCGACAACGCAGTCCATCCCCATAATCGTCGCCACCAAGCTCGCCGACTATTCCACGGAGACTAACGACTGGGGCAGCGTCACGCTGAAGATGAACGTTCCGACCGTTGGCAAGAAGATCACTAACTCTGTTGCCGGCACCGTTGCAGATGGTGGCTCCAACGCTGACGCCCTCATCGGCGGCAAGGTCGAGTATGAGCTCAGCTCCGTCATTCCGCCCTACACCGGCTACGACATCAAGGAACCTCCCCGTGTGTTCAGGCTTATCGATACCGCTTCCAAGGGTCTGACGGTTGACGAGAACTCTGTGAAGTCCGTCACTCTGAAGAAGAAGGACGGCAAAGGTGATGTGACGCTCGTCAAGGGCACCGATTACACCGTTAACACTGCTAGCTACGACGGCACCGACTCTAAATATACCGACGGCCACGTGACTACCATCGACATGGGGAAGTACGTCAACATTGCCGATGGCTCCAAGTCCAAGACTGATGGAAAGATCCTCGAGGGCTACACCGTCGTCGTTAAGTTCGATGCTACCGTCAACAAGGACGCGATCATCGCTTCCGTGGGCAACCCCAACTCTGTCGAGCTCGAGTACTCCCACATGCCTGATAACGAGTTCACCAGGATCCCCGGTCCCGAGGTTCGTGTCTACACCTACGAGTTCGGTATCCTGAAGACCGACATGGCTGGCAACGAGGCGCTTTCTGGTGCTAAGTTCGCGATTGCCCGCGTGAACGGTAACACCGAGACGTTCATGACCCAAGACACCAAGACCAAGGTCTGGAAGAATCTCACTACTGGCAAGCCCGATGCCGATGCAGCCGATGGTGTGTTCACCACCGATGATAACGGCAAGATCGCCATGTCCGGTCTGCCTGCTGGCAAATACCACGTCTACGAGATCAAAGCCCCGGCCGGGTACACCAACATCGACCTGCCTGGCTTTATCTTCACCATTGGTTCCAACATCGCTGCCGACACTAAGGTCGCGACCGTGACCCACACCAAGACCTCCGACACCGACGGCAATCGCGTCTCCTTCGGTACGGGCGACACCGCTTCTACGGCTACGGTCAAGAACGCCAAGAACCTCACCGAGCTGCCCTTGACCGGTGACCTGGGCATCAAGGTTTTCATCACCGTGGGCGTGCTGCTCATGGCTGCTGGCGCCGCCTTTGCCCTGAGTGCACGTATGCGCTCTTAATTCCCTAGCTTGATGACGCGGCGAGCGGGCGATCGTCGTCTCCTATCAGCGCCCGTGCGCCGCGTTCTCATATTCCCTTTCGCCGCACCCCGTCGCGCTTGGACCCGCGGCGGGGTCGGTGCTTTAACCGCGCCCTCGCACCCATACCCCCGGAGGTGAACCACATGGAGGCAATCAAGCCTGTATCGACGATGCGCACGCCGAGCGGCGGTTCGAACCCGGCTTCCCCCAGCCGGCGTAAACCGTCCCTCGTCCTGCGCCTGCTTTCCCTCCTGTGCTTTGCCGCCGGTTTTGTTATCGCGGCCACGCCCCTCGTCCTGCGCGCCATGTCCCAGGCCGAGCAGACTGCCGCCGTAACCGCCGCCGCCAACACGGTGGATGGCTGGCCCTATCCGAAAGCAGAGGAGGCCCTTGCGGCCGCGCGGGCCTACAATGCGCAGCTGGCTGCCGGTGGTCAGGACGTTATCGGCGAGGTCGTGGACCCGTTCGGTAGCACCTCCGGCGCCTCCACCGCCTCTGGCTCTGAGGACTCCATCGCCTCGCAAGACACCACCTACCAGGGACTTCTTAACGCGGGATCGGGCCTTATGTGCTCGGTGCGCATTCCCAAGATCGACGTGAACCTGCCCGTGTACCACGGCACCTCCACCGAGGTACTCGCCGCTGGCGCCGGCCACCTGTACGGAACGTCGCTGCCCGTGGGCGGCGAGAGTACGCATGCCGTGCTCACCGGTCACCGTGGCGTGCCGGGCTCGCTCCTGTTCACGCGCTTGGATGAGCTACAGGTGGGCGACTCGTTCTACATCGAGGTGATGGGCGAAGAACTGGGCTACAAGATCGACCGCATAGACGTGATCGAGCCCGACGACGATTCCAAGTTGCGCGTGACCGCCGGCGAGGACCGCGTGACGCTCATGACCTGCACGCCCTACGGCGTGAACTCGCACCGCCTGCTCGTATCGGGCGTGCGGGCGGATATTCCGAACGAGATACCCACGCCCGAGGAGGCGCAGGGCATCAACACCACCGCGGTGGCGCTGGGCGTTCTGGGCGCGCTGCTGGCCATTGTGATTGGGCTCTTCGTGGCCGGGCACGTGCGCAGGAAGCGCCGCGCAGCTCAGCGTGCGGCCGTGGCGGCTGCGGTGACGCTGGACGCCGACGCGGCTGGTGGCGATGGTGGAAACGGGTGGACCGTGGGAGCCTCCAGGCCTGCGGCCCCCTTCGTCTCCTCTGCTTCAGCCTCCTCGGCTTCTCCTGATTCCGATGCTGATTCTCCCGAGTATCGCGGGCGACACCTGCGCTAGCGCCCGCGTTGGTGCTCAATACCGCTCGAAGTGTGACGCCTTCCAGGGAGGCCGCTCGCTATGCTCGAATCGTATGTCCGCACCCGTAAAGAGGGCCAGCGCCAGGTGAGGCACGACGTTGCTGAGTGTCGCTACCCGTATCCGCCCGCGCTCGACGACCTTCTCCGAGCGTCGATTCGTTGATGCGCCGCTCTACGCCCTTGTCGTACCGCTTGAGACTTTCTTCGCCTGGTAGCAGCATGTGATCGCGACGAGCGGAGCGGAACTGGAATAGCGGCCCGCGGCATTGTTCAGACAGGGTTACCATCTAAGTGGTGGCGAGTCCGATGGAGCTCGGGCTGGCCACCCCTTATCATGGAAGTGTTTACTGGGGAGTAACATATCTCGCCGTTTGCGCTGCGGCGTCATGGTCGCGCCCGTCCATCCCGCCGGGCAGCGTCGAGGCAGTGGACGGTTATCGGAAAGTGGGGGTCTAAGGTCATGGAATTGTTCGGGGGCTCGTTCATCCTCCGTGGCACGGTGTGCCAGAGCGCGTCGCGCGATCGCGTTGAGGCGCGTGCAGATGCTTGCGCGGTGTGTGTTGATGGCATTTCGCAGGGTGTCTTTGATGCCGCATCGGTGCCTGCTGCCTTCGAGAATCTACCCATTGTGGACTGCGGTGATGCGCTCATCGTTCCCGGTATGACCGACCTGCACGTTCATGCGCCGCAGTATGCCTTCCGTGGGCTGGGTATGGACCTAGAGCTGCTCGATTGGCTAAACGTCCACGCCTTTCCCGAAGAGGCGCGCTACGCTGACGCCGCCTACGCCGTCCGTGCTTACCGTATTTTCGCCAACGACCTACGCCGCAGCGCCACCACGCGCGCCGTCATCTTCGGTACCATGCACGTCGGTGCTACGGTCACCCTGATGCGCGAGCTTGAGGCCACGGGCCTCGTTACCCGCGTGGGCAAGGTGAGCATGAACCGCAACTCCCCGGATTACCTTACTGAGGGTACCGACGAGGCCGCTCTCGCTGCCGAGCGGCTCTGGCTCGATACCGTGGATGCTGCTGCATTTTCGCGTACCGCCCCTATCGTTACACCGCGCTTTACGCCCTCCTGCACCGACGAGCTTATGCGTGGCCTCGGTGTCATTGCCGCTGAGCGAGACTTGCCTGTGCAATCGCACCTCTCCGAGAATCCCTCCGAGGTCGCGTGGGTGCGCGAGCTATGTCCCTGGTCGAGTTGCTATGGCGACACCTATCGCAGGATGGGGCTTCTTGGTCATCCGGGAGCACCTGCGATCATGGCGCACTGCGTCTACTCGGGTGAGGAAGAGGCTGAGATGCTGCGGGCTGCAGGCGCGTACGTCGCGCACTGCCCGCAGTCGAATGAGATGCTCGCTTCGGGCATCGCGCCGGTGCGCCGCTACATGGAAGATGGCCTCAATGTGGGGCTCGGAACAGATGTCGCCGCCGGTGCGACGCTCTCGATGTTCCGCGCGATGGCCGATGCCGTTGCCGTGTCCAAGCTGCGCTGGCGGCTGGCGGACGATGCGTTGGCGCCTTTGACCTGGCAGGAGGCCTTTTGGCTCGCGACGCGCGGTGGCGGGTCGTTCTTCGGCCAGGTTGGCGGTTTCGACAAGGGCTTTGAATTCGATGCGCTCGTGCTAGACGACGCCGACGCCTGTTGCCCGCGTGAGCTGGAGCCGCTCGCGCGTTTGGAGCGGTTCGTTTATCTCGCCGAGAAGAGTGGGCGGATCACGCGGAAATACGTGCGGGGTACGGAGGTGCTATAGCGGGCGTCAGATCGGGCAAGAGCGGCTATGAGGGGGTTCGATGCGCCGCCCTGTCCTGAACGTATTTCTAGAGCGTTTCCCCACCATAAATTACCCTCGGCATACTTGCGCGAGCATCTGCTCGTGCTACACTTGCAATTGCTGTTTCAGGGCGGGGTGAAATTCCCCACTGGCGGTAAATCGGGCGGTGCCAAAGGGGTACCGTGGCGCAGGTAAAGTGCCTGCGACCGAGCCGATGAGTCCGCGACCCGTGTGTGCGTTGGTTCGCATGCCGGCTGAACTGGTGAGATCCCAGTACCAACGGTTAGAGTCCGGATGAAAGAGGCAGGTGATCTTATGTCTGAACAGTCGCAGCATATCCATTTTGAGAACACGAATAGGTGGAGCACCAAACAGCTCGTTACCATGGCGCTGATGTGTGCCTTGGGCGCCCTGTTTATGTACGTGCAGCTGCCTATCCTTCCTTCGGCGCCGTTTTTGACGTATGACCCGTCGCTGGTACCGGCGATGGTGTGCGGGTTTGCGTATGGTCCTGGCACCGGCACTGCTGTTGCCGCTATGGCTATCGTTATCCATGCGCTCACCACGGGTGACTGGGTCGGCGCGCTTATGAACCTAGTTGCCACGCTGGGCTACATTCTGCCTGCGGCTATCGTCTATCAGAAGATACATACCTATAAGGGTGCCGTGATTGGCCTGGCGCTCGGCGTCATTGCCGCTACGGCGTTGTCTATGGTCGCGAACCTGACCATTGGCGTATGGTTCTGGTATGGCTCGGTCGATGTGATCGCACCGCTCATGATTCCTGCCGTGCTGCCGTTCAACCTTATCAAGACCGTGCTTAACTCGGTGTTGACACTGGCGGTGTATAAAGCAGTCTCCAACCTCATCACGCCTAAAAAGGACCAGGTCAAAGGCCGCGCATGATTGAGTGTCGGGGCGTTTCCTTTAGCTACGACGGTGCCGCTCAGGCACTTGACGGCATCGATCTGAGCATTAAGGACGGGGAGTTTTTCTGCATCCTCGGTGGCAATGGGTCGGGCAAGTCGACGTTTGCCAAGCATCTGAATGCGCTGCTGCAGCCCGATGCGGGCACGGTACGCATCAACGGCATGGATGCGTCCGACCCCGAGCTGGTCTACGACATTCGTTCGACCGCGGGCATGGTATTCCAGAATCCCGACGACCAGCTGGTGGCAACGCTTGTCGAAGATGACGTTGCGTTCGGTCCCGAAAACCTTGGCGTGCCATCGGCGCAAATTGCGCAGCGCGTACGCGAGGCGCTGAAGGGCGTGGGCCTGGTGGGCTTTGAGCGCCACGAGACCCATGCGCTTTCGGGCGGCCAAAAGCAGCGCGTGGCGCTTGCCGGCGTGCTCGCCATGGAACCGCGCGTGCTCATATTGGACGAGGCTTCCTCGATGCTCGATCCGCGTGGACGCAAGGGCCTCATGAAGGCTTGCCGCGCGTTGCACGCTCGCGGCATGACCATCGTGATGATTACGCACTTTATGGAAGAAGCTGCCGAGGCCGATCGTGTCGCCGTGTTTCAGACGGGACGAGTTGCCATGCTGGGCGCGCCCGATGAGATTCTGACGCGGGCGAATGAACTCGTTCAGCTCAACCTTGACATGCCAGAGTCGTGCCGTTTGGGCATGGCACTTCGTGCGAAGGGCGTGTCCGTTTGTGCGCAGGTGCGTGAGGCGGATATGGTCGCCGAGATTGCGCAGGCTTATGCCGAGCGGAGTGGGGCAGGCACCGCGGGGCAGTCTTCCGCATCCCAGTTGGAAATCACTGACGGCACTGTTCCGGTAGACAACGAGGGGAACGCGTCGGAGCCCGTCATCGAGCTATCCCATGTTTCGTACAGTTATTCGCTCAGTCCGCGCGAGCGCCGCCGCTGGCATAAGCGCTCGGCCACTGCGGGCAAATCGAGTAAACAGGCTCTCTGGGGAAACGACCCAAGCAGCCCGTGGGCGCTGCGCGATGTATCGCTGACGGTGCGTCGCGGCGAGTTCCTGGGGCTAGCAGGCCATACCGGTTCGGGTAAGTCGACGCTGGTCCAGCATCTCAACGGTTTGATTCGCCCCCAGGAGGGATCCGTTCGCGCGCTGGGGCTCGACCTGTCAAACAAGAAAGACGCCGCCGCTGTTAAGGCCAAGGTCGGCGTGGTGTTTCAGTACCCCGAGCGCCAGCTATTTGCCGAAACCGTGGCACAGGACGTGGCGTTTGGTCCGCATAACCTTGGCTTGCCGCAAGATGAAGTCGACCGTCGTGTCGAGTCATCGCTCTCGCGCGTGGGCCTCGATCTTTCCACGGTCGGCGACAAGAGTCCCTTTGAGCTTTCGGGCGGTCAGCAACGGCGTGTGGCATTCGCCGGCGTGCTCGCCATGGAGCCCGAAGTCCTGGTGCTCGATGAACCCATGGCGGGGCTCGATCCGGCTGCGCGCAGGGATTTCCTAGGGCTCATCGGTCGACTCCATCGCGAGGGCCTGACCGTTGTCATGGTTTCGCACAGCATGGATGACCTGGCCAATTGCTGCGACCGTATCGTCGTAATGAACGAAGGTGCGGTGTTTGCCGAGGGAACCCCCGCGCAGGTGTTTGCGCATGCCGATGAGCTCAAGTCGATCGGCTTGGGCGTTCCCGCCGCCCAGCGTATGGCGCTGGCGCTTACGGAGGTGGGCGTGCCGCTGCGCCGCGGCGGGCTCTATACGGTTGAGTTGTTGGCCGACGAGTTGGCAAATTTGCTGATCGGTCGCTCAGACGGTTCTTCTAACGTCTCGGACATTGCTAAATCCAAGACGGTCGCGCGAGAGGAGGGCTGCTGATGGAGGCGTTTTCGTTTGGCAGCTACTATCCCGGCGATAGTGCAATCCACCGCCTGGACCCGCGAACCAAGTTGCTCTTGGGCTTTGTGTTTCTGATCACGACGCTCACAGTCAGCAGCTTCTGCGGACTGGCCCCGGTCGCAATCTTCGTTGTCCTGATCTATACCGTGTCCCGGGTGCCGTTGCGCCGGGTCCTATCATCGATGGCACCATTGCTGGCGATTGTCGTGGTGGTCGCAGTGCTCAACCTGTTTTCCGACCAGAGCGGGCGCATTCTGTGGCAGCTTGGCATTTTGCAGATAAGCGAGGGCTCGCTGCATTCTGCCGCCTTTATGGCGTGCCGCCTGACGTTGATGATGGCCGGCATGAGCGCCATTACACTCACCACGCCGACGCTCGACCTCACCGCGGGCTTTGAGCGCCTGCTCGCGCCGTTTGCGCGTGTGGGACTTCCTGCGCACGAGCTCGGCATGATCATGGGTATCGCGCTACGCTTTATGCCGCAGTTTGCCACTGAGATGAAGCAGACGGCCGATGCACAGGCAAGCCGCGGCGCGCGCGTGACGGGCGGTCCGCTCGGCGGCGTGCGTATGCTCGGCAGTGTGGCGATTCCGCTGTTCACCGGCGTGTTCCGTCATGCCGAGACGCTTTCGGCCGCTATGGATGCGCGCTGTTATCACGGCGAGCAGGGGCGCACACGTCTGCATGCGCTTACGTTTGGCCGCGACGATGCGTTGGCGGCGGTGGTGACGGCGTTGCTGCTCATCTGCGTCATCGTCATCAATCTTCAACTTGTTTAGGCGCGATTCGAGCGCAAGAAAGGGGCCCCTATGACCGACAACGACCGCACGGCTCAGCTTGAGCGCGCCTGTTCGTATCTCAGGCGCATTCCGGCGTGGTATCTGGCCACGACCGATGTGGCCGACGGACATCAGCCCCGCGTGAGACCGTTTTCGTTTGCCATGGTCGATGACGGTAAGTTGTGGTTTTGCACGTCGCGCGACAAGGATGTGTGGGCGGAGCTGAGCGCGAATCCCAAGTTTGAGCTCTCGGGCTGGAAGCCGGGGGAATGTTGGATCGTATTGACCGGCGAAGCCGCACTTGAGGACGACGCAGTTGCGAGCGACAAGGTGCGTCAAGCGGGTTTTAAGCACATGGTGGGCATTGGCGAGGAACACGAGAGTGCCAACGACGGCCGCCTTGCTTTCTTTTCGGTCCGCAACATTGCTGCGCGCTTCTGTGATATCGACGGCAGCGAGGAGCGCCTGGAGCTCTAGCTCGCACAAACCAGGTTCCCAAACTAGCTAGTACAGGAGGAAACGTGGACGGATTGAATACGGTGTTGGAGTATCTGACGTCGGTGCCGGCATGGTATTTGGCGACGAGCGTTGACGGACAGCCTCATGTGCGTCCGTTTTCGTTTGCGCAGATCCAGGATGGCAAGCTGTGGTTTGTAACAGCGCACACCAAAGACGTGTGGCAAGAGCTGCTACAAAATCAGCGCTTTGAGGCCACGAGTTGGTGGCCGGGCCATGGCTGGCTCATCTTGCGCGGGCGTGCCGGCTTGGATGACCGGGCCTTAGACGAAATGCGCGAAGCCGGGTGGAAGCATCTAGAGCGCCTGGGCGAGCACTATGAGGGGCCTAACGACCCCACGCTCGTCTTCTTTAGCGTCGAGGATCCCGAGGCTTTTATCTGCAATCACGACGAATGGGTGCCGGTCGAGCTCTAGCCAGCTGGCTCATCCTAACAACTTGGTTTTCGCATGGGCGGGCCCCGTATTGCCCGGCGCCGTTAGGAGCGCCGGTCAATACGGGGCCCGCCCCATTCGTCAATTCCTTCAAGCGAATGTGTCGGGAATGTTTCAATGCATGAATATGTAAACCATTTACGTGTTAATGCATCTTTTGGTGCTAAAGTTTCAACCCACTTCATAACGACCGCTGCGAAATGCGCATCGGTGCATAAATCGCAGACAAGGAGTCTGATATGTCTTTGAAGGTTGGAATCGTCGGCGCGGCTGGATATGCCGGAGCCGAGCTCATTCGCCTCGTGCTCGGTCATCCCGAGTTTGAACTTGTCGCCATTACGTCCAACGCCGATGCCGGCCAGCCGTTGTCTGCGGTGTATCCGAGCTTTGCTGGCGTGAGCGATCTGGTTTTCACCACGCATGACGCCCCCGAGCTTAAATCCTGCGACGCCGTCTTCTTGGCCGTGCCGCATACCGCGGCCATGGCTCAGGTGCCCGCCCTGCTTGCCGCGGGAGTCTCCTGCATTGACCTCTCGGCCGACTATCGCCTGAGCGACGCGTCTGTCTTTGAGGCATGGTATGCCGTCGAGCACACGAGCCCCGAGTTGCTCAAGACCCGCGCTTTCGGCCTGCCCGAGCTGTTCTGCCAGGACTTGGAGACCGCCGCATCCGATTATGCTGATGGCAAGTCCGTGCTGGTCGCCTGCGCCGGTTGCTATCCCACCGCAACGAGCCTTGCCGCCGCGCCCGCCGTGCGCGCTGGCTGGGTTGCCCAGAGCGGCCCCGTGATCGTTGATGCCATCAGCGGTGTGACGGGTGCCGGCAAGTCCTGCAACGCTCGTACGCATTTTTGCAGCGCCGACGAGAACTTGGAGGCCTACGGCGTGGGCAAGCATCGCCACACGCCCGAGATTGAGCAAATCCTTGGCCTGACCGATCGCGTCGTCTTCACCCCGCATCTGGCACCGCTCAAGCGCGGCCTGCTCTCCACGGTGACGCTGCCGCTCACGCCGCAGGCCATTGACTCCCTGGCTCTTGAGGATGTCGTCGACTATTACAAGCAGTTCTACGCTGGACGCACCTTTGTGCGCGTGCTCGACGCCGGCCAGCAGCCCAAGACGGCTTCGGTCGTCGGAACCAACGCCGCCCAGATTGGCCTCGCGCTCAACAAGCGCGCGGGCGTTCTGGTGGCGACGGGCGCCATCGACAATCTGTGCAAGGGTGCAGCAGGCCAGGCGGTCCAGTGCGCCAACATCGTCTTTGGTTTTGACGAGCGACGAGGCTTGCCCACAGTGGCGTGCCCGGTGTAGCACATTCGATTGTTAACGATTTGGTAGTCGGGCATCGAGTGGGGCGCCACTCTTAAGCTGGTCTCATGATTACGACTGGCATGGCGCACCAACCGATGTCCGTTTTTTGTTTGACATAAGGAGTCATGAAGACGATGAATACCGAGCTGTTTGATATCAAGATTCGCGCCGTCGAGGGTGGCGTTACGGCTGCGGCTGGTTTTAAAGCTGCGGGCATCCACGCTGGGTTCCGCAAGAACCCCGAGCGTCTGGATTACGCGCTCGTCGTGCCCGATAAACCCTGTCCCGGTGCCGGCGTGTTTACCACCAATCGCTTTTGCGCGGCGCCCGTGCAAGTGAGCCGTGCCAACCTGGGCGGTGCCGACAAGGGCTATGGTATCATCGCCGGCGTTTCGGTCAACTCTGGCAATGCCAACGCCGCCACGGGTGAGACTGGCCTTGCATGCGCGCGCGAGACGTGCAGCATTGCATCGCAGGTCATCGGCTGCGAACCCCAGCAGATTCTGGTTGCCTCCACGGGTGTGATTGGCCAGATTCTGCCGATCGACACGTTTGAGACCGCCATTCCTGCTGCCTACGAGGCACTTTCCGCCCACGGTGGCGCCGATGCCGCTCGTGCCATCATGACGACCGACACGCACTCCAAGGAGTACGCCGTGTCCTACGTCAGCGAGGCTGCGGGACACACAGGCAATGCCTATACGGTGGGCGGTATGTGCAAGGGCTCGGGCATGATCATGCCCAACATGGCCACCATGATCGCGGTCATCACTACCGATGCCCCCGTCGAGCCGGCGGCGCTCCACGCCCTGTTGCTCTCCACCGTCAAGCAGACCTTTAACAAGGTAACGGTCGATTCCGACACCTCGACCAACGACACCTGCATCATGCTTGCCTCCGGCGCCGCTGCCGCAGATGCCGAGCCTATCGTCGAGGGTTCCGATGCCTTTGACGAGTTGGCATTTGCCGTGCACGAGGTGTGCGAGAGCCTGGCGCGCAACATCGCCGCCGACGGCGAGGGCGCATCCAAACTTGTTACGGTCAACGTTACCGGCGCCGTGAACGACGAGGAGGCCGATATCGCCGCCCGCGCCGTTGCCAACTCGCCGCTCGTTAAGACCTGCATCGCCGGCCACGACTGCAACTGGGGCCGCGTTGCTATGGCGCTTGGTAAGTGCGGCGTGAAGTTTAATCAGGAAGACGTTTCTATCGACATGATGGGCATGCCCGTCTGTCGCGACGGTCTGACTGTTCCCTTTGACGAGGACGAGGCTCTACGACGTTTCGAGGCGCCCGAGATCGTGATCTCGGTCGACCTGGGCGCAGGCGACGCGGCAACGACCGTGTGGACCTGCGACCTCACGCATGAGTATATCTCCATCAACGGCGACTACCGTTCCTAGATTCCAGGCACGCTGCGCATCTTGCCGCGATTGCGGACAGCGGAGCACGGCGCGATAACGATACGAAAGACGAGGCAGATTATGAAATTCGCACGCAATTGTCGTTCGAGCGAATCCAACGAAGCAACCGCGCAGCTGCTGTTTGAAGCGCTGCCGTGGATTAAGAACCTGACCGGCAAGACGGTTGTTATCAAATATGGCGGAGCCGCCATGGTTGATGAGCAGCTGCGCCGCGACGTGATGAGCGACATCGTTTTGCTCAAGATCATCGGTATGCGCCCCGTCATCGTGCACGGCGGCGGCAAGGCTATCAACGAGGCGCTGAGCCATTACGATATTCCCGTCGAGTTTAAGAACGGCCAACGCGTGACCACGCCGGCGACTATGGATATCGTGCGCGAGGTGCTGGGCGGCAAGGTTAACCAGGAGCTGGTTGCTGCCATCAACCACCACGGCAACCTGGCCGTGGGCGTGTCGGGCAGCGATGCCGGCACGCTCATCGCCGAGCCGCTCGACCCCGAGCTCGGTCGCGTGGGCAAAGTGACGCACGTCAACACCGACTATATCGAGCGCTTACTCGATAGCGAGTACATCCCCGTCATCGCTACCGTCGCGGCGGGGGAGGACGGCGGTTTCTTCAACATCAACGCCGATACCGCCGCCGGTGCCGTTGCCGCGGCGCTCCACGCGCATAAGGCGATCTTTTTGACCGATGTCGATGGTCTGTACAAGGACTTTAGCGACAAGGACTCGCTTATCTCCAACCTAACGCTCGACGAGGTTAACGAAATGCTCTACGGCGGCGAGGTCGATAAGGGCATGATTCCCAAGCTGCGTGCGGCCGTCGATGCGCTTACCGGCGGCGTATTTCGTGCCCACATCATTAACGGTACTACGCCGCATTCGCTGCTCCTGGAGCTGCTGACCGATGCCGGCGTCGGCACCGTGATTCATTCCACCGAGACGGCTTACGAGTTCGATACGCATCCGCATCCGCTTTCGACGTTTGCTGCGCGTCTGACCGAGAACCTTGACGAGGTCGAGAAGCTTCAGACGGTCTAGCTGACCCGCAGCCGCCCCATTCCTGCACCCATAGCCCCGCGCCGTCTGGCGCCCAACGAAAGGCATCTCATGTCACTTGCAGCTCAGCAATCGCTTGAATCCCATTACGTTATGCATACCTTTGGCCGCTCTCCGGTCGAGTTTGTCGAGGGTCACGGCATGAAGCTCACCGGCGACGATGGCCGTGAGTACCTCGACTTTCTTGCCGGCATCGGCGTGTGCAGCCTAGGTCATGGCGACCCGGCCGTGCTCTCGGCGCTCGAGGCACAGACCAAAAAGCTCATGCATGTCTCCAATTACTTCTACATCGAGCAGCGCGGACAGGTCGCGGCGCTGCTGTCCAAGCTTGCTAACGACGACGTAGATGGTGCGCGCGTGCTTGCCGATGCCATTGTCGCCGGCGATGAGACCACGGCAGCTGCTCTTGGTGCCCCGGCTGCGGATGAGCAGGTTTGGGAGACCTTCTTTGCCAACTCTGGCGCCGAGGCCAACGAGGGCTCGATGAAGCTCGCGCGCCTGTACGCCAAGCGTGCCGGTAATGGCGGCAACACCATCGTGTGCATGCGCGGCGGCTTCCACGGCCGTACGCTCGAGACCATTGCCGCTACCATGCAGGATTGGCTGCAGGACAGCTTCCGCCCGCTGCCGGGTGGCTTTGTGGCCTGCACGCCCAACGATGTGGACGAGCTGCGTGCGATCTTTAAGCAGCTGGGGAGCGAGATTTGTGCCGTGATGCTCGAGCCGATCCAGGGTGAGAGTGGCGTGCACCCCATGACCGAGGAGTTTATGGCGGCAGCGCGCGACCTGGCACACGAAGTGGGCGCCGTGCTTATCGCCGACGAGGTCCAGTGCGGCATCTTCCGCTCCGGCAAGCCGTTTGCATTCCAAACCTATGGCGTGGAGCCCGACATCATGAGCCTAGCCAAGGGCATTGCCGATGGCGTGCCCATGGGTGCCGTCGTGGCAAAGAAGGAGATTGCCGACGTGTTTAAGCCGGGCGACCACGGCTCGACCTTTGGCGGTAGCTGCTTGGCCGTCGCGGCGTGCGCCGCGACGCTCTCCGCGCTTGTGCGCGGCGATTATGCCGACCATGCTGCCAAGGTGGGTGCCTATATGGAGGCAAAGCTCGCCAAGCTGCCGCACGTGACCGAGGTACGTGGTCGCGGCTTGATGCTCGGCTGTGATTTGGATGATGCCGCGGGCGACGCGCATGGTGTTGTTGCCCGCGCGCTGGCCGCCGGTGCCGTGATCAACGCTACGGGTGCGCATACGCTGCGTTTCCTGCCGCCACTCGTCTGCGAGGAAGCCGACGTGGACAGTCTGATCGAGATTTTGTCGGACGTTTTGGCGTAGCGAGAGTAAAACATAGCCAGTTTGAACGGGTTCCAGATCGTCGGTGCGTCATTTGATGCATGGTTGGACGGTCTGGAACCCTTTTTGCCATAAATCTGCAATGGCCAGGAGAGCCTTTGGACAAAAATGCCAAATATGAGTACTGTCACCAGTTGAATGTCATATTTGGCATTTTTGGCCACGGCCTTCGTGGCAGACGTGTTGGTGGGTCGAATCCCATGCGCCGGGCCAAACAAAAACGGTCCCCTTTCGAGGACCGTTTCCAATTCAATGGTGGGCGATGAGGGATTCGAACCCCCAGCCTTGTGCGTGTAAAGCACCTGCGCTAACCGTTGCGCCAATCGCCCGTGCGGAGAGAGTATAGCAAAACAATCGCCCCATTCACCTCATATCCATTAAAGGTAACTCGCGCGTGTCACAGCGGAGCTGATTCAGTTGAGATTGCCTGAACATTCCGCCCCTCTTTACGCCCTCGGGTATACTCAAAAGCTACTGATTCGATTTGATGCCCAGCAACAGCAGAGGGGATAGTATATGTGCGGTTTTGTCGGTTTTGTCGGTGGGACGGATAACCAATCCGAGGTGCTCACCAAGATGATGGACCGCATCGTCCATCGCGGTCCCGACATGGGCGGTCAGTTTATCGACGGCCGCGTTGCCCTCGGCTTCCGCCGCCTGTCGATCCTCGACCTGACCGAGGCCGGCGCTCAGCCCATGGCCAATGAGGACGGCAGCGTCGTCATTGTCTTCAACGGTGAAATCTACAACTTCCAAGAACTCCGTTCCGAGCTCGAAGCCAAGGGCTACAAGTTCCATTGCGGCGCCGACACCGAGAGCCTCCTGCACGGCTACGAGGAGTGGGGCGAGGCCGTCCTCGATCGCCTGCGCGGTATGTACGCCTTCGTCATCTGGGACAAAAAGAAGAACAAGCTTTTTGGCGCCCGTGACATCTTTGGCATCAAGCCGCTTTACTACTATCCCATGGCCGATGCGGGCGACGGCGCTCCGGGCGTGCTCTTTGGCTCCGAGATCAAGAGCTTCTTGGACTACCCGCACTTCCACAAGGCGGTCAACAAAAAGGCCCTGCGTCCGTACATGACGCTGCAGTATTCGGCAACCGAGGAGACCTTCTTCGAGGGTGTCTACAAGCTGCCGCCGGCGCACTACTTTACCGTCGATATCCCGACCGGCAAGATGAACATCGAGCGTTACTGGGATTGCGATTACTCTGCCGTCGAGAAGCCGTTCGAAGAGTATGTCGATGAGCTGGACGAGGTCGTGCACGAGAGCGTCGAGGCCCATCGCATCGCCGACGTCAAGGTCGCGTCGTTCCTCTCCGGTGGCGTCGACTCCAGCTACATTGCCGCTTGCCTCATGCCCGACAAGACCTTCTCGGTGGGCTTTGACTACAAGAACTTCAACGAGACCAACTACGCCAAGGAGCTTTCCGATAAGCTCGGCGTCGAGAACGTTCGCAAGATGATTACCGCCGACGAGTTCTTCGGTGCGCTCGAGGACATCCAGTATCACATGGATGAGCCGCAGTCCAATTTGTCTTCCGTGCCGCTGTGGTTCTTGGCCGAGATGGCCCGCAAGGACGTTACCGTCGTGCTTTCGGGCGAAGGCGCCGACGAACTCTTTGGTGGCTACGCCTACTACGAGGATACGGTCCCGGTCCGCAAGTACAAAAAGATGGTGCCGCTGCCTATCCGTCGCGCGCTCGGTAACCTGGCGCTGCATATGCCGTACTTCAAGGGACATAACTTCCTGGTCAAGGGTGCCGAGATCCCCGAGAAGTCGTTCCTGGGACAGGCTCTGGTATGGCCGGAGCGCGAGGTCGACGGCGTGCTCAAGCCCGAGTACAACACCGGCGACGGCGCCTTTGAGCTCGCTGCACCCATCTACGCACGCGTGAAGGGTCAGCCCGAACTGGTCAAGAAGCAGTACCTGGACATGAACATGTGGCTCCCGGGCGACATTCTGCTCAAGGCCGACAAGATGTGCATGGCGCACTCGCTGGAGCTGCGCGTGCCCTTCCTGGACCGCAAAGTCATGGAGTTCGCCGAGCACATTCCCGACCGCTACCGCATCAACGAGAACGGCAACAAACAAGTACTCCGCCACGCTGCCAACAAGTCGCTGCCCGATGAGTGGGCCACCCGTCCCAAGGTGGGCTTCCCGGTGCCGATTGTCTACTGGCTGCGCGAGCAAAAGTGGTACGACTATGTCAAGGAGTACTTCACCGCGCCGTGGGCAAGCGAGTTCTTCGATACCGACGAGCTCATGCACCTACTCGATCTGCACTTTGCGGGCAAGGGCGATTTCCAACGCAAGATCTATACGCCGCTCGTGTTCTTGGTGTGGTACAAGCGCTTCTTTATCGACGAGGACCAGCCCGCTGTTCAGGCTGCCTAGCCTCGGCTTACGAACGCCTGCGCGTAACGGCTCCTCCGGGAGCCGTTTTTGCGTGGGTGCGTTTCAGTTACTATAAAAACCGTCCCTGCCAAATGGCTGAGAAAGGTGAAAGATGCACCATTCGGATTCCGCGACCGTGACCACGGTCGATACGCTTGCCAAGCTTCTCGATGTGTGCGGCGAGCTGCGCGCATCAGAGCAGGTTGACGAGCGTGCCGTGACCGGCTGCTCGTTTGATTCGCGCGCGGTCTCGGCAGGTGACGTGTTCTTTTGCAAAGGTGCTGCCTTTAAGCTCGCGTTTTTGCGCATGGCGCTCGATGCGGGCGCCGTCGCATTTGTGTGCGAGGAGTCGCTGGTCGAGTCTCTGGAGCCGCTGGCGCAGGAGAGCGGTGCTGCGATGCTGGTTGTTGATAGCGTTCGCACGGCCATGGCCCTGTTGCCGCCGGAGGTCTACGACCGTCCCGACCACGACGTCAAGATCGTGGGCATCACCGGCACTAAGGGAAAGACCACGGCCGCTTTTATGCTCCAGTCCATCATCAAGGCGGCGGGCGAGTCCTGCGGCATGATCGGCTCGGTGAGTACCGACGATGGTATCGAGTGCTATGAGAGCACCAATACTACGCCCGAGGCCCCCGAGGTCTGGCGCCATATCGCCAACTGCCGCACGTCCGGTCGCCAGTCCATGGTCATGGAGGTCTCGAGCCAGGCGCTCAAGTACCAACGCGTCGAGAATCTGCCGTTTGACGTGGCGTGCTTCCTCAACATCGGCCGCGACCACATCTCGCCGATCGAACACCCCACGTTTGAGGATTATTTTGAGAGCAAACTCAGGATCTTTGACCAGGCAAAGACCGCTGTGGTGAATCTGGGCACCGAAGAGGTCGACCGTGTGCTGGAGGCAGCGTCGACGGCCGAGCGCTTGGTGACCGTTGGCGTCGAGCATCCCGAGGCAAGCCTGTGGGCGAGCGACGTACGCATGGTCGGCTTTAGCATCGAGTTCAACTTGCATGGCCTGTGTGCCGACGAGTCCGAGGCGGGGGAGAAGGTCCTGCTGGGTATCGCGGGAGACTTTAACGTGGAGAACGCGCTGGTCGCTATCGCCGCTGCGCGCGAGATCGGCATCAGTATCGAGGCTATCAAGAAGGGCCTCTCCAAACTGCGTGTGCCGGGTCGTATGGAGGTCGTGGAGTCGAAGGACGGCCGCGTGATTTGTGTCGTCGACTACGCGCACAACCAGCTTTCGTTCCGCTCGCTTTTCTCGTCGGTCAAGCGCGCGTTTCCCGCCAGCCCGGTTATCGCAGTGTTTGGCGCTGCCGGCGGCAAGGCACAGGAGCGCCGCGAGCAGCTTCCGCGCGAGGCAGCACCATATTCCGACCTGATGATCTTTGCCAACGAGGACCCGGCTCACGAGGACCCGATGAAGGTCTGTCGCGAGCTTGCCGAACATGTTCCCGACGATACGCCGAACAAGATCATCCTCGATCGCGAAGCCGCTGTGCATGCGGCGTTCAAGGCGGCGCGCGAGGAGTACGTCAACCCCGATGCTCCCACCATTGTCTTGCTGTTGGCGAAGGGTGACGAGGAGCTCATGCATGTGGGCGACGAGTTCGTGCCCATCGAGAGCGACCTTTCGCTGGCCAATCGCCTGATCGATGTTACCCAGTTTGACTAATGAACCATGATGGCGGCGGCGCCCTGAGTGCGCTGTCGCCATAAGCGTGTTCCCTCAATCAAAACATGCCGTCCAAGTCCAAACCCTTCTACGTAAACGGAGTAACCATGTCCCACAACACCCTGCCGACCGTTGCCGAGCTTTCGGGCGAGATGCGCGAGCGCTTGGCCAAGGTCAAGTACGTCTTTACCGACCTGGATGCCACGATGCTCGCGCCCGGCTCGTGCGTGCTGCGCGACAACGACGGCAACCCTTCGACCAAACTTGTCGAGGCCGTCGTGGCGCTCGCTCGCGCTGGTATTCAGGTGGTTCCCACCTCGGGCCGCAACCGTACCATGATCCACGAGGACGCGCGCGTGCTCGGCCTCAACTCCTACATTGGTGAGATGGGCGGCCTGGTTATGTACGACCTCAAGGCCAACGATTGGGAGTATCTGACCGGTGACATGCCTTACGACCCCGCCTGTGGCCTTACTCCGCACCAGGTGATCGAGCAGACCGGCGTGTGCGAGAAGATCCTTGCCCGCTGGCCGCACAAGATCGAGTACCACAACGACATGTCGACCGGCTACAAGTACCGCGAGGTCACCGTCGGCATGCGCGGCGATGTGCCCGACGATGAGGTCCAGGCCATCCTGGACGAGGCCGGCTGCGGTCTGATCTGGGCTTGCAACGGCCATCTGACTCACCTGTCCAAGCCGACGACGCTCGAGCTCGATCGCGTCGAGGACGGTCGCGCATTCAACATCAACCCCGCGGGCCTCAACAAAGGCGTCGCCATTGCGCGCTTCTGCGAGCACCTGGGGATCGAGCGCGAGGAGACGCTCGCGCTCGGCGATTCCGAGTCCGACTTCTACATGGCCGATCACGTGGGCACGTTCTGCCTGGTCGAGAATGGCCTGACGAGCGCCGGCGCACCCGAGTTCCTGGCTGCTTGCGAGAACGCTTTCGTTACGCGCGGCAAAATTGTCGACGGTTGGGCGGCGACGGCAGAGCTGCTGGTCGCGGCGCGTTCGTAGCGCGGCGTCGCTGCACTTGGACATGTCTTTTCGAGAGAGACTGGTGAGGTAATGTCCGATATCGAGAATTCGGCAGGCGACACGCGCCCGATTGGCGTGTTCGATTCTGGGTTGGGCGGTCTGACGGTTGCGCGCGCGATTGCGACGGCGTTGCCGCACGAGTCCGTCTACTACTTTGGCGACACCAAGCGCTGCCCCTACGGCACCCGTACCGAGGATGAGGTGCGCTCGTTTGCGTTGCAGGCGGGTCGTTGGCTTTCGAAGCACGACGTCAAGATTATGGTCATCGCCTGCAACACGGCGACCGCTGCGGCCTTGCGTCTGGCCCAGCAGGTGCTCGACGTTCCCGTGATCGGCGTGATCGCGCCGGGTGCCCGTGCGGCAATCAACAGCACGCGTACGCGTCGCGTGGGCGTGCTCGCCACCAACCTCACCATTCGCTCGGGCGCCTACACGCGCGCCATTCAGGACCTGGATGCCGGCGTCGATGTATACGGCTGTCCTGCCTCGAGCTTTGTCGAGGTTGTTGAACACGAGCTCGCCTCGGGTGCACATCTGCAGGAACAGTGGCTTGAGAACGAGGACATTTTCGATACGCCTGCCGTGCGTGCGCTGGTGGGTGCCACGGTTGAGCCGCTGCGCGACCACGGTATCGATACCGTGGTGCTCGGCTGTACGCATTTCCCGCTGTTGGTGGGACCTATCCGCCATGCGCTGGGGCCTGGGGTGCGCGTCGTGAGTTCCGCCGAGGAGACCACACGCGAGCTGACCGATATCCTCACGCGCCGCGAGCAGCTGGCGGGCGACGCCGCCGAGCCGCAGCATCGTTTTGCCACGACGGCCGATAACATTGCCGAGTTTGCGGTGGCGGGCAGCTTTATCTTTGGTCAGCCGCTCAAGAGCATCGAACATATCGATATCGATGAGCTGAAATAGATGTAAGGCAGCCGCCAAAGCCTTCGCCACATCATTTGCCGAAAGGATATTTCTATGGAGTACATGCAGGTCAACCGCGCCAACGGTCGCGCCGCCAACGAGTTGCGCCCCGTTAAGCTCACCCGTGGCGTCATGAAGCACGCCCACGGCTCGTGTTTGGCCGAGTTCGGTGACACGCGCGTGCTGTGCGCCGCCACTATCGAGGAGGGCGTGCCGGGCTGGCGAAAGGGAGCTAAGGCCGGCTGGGTGACCGCGGAATACGCCATGCTGCCGGCGTCGACCGGCAAACGCTGCAAGCGCGAGCACGCCAACCGCAAGGGCCGCTCTATGGAGATCGAGCGCCTCATTGGCCGCAGCCTGCGTACCGTCGTCAACATGAAGGCGCTCGGCGAGTACACCGTCACCGTCGACTGCGATGTGATTCAGGCCGATGGCGGCACGCGTACAGCGAGCATCACCGGCGCCTGGGTGGCGCTGCACGACGCCCTCGCCATGTGGGTCGAGGCGGGCAAGATCGAGCGCATCCCGCTTATCGGCCAGGTGGCTGCCATCTCCATGGGCGTTGTCGACGGCAATACGCTGCTTGACCTCGATTATTCCGAGGACAGCCATGCCGAGGTCGACATGAACCTCGTCGCCACCGACACCGGTGAGATGATCGAGCTCCAGGGCACCGGCGAGCAGGCGCCCTTCGACCGCAAACGCCTCAACGCCCTGCTCGACCTGGGCGACAAGGGTATCGCCGAGCTCATCGAGCTCCAGCGCCAAGCCATCGCCTAACCTGCCACAAAGGGACAGGTTTATTTTGGTAGGTTTTATCTGCGGAAACGTCTAGACACAAGACTGCCGTTGATTGAGAGGGGAGAGGCGGAGACCCTCGTTGCCCTCGGCGCGGCATTGCTATAGAGACAAGGAGGCCAGTCATGGCACTTGAGAAGATTGACATCGACACCCTCGACCCGGCGGCGACCATCGTCGTGGCAACCGGAAACGCTCATAAGCTCACCGAGATCGAGGCCATTTTGGGCAAGGTCATGCCCGAGGTGCGCTTTGTGGCGCTCGGCCAGCTGGGTGATTTTGAGGATCCCGAGGAAAACGGCACGACATTTTTGGAGAACGCCATCATCAAGGCCCAAGCCGCGGTTGAGGAGACGGGCCTTATGGCCATTGCCGACGATTCGGGCTTGGTCGTCGACGCGCTGGACGGTGAGCCCGGTGTGTATAGCGCGCGCTATGCGGGCGTGCACGGAGACGATGCCGCCAACAACGCCAAGCTGCTCGTAAATCTGGAGGGCGTGGCCGACGAGGACCGCACTGCGCGCTTTATGAGCGTCGTCGCGCTCATCGACACGGACGGTTTGGTCACCTATGGTGAGGGCGCCTGCGAGGGCGTTATCGCACACGAGGGCCGCGGCGATCACGGCTTTGGCTACGACCCGCTGTTCCTGCCGGTCGACACGCCGGGCAAGACCATGGCCGAGCTGACGGCTGACGAGAAGAACGCCATCAGCCATCGTTTCCACGCGCTCGAGCATCTGTCCGCCAAGCTGACGGGCGAGGAGTAGGCCATGCGTGCGGTGGTGCAGCGCGTGCTCAACGCCGGCGTGACGGTCGACGGCGAGTGCGTGGGCCGCATTGGACGCGGCTACCTGGTGCTGCTGGGTGTGGGCCATGGCGATACGCGTGCCGAGGCCGACAAGCTGTGGGGCAAGCTCCGCGGGCTGCGTGTCAACGAGGACGAGAACGGCAAGACCAACTTGGCGCTTGCCGATGTCGACGGCGAGGTGCTCGTGGTGTCGCAGTTCACGCTGTTCGCTGACTGCCGCCACGGTCGCCGTCCGTCGTTTACGGATGCCGGCGCACCCGATGTTGCCAACGAGCTCTACGAGTACTTCCTGACGCTCGTTCGTCAAGATGTCGAACATGTGGCGCACGGTATCTTTGGCGCCGACATGAAGGTCGACCTGGTCAACGACGGCCCATTCACCATCGTCTTGGACACCGATAGTCTGTAAGTGGTCAATTTGGGACCGGGCTTTTTTAGCTACTTGCGTATGGCCACAACAGGGTGCTATAGTATTAGAGTTTTGTCTATCTTAGGGGTATTATCCCCTTTTTGAATTGCACCTTCTGGAGGCCCTGTTCATGGAAGAGATGGAAGTCAATCACGTCGACGACATCCACGAGAAGCTGACCGATATGGTGGGCGATCGCGTCAAGGTGAAGGCCAACATGGGCCGTACCCGCGTCGTCGAGCGCATGGGCACCATCAAGAGCGTCCACCCCGCCGTCTTTATCGTCGAGGTTGACGAGCGTCGCGGCCGCAAGTCGCGTCAGTCCTACCAGTATATCGATGTCCTCACCGGTCAGGTCGAGCTGTTCGACCCCGAGAGCGGCGAGCACATCTTTACCCCGCTCGGCAATCAGCTCGAGGAGCATTAACGGTGACCGATCGGTCCCTGACTCTTTCCGCGCCGGCAAAGATTAACCTCTACCTGGGGGTTCATATCGAGCGCGATGACCGCGG
Organism: Collinsella sp.; assembly: GCA_048486575.1. Classification (GTDB taxonomy): domain Bacteria; phylum Actinomycetota; class Coriobacteriia; order Coriobacteriales; family Coriobacteriaceae; genus Collinsella. The sequence continues at coordinate 25,322 of DBFVZT010000092.1, read as the reverse complement.
CTACCACAGGGTCGATTCCCTGATGGCGGCCGTCGGTCTTTCCGATACCGTGACGGTCACGCCGGCGCAGGCGCTGACCGTCCAGACGGTTCCAGCATCAGATTTTCCCATGCAAAAGAATACGGCGTATCGGGCTGCGGTTGCTATGGCCGAGCATTATGGTCGCGAGGCAAACATCTGCGTGACGATTGAGAAACGCATTCCATTGTGCGCCGGCTTGGGCGGCCCCTCGACGGATGCGGCCGCGGTCATTGTCGCCTTGGCGGAGCTCTGGGGCATTGATCGCACCGACCCAGCGCTCGATGACATTGCGCGGGGCATTGGTGCCGACGTCCCGTTCTTTTTGCACGCGAGCCCTGCGTTCTGCGTAGGTGGGGGAGACGTGCTGGCAACTGAGTACCCCGCGCTGCCCGCGACGCCCGTCGTACTGGTTAAGCCGCGCGAGGCAAGCGTTTCGACAATTGAAGCCTATCGACGTTTTGACGAGGCCCCGGTGCCTGCGGACAAGCCCGGCACGATAGCTTCTGCCTTGCGTGCTGGTGATGCCGAGACGGCATATGCGCTCATCCATAACAACCTGGGTGTCATTTCCGCACAGATGGAGCCGCAGATTCAAACGGTTCTCGATTGGCTGCGTAAACAGGACAGCACCGTTGCTGTAGATGTGTGCGGATCGGGCGCCTGTTCGTTTGCCATTTGCGACACCGCCGCCACGGCCGAAAGGCTTGCGGACGCTGCCCAGCAAAAAGGCTGGTGGGCCTGCGCGACGGAGCTCATTCCCAACACGGTTCGCGTCGAAGTGCCAAAGAAGTAAAAATTTCTCTAGCACACGACGGAAATCTTTGTTACTATAGTCGAGCTAACGGGTTGTGGCTCAGTTTGGTAGAGCACTGCGTTCGGGACGCAGGGGTCGCTGGTTCAAATCCAGTCAACCCGACCAGAGCATGAGAAGGGACCGCTTCTTGCGGTCCCTTTTTTTAGCTATTGTTGTGATACCGCGGCACCCGCGGTATACTCATTCGAGCTTGTCTCGCTGTATTGTGGAGGTCTACATGTTTGGACTGAGGGCTCCTGAGCTCATCATTATTCTCGTCGTTGTCTTGATCATCTTCGGGCCTAAGAACCTGCCGAAGCTCGGCAAGTCTCTCGGCTCTACCGTCAAGAATATCCGCGAGGGTATGGAGGGCGACGATAAGGGCGAAACCAAGCAGGCCGAGGACGTTGTGGTCGAGGAGTCCAAGGAGGACAAGGAGATCGCAGAGCTCGAGGCCAAGCTCGCTGCTGCCAAGAAAAAGCAGGCAGAGGACAGCGACGCGGACGCAGAGTAGTCCCATCCCTTTGGGGTGAGCACCTGACCGGCTTGCCCGCAGGCTAGCCGGTCTTTTTCGTTTTGTTGACAGTTGATCGTTACATCATAGTTGGGGAGATATCCGTATGGACGCAAGCCAGATCGTACTGACCGCTGAGGGCCGCCAGAAGCTCGTCGAGGAGCTCGCTTGGCGTGAGGGCGATTACGCCAAGGAGATCGTCGAGGACATCAAGGAAGCCCGCGCGTTCGGCGACCTTTCGGAGAACTCCGAGTACGACGCCGCTAAGGACAAGCAGGCCCAGAATGCTGCTCGTATCGCCGAGATCCAGGCCATTCTTGCCAACGCTCAGGTTGCTGCCACCACGGGCGACCTGACCGTCTCCATCGGTTCCACCGTTTCGCTGATTAATCCCAACGGCGAGGTCATGGAAGTCACGCTCGTCGGTACCACCGAGACCAACTCGCTCGAGCACAAGATTTCCAACGAGTCTCCGGTCGGTCACGCCATCATTGGTCACGGCGAGGGCGATTCCGTCGAGGTCGTTACGCCTTCCGGCAAGACTCGCGTCTACACCATCGCCAAGATCGCACGCTAGACCACGGTCCCGCGTAAAGGTATGTTTTCGCTCCCTGGGACCGAATCCTGGGGAGCGTTTTAGTTTGAGGAGCTAACTTATGGCAGAGAACCAGAACGCCGCCGATCAGGCATCGACGCTCAACGACGAGCGCGCCACCCGCCTGGTCAAGCGCGCCGCCCTGTTCGAGGCGGGCCAGAACCCCTATCCTGAGCACTCTGAGCTTGAGGACTACGTCGCCGATATCGAGGCTAAGTACGCCGATCTTGCCGATGGTGAGGACACCGAGGATGTCGTGAAGATTGCCGGCCGTGTGGTCGCCAAGCGCGGTCAGGGCAAGATCATGTTCATCGTCGTGCGCGATGCGACTGCCGAGATTCAACTGTTCTGCCGCATCAACGACATGGACGAGGCTGCCTGGAATACGCTCAAGGCCCTCGACCTGGGCGACATCCTGGGCGTGACCGGCGTGGTCGTGCGCACCAAGCGCGGCCAGCTTTCCGTTGCCCCTGAGAGCGCGACCCTGCTTTCCAAGGCCGTTCGTCCGCTGCCCGAGAAGTTCCACGGTCTTTCCGACAAGGAGACCCGCTATCGCCAGCGCTATGTCGACCTGATCGCCAACGACGACGTTCGTGAGACCTTCCGTAAGCGTTCGCAGATTCTCTCCACCTTCCGTCGCTTTATGGAGTCCGACGGCTACATGGAGGTCGAGACCCCCATCCTGCAGACCATCCAGGGTGGTGCCACGGCCAAGCCGTTCATTACCCACTTCAACGCGCTCGATCAGGAGTGCTACCTGCGTATTGCCACCGAGCTGCACCTCAAGCGCTGCATCGTCGGTGGTTTTGAGCGCGTGTTCGAGATCGGCCGCATCTTCCGTAACGAGGGCATGGACCTTACCCACAACCCCGAGTTCACCACGATGGAGGCCTACCGTGCCTTCTCCGACCTCGAGGGCATGAAGGCGCTCGCCCAGGGTGTCATTAAGGCGGCTAACAAGGCCATCGGCAACCCCGAGGTCATCGAGTACCAGGGCCAGACCATCGACCTTTCTGGTGAGTGGGCCAGCCGTCCCATGACCGACATCGTCTCCGACGTGCTCGGCAAGCAGGTCACCATCGACACGCCGGTCGAGGAGCTTGCTGCCGCCGCGCGCGAGAAGGGCCTGGAGATTAAGCCCGAGTGGACCGCCGGCAAGATTATCGCCGAGATCTACGATGAGCTGGGCGAGGACACCATCGTCAACCCCACGTTCGTGTGCGATTACCCCATCGAGGTCAGCCCGCTTGCCAAGCGCTTTGAGGACGACCCGCGCCTGACGCACCGCTTTGAGCTGGTTATTGCCGGTCACGAGTACGCCAACGCGTTCTCTGAGCTCAACGACCCGGTCGACCAGGCCGAGCGCTTTGCCGCTCAGATGGCCGAGAAGGCCGGCGGTGACGACGAGGCCATGGAGTACGACGAGGACTACGTGCGCGCCCTCGAGTACGGTATGCCTCCCGCGGGCGGCATTGGCATTGGTATCGACCGCGTGGTCATGCTGCTTACTAACCAGGCTTCTATCCGCGACGTCCTGCTGTTCCCGCACATGAAGCCCGAGAAGGGTTTCCAGTCCGGTGCCGCTGCCGCCAAGGCTGCCGAGGCCGGCAACGCCGCGAGCCCATTCGTTACGTCGCTTAAGCCCACGCTCGATTACTCCAAGATCGCCGTTGAGCCGCTGTTTGAGGAGTTCGTCGACTTTGATACCTTCTCCAAGAGCGATTTCCGCGCTGTGAAGGTCAAGGCATGCGAGGCCGTCAAGAAGTCCAAGAAGCTGCTGAACTTTACGCTCGACGACGGTACCGGTACCGACCGCACTATCCTCTCCGGTATTCACGCTTATTACGAGCCCGAGGACCTGGTCGGCAAGACCTTGCTCGCCATCACCAACCTGCCTCCGCGCAAGATGATGGGTATTCCCAGCTGCGGCATGCTGATCAGCGCTGTCCACGAGGAGGAGGGCGAGGAGCGCCTCAACCTGATCCAGCTCGACGCCTCCATCCCCGCCGGCGCAAAGATGTACTAACTTGTTACGCGGTTCTACGAACCGCGTAACGGCTCGACGCTGCGCGGGCCGCATTTGGACAATCTGACGTTCAACTTCAAGGGCGCGACCAAAAGGTCAGCGCCCTTTCGTTTCACGTCACCTTGTCACAAATGCGACCCGCTCGCTGACTTATGCTCAACCTGCGGCGCCATTTTTCTTGAAGGCACCTTGCTCGCTCTGGCGGGCTTTCGCTGTCCGTCCTCTATCTGCGGTGTTGCCCTGGTTGGCACTTAGGGACGTTCCTTTTCTGCCGGCACTTGGGGACAGTCCTTGTCGAGTTACTGGTAGTCATTGGGGACGTTATTAAACGACTACCCACGGCTATTGCGCACATGGCTCGCATGACAGCCGTCTCTTTTATGTTTCCTTTAGCCGTTGCTGCCTAGGATGGGGGTTAGTCGGTAGGAAGGGAGCGTCTATATGGACGACGCGAGCGAGCGTTCAATCGAAGAGGACATGCTCGATCAGTTCAATTACTTTGATGATGAGGACGAGGAGCTGATCGACCGTCGCGAGCCAGCGCCGCTTGATTCCTTTGATCTGGTCGATGAAGAGACTGATGAGGTTGAGGACGAATCAACGGAGCCCCCACAGCCTTCGCGCCTTGACTCGCTGCTTTCGAGAGCCCCCATGCACCACGGCGTTCGTGCCGGCGCGCTCCATATGAAAACTGACTGGCACCAGATCGTGACGGCAGGCGATGAGCTTGCCGTCGATGCGCCGCTCACCGATAAATCATCCATCATCTGCCGCACCGGCATGCTTATGCTGGCAAGCGGAACGGGTGCCTGGCGCGTGCGCGATACCATGAATCGTGTTGCCGCCGTACTCGGTGTCACCATCCACGTTGACTTAAGTCTTCTGTCGTTTGAGTGCACCTGCATCGAAGATGGCCACTGCTTTAACGAGGTTGTCAGCCTGCCCACAACGGGAGTCAATACCCATCGCATTTGGATGATGGAGAGCTTCTTAAAGGAAATCGAGACGTATGGGCGCCGGTTTACCGTGCACGAATACCACGAGATGCTCAAGACCGTTGAGAGTTCAAAACCCGATTACTCTCCCTGGCAACAGGGCCTTGCGGCAGCTTGTGCTTGCGGCGCCTTCGTCTTTTTGCTCGGCGGCGGCCCTATCGAGATGGCCTGCGCGTTTGTGGGCGCGGGTGTCGGCAACTTTGCCCGCTCCCATATTCTCAAGCAAGGCCTTGGTCAGTTCAGCGCGCTGACGACCGGCGTTGCGCTCGCTTGCGTTTCGTATCTGCTGGCATTGCTCGGCCTTGGCCAGGTCATACCGGGGGCAATGTCGCACCAAGAAGGCTATATCGGCGCCATGCTCTTTGTGATTCCCGGCTTTCCGCTCATTACGGCGGGCCTCGACATCGCCAAGCTCGACATGCGAAGCGGTATCGAGCGCCTTTCATATGCCGTATCGATTATTGTGATGGCGACGCTCGTAGGTTGGATGGTTGCCGAGTGTGTTGGCCTGGCGCCGGACGACTTTGCCCCACTGGGCCTTTCGCCGCTTGCCCTTACGCTCCTGCGCGTGGTGATGAGCTTCGTTGGCGTATTCGGCTTCTCGGTGATGTTCAACAGCCCGGTAAAGATGGCCGCGGCAGCTGGGTTGATCGGCGCCGTGTCCAATACCCTGCGTCTGACCCTTGTCGATGCGCCGACGATGATTCCCTTCCTGGGCCTCAGCACGGGAATGCCTCCCGAGGCAGCAGCGTTTATCGGCGCGCTGGTATCGGGTCTGCTGGCAAGCTTGGCCGAAGTCAAGCTCACCTACCCGCGCATCGCCCTCACGGTGCCTTCGATTGTCATTATGGTGCCCGGTCTGTATCTCTATCGCTCTATGTATTACATGTGCACCTTCGACACGGTCAACATGCTCGGCTGGTTTGTGCGCGCAGTGCTCATCGTGGCGTTTCTGCCCGTTGGCTTGGGCGTGGCGAGAACCCTCACCGACCCTCGCTGGCGCCATACCAGCTAATTGGTGCAAGGGGGACAGGTTACTTTGCACCAAATGAGTTGCGGTGAAATAGGGACTGAATTGTTGCTTAAAGGGTCAAAACAGTCCGTATTCCACCGCAACTTATGGGGTCGGGGGTTTTGGTGCCCTGCATCTCCACAAACTCAACGCTTACGAAGCGCGCGCCGTTCGTGTTAGGGTAGTTCCACCACATAAGTAGTCGCAGACGCGCGTAACACGGGCGGGCGAGATGAAGTCCCAACAGCTCCATCTTGCCCGCCCGTTTTTGTTGCGTGGTGCCGCGGCGTAACACAGAAAGGAATCTGCCCTTCATGCCTATCAACAAACGAGAGAGCCTGCTGTTCACCTTTATCATGTGCTTTTGCATGGTGCTCTGGATGAGCATCTACAACGTTGCCCTGCAGCACGGGGCCATCAACGGCGAGGTCGTTGCCGCTGCGTGGCTCGGCTTCCCCGTTGCCTACATTTTTGCCATGTGCTGCGACTGGTTCGTCGCCAGCCCGCTCGCCAAGGGTTTCGCCTTTAAGTACTTGGTCACGCCGGGCAAGAGCTCGCCGCTCGCCATGACGCTCGCCGTCAGCTCCTGCATGGTCGTTCCCATGGTCATCATCATGTCGCTGTACGGTGCCTGCGAGGGTCTGACGCACATGCCCGGCGGCATCCTTGCGAACCTGTATTCCGTGCCCGCGATCTGGATGATCAACATCCCGCATAATTTTGTGATGGCGCTGCCGTGGAACCTTTTGGTAGCCGGTCCGATTTCCCACTTCGTCTTCCGTCGCGCCTTCCCTGTGGGGACGGTTTTCGAGGAGGAGCATGCCGAGCTCTTGGAGCAGGCTATGGCTCCTGAGTGCGAGTAGCTCGCTTAGGGATCTGCTGAGCGCGGGCGACTTGCTTGGTTGGAGCCCTAAGCGTGGATAGCTCTCTCGGCGACATCGCGGGCGTGAGCGGTGCGCATGACCGGAGGGCCCGTGCTGCTCCGTTGCCCGACGTGCTAGCGCGCAGAACAATCTGTTGGTGCATTCGGCGGCTGCTGAAGCGTTTCGGCAGCCGCTTTTTATACGGAGTTTAAATACAACAGTCTGTTGTATTACGTAGAGTGGTATATCTCTAGCAGGAAAAATGCGAGAGACGGAGCATTATGGCGTTGCTAGTAGGACTGGACGTAGGGTCGACGACGACCAAAGTTTACGCGATGCACGAGGATATGACCGAGGCGTGGTGGGGATATCGCCGCCACGGGGCGTGTCAGACAGCGAGCGTGCGCGCCATGCTCGGCGAGCTCGCCGAGCGCTTTCCCCATGAGTCGCTGCGCGTTGCGGTGACCGGCTCGGGTGCGCGCGATATCGCGACCGCGCTGGGCGCCTCGTACGTTCAGGAGGTGGTCGCCAACGCGCTCGCGATCAGCAGGTTCTATCCGCAGACGCGCTGCGCCATCGAGCTGGGCGGCCAAGACGCCAAGATGATCTTCTTCCGCACCAACGATAAGGGAGACATCGAGGTTGCCGACATGCGCATGAACGGCTCGTGCGCAGGCGGTACCGGTGCATTTATCGACGAGATGGCAAAGCTCATGGGGGTCGGCACCGAATCGGGCGAGTTCGAGCAGCTCGCAAGCCGGGGAACGACCGTCCACGAGGTCTCGGGCCGCTGCGGCGTGTACGCAAAGACCGATATCCAGCCGCTGCTCAACGAGGGCATTCCTACCACCGACCTGGCGCTTTCGGCGCTTCACGCGGTCGCCCGCCAAACGATCGGCGGTCTGGCCCAGGGTATCGACATCGAGCCGCCGGTAATCTTCGAGGGCGGTACGCTCGCCTACAACCCCACGCTGGTCCGCGTGTTCCGGGAGCAACTGAATCTATCGGACGATCAGGTTATCGTCCCGCGCGATCCGCAGATCATGGTCGCGCGCGGTGCCGCCCTGTCGCTGACCGACATGTTCGCATCGTCCCAACCGATCGACCTTCCCGACGCTTTTGTCCGGCTGGATAAGCTCGAGACGGTCGCGCCCGCAAGCGGGGAGGGACGTCTTGCCCAGCCCTTTTTTGCCACACCTGCCGAGCAGGCGGATTTTACGGCACGCCATGGCAAAGAGACGCCGGCAAAGGGTCCGGATGCGTATGCGCCCGGAGAGACGGTGCGTGTGGCGCTCGGTATCGATTCGGGGAGCACGACGACCAAGTTCGCCCTGGTCGATGAGGCGGGTGAGCTTGTCGATTCGTTCTACGCGTCTAATAACGGCAGACCGCTCGACGTCGCCCAACAGGGTCTTGTCAGCTTGAAGAACCGCTGGGAGACAGCGGGAGTCACGCTTGCGATCGATGCCGTGGGCACCACGGGATACGGCGAGGAGCTTTTCGCGCGCGCGTTCCACGCCGACTACCATACGGTCGAGACGGTCGCGCACGCCCGCGCCGCGTGCGCATGCGTTCCCGATGCGACCTTCGTGCTCGACATCGGCGGACAGGATATGAAGGCCATCTGGCTCAACCACGGCGTGCTGACCGATATCGTCGTCAACGAGGCGTGCTCTGCGGGCTGCGGCTCGTTCCTCGAGGGTTTTGCCAAAAACCTCGGAATAGCCGTTGAGGATATCGCGACCGAGGCATTTTCGTCCAAAGCCCCCGCCGTTCTCGGCAGCCGCTGCACGGTGTTCATGAACAGCAGCGTCGTTTCCGAGCAGCGGCGCGGTAAGGGTCCGGGCGACATCATGGCCGGTCTCTGCCGTTCGATTATCGAGAACGTGTTCACCAAGGTCATTCGCGTTTCAAATCTCAACCGTCTGGGCGACAAAGTCGTCGTCCAGGGCGGCACGTTCCGAAACGACGCGGTGCTGCGCGCATTCGAGCAGTATCTGGGCAAACCCGTCACGCGTGCGCCCCACCCGGGGCTGATGGGCGCTATCGGTATCGCCCTGCTCGCGCGCGAGGAATGCCGCAAGGGCGACGCCGGCACGTCGTTTATCGGGCTCGATGCCGTGGAGCGCTTCGAGCATCGCGAGTTCGGCGGCGTTACCTGCCGTCGGTGCAACAACCGCTGCCAGCGCGCGGTCGTGGCATTTGGCGACGGCTCGCTTTACGTCACGGGCAATCGCTGCCCGCGCGGCGGCGCCATCTCATGGGATGAGCTCGTGCGCGAGGTTCCCGCGGCGGAGGAGCTGCGTCCGCAGGGTGCTTGCGAGGCACAGGCACCCGGCACGGGGCGCGACCGGACCGCGGCTGCCCCCAATCTCTTTGTCGACCGCGAGAAGCTGCTGTTCGAGTCGTGCCCCACGGTTCCCGTCTGCGGGGGGCGCGATGTCACGATCGGCATTCCCCGTGTGCTCGAGTTCTGGGACACCATGCCGTTCTGGTCGACGTTCTTCAGCACGCTCGGCTTTAAGGTGCGCGTCTCGGGACGCAGCACCAAGGCGATGTACGAGCGCGGTCTGGCGCACGTCACATCCGACACCGTGTGCTTCCCGGCCAAGCTCGTCCACGGGCACATCCGCAATCTCGTCGACGCCGGCGTCGACCGCATCTTCATGCCCATCATCACGACGGTGCCCACCGAAAACACCGCCTCTACCAGCGAGTGGATGTGCGCCGTCGTAAAGGGATACCCCTACGTGATGCGCAATTCCGATAACCCGGAGGAGCGTTTCGGCGTTCCGTTCGATACGCCGCTGTTCCACTGGTACGACGAGGGCGACCGAAACCGCCAGCTCAAGGCGTGGTGCAAGGAGACCTTCGATATCGATGCCGACCTGGTTGCCAAGGCGACCGAGCAGGCGGACCGCGCGCAGGAGACGTTTGAGAACCAGCTGCAGCTGCGCGGCAGGCAGGTGCTCGAGAACGTGCACGAGGACGGCGGCTACGCGGTGGTGATCGCTTCGCGCCCGTACCACAACGACCCGCTGGTCAACCACGGGCTGCCCAAGCTCTTCTCTGAGCGCGGCATCCCCGTGCTGACGCCCGATGCGGTGCCGGGGGTCTGCAACGTCGATCTTTCCAACAGCCGCATCGACATCGTGAACAACTATCATGCGCGCATGCTGTCGTGCGCGGTCATCGTCGCATCGACGCCCGAGCTCGAGCTCGTGCAGATGGGCAGCTTCGGCTGCGGCCACGATGCGTATCTCACCGACGAGATCGCGCGCATGATGGGCGAGATGGGCTCCAAGGTTCCGATGATGATCAAGCTCGATGAGAGCGACGTCGCCGGTCCCATGGGCATTCGCGTGCGTTCGTTTATCGAGTCGGTCAACCGTCGTCGCGCGGAGGAGCGTGCCGAGGGCGCCCGGGTGCACGCGGTCCATCCGCTCGACGACCCGTATAAGGTCAAGTACACCAAGCGCGACCGGCACGACAAGATCGCGCTGGTCCCCAACACCTCCCATGCGTTCTGCAGGCTCATGACCGCGGCGATGCGCAATCAGGGCGTGCGCGCCGAGGCCCTTGATATCGGGCGCGAGGATGCCATCCGCCTGGGCAAACGCTATGTGCACAACGACATCTGCTTCCCCGCGCAAATCGTGATCGGCGAGGCGCTCGCGGCACTCGAGAGCGGTAAGTACGACCCGCACGACGTCGCCGTGGTGACTGGCAAGTATATCGGCGACTGCCGCCTGACGCACTACATGCCCCTGCTGCGCCGCGCGCTCGACGACGCGGGATACGACTATGTCCCGGTGCTCACCAACGACGACGTCGATGCCCACAATGCGCATCCGGGCTTCAAGCTCGGCCTTGGCCCGAGCATCCAGATCGCCTACGGTCTTCCCATGATCGATGCCCTCGAGGCCATGCTTAGGCGCATCCGTCCCTACGAGCTCGAGAAGGGCGCGGCGGACGCTGCGTTCGACCGCGCGCTCGATGAGGTTATCGAGGGCATGGAGCGCTCCGGGCTGAGAGGCCAGGCGACGGGCTTCAAACGCGCGCTTGCGATCATGGACGCCGTTCCGTACGACCGCTCGAACCCGCATCCGACCGTTCTCATCGTGGGCGAGTACCTGCTCAATTTCCATCTCGGCGCCAACCACGAGATTGAGCGCTACCTCGAGGACAACGGGCTCGAGGTCATCGAGGCGCGCATGACCGACGTGATCCGCAAGACCTATTTCTACAAGCATGCGCAGTCGCGCGAGTTCCACGTCGACCTGTCGCTGCCCGAAAAGGCCTGGTACGCCACGGCGGACAACCTGTTCGAGCTCGCGCACGACCGTTGCGACCGCCTGGGCGCGGCGAGCCCGCTCTACGAGCCGCCGACGCGCATGCCCGAGCTCGTGCGCGCGAGCGATAAGATCCTGCACCATACGTTCGATGCGGGCGAGGGCGTGCTGATTCCGGCGGAGATCCTCGAGCACGCCAAGCGCGGCTGCCGCAACTTCGTGATCCTGCAGCCGTTCGGGTGTCTGCCCAACCATGTCGTGGGGCGCGGGCTCATCCATGCGCTCAAGGAGCAGTATCCCACGGCGCAGTTCCTGCCGCTCGACTACGATCCCGACGTGAGCTTCGCCAACGTGGAGAACCGTCTTCAGATGCTCATCATGAACGCCAAGGCGCAGGGGTGCGGTGAGGCGCATGGCGAGACCGCGTAAGGACGCCGATGCGCCCGATGCACGCACCCGTATCATCGAGGCGTTTTGGGAGCTCATCGAGAACAACAGCATCTTCGAGCTGTCGGTTGGCGAGGTGACCCGCGCCGCCCAGTGCAATCGCGGAACGTTTTACTACTATTTTCACGATTTCGATGAACTCGTCGCCATCGCCATAGCCCAGCTGCTGCAGGATAACGAGCTCATCACCGATGCCCTCTGGCATTTTTCGAGCGAGGGCGACCTTTCGGCGTTCGACCGGCGCGACGTCCGCTGCCTGCTGCGGCGCATCGTCATCACCATGAGGGCGGGTGCCGCCGAGCAGGTCGTGCAGGGCATCCATACGATCATCATCGACCGCGTGAGAGAGATCGTCCACCCCGACGGAGAAGAGCTCAAGGCAGATTCGAGCTTTGCGGTGGGCTTTCTGGTCTCGGGCATCATGGGCTTTGTGATGGCGGTCGGCTTTGCCCGGGAGGGCGGCGAGGAGATAGACCTCGAGCAGCCGGGGGACAGCGCGTGCGCGTACCTGAGGGCGGTCGCCATGCAGACGGTGGAAACGGTCGCGCAAGTCGAGGGCGTCGATACATCCGAGCTGCTCGAACGCGTCTCCAAGGAGGCCGATGCCTATCGCGCATCGCGTGCGACGAGTCCCGACGTGGTGAAAGACGCCTAGGGTTTCTCTTGCGGGGCGCCTGTCGCGCATCGCGCGGTGAGTCCCGCGATGCGGTCATAACCTGCATTCATGTGAGCCGGGTTTATAGATATTCCTCCAGCTGTTAACATAGACAACCTGTGGGTAAAGAGACAAAAGCGCCGCCGACGGGCGGGCGTTTTGATTTCGATGAACTCATGTAAGGAAACGAGCATGTTAGATAGATTTACCGATCGAGCGCGCAAGGTCATGTCGATGGCCAAACAGGAGGCGCTCGATCTGCACTCAAATAAGGTGGGCACCGAGCACCTGCTGCTCGCACTCGCCAAGGAGGACGAGGGCATCGCTGCCGAGGCGCTGCGCTCGCTTGATATCTCCTACGACGACATCATGGACACCCTCAAGGAGGTCCAGACCACGGTTCCCGAGCCCAGTGAGGAGACCGAGGCGGCCAAGCTCGCCTTTACGCCGCTCGTCATTAGCGTGATGGAGCGCTCCTTCCGCGTGGCGCGTGAGAACAACCAGACCTACGTGTCGACCGAGCACTTGCTGATCGGAATCGTCGAAGAGGGCAACGGCATGGCCATGGACATCCTCATGCGCCTGGGTGTGTCGTCCGCCTCCATCAAAAAGGCTATCGAGAAACTCACTGCCAAGGACCAGGACAAGAAGCGTCCGCTCGCCGGCGCCGGTGCTGGTCGTCCCGGTGCGGGCCTGCCGTTCTTTAGCGGCTCGGATGCCTCTCAGCAAAAGGGGAGTGGCACCGATACGCTTAAGCAGTTCGCGACCAACCTCACGCAGAAGGCGCGCGATGGCGAGCTCGACCCCGTGATCGGTCGCGAAAAGGAAGTCCAGCGTATGATGGAAATTCTTTCGCGCCGCACCAAGAACAACCCGCTCATTCTGGGCGACCCCGGCGTGGGCAAGACGGCCATCGTCGAGGGCCTGGCGCAGCAGATTGCAGCCGGCAACGTGCCCGAGAACCTCATGAACCAGAATATCTGGACGCTCGACCTGCCGGGCCTCGTGGCGGGCGCCAAGTATCGTGGCGAGTTTGAGGAGCGCCTCAAGAACGTGATCCAGGAGGCCACCGAGGCCGACGACGTCATCCTGTTTATCGATGAGATGCACACCATCATCGGTGCCGGTTCTGCCGAGGGCTCCATCGACGCGAGCTCCATGCTCAAGCCCGTGCTCGCGCGCGGCGCCTTCCAGATTATCGGCGCCACCACGGCCGAGGAATTCCGCAAGTACCTCACCAAGGATCCGGCCTTCGAGCGTCGCTTCCAGACCATCGATGTCGAGGAGCCGAGCGTCGAGGACACGGTCAAGATCCTGACCGCGCTCAAGCCGCGCTACGAGGAGCACCACCATGTGCGCTATACGCAGGGTGCTATCGAGGCCGCCGCGAACCTTTCCAACCGCTACATCCAGGATCGCTTCCTGCCCGATAAGGCCATCGACCTCATTGACGAGGCCGGCGCACGCGCTCGCATCGCCGCGAATCGCGCGCCCGAGCCGGTGCGCGAGGCCGAGCATCGCATAGAGGAGCTCAAGGCCGCCGCGCAGGAGGCCACCGAGAGCGACGACATGAACAAGGCCGCCGAGATCACCGAGCAGCAGAAGGCCGCCGAGATTGAACTCGCCGAGGCCAAGGCCGCCTGGACCGCCGAGCTCGACGCCAGCCCGCTCACCATCGATGTCTCTCAGATCGCCGACATCGTGTCCGTGACTTCGGGCGTGCCGGTGTCCTCGCTTACCGAGAGCGAGAGCCGTCGCCTGCTGCAAGCCGAAAGCGTGCTCAAGACGCGCATCATCGGCCAGGATGAGGCTGTCGAGGCAGTTGCCAAGGCCGTGCGCCGCAGCCGTTCGCCGCTCAAGGACCCGCGTCGCCCCGGCGGCAGCTTTATCTTCCTGGGTCCCACCGGCACGGGCAAGACCGAGCTCGCCAAGACGCTCGCCGAGTACCTCTTTGGCAGCAAGGATGCACTCATCAGCTTCGACATGTCCGAGTTCGGTAGCGAGTTCGAGGTCTCCAAGCTCATCGGTAGCCCTCCGGGTTACGTCGGTCACGACGAGGGCGGCCAGCTCACCACGGCCGTGCGTCGCCACCCGTACTCGGTCGGGCTGTTCGACGAGATCGAGAAGGCGCATCCCGACATCTTCAACATCCTGCTGCAGGTGCTGGAGGAGGGTCGTCTGACCGATAGCCAGGGCAAGACGGTCGACTTCCGCAATACGGTGATCATCATGACGTCCAACGTGGGCGCCCGCGAGATTGCGCAGGATGCGAGCGTTGGCTTTGGCACCACCGGCGAGCAGGGTCTTACCTCGAGCGAGATTAAGGGTCGTGCGATGGGCGAACTTAAGCGCCTGTTCCGCCCCGAGCTGCTCAACCGTATCGACGACATCGTGGTGTTCCAGAAGCTTTCGGGCGAGAATCTGACCAAGATCGCGCACCTGCTGGTGGACGACCTGCGTCAACGCCTGATTGCCAACGGCATGAACATCAAGCTCACCGATGCGGCCTACGACAAGATTGTGGCCGAGGGCACCGACCTCACCAATGGCGCGCGTCCGCTGCGCCGTGCCATCCAAAAGCTCATTGAGGACCCGCTGTCCGAGGAACTGCTGGCCGGTGAGTGGGGCGAGGGCGATACCGTTCAGTGCGATGTGGCCGACGGCAAGTTTGTCTTTAGTCACGGCACGGGCGAGATTCCGGCACCGCGTCCGGCGGGCACGCTCGGTGGCGATACCGCCCCGGCGGCTCCGCACACCGGCAACGTCGCGCCCGTGAGCGGCGGCGTGACCTCGGGCCCCGGCGGCATGATGCAAGCCGGTTCCGGCGCGCTGTAGGGCGTGGCGACAATTTGATACGCGCAATCGAGGCGCTCCGGAAAGGGCGCCTCGATTTGTAGAGCTGCGGAAGTTGTGACCGTTACGCTATACGGTCCACCGTTAGCCGATGATGCGAGGGCGCTTGGCGTTTTCGACTGGTTTATGCACGCAAAGTCTGGGAATATACAAGTCGCATGTCTTACTGTCTAACCAGTTGCGCCAAGGAGGCACCATGGACTACAAGATTACCGGCTACGAGCCCGCCCAGCTGTTCCATTTCTTTGAGGAGGTCAGCGCGATCCCCCGTGGGTCTGGCAACGAGAAGGGCATCAGCGATTTCCTGGTCGCGTTTGCCAAGGAGCGCGGTCTCGATGTGTATCAGGACGAGGTCTACAACGTCATCATTCGCAAGCCCGCATCTGCCGGCGCCGAGAATGCCCCGACCGTGATGCTGCAGGGCCACATCGATATGGTGTGCGACAAGTTGGGCTCCGTTGAGCACGACTTTACGACCGATGGTATCGACCTGGTCGTCAAGGACGGCGTCCTTACCGCCAACGGCACCACCCTGGGCGCCGACAATGGTATCGCCGTCGCGCTTATGCTTACTGTGCTCAACGACGATTCGATTGCCCATCCGGCCCTCGAGTGCGTGTTCACCACCGACGAGGAGACCGGCCTGGTTGGCGCCGAGACGCTCGACAAGTCCCAGATCAGCGCCCGCACCATGATCAACCTCGACTCCGAGGAGGAGGGCGTTGCCACCGTCAGCTGCGCCGGCGGCGTCGTCGTTACCTACACCTGCCCCATCGTGCGCGAGCACAAGACCGGTAGCACCCTCACGCTCGACATTTCCGGTCTGTTGGGCGGCCACTCCGGCAGTGATATCAACCTGGAGCGCGGCAACGGAAACCTCATCATGGCCCGCATCATCGACCGCCTGATGGTCGCCGGCGAGCCCGCCATCGTCAGCTTCAACGGCGGCACCAAGGACAACGCCATCAACCGTGAGTGCAAGGCTGTTCTGGTCTACGCCGACCACGCTGCCGCCGAGGCCGCGGCCCAGATCGCAAAGGGCATCATCGCCGACGTCACTGCCGAGCTCGAGGTCTTCGACCCCGGCTTTACCTGCACCGTCGAGATTGCCGATAACGCTGAGGTCGAGGCCATGGACCAGAAGTCCGCGCTTGCCCTCATCCGCGCCCTGCGTCTTGCCCCTAACGGCGTGATTCGCCGCAACGTCGCCACCGACGGCTCCGTCGAGGTTTCCTCCAACATCGGTGTGGTTGCCACTTCTGACGACGAGGTCAAGATCATGCTGTCCCCGCGCTCCTCGATCACCTCGCTGCAGGACGAGTTCAAGGACCGCCTGCAGACGCTGGCCGATGTCCTGGGCTTCGACGCCAAGTTTGAGTTCGAGTATCCCGGCTGGAGCTATGCCGAGCATTCGCCGGTCCGCGACGTCTTTGTCGAGAGCTATCGTGAGCTCTTTGGCTCCGAGCTGCGCATCGAGTCCATTCACGCCGGCCTTGAGTGCGGCCTGTTTGCCGAGGCCCTGCACGGTCTGGACGCCATCGCCGTGGGCCCGACGCTCTCCGATGTCCACACCCCGGACGAGAGCATGGAGCTCGCTTCTGCCGAGCGCTTCTACGAGCTGCTCATCGACGTCCTCAAGCGCCTTGCCGCGTAAAGGTCACGCCGGCAGCGGTCCGAGCCACGTGCTAGCGGATTGCAAATGACATTACGAGAGGGGACACCCGGTCTTTTGCGACAGGTGCCCCCTCTCTTTTTTTAAGAAATGGGAAATTGATTGGCGTCTAGCCCATATCCGCCTTGATGAGGTCGAGGGTGCGCTGGCAGTTTTCGCGGACGGGGCCGAGCATATGCTCGCGCAGGTCCGCCATGCCGGGCAGGTCGGCGTATTCGTCCATGACCTCTTCCATGCAAATGGGTGCCTCGTAGGCGAGGTCCATCATGGTCGCAAAGCAAAACTTCTCGGATAGCCCGGCATCGGTGAGCGCCGTCTCCAGCGCGGGGTCGCCCATACCGTGGTATCGGCGGATAGCGCCTGGACCGATGCGCCCCACACGATTTTCGCCGCCAACGCTCATGGCAAGGTGCGCCCGGCGGCGCATGCGCTCGTACGCCAAGCCCGAAGCGACATCGTACATTCGAGCCATCATGGCTGCGCCGTCGTTTCCAAGGAGCAGGGAATAGTTTTTCGCATGCGCATCCGGTGCGCCGATAATGGCGTTGAAGAACAGTATCTGCGTAAACAGATACAGGTTAAGTTGATGGTGGCTCGTATTTACGAGGAGCTCTTGAATATCGCGGGTGGTCGGGCCGCCGTCTGCCGTGTACTTTTGGGCGGGCATCACCCCAAGTGCCTGACAGAGGTCTTCTTGATGTAGGCGTCTGATCGTTCCGTCTTCGACTTTCACGCGGTCATAGCGCTCAACAATGAGGGCGGTTCGTCCTCAAACATACGATATTCGACGTTTGCCGTTGCGATACCGGCGCGCTGGGCGCTTTTCATGCAGACAAACTCATTCAGAGCCTCGAGTTTAAATCCGATAACGCCATTTTTGAAAATATGCGTCGTGGGCGAGGAGCCCATGCATTCGCACCAGCGGCCGTTTATGAACGCGAGCGCGAACTTGCCCTGATTGCCTCCGAGTGACCAACTTTCATCTAGGCTCATCCACGATGCATCGCGGTTATCTCTGATCGACTTGAGGCGGAGAGCAATTTCGTGGTCGTCTATAGGGCGATATTCGCCAGCGCGATGCAGGACGGCGTCGGCCTCTTCTTCGGCACAAAACTGCACTCCGCCCGGACAGTCGAGTCCGATATGGCTGAGCAACGCAACGGGATTGTTGGGCCTAACGTCGAATTCGGTGGCAATCGCTTTTCGTTGGTCCTCGCTGTCGGGTAGGAGGCCAAACAGGTACGGATTCATGACCTGTCGTCCGTATGTGCGATTCGATACGGGTATGTTGGTCGATAGGGCTGGCCCGTCATAGTCATGATCGTAGGTAAAGCTGATAAGACCGTTCTCATCTTGCGTGAGCGTTCCCGCAGGTACGCCGCAAATAATGGTCCGAAGTGATGTTCTGGCCATTGGCTATTTCCCTTCGGGCTTGGTTTGGTTAGATACGTTTGCGGCAATCGAGACTCCGAGATTGGACATGGCGAAATCGGCGAAGACCTCGTCGTAGAGTGCGGATGTAAAGGGGACATCTGCAAGAGCCGGAATGGGGGTACTACGACGGTTGCGATGATGAGGACGTTGAGTGTGATGGCGCCTGGGGATGCTGCGAGGCAGCGGATTGGCATGCGGGGCGTCGACTGGTCGCTCGTTTTTCGCTTCGCCGATATCCCCTTGAGCGGCGAGTGCCAGTCCAAGAGCATTGAAAATCGTCAGCAGCTTGTCGAGTCGAATGCCGGTGGCGTCTCCTAGTTCGAGCGATGCGAGCAGGCGCTCCGAAACACCGGCTTTTTTAGCGAGGGCGGCACGGGTGAGACCCTGAGCCTCGCGTGCCTGGCGCACATAGATGCCAGCTTGGCGCGGTGTGGTGATGGGAAGGGCATCCACGGCGATCTCCTAACGTGCAGACTTTTGCATATCAGTATGACATGCAAAAGTCTGCACGAAAAGGCATTATGCAAAACTCTGCATGAGGCCTTGTGCGGCGTTGAGTTTTGAGCGATTGTGTTTGGCGTTACAGCGCCAAAATCCCCAGATGCTCAAGCAAGATCTTAAGCCCGATGAGGATGAGCACGACGCCACCCACGATGGTGGCAGGCTTTTCGTAGCGCGCGCCAAAGGTGTGGCCGATCGCTACGCCGGCGACGGAGAAGATAAACGTTGTGATGCCGATAAGCGATACAGCGGGAACGATGTCAACCGAGAGCGCCGCAAACGAGATGCCCACGGCTAGGGCGTCGATTGAGGTGGCGATGGCGAGGATCAGGTACTCGCCCAGGTCGATTTTTCGGCATCCTTGTCGTCGCCTTCATCCTCGTCCTCGGTAAAGGCTTCCCACAGCATTTTGCCGCCGATGAAGGCGAGCAGGATAAAGGCGATCCAATGGTCGATGGGTCCGATGATGCCCATGAATTGACTGCCGAGCGCCCATCCGATTACGGGCATGCCGGCCTGAAAGCCGCCAAAGAACAGGCCGAGCACTACGGCGACTTTAAGGTTGATTTTCTTCATGCCAAGGCCCTTGCAGATGGAAACGGCAAAGGCGTCCATCGAAAGGCCAACGGCGAGCAGCACGAGCTCTGCGAGTCCCATAGTCTGGCTCCCTCTCTGCGGGCGAGCCCGATTACGCGACTACTCCCTCATTAATATGAGACCCGATGCTACCACATGAGCAGTCAAGAGAGCCTCGTCCCAAATGAGCTACCTAAGCTGTGTTCGCTCATTCTGTAAGCATCGGATTTCGCAAGCAACGCAGGGACAAACCGTGAGAAACTATTTAGCGTTTATGGAGCGTATACGATGGGAGCGATGCCTTGGATAAGAACGAGCTGCAAAAGCGTATGGAACAGGCCATCCGCCTGACGGCACCTGGTCAGCCGATCCGCACCGCCCTCGACATGATCATCGCCGGTCACCTGGGCGCCCTTATCTGCGTCGGCGACACCGAAAACGTGCTCGCTGCCGGTAACGACGGCTTCCCGCTCAATATTTCGTTCACCTCGAACCGCCTGTTCGAGCTTTCCAAGATGGACGGCGCTATCGTTATCGATGGCGACCTCACCCAGATCCTGCGCGCCAACTTCCACCTCAATCCCGATCCCTCGCTCGCCACGAGTGAGACGGGCATGCGTCACCGCACCGCCGCTCGCATGTCGGTGCTCACCGATGCCATCGTGATCTCGGTCTCGGCCCGTCGTGCCGTCGTCAATGTGTACGTCCACGGCAAGAGCTACGAGATCCAGCCCGTCACCACCATCATGAGCTCGGTCAACCAGCTCGTAGCCACGCTCCAGACCACCCGTCAGTCGCTCGATCGCTCCTTGCTGCGCCTGACGGCCCTCGAGCTCGACGACTACGTCACGCTCGCCGACATTACCGGTATTTTCTCGAGCTTCGAGATCATGCAGCAGGCAAAGACCGAGCTTAAGGATTGCATCGTCAAGCTGGGTAACCAGGGCAAGCTCGTGCAGATGCAGCTCGAGCAGCTCGCGGGCTCCAGCATGGATACCGAATACGACTTGATGATCCGCGACTACGCAAGCGATTCCTCCGAGGCAAACGCCGAGAAGATTCGCGCCGAGCTGAGCCGCATGACGCCTAAGGACCTGTCCGACCCGCAGCATGTGGCGGCGGTTCTGGGCTATGACGACCTGGACGAGGACTCCGTCATGACGCCGCTGGGCCTGCGCACGCTTTCGCGCGTGTCCGTCGTGCGCGACGGCGTGGCCGAGAAGATCGTCGACGAGTACGGCTCGCTGCAGGAGCTCATGGATGACATCAGCGAGGATCCGGAGCGCCTGGGCGACTTTGGCGTTAACAACCCTGCCATTCTTGCGGACTCCCTGTACCGCATGAAGGGCACCAAACAGGGGAACGCATAATGGCGCCCGTATGCGCCGTGGTCGTTGCCGGTGGCAGCGGCCAGCGCTTTGGTAACCCCGGCGGCAAGCAGCTCGTCAATGTAGCGGGCCGTCCGCTTATGAGCTGGTCCATCCGCGCGTTTGATCGTAGCGACAAGGTCGGCCACATCGTCGTGGTTTGCCCTGCCGAGCGCCGTGCCGAGATGCGCCGCCTGGCCATCGACCCGTTTGACTATGACACGCCCATCAGTTTTGCCGATGCCGGCGATACCCGCCAGGACTCCACCCGTGCCGGCGTGCACGCGGTGCCGGCGGGCTTTGAATACGTCGCCATTCACGATGGCGCTCGTCCGCTCATTACCACCGAGGCCATCGATCATGCGATCGACGTGCTTGTGGGCGACCGCTCGCTCGACGGTGTCGTGTGCGGTCAACCCGCGATCGACACACTCAAGATCGTCGACGGCGATAACATCGTCGAGACGCCGCCGCGTGAGCTTTATTGGGCTGCGCAGACGCCGCAGATCTTTAGCGTCGATGCTATGAAGCGCGCCCACGCTGCAGCCATTGCCGAGGGCTTTATCGGCACCGATGATTCGTCGCTGGTCGAGCGCATGGGTGGGCGCGTCCGCTGCGTCCAGAGCCCGCGCGATAACCTTAAGGTGACGGTGCCCGAGGACTTGCGTCCCGTAACCGCGATTCTGCTTGGCCGTATGGCCGAGGGAGAGGACCTTCCCCATGTTCAGTAACCTGCGCATTGGCCATGGCTACGACGTTCACCGTCTGGTGGAGGGGCGTCGATGTATCATCGGCGGTGTCGACATTCCCTACGAGCGCGGCCTGCTGGGCCACTCGGATGCCGATGTGCTCGCGCACGCCTTGGCCGACGCCATTCTGGGCGCCTGCCGTGGGGGAGACATTGGCAAGCTATTCCCCGATACCGACCCCGCCTATGAGGGTGCCGATTCGATGGTGCTGCTCGCTCGCGTGATGGACTACGCGCGCGAGCTGGGCTTCGAGTTTGTCGATGCCGATTGCACCATTGCCTGCCAGCAGCCTAAGATCACCCCGCACCGCGATGCCATGCGTGCCAACCTTGCCCATGCCCTGGGCGTTGACGTCGAAAACGTGGGCGTCGCCGCCACTACGACCGAAAAGCTCGGTTGGGAAGGCCAGGGCGAGGGAATCGGCGCCTGGGCCGTCTGCCTGCTACAGAAAACCGTTAAGGAGTAACGAATGCGTATCTACAACAGCGCTACCCATAAAAAGGAAGAGTTCCAGCCCATCGAGTCCGGCAAGGTCCGCATGTACGTGTGCGGCCCCACGGTCTACGACAACATCCACATCGGCAATGCCCGCACGTTCATCAGCTTTGACGTGATTCGTCGCTGGCTCATCGCGAGCGGCTACGAGGTCACGTTCGCCCAGAACCTCACCGATGTCGATGACAAGATCATCAAGCGCGCCAACGAGCAGGGCCGCACTGCCGCCGAGGTCGCGACGGAGTTCTCGGACAAGTTCATCGGCGTCATGCGCGCCGCCAACGTGCTCGATCCCGATGTGCGCCCCCGCGCCACCAAGGAGATCGGTCCCATGATCGCCATGATCAAGACGCTTGTCGAGCAGGGCCACGCTTACGCAGCCGATAACGGCGATGTGTACTTTGCCGTGCGCAGCGATCCCAACTATGGTCAGGTCTCGGGCCGCAACATCGACGACCTTATGGTTGGCGCGCGCATCGAGGAGAACGAGGACAAGAACGACCCGCTCGACTTTGCCCTGTGGAAGGCCGCCAAGCCCGGCGAGCCCAGCTGGCCGAGCCCCTGGGGCGAGGGCCGTCCCGGTTGGCACACCGAGTGCGCCGCCATGGTGCATCGCTACCTGGGTACTCCGATCGACATCCACGGCGGCGGCTCCGATCTTGCCTTTCCGCATCACGAGAACGAGTGCGCTCAGGCCACCTGCGCCTGGCACCAGGGCTTCTCCAACACCTGGATGCACACGGGCATGCTGCTGGTCGACGGCGAGAAGATGTCCAAGTCGCTTGGTAACTTCTTTACGCTGGCCGAGGTCCTCGAGCAGCACTCCGCTGCCGCCCTGCGTTTGCTGATGCTGCAGACGAGCTATCGCTCACCGCTCGACTTTTCTTGGGAGCGCCTGGAGGGTGCCGAGAACTCGCTCACGCGTATCGCCGGTACGGTCGAGAACCTGCGCTGGGCTGCGAACCACGCGACGGCCGATGCCGATGAGGCAGCATCCGAGGCGTTTGCCGCCAAGGCCGCCGAGACCCGCGCCACCTTTAAGGAGTGCATGGACGACGACTTTAACACCGCTGGTGCCATGGGTGCCGTCTTTGGCTTTGTGACCGAGTGCAACCAGTACCTGGAGCAGGCCGGTGACGCTGCCGACAAGGCCGCAGTCCTGGCTGCCGCCGATACGCTGGCCGAGCTGCTCGATACGTTTGGCGTCGAGCTTCCCGAGCCCAAGGTGGAGCTGCCGCTGGGTCTGCTGGGTGTTGCCGCCGGTTTGGTTGCCTATACGGGCGACGACGTGGACGAGGCTGCTGCCAAGATTCTCGAGGCCCGCGCCGAGGCCCGTGCCGCCAAGAACTGGGATCTGGCCGATGCCATCCGCGACCAGCTCAAGGACCTGGGCCTGACGATTGAAGATACTGCCGCCGGTACTCGTATTAAGAGTCTCTAGTATTTGTCGACCGTTCGAGGTGCGGCAGATTGCCTTGAAAGAGGAGGGCATAGACCTGGTGGTCATGCCCGACGATTGAAAGGCAAGGTGCCGTGGCTCGGACGGTCGATTCTTGTTCGTTTTCTATTTAAGGAGGCCGTCTTATGGCCGACAATCGCAAGCGTGCGCCTCGTGGCGGCAAGCAGGCTGCTTCTGGCTCGCGTCCGATTCGCCGCAACGACCGCGCTGCCGCTCCCAAGGGCCAGCGCGAGCGCTCACAGGCTGCTCGCCCGCAGCGCGAGCGTAGCCGCGATAACGTCCAGGTTCCCAAGGGCGAGTTTATCGAAGGTCGCCGTGCTGCCGCCGAGGCGCTGCGTACCGGCTTTCCCGTCAAGTGCGCGCTCATCGCTGAGGGCGGGGAGCGCGATGCCGCCTTGTCGCGCCTGGTCGACGACCTCAACGCTGCAGGCGTCCGCATTAAGTATGTGCCGCGCGCGCAGCTCGATGCGCTGTCGAGCCATGGCGCTCACCAGGGCATTGCGCTCGAGGTGGGCAATTTCCCCTATGCCGATGTTGCCGATATCCTCGACCGTGCGGGCGACGGTCCGGCGCTCGTCGTCGTGCTCGACCATGTGACCGACGACGGCAACTTTGGCGCCATCGTGCGCTCCGCCGAGGTCGTGGGCGCGGCGGGCGTCATCATTGCCAACAAGCGCGCCGCCGGTGTGACCGTCGGCAGCTACAAGACTTCTGCCGGCGCCGTCATGCACCTGCCCATCGCGCAGGTTCCCAATATCGCCCGTGCGCTCGATGACCTCAAGGCCGCCGGCTTTTGGGTGGGCGGCGCCTCCGAGCACGCCGAAGGCAGTTGCTGGGACGCCCCCTTCGAGGGCCGCGTTGCGCTCGTCATGGGTTCCGAGGGCGACGGCATCTCGCGTCTTGTGCTCGAGAAATGCGACTTTTTGACTAAGCTTCCCCAGCGCGGAATGACCGAGAGTCTCAACGTTGCCCAGGCGACCACCACGCTGTGCTTTGAGTGGCTGCGCCGCAATGCCGGCGAGCTCATGGGGGAGGAGTAGCGCATGTCCAAAAAGAACCGTGCCAAGTCCAAGGCCAAGCGCTTTGGCGAGGGCTCGGCCAAGCCGATTGTTTCGGCCGCGACCTACGGCGTGGGCGGCAATGCGTTTGCGCAGGCCATCGCCGACCCGGTCTCGACGGTGCACTCCAACAAGCCCGAGCTGCTGGTGGTCGACGGTTACAACGTGATTCACTGCACGCCGCGCTACGAAAAGCTCGTGTACGACCATTCCGACGATCCGTATTCCAGCGACGTTCACGATATGGCGCGCACGGCGCTCATTAATGACGTAGCTGCGTTTGCCCAGGGCCGCTACGAGGCCGTGATCGTATTTGACGGCGCGGGCAATATCTCCAGCGAGCGCCCCAACCTACCGGCCCGCGGTGTGCGCATTGAGTTTTCGCCGACGGGTGTTTCGGCCGATACCGTGGTGCAGAAGCTCTGCATCGAGGCACGTGAGGAAGGCCGCGCGTGCTCCGTGGTATCGAGCGACGGCACGATCCAGGCCGTCGTCATGGGTAAGGGCGTCACGCGCATCTCGAGCCGTATGCTGGTGGACGAGATCAAACAGATCGATAACGACGTTCACGAGGCAGAGGAAGCTCCGCAGATCAAGATGACTCTGGGCAGTCGCCTGAGCCCCGATGCCCTGGCCAAGCTCAAGGCCCTGCGCGGACGGTAGGGGATTATCCATAGAGACCCGTTTCCCAATTGGCCGGCCCGTTGATTTGTAATCAATGGACTGTGGGTTGCCGTCGCCAAAACGAATAGTTTTTGGTTTTGGCGAACGGATAAAACTATTCGTTCTGACGAAGGGTTTTGAGGGTTGATTTCCGATCTCAGCCGAACACATTAGGCGGACAGGCCGTTCCCGCAGCTAGCCGAACGCCCCCGAGGCCCCATCCGGGCCCCGGGGGCGCCGTTTTCCCAGTTGAAGGAACGGTGGAGATGTGTTTCGATGGGT
>DBFVZT010000091.1:0-4149 GCA_048486575.1 Collinsella sp. | reverse complement strand
GCCGGCAAAGTTCAAAACGATTCGAAGGAGTAGGCGCGCGTGAAATACACCGTCGTTTGCGTCGGTAAGCTCAAGGAGCGCTTTTGGAAGGACGCGTGCGCTGAGTACACCAAGCGCCTAGGTGCCTATGCCAAGGTGGATATCCGCGAGGTGGCCGATATCGACCCGGCTAAGGCGGGCGGCGTGGATGCCGCGCGCGACAAGGAGGGGGCGGCGATTCTTGCCGCCTTGCCATCTCGAGCGCATTTGATCCTGCTGGCTATCGAGGGCAAGGAGCGCTCGAGCGAGGAGTTTTCGGCGAGGCTCGACGATCTTATGCTGCGAGGCAGCAGCGACATTGCCTTTGTAATCGGCGGTTCGGACGGCGTGAGTGATGAGGTGCGCGCCCGCGCCGACGAGATGCTCAGCTTTGGACGCATTACCTTGCCGCATAACCTGGCGCGTGTGGTGCTGCTAGAGCAGATTTACCGTGCCTGCAAGATCAGTCGTGGCGAGCCGTATCACAAATAGGTCGGCAATACGAAACAATGGCGTGGGACAATACCTTTCGTTTTGAGGAATGTGTCTGAAAGGACTATGAGATATGAAGATTGGATTTGTCGGTTTTGGCAATATGGCGAGCGCTATGGCCGATGGCTGGATCGCTGCCGGTGTAGCTGCGAGCGACATGTGCGCCTGCGCGGGTCGCTACGACGCACTGGTTGAGCGCTGCGAGGCGCGCGGCATGGTCGCCTGCCACGATGCCGCCGAGGTTGTCGCCGCATCCGATATCGTGGTCGCTGCGGTCAAACCGTACATGATCGAGAAGGTATTCGCCCCGCTCAAGGACGCTCTTGCCAAAAAGGTCGTTCTGTCGGTTGCCTGGACCTGGGACAGTGCCAAGTGGGAGCAGGTCCTGCCGGGCGTCGCGCATATCTCGACGGTGCCCAACACGCCGGTTTCGGTGGGCGAGGGCGTCATCGCCTGCGAGAAGGCTTCGACGCTTAACGACGAGCAGCGTGCTGTGGTGCTCGACCTGCTCGGTAAGCTTGGCGCTGTCGTCGAGCTCGACACAAGCCTGCTGTTTGTGGGCGGCACGGTGGGTGGTTGCGCTCCGGCGTTTGTCGCCATGGCAATCGAGGCCCTGGGCGATGCGGCGGTCAAGCACGGTATCCCGCGTGCGGATGCTTATCGCATTGTGAGCCAGATGGTGCTGGGTACGGCAAAGCTGCAGCTTGCAACTGGCCAGCATCCTGCGGCGATGAAGGATGCCGTATGCTCGCCCGGTGGTGCCACCATCAAGGGCGTCGTTGCGCTCGAGGACGCCGGCATGCGCAGCGCCCTGGTCAAGGCAATCGACGCAACCCTCCAGTAAAACCGACCAAAAAAGGGACAGGTTTATGTTGGCAGGTTTTTCCTGCGGTTTTGTCCTTTTAGCGAAAAGTGCCCCGCAACTGGCTCAATTCCAGTTGCGGGGCACTTGCGTTTGCCCAGATAAAACCGACCAAAATAAACCTGTCCCTTTTTGGCAGGTTAGTCCCAGAAGCTGTCTTCTTTGTCCTCGGACTTGGGGCCGCGGTCGACATACATCTTATGGGTGCGCTTCTCCATTACAAAGGCAATAATCGCAAACAGCAGGATGCCGCCGGCGAAAAGGATGGCAAAACCGGTGCGGGTGCCAAACAAAAAGGAAAAAACTGGGTCCATTGGGTGCCTTCTTGCGTAGTTGAGTTGGGTCGTAAACGCTCATAAGTATATACTTGCCCATACATGTACAAGGTTGCAACCTAAATGGAATGTATATCGCCGGAGGATCTAATGCTTGATATCAAGTTTGTTCGCGAGAACCCCGATGCCATCGATGTCGCCATGGCTAACCGCCAGACGTCTTGGGATCGCGAGAAGTTCTTTGAGCTCGACGACGAGCGTCGTGCCGTCATCACCGAGGTCGAGGAACTTCAAGCCACGCGCAATGCCGAGTCCAAGAAGATCGGCGCCCTGATGAAGGAGGGCAAGAAGGACGAGGCCGAGGCCGCCAAAGAGGCCGTGCGCGCCGTCAACGAGAAGATTGACGGTCTGGCCGAGCGCCGCACCGCCCTCGAGCAGGAGCAGTACGACTTCATGGCTCACCTGCCCAACATTCCTTGCGAGGCCACGCCGTACGGCAAGGACGAGGACGAGAACATCGAGCGCCGTCGTTGGGGCACCCCGTGCGAGTTCGACTTCGACTTTAAGCCGCACTGGGATCTGGGCACCGACCTCGACATCCTTGACTTCGAGCGCGGCAACAAGCTCTCCGGCAGCCGCTTCACCGTTCTCGGTGGCGCCGGCGCCCGTCTTGAGCGCGCCCTCATCAACTTCTTCCTCGATACGCACACCAGCCGTGGTTTTAAGGAGTGGTGGCCGCCCATCGTCGTCAAGCGTCAGACCATGTTCGGCACGGGCCAGCTGCCCAAGTTCGAGGACGACGCCTATCACGTCTCGGGCGACAACTTCCTGATCCCCACCGCCGAGGTCGTGCTCACCAACCTGCACGCCGGTGAGGTCCTCGACGCCGATACCCTGCCGCGCCGCTACACCGCCTTCACCCCCTGCTTCCGCGAGGAGGCCGGCTCCGCTGGTCGCGATACCCGCGGCATCATTCGCCAGCACGAGTTCGACAAGGTCGAGATGGTCAAGTTTGCCAAGCCGGAGGAGTCCGACGAGGAGCTCGAGAGCATGACCGCCGAGGCCGAGTTCCTGCTGCAGCAGCTGGGTCTTCCGTATCGCGTGATTAGCCTGTGCACCGGCGACCTGGGCTTCTCTGCCCGTCAGACCTACGACGTCGAGGTCTGGCTGCCGAGCTACAACGCCTACAAGGAGATCAGCTCCTGCTCCAACTGCGGTGACTTCCAGGCCCGTCGCGCCAACATCAAGTATCGCGACCCCGAGAACTTCAAGGGTTCGCGCTATCTGCACACCCTCAACGGTTCCGGTCTGCCGGCTGGCCGTACCATGGCAGCCATTCTGGAGAACTACCAGAACGCTGACGGCACCATCACGATCCCCGAGGTTCTGCGCCCCTACATGGGCGGCCTCGAGAAGATCGAGCCGGTCGCGTAGATTGGCTGCATAAGCGATTTGCTAGGGCACTCCTTTTTGGGGTGCCCTTTTTGTGTGCGGCCATACCATGCTGTGCGGACAGCTCAATAGAAAACACACGAACAACTGTTCTGTATACAGCCATCTACCTGTTATGCTTTTGCTAAATAAGAGCGAGAGAAAGGGGACGCGATGGAGCTGTTTGATGATCGGGTGGTTTTGTTTGAGAGCGACGAGGGCGGGGAGTACCTGCTTGTGACGTGTGAGCCGTCTGGCATGGGTGGCCTGGTGGTTCGACAGACGAGCGAGGGTCCGTTGACCCAATGGTGCTACGAGGAGTCGCCGCATGTGGTTGAGACGTTTGTGGCGCACGAGGGGCTTGTGGCCCTGGAGCATTTCTATGGGGTCCGGACATCTAACCAGGTTGCTCGCATGTTGAGTATCTCGTTTGCCGATTATGATTGTGCCCAGCGGGTGAGATCGCTCCTGAGGGAACTTGATGCTAAGTTTGACGTGATCGAAAAGCCAATCGATCGTACGGGGAACGACGGTATATGCGGAGCAGCATGACAAAACTGCGTTCCACAAAAAAGTTTGAGATTGCGCTTGACTCCAATAAGCTAAAGTGGTTTTATATGTTTTGCGCTGCGGCGTTACCTCAGCTGGATAGAGGGTCTGACTACGAATCAGAACGTCATAGGTTCGAATCCTATACGCCGCACCAATTGAAATTGAAAGCCTCCGGCAACGGGGGCTTTTCTTTTATGCTGCCACCGCATGGATTCGAACCTCGGTCGAGGCGCGGGCGTCAAGAAAACGCGGAGCGTTTTAGCCCGCGGGCGAGCGCGCCGGCAGGCGGGCGAAGCCGGTGCGGATCCGCGCAGCGGATGCGCGGAATCCTATACGCCGCACCAATTGAAATTGAAAGCCTCCGGCAACGGGGGCTTTTCTAATATGAGAAAGCCATTGTCAATAGGCATGTTCGTTCGAGCCCGGTTTGAAACCGGGCTTTTTCGTTTCCCGTCGGGAGAGCCCGCGCACGCTGCATGGCTTAGTCGACGCTTGCCTGGCAAGCTAATATCCGCGGGC
>DBFVZT010000090.1:0-109446 GCA_048486575.1 Collinsella sp. | reverse complement strand
GAACAGGAGTCGCTCGAGCTCGTCGGGCGGCAGGTTGAGGAGCTCGTCGCCGGGACGGTGCAGGCAGACCTTCCTGAGCTTGCCGATCTCGGAAGGCACGTGCAGACCTTTCGTCATGGCCTCCTACCTTTCTTTCGGGCCTTACTGGCCGAATGTATCAGCGCCCCTCCGTATGGGACGCTGCTTGCTGACAGCTCTAGTTATATCCAAAAACCACCCGCAATTCCACCTCGCCCCCGAACGGTCAGCAAAGTGCGATGAACGGTATATCGCATATGATTCCCCCATGATGCACTTCGGTTCTCTAAAGCAGGTTTTCAAAGGTAAACGTTCTTTTTTCTAAGGAATTAAGCCAGATTGCACAAATATTTTCATGTTTAGGAATTGCATAGCTAAAACTGTTTTCTGCATATAAATGTCGTTTGTCCACGATTCGATTTGGATTCGATTATATTCAGCTTGCAATCATTCTTATTCATACATTCTCACCAGTTGAGTATGGATATAGATTGTTTTCAAAACGAGTCAGGCAGTTAGTTGCATGCTTGACAACGTAAGAAGTAGGTAAAGATACCGTTCGCACAATACGTTCGTGCCGCAAGTCGACTAAATTGAGACAATAGTGAATAGTGTTAGGCTACCGTCCCCTGCGGGGACTGAACGGACAGATGCATATGCCGAGCAAAATCGAAAAAAAGCAAGCCGCCGCAAAGCTGCGCAAACCGCCGCGCGACTTCTCGTACACGCAGAACCGAGAGCTCAGCTGGCTACGCTTTGACAACCGTGTGCTCGACGAGGCTTTTGATGAGTCCGTGCCGCTGTTCGAGCACCTTAAGTTCGTCTCGATCTTCGAGTCCAACCTCGATGAGTTCCTCATGGTGCGTGTGGGTGGCCTGTCTGACCTTGCCGAGCTCAAAAAGCAGCCTGTCGACAACAAGAGCAATATGACCGCCTCCGAACAGGTCGACGCTGTCATGGCGGAGCTGCCCGGGCTCCTTGCCCGTTGGGAGTCCATCTTTAAGAGCATCGAGGGCAAGCTCGACACCCTGGGCGTTCACCGCGCCCGCACCGATTCGCTTACGCCCGAGGAGCGCACCTTTGTAACCCGCTACTTCCAGGCCTACGTGTCGCCGGTCATCTCACCGCTGGTGATCGACCCGCGCCATCCCTTCCCCAACCTGCGCAACGGCGCACTTTACCTGGCGTGCGGCCTGGACGGCGTCACCGACGAGGAAAGTCTGCTGGGCCTGATCGAGATTCCCGCCTCGATGAACCGCGTGGTCGAGATCCCCTCGCCCACCGGCACCTACTCCTACATTCTGCTCGAGGACGCCATCCTCGCCTGCCTGGACAGCTGCTTTGGCTCCTATAAGCCGCTCGACCGCGCGCTCATCCGCGTCACCCGCAACGCCGACATCGATCCGGACGGCGAGGGCGTCGAGGAGGAAGAGGACTACCGCCAGCATATGAAGCGCATCCTCAAGAAGCGCCTACGCCTGCAGCCGGTAGTGCTCGCTGTCTCGGGCTCACTCGAAAAAGCAACGCTCAAGACTATCCGCAAGGCGCTCGAGCTCTCGCGTCGCTCGATCTTTACCTGCGATATCCCGCTCAACCTGGGCTATGTCTTTGGCATTGAGGGCAAGATTCCCGAGCATCTACGCAACGAGCTACTCTTTACGCCGTTTAAGCCGCAGCCCAACCCCACCATCGACATGTCCCGTTCCATCCGCGAGCAGGTGCTGCAGCACGACAAGCTGCTCTTTTACCCCTACGAGGCCATGAATCCGTTCTTGGACCTGGTGCACGAAGCAGCCTACGACCCCGAGTGCATCTCGCTGCGCATCACGCTCTACCGCGTGGCCAAGCAAAGCCGCCTGTGCGAGTCACTCATCGATGCAGCCGAAAACGGTAAAGAGGTCACGGTGCTCATGGAGCTCCGCGCACGCTTTGACGAGCAGAACAACATCGAGTGGGCCGAGCGTCTGGAAGAGGCCGGCTGCACTGTCATCTACGGCTCCGAGGGCTTTAAGTGCCACTCCAAGATCTGCCAGCTCACCTATCGCGAGGGCATGGCGCTTACCCGTCTGACGCTATTGGGCACCGGCAACTTTAACGAGAAGACGGCCAAGCTCTACAGCGACTTTATGCTCATGACCGCCCATCCCGGCATCGGCGAGGACGCCAACCTGTTCTTCCGTAACCTGTCGCTGGGCAACCTGCGCGGAGACTACCGCTTCCTGGGCGTGGCGCCCGTGGGCCTCAAGCCGCTCATCATGCGCGGCCTGGACCGCGAGATTCAGCGCGCCCTTGTCGGCGAGCCCGCCCGCGTGTTCTTTAAGCTCAACTCGCTTACCGACCGCGAGGTCATCGACAAGATTGCCGAGGCATCGTGTGCCGGCGTGCGCGTGGACATGATCATTCGCGGCATCTCGTGCCTCAAGCCCGGTGTTCCGGGCAAGACCGAGAACGTGCACGTGCGCTCCATCGTCGGACGCTTTTTGGAGCATGCGCGCGTCTATGCCTTTGGCGTGGACTCGGACATGATCTATCTGAGCTCGGCAGACATGATGACGCGCAACACCGAGCACCGCGTGGAGATCGCCTTCCCCGTGCTCGACCCCACCTGCCGCGCCCTGGTGCACGAGTACATGGGCATGCAGCTGCGCGACAACGTGAAGGCACGCAGCCTGACGAGTGACGGCACCTGGGTTCCCGTGGAGCGCAAAGAGGACGAGAAGCCCTTCAACTCGCAGGAAGCCCTGCTGGAGCGTGCATATCGCAACGCCGAGGCCGCCGCGCAGCAGCGCGTACAAAAACCGGAACGCACGGCCGATGGAGCCGTCCGGGCTAAGCCAGAGGCGCTCGCCGAGCCCGATGCTGCTCCGAAGCCCAAGGTCGAGCAGGCGCCCAAGCCCACCGCCGCAGCTTCGAAGCCCGTCGCCGAAGCAATACCCGAACCCGCACCCGTTCTGGAACCCAAGCCCGAGCCGCAGCCGGCCGCTCCTGAGGTCCAGAAGGTCCGAGCGACCGTTATCGAGCCCAAACCTGTTCCCGCAGCCCAGCCTCAAGCGCACACAGCAACCCCCGAGAGCAACGCTCGCCGCGAGAAGCCCGTTGGCAAGACCAAGGCCATCGAGCGCCATCGCCCCGGTCGCGTGCGCATGGGACTGGGTCTGATCGGCCTAGGCCTTAAGACGCTCATTACCGGCAAGACAAAATAGACGTTTGTAGAAGCGCCCCGTATTTGAGGAATGCCCCAGATACGGGGCGCTTTTCCCTGCTACCATGGTTGCGGACAAAACCGCGAATGACAGGCAGGAATATGAAGCTCACCATAGAATCGATGACCTACGGCGCCGACGGTCTGGCACATGCCGACAACGGCAAGGCCGTCTTTGTGCAAGGCGCCGTGGCGGGCGACACCGTCGAAGCCGAGATCGTGCAGGACGGCAAATCGTTTATGCGTGCCCGCACGACCGAGATTCTGGAGCCGAGCCCCGATCGCATTCAGCCTCCCTGCCCCTTCGTGGGCATCTGCGGCGGTTGTTCGTGGGGCAACCTCTCGCGCACCGCTCAGCTTGCCGCCAAAGAGCAAAACCTGTGCTCCACGCTCGAGCGCATTGGCAAGTTCACCCCCGAGCAGGTCAACGATCTTGTCCGGCCCATCCGCCACACCAAGGACGACTGGGGTTACCGCAATAAGATTGAGCTGGAGCCCACTCTCGTTAACGGCCGTGTTCGCCTTGGCATGCACGGCGTCGATCCCAGCGAGATCGTGACCGTCGATTCGTGCCCGCTGTTCGATAAGCGTTTTCCCAGGGCGCTCAAATCGGTCGTCGGCGCGCTCAACTATCTGAGCGGAAGCCACGACCTGGATCTGGAGCGCGTGGGCATTCGCGCTTCGCGCCGCACCAAGGCGCTCGAGGTCGCGCTTTGGACGCCCACAGGCTCCTTCCCGCGCTCACAGGTCTCGCGCGTTCTGGCAGATGCCGCACACCCCACGAGCGTAGTGCGTGTAATGAGCAAGGGCGAAAAGAAAGCCCGCCGTGTCTCCAAAGTCGAGATGCTCGCCGGCGAGGGCTCGTGGACCGAGAATATCGCCGAAGGCCAGATGCGCTTATCTGCCCCGTCGTTTTTCCAGGTCAATACCAAGGGCGCCGAGATTTTGATTGAGCTCGTTATGGACGCCCTCGACCCGCAGGAAGACGAGCTGGCCGTGGACCTATACTGCGGTGCCGGAACCTTTACCCTGCCGCTCGCCCGCCGCTGCGACTTTGTTGCCGCCGTCGAAGCCTACGGTCCGGCCGTGCGCGACCTGCGCCGTAACCTCGAGATCAACAAGCTCGACAACGTCGACGTCATCGGCGGCGATGCCGTGCGCGAGTTCCCCGACCAGGATGCCGATGTCCTGGTGGTCGACCCGCCGCGCGCGGGCCTGGCGCCCGAGGCCATCGACCTCATCGCCAGCACGAGCGCTCGCGATGTCGCCTATGTGAGTTGTGATCCGGCCACCCTGGCACGCGACCTCAAGCGCTTTGTCGAGAAAGGCACCTTCTCCCCCGTCAAGATCACACCGGTCGACCTGTTCCCGCAAACCTTCCACTGCGAAACCGTCGTCCATCTCAAGCGTAACTAGACTGTTTGCCCAAGACCACGCCCGATGATTTTTCTGGGACGGGGATTAAATAATCAATTGTGCACCGAATGATTATTTAATCCCCGTCCCTTTTTAAACATTGGGAAATCGAGCGTGGCAAGCGGGGGTCTTCGGGGTATAAGGCGGCTAATTGTATGCCGCCTTACGAAAGGAACTCTCATGCCCAGCGTTGCCGTTCTCGCCGCCGATGGCTTTGAAACGATTGAATGCCTGACCATGGTCGACGTCATGCGTCGCGGCGGCGTGCGTGCCACGCTCGTCTCGATCATGCCCACGCGCGAGGTCGTGAGCTCGCTGCAGATTCCCGTGACCTGCGATGCTCTCTTTGACGAGATCAACTTTGACGAGTACGACTGCGTCGTGCTGCCCGGCGGCCTGCCCGGAGCCACCAACCTTCGCGCCGACCAGCGCGTCTGCGACGTAGTCTGCGAGTTCGCCGCGACTAAGCACGTTGCCGCCATCTGCGCCGCCCCGTTTATCCTGGGCGAGCTTGGCCTTCTCGAGGGACGCCGTGCCACGTGCTTCCCCGGCTTTGAGAAGAGCTTCCCCGAGGGCGCCTATACCGGCGAGAAGGTCACGCAAGACGGCAACATCATCACTGCCAGCGGCATGGCACAGTCACTCCCCTTTGCCTTGAAGCTGCTGCGCACGCTCGCCGGCGACAAGGCCGTCGAGAAGGTCGCCGAGGGCATCCAGCTATGATTTTGGCTTCGCAATCGCCGCGCCGCATAGAGCTGATGCGCGAGGCAGGCTACAACATTCGCGTGATTCCCGCGGATATCGATGAAACGCCCTTTGATAGCGAAGCTCCGCTTACGCTCGTCGAGCGCTTGGCGCGTGCCAAAGCCGCTGCCGTCGCCGCCGAGCATGCCGAGCCCAATGAGCTGACCGTCGCGGCCGATACCATCGTCACCTTCGATGGCAAGATTTTGGGTAAGCCGGCAAACGAGGACGAGGCACGCACCATGCTCCGCGAGCTTTCGGGCCGCACGCACCAGGTGGCGACCGGCGTCTGCATCGTTAAAGCCGGCGACGCTACAGCTCCGCATGCCGCCGAGAGCCTGTCGTTTGTCGATGTGACCGACGTGACGTTCTATGAGCTTACCGAAGAGCAGATCGAGCGCTATGTTGCCTCCGGTGAACCCATGGACAAGGCCGGGGCCTACGGCATCCAGGGCACAGGCGGCCGCCTGCTCGTGCATGACATTTCGGGCGACTTCTACAACGTGGTGGGCTTGCCCATCGCCCGCGTCGCGCGCGCGATTCAAAAACTCTCGTAATTGCATCTGGCGCTGGGTATTCCCCAGCGCCTACAATTTTTGCGTACCGTACGGATCCCGACCGGGCACAAGGCGCGGCGGAAAACCGATAGGAGTTAAACATGGATACACTGCTCGAGGCCATTGACGTCTGCGATGTCGATGGCTTTTGCTATGGCAACTATACGGACGAGGAGGCCGGCACCGGTTGCACTGTAATCGTGGCACCCGAGGGCGCCACCGGCGGCGTTGACGTTCGCGGCGGTGCTCCAGCATCGCGCGAAACCGACCTGCTGCGTCCCGAGAACACCGTCGACAAGGTCCACGCCGTCTGCCTGTCGGGTGGATCGGCCTTTGGCCTCGAGGCTGCAAGCGGCGTCGCTCGCGAGCTTGAGAACCGCGGCATCGGCCTTCCCGTCGGCCCCACGCAGGTGCCTATCGTGTGCTCCAGCTGCATCTTCGACCTCGCCTTTGGCGATCCCACCGTGCGCCCCGACATAGAGGCCGGCATCGCCGCCGTGCGTGAGGCACTCGACAACACCCCCACCATGCTCGAGCAGGGCAATGTAGGTGCCGGCACGGGTGCCACCGTCGGAAAGCTCATGGGGCCCGCCACCTGCATGAAGGCCGGCCTTGGCGCTGCCGCCGTGGCGCTCGGCCCCATCAAGGTGGGCGCCGTGGTCTCGGTCAACGCCTGTGGCAACGTTGTCGACCCGACCACCGGCGAGTGGGTCGCCGGTATGCGTGCCGCGGCCGATAGCGACCAGATCGTCGACATGGAACTCGCAGCCTTTGCCGCCGCCGGATCCATGCAGATGCCGCTCGACCGCACCAACACCACCATCAGCTGCATCGTCACCAACGTGGAGCTCACTAAGGCCCAGGCCACCAAGGTCTCCCAGATGGCAGCAGACGCCTACGCGCACGCCATCCGCCCCACACACACCACCAACGACGGCGACACCATCTACACCCTCGCCAGCGGCAAACTGGGAGCCCAGGCAAGCGCCGCCGTTCCCCTAGACCTGCTGGGCATGCTCGCCGTAAGGGCCCTAGAAACCGCCATCGTAAACGGAGCCAAAACCGCCAAAACCTCCCACGGCATCCCCGGCGCCGCGAAGTAAACTAGCTCGTCCGGTTGCCCGGTGGGTCTTGGTTATGTTTGCTGCTCTACAGTCCTGGCTCGCACGAAGAGCACATTAAGTGCTCTTCGGCTCGTGCGGAACTCGCGACAAACATAACCAAGACTCACCGGGCAACCTACTCAACAAGATTCCTTTCAGCCCAGGCCCCTGTGTACCGCGCGTCTAAGATCTTCAAATTCAGGTTGCTGACATAAAGCGAGACATAGCAGAGGACTCCTGGTCCTTAACTTGATACGAGTTCCGCACGCAAAGGAGGCGCCAGTGGCGCCTCCGTCTTGCGCAGGACTGTTCGAAGTAGCAAGTTAAGGACCAGGAGTCCCCGTTACCCGAGCACTTCTGTGCTAGTTGAATTTGAAGATCTTTGAGGCAAGACGGTATAGGCCGAGTGTGGTTTTGTCACCGGCACGGCCGCGCAGGTTGGTAAAGAAGCCAACCACACCGTAGCGTGCACGACGATACATACGCTCGTCATAGGCCTTCAGATCACTCCACAACGTCGCCAGGCGCTCGTCGGCACAATCCTCGTCGGAAAGCTTAGTAAGCACCGAGCAGATTGCCATCATCATGGTGAAATAGCCCATCATGTACGAGCGCAGACGCGACGACTCGACATCGCCGTACAGATGGAACGACTCCATCATGATGCGCGTCACGCGGAACTGCTGGTCCAGACGCTTGACCATCGTGGCTTCGTTGACGCTTTGGCCCTCACGGCCGATAAAGTAGCGATAGAGGTCGATGTCGGCGTAGTACATGGTCTTGCAATGCGGCAGCGGCACGTAGGCGTAGATGTTGTCTACATAGAACGTGTGCGGCGGCATGGGCAGATTGGACGCGCGCAGCACATCCGTGCGATAGCACAGGCTGTGCATAAGCAGATTCTGGTCCAGACGGAAATGACCAATCTGGTCCCAGGTAAAGATCTTTTTTCGCGGCAGGGCAAACTTGTAGCCGATAGCGGTGTGTGTGCCCTCGTAAACCTTCTCGTACACATAGTTCGAGATAAAGAGGTCGACGCGCTGGTCGCGCTCCTCAAAACCGCGAAGGATCGAAAGCATAGTCGATAGGGCTGCGCCATCGAGCCAGTCGTCCGAGTCGACGACCTTGTAGTAGGTGCCCCGTGCCTCGCGCAAGCCCGAGAGGACGGCGATGCCGTGGCCGCCATTCTCCTGATGCACCGCGCGAATGATGCCGGGATAACGCGTCTCCCACTCGTCGGCCTTAGCTGCCGTCTCGTCCTTGGAACCGTCATCGACGATGATGATCTCGATATCGGTGGCGTAATTGCTCCCCTCCAGAATGGAGGTGATGCAATGGTCCATGTCCTTGGCGGCGTTATACGAGGGAATACCGAATGATATGACTTTATGCATGGCAGGCGATAATCTCATCCGAAAGATCGAGGGCAGAGTTGGTCACGGCATCCATATCGTAGTAACGATACTCGGCCAGGCGACCCACCGGGTGGAAGTTCGTCAGGTTCTGGACGCGCTCAAGATAGCGCTCATAGAGCTCGCGGTTCTCGGGCTCCAGAATGGCGTAATAGGGCGTCTCGCCCGAGCCGGGCGTATAGGCCTTGGAATACTCCTTCATGATGGTGGTCTTGCCGGGCAGGACCTGACCAGTCATGTTCTTGAACTCGGTGATACGCGTGTAATCCTCGCTCGTGGTGTAATTGACGGTGCCCACGGGCTGGAACTGGTCCATATCGAGCGTCTCGAACTTCATGTCGAGCGTACGGTACGGTAGAGCGCCCAGGTCGAGGTTGAACAGCTCGTCAAGCGGACCGGTGTAGACGATCTCGCCGCCATAGACCTTACCGTCGATCTTGACGGTGGTCTCGTCGATCTCGAAGAGGTCGCGGGCGTCCACGTCGCAGAACACATCAATCAGATCGTGGTCGAGCATGTGCTCGAACAGCGCGGTATAGCCGTCCTGCGGCATGCCCTGGAAGGGAGCCTGCGGGAAGTAGCGGTCATCGTCGCCCACAAAGACGGGAACGCGGCCGGTGATCGAGGGATCGATCTGGTCGGGCGTCTGACCCCACTGCTTCATGGTGTAATGCAAAAAGACGTTCTCGTAGACGTAATCGGCGACCTCGACAAGATCCGGGTCGTTCTTCTTGCGCAGCTCCATAATGGGCACCTTGACGTCCTTGCCAAAGGTCTCCACGAGCTTCTGATACAGCTCCTCGCCGCGCTCATCGCCAAAGGCGAGCTTGAGGCTCGCATGGTTAAAGGGCACGGGCATAAGGGTACCGTTGATGTTGGCGAGCACCTTGTGCTGATAGTCCGTCCACTTGGTAAAGCGCGACAGGAAATTATGGACGCGCTCGTTAAAAGTGTGGTAGATGTGCGGACCGTACTCGTGGATAAGGATCCCGGCCTCATCAGCGCAGTCGTAAGCGTTGCCCGCAATGTGGCTACGACGCTCCAGAACGGCAACGCGATAGCCGATGGTCTCGGCGAGACGGCGGGCACAAACGGCACCGGCATATCCGGCACCGACAACAATCATGTCGTATGCGCCGGCGTTAAAGCCTTCAGGCAGGCCTGAGGTAATCTGCATCGATACTCCTTGTCAAAAGCCACGGGCTCGTTAGCTGGGCTTTTCTCGAACATTCTTCGAGACATATTTATCAGAGCGATTATAGCGCTAAAGCGTCCTATAATGAGCTTGCCACACAAGGAAAGCTCAAGCACCGCGGCGTACATTATTGAAAGGTAAACCCGCTAGCAGCGGGTTTATTCGTGTGCAGTCAGGCGCCTGGAGCTTAGCGAAACGCTTGTAAGGAGTAACATGAGCGATTTCCTTAACCGTATGAAGTCTGCCGCCAAGGCCGACCTTAAGACGATCGTCCTGCCCGAGGGCGAGGATCCGCGCACCATCGTCGCAGCCACCAAGATCATCGAGGAGGGCCTGGCAAAGATCGTCATCCTGGGCAACCCCGACGAGATCAACGTTCCCGGCGCTACCGTCATCGACCCGCGCAATGCCGAGAAGCACGAGGAGTACGCGCAGAAGTTTGCCGAGCTCCGCGCCAAGAAGGGCGTCACCATCGAGCAGGCTCGCGCCCAGGTGATGGATGCTACCTACTTTGGCACCATGATGGTCAAGATGGGCGACGCCGACGGCCTGGTCTCCGGCGCCTGCCACTCCACCGCCGACACGCTGCGCCCCGCGCTGCAGATCCTCAAGACCGCCCCGGGCACCAAGTTGGTGTCGGCCTTCTTCGTGATGTGCACCGACACTCCGCAGTTCGGCACCGACGGCACGCTGATCTTCGCCGACTGCGGCCTCAACATCAACCCGTCCTCCGACGAGCTCTCCGAGATCGCCATCGCCTCCGCTCACTCCTGGTCCACCTTCATGGGCAACGTTGAGCCGCACGTGGCCATGCTCTCCTACTCCACCATGGGCTCCGCCGGCGGCGAGGTCGCCAAGAAGGTCCAGGAGGCTGTGAAGTTCTGCAAGGAGAAGGCTCCCGAGCTCGCCATCGACGGCGACCTGCAGCTCGACGCCGCCATCGTTCCCACCGTCGCCCAGCTCAAGGCTCCCGGTTCCTCCGTTGCCGGTAAGGCCAACGTGCTCGTGTTCCCCGACCTCGAGGCCGGCAACATCGGCTACAAGCTGGTCCAGCGCTTCGCCGGCGCCGACGCTTACGGCCCCATCCTGCAGGGCATCGCCAAGCCGGTTAACGACCTGTCGCGCGGCTGCTCTGCCGACGACATCGTGGGTGTCGTGGCCATCACCGCCGTCCAGGCTCAGATGGCTGAGTAGCTCACATATCCCCTCGGGACCCTACAGGGTAAAGCTCTGAAAACGTCCTCAGGCATGCGAGAAGCCCCGCTGCGCACTACGTGCGGCGGGGCTTCTCGCGCCTTGCGGATTGTTTTCAGAGCTTTACCCTGTAGGGTCCCTGCTGCCACGTAGCGATCAGGGAATCTGGGGTGGACGGCGGCTTGGCTACGAGCTGGGGCTGAAAATCTGAATGGCTGGGCGCCGTTGCTGGGAGTGCAGGCGTTGCCGGTGATGATCACTTTGGGCTTGAGAGGCTGGTGAGGGCTCGACAGCTGTTCTGTCGGAAAGTGTGTCCCAGTTTGGAGGCGAATTCTGGGATGCAGTTTCCGCTTGGGGGCTGTTTGGGAAACTGTGGGACGGAATTTTGTTTTATTGTGGGACACACTTTCCGCAACGTGCCTCAACTGGAAAGCGTGTCCCAGAATTCGTGCTCGGAATGGGATGGGGTTTCCGCCGTTCGCTTGCTAGTAAAAAGGCCTCCGGAGCTGTTGCTCTGGAGGCCTTTCTCTCAATTGCAAACGAATGCGCTAGTTGTTCCTGGTTAGGCGCTCGACGTCGTGGGCGATCATGTATTCCTCGTCGGTGGGGATGACCATGACCGTGACGGCGGAGCCGGCAGCGCTGATGACCTGTGGGCCATTGCCCACGGCCTCGCGGTTCTTGTTGTTGTCGATGCGCACGCCCAGCCACTCAAAGCAGTCGCAGAAAGCCTTGCGGATCGACCAGTCGTTCTCGCCGATGCCGGCGGTAAAGGTAATGGTATCCACGCCCGCCATGGAGGCGATCATGGAACCAGCCTGTTGCATGGCCTTGTAAGCGAACATGTCAAAGGCGAGCAGGCAGCGCTCGTCGCCCTCGGAGGCGCGCGTACGGATGTCGCGGGCGTCGTTGGAGATGCCCGAGATGGCAAGCAGGCCGGACTGCTTGTTCATCATGTCGTCGACTTCCTGATAGCTGTAGCCGCCCTCGCGCTGCAGGTAGCACACGGTGGCTGGGTCAATGGAACCACAACGGGTGCCCATCATCAGGCCGTCGAGCGGCGTGAGGCCCATCGTGGTATCGCGGCATACACCGTCCTCAATGGCGGCGAGCGAAGCGCCGTTGCCCAGATGACACGAAAGCAGACGGTGGCAGCGCGAACCCAGGATCTCCTTGGCCATCATCCACTCATAGCGGTGGCTTGTGCCGTGGGCGCCGTACTTGCGCACGTGATACTTGTCACACACGTCCTTGGGCAGGGCGTAGGTGTAGGCGACCTCGGGCATAGTCATGTGGAACGAGGTGTCGAAGACGGCCACGTTGGGCAGCTCCGGATACTTCTCGCGACAATACTCGATTGCCGCCGCCTCGCCATAGTTGTGCAGCGGAGCAAGCGGTGCCACCTCGAGGATCTTAGCCATGACCTCATCGTCGACGACCGCGGAATCATCGAAGTACCAGCCACCCTGAACGATACGGTGGCCGATGCCATCGATCGTAAAGTCGGTCTTCTCGAGCTCCTCGAGCACACGTGCGATAGCCGAACGGTGGTCCGGGAAGGGGACCTCCTCGGTTTGCTTGGCGCCACCGTTCTCGGAGTGGCCAAAGATGCCCATGTCCGAACCGATACGTTCGCAGTTGCCCTTGGCGAAAACCTCGCGGGTATCGGTATCCAAAAGCTGATATTTAAGGCTTGAGCTACCGGCGTTGACAACAAGTACGTTCATGAGACTCCTTTGCAGTGCGATACGGTCGGCGCAGACCCCTTAAGGCGGCCGCATGTTAATAAGAAGTTATCACAACTTAATAAATAACTATCAGGCATATCGCCCAACGAGCACAAAAGAGGGGCCGAACGGCGCTCGGTCGTCCAGCCCCTCCCCTTTTGCAATTACTTGCCGTTGACGATGCGCTCGACGTCGGAAGCGATCATGAACTCCTCGTCCGTGGGGATGACGAAAATCTTGACCTTGGAATCCTTGGCAGACAGGCACCAAGCGCCGTCACCACGCAGGGCGTTGCGGGCATGATCCATCTTGACGCCCATAAAGGCCAGGCGGTCGGCAACGCCGGCGCGGACAGCCGGAGCGTGCTCGCCGATGCCGGCGGTAAAGACCAGGGTGTCCATACCGCACATGGAGGTGGCCATCTCGGCAGCCTTGGCGGCAATCTTGTAGACAAACATGTCGAAGGCGAGCTGAGCCTCGGGGTCACCAGCAGCGGCGAGCTCCTCGACGTTGCGGCAGTCGTTGGTCTTGCCGCCGGTCACAGCCAAAAGGCCGGACTTCTTGTTCATCATCTCGTCGACCTCGTCGAAGGTGTAACCGCCCTCGCGCTGCAGGTAGCACACGGTAGCCGGGTCGATGGAACCGCAGCGGGTGCCCATCATGACGCCGTCGAGCGGCGTCAAGCCCATGGTGGTGTCCATGCACTTGCCGTCCTCGATGGCGCACAGGGAGGCGCCGGAACCGATGTGGCACACGACGACCTTGCGGGCCTCGCCGTTGGTCATCTCGGCGACCTTCTTGGAGATGTAGCGATAGCTGGTGCCGTGGGCGCCGTACTTACGGATGTGCAGCTTGTCGCAGACGTCCTTGGGCAGGGCGTAGGTCTTGGCGACCTCGGGCATATTGAAGTGGAAGGCGGTGTCGTAGACCGTGACGTTGGGCAGGTCGGGATACTGCTCGAGGCAGTACTCGATAACGTTAGCCTCGGGGTTGTTGTGCAGCGGGGCGAGCGGAGCGACCTCGCGGATCTTAGCGAGAACGTCCTCGTCGACGAGGGAGGTATCGCCAAAGTACCAACCGCCCTGAACGATGCGGTGGCCGATGCCCTCGATCTTGACGCCGTTAGCCTCGAGGTCCTTCAGGACGACCTCGATGGCGACCTTGTGGTCGGGGAACTCGATGTTCTCGGTCACCTTCTTGGAACCGTTGGCAGCGTGGGTGAAGGTACCGCCGGTAAAGCAAACGCGCTCGCAGGAGCCCTTTGCGGACACCTTGTGGGACTTGGTATCGATGACCTGATACTTAAGGGTCGAAGATCCTGCGTTGACGACCAGAACGTTCATGTGTCTCCCTACTAACAGGCGGTGTGGCGCCGCCAGGTTACATA
The DNA here is from genome assembly GCA_048486575.1 of Collinsella sp. Taxonomy (GTDB): domain Bacteria; phylum Actinomycetota; class Coriobacteriia; order Coriobacteriales; family Coriobacteriaceae; genus Collinsella. Next base: position 95,491 of record DBFVZT010000090.1, on the reverse strand, counting down.
CGCTTCAATAATAAACCCAAACGCCCTCGCGCTCGGGTTTATTGGCGTTGATATATAAGTTATCGGTGCCTAAATACTCATGTCCTTTGGCTTGTAAGACGAAATAGCGCGGGAATATACACCAAAGAAGAAATCCCGAGCGCGACAAGCAATACGACTCGAATGCCCGCAGCGCTGCTCAACACAGCGTTGAGCAGATAGAAAAGAACAGCACCCACCGCCACCATCTGGCTTTGAACCGAAATCAATGAACAGCGCATCGAAGAATCAGCAGCATTTTGAAAAATTGAGTATTTAATTGGAGCAAATAACGAGTAAGCGACCGTCTGCAACACATAGAACACGGGCAGCAAACAGACCGGAGTAAAGGGAATCAAAAACAGAGCAGTCAGGGAAAGGCGCACAATGCCGCAAATACACGCAAAACGGCCCTTGTCGACACGAGCAATCACACTAGGCACAATAAACCCTATGGAGGCGGAGGCAAGGAGCTGAACCGCAATGGTCACGCCCGAAGCGACAGCATTCATTCCGCGACCCGCAAGCAGCAGTGAGAAAAAGTCTTCCAGGGCGACAAAAGCAAATGCCTGAGAACAGTCCATGATGTACGCCGAACGAAGAATACCATTACACGCAATAGCGGCACCGATCATCTTCGGGCTAATTCCACGTTCAGGTGTCGCCGCAGCGCCCTCTCTTCGCATCTCAGGAATGCAGACAACAACAACCAACGTCAACACCATAGCGATGATATCTGCCGAAAGCCCAATGAGATACGCGCCAGCGGACGAAATGAAACCGCCCACACAAGCGGAGAGGGCATAAGACGCATAGAAGACAAATCGCTCAACGATATTAAGTCTCACGAGTTGGTCCTGAGAGACGCTATCAATGTAAATCGCTTCGATGGATCCGCTCACACATGCAACGGCAAAACCCTTGAGAGCAAACGCACCGATTAAAAGCAGAGGAGATCGGACGAAGAGCAGGGCGGCGTAGTACCCAAGCATTCCCACAATGCCAACGAGGCCGCTCACCTTTCGTCCAAACCTGTCAGCAATATAACCAGTAGGAACCTCGAGAATGAACTTGCTCACTTGGTAGGTGATCATCATGCTGGATATCGCCACCATCGAGAAGCCGACAAAATCAAGGTAAACCGTCAGAAAATACAGAATAGTGCTGAAATTCGACAGGAAAACGAACGCCATATAAAGCAAAACCATACGGTTTTTCATGCTCCGCCCTCCAAGAACCAATAACCCAAACCGAAATCTTGGAAAAGCATGAGGGCAAAGCCGTCAGCCATGTGTTACAAGGCGTCAACATTCACTTGACGACACGAGGCCAAATGGCCTCACGAAGCGAGATGACGCAATAGGTGAAGAAATACTGTCTGGTGTCGATCGGTCCAGGCATTTTGCCGATAGCAAAAGTAGATAGGCAAGGTTACGTCATGTGAGGCTTCAATGGAGCACTCGCTCACTTTCAATCCATCTGATGCGAAAGAAGAGCCAGAAAAACTCAATATCAATCCCCCGGCTTGAAGAAACTCAGCCTGCGCTCTGTTTCCGTATTCGACATCACGGAAGCGGAAATTAACGAGCTGGGCTTCGGGACATTGATTGATTGCATTGAGACAGGGTGACAAATTAATGGGAACAGCGAGCCTGCCGCCCAGTAGCTCACGAATGGTCATAGCGTCCACAGATTGATGACCTGCCGGGCACGAAAGAACCTTGAGCTCCTTTTCACCCAAGAATTTCGAAGAAAGGACGCTGTTCCGTGGTTCTTCAAATGAGATGGCTGCATCCGAAATACCAAGCATGAGCGACTCAAAACATGTAGCAGTTGGCTGATGCCACACATCGAGGTGAATCTGAGGGTGCGAGCTTTCAAACGAGTCATACCAGTTTTCGGTAAAAAGGCGCCCCCGCCCATGAAGGCAGGGGGCGTAAAGACGAAAGTGGCCGTCGGGCGAGACACCGTCGTCCCTCGATTGAGCATACTTTTTGAGATCGTCGACTTGTGCCAGGATCACGCGTGCACGACGCGCAAATTCTCTGCCCGACGGAGACAAAACGGCCTCACCCGCCGATCGGTCGAGCAAAACAATCTGATACTCAGATTCCAACTTTTTGATTGCCGACGAAACGGCCTGCGGACTCACATGAACGGCGCGAGCTGCTTTGCGCACGCCGCCATAGTTCGCTACCGCTTGAAGGTATTCGAGTTGAGAAAGCTGCATAGATTACTCCAAAGGCAGCCAAGGCGATGGGCTACGCGCCCTCAGATGAGGTTCTCGCCCAGGTTCTTGCCGCCGAGAACGTGCATGTGGAAGTGCATGACGGTCTGACCGGCGTTGACGCCCTTGTTGGAGATGACGCGGAAACCGTCCTCCAGGCCCTTGGCATTGGCGACCTCCTGGATGGCGTGAGCCATGGCGCCCATGGTCTCGGCGGGCACGTTGTCGGCGATGTCGCTGTAGTGCTTCTTAGGGATCACGAGCGTATGGACCGGAGCCTGGGGATTGAGGTCGTCGAACGCGATGACCTGGTCGTCCTCATAGACAACGGTCGAGGGGATCTCGTGGTTGGCGATTTTGCAGAAGATGCAATCACACATGGCTGGTTCCTTTCTAACAGACCAGAGTAATTATATTTGGTCGGGATGGTTAGAACGAGAGGTTGTCGTCGGTGTTGGCGGCTTCGCCGTCGGCGAGCACGTCGTTGCCGTCGACGTCCTTAAGGAGCACCGAGACCTTCTGCTCGGCATCGGCCAGGCGGGTACGCAGGCTCTTGAGAAGCTCGACGCCACGGGTGTAGCTCTCGAGCGATTCCTCGAGCTCCATATCGCCCGACTCCAGACTGCGGATAATGAGCTCCAGCTCCTGCGAGGCCTGCTTGTACGTAAGCTGCTCGACCGGGGTCTTCTCTGCCATATCTGTTTCCTTTCCTAAAGGTCTATCACTGTAAAACGCGGCCTACTCGACCATATCGACGGTTGCCGCTACGTTGCCGTCTGCCATGCGCACGCGGATAGCGTCGCCGGGCTTAAAGGTCTTGGCACTCGTAGCAACGCCGTCATCGCTGTAAGCGATGGAGTAGCCACGGGCAAGCACCTTGAGCGGCGACAAAGCGTCGAGTGAAGCGGCAGCACGGCTCAAGTCGGACGCGGGCTTGCTCAACATCGTGCGCCCCTGATGTTCCAGACGAGAGCTCGCGAGCGTGAGCGCATGGCGCTTGCCATCGAGCCCCGAGGTGCTTGCGACCAAGCGCTCGGGCAGATGCTCAAAACTGGAGCGGAAGGCCCCGACGGAGCGCGTTATGGCGCCGGACAAACGATCGGCCGTCAGAGCAAGCTCAGACTCGCGACGCTCGACCATAAACGTTGGGTCGTTGAGACACGGGCGGCACGCGGCCGCATCGAGCGCATCGCCCAAGCGTGCCGTATAGGTATCCCAGGCACGCCGACCGCGCTGATCGAGCATCTCCAGATCGACTTGATCCGACCCGATCATCGAAGCCATCGCAGCGCCCAGGCGCTGATGACGTGTCTCGAGCACATCGGCCAGCTCTGTCATAGCCGGCGCCACCGATTCCGCCGCTGCCGTGGGCGTGGAGGCGCGACGGTCGCTCACCATGTCGCAGATTGAGGTATCGGGCTCATGGCCAATGCCCGTCACCACAGGCACGGGACAGGCTGCCACCGCACGGGCAAGTTCCTCGTCGTTAAAGGTCATGAGATCCTCGAAGGAACCGCCGCCACGCACGAGCAAAATGCAATCGGGTGCCGGCGTAATGGCAGTGGCGCGGCGCAAGCCTTCAATAAGCTCGGCAGGCGCACCCTCGCCTTGGACCTTGGCACCCACGCAAACGAGCTCGACAAGTGGGTTGCGACGGCGCAGCGTACGCTTGACGTCATCGATCACGGCGCCGGAGAGCGAGGTGACGACCGCCACGCGCGAGCAAAACACCGGAATGCGGCGTTTACGGGACTCGTCCATCAGCCCCTCGCGGCGCAGCTTTTCGGCCAACTGCGCCACTTGTTGACGCAGCAGGCCCTCCCCCGCCAGCGAGAATGAGCGAGCGACAAAGCTCATACGGCCTGTGGGCTTATAGAGATTGAAGCTGCCCTTAAAGCTCACCTGCATTCCGTCGCGCAAATCGAAGGTGCGCTTAAGATAGGCGCCCTTCCAGATGATGCAGTCGACGGCGGCCGAGTCGTCCTTGATCTGAAAGTAGCAGTGGCCGCTTCGGGCATTGGGGCCACGAAAACCCGTGACCTCGCCCAAAACGCTCAGCTGCGGAATGGCATCGAGCGCGCCAGCGGCGATCTCGACTGCCTGGCTCACGCTGAGCTCTTTGCGCTCCTGCTCGTCCGATCCGTCGAACTCGGCAGAAACGGCATTGCCGGTCAGATTCCAGCCCGCCACGCAGCCTCCTTTCGTCATCGTGCACTAGGGCTCCGGCCCTGTGCAAATTCAAGTCCCACACATAGTACAGCGCCGCGGGGACACGAATCCCCGCGGCGCCCGTCAGCCCCATTTGTTATCGGTTGGAGTTTCTGTTGTAGCGAGCCATGAGGTAGAGCAGTTGAATGATCGAGGTGAGCGCCGCTGCCACATAGGTAAGCGCGGCTGCCGTCAGCACCTTCTTGGCACCGTTGACCTGCTTGGAGCTCATACCCGACTGCTCAATGTATGCCACGGCGCGGCGGCTGGCATCGATCTCGACCGGCAGCGTAACTAGCTGGAACAGAACGCTAAACGAGAAGAAGATCAGCGCGAGGGTCGTGAGCCCGGCGATGTTCATGAACAGGCCCATGAGCAGCACGATGGTCCAGGTGTTCTGGGTAAAGTTGACGACCGGCACGAGGGCGCTACGCACCTTCATCATGGCGTAGCCGCTTTGACGCTGGGCGGCATGGCCCGCCTCGTGGCAGGCAACGGCAACGCTTGCAACCGAACCGCCCGAGCGGTTGGCGTTCGACAGATACAGGTTGTTGTCCTGCGGGTTGTAATGGTCGGTGAGCTCGCCGGCAACACCCTTGATGCCCACGGCGCTGCAGCCGTTGGCGTCGAGCATGCGGCGCGCGACCGTGGCGCCCGTATCGCCGTCCGAGCGAACCTTGGACCACGTCTTATACGTCGAGTTGATATAGCTCTGCGCGGCAAGACCGAGCACCGTGCAAACAAGAACCACCAGCAGGTACAGCGGGTCGATGCCAAAGCCGTATCCATAGTAATAGGGCATGCGAATTCCTCCGAATTGAGTTACACGTTGGAGGCATTCTACCCACTCAGGCAGCTAGGCTTCCCTACAGTAGCTCGATTTTGCCGTCTTTGACCGTAAGTCCCATATTGCCCGAGAGCAAATCGTCCAGGCGCGAGCCCACGAGTTCAAAACGCCAGCCTTCGCGCAGGGGGCTCTGCTCGGGATGCTCAATGTAGTCGGCAAGGTCATCGCGCGATGCAATGACCGAGGTCGCCACGCCCGAGCGCTCGGCAACCAGGCGAATGAGCGCATACATCAGATCGGTCACGCTCTCCAACTCCGGCGAGATCTGACGGTGCCCGCGCACCATGAGCGGCAGGCGATCGTGCGGGCAGCTCGCGCCGCGCTTGATGGCCATGAGCGCGCCGTCCACATCGCGCTCCCCTAGCTGATCGGTGCCGCGGATACTGCGGAACTCCTCAACGCGCACGGGATTGCGCTTGACGAGCGCCAGCAACGTATCGTCGGACATGACCCACTTACGCGGGATGTTGCGGCGCTCGGCACGGTCCTCACGCCAGGCGGCAAGCTCGCGCGCGATACCCAGCTGGTGACGGCTGCACGAGTTGATGCGCTTGACCTTACGGAACGCCTCGTGACGGTCGGCGCGATAGTGCGACTCGTCGGCAAGCGGGCGCAGCTCGTCGAGCACCCAGTCCACGCGACCGAGCTCACGCAGGCGGCTCATCATCTCGGTATAGGCGACGATCAGGTACTTGACGTCATCGATCGCGTACTCGATCTGTTTGTCGGTCAGCGGGCGGCGCGACCAGTCGGTCAGCGACTCGGTCTTGGGCAGCGAGACGCCGCAAAACGTCTGCACGAGCGCGCCGTAGGAAATCTGCTGGCGCTCACCCAAAAAGGCGGCGGCCACCTGCGTATCAAAAATAGGACGCGGCAGCACGCCCACGGTATGGAGCATGACCTCCATATCCTGCGAGCAGGCGTGGAACACCTTGGTCACGCTCTCGTCGGCCATAAGCTCGGCGAGCGGCGACAGGTCGTCGATCACCAGGGGGTCGACCGCGACGCTCTCGGCAGGAGTGGCAATCTGGACCAGGCACAGACGAGGATGGAACGTGCGCTCGCGCAAAAACTCGGTGTCAACGGCAATCGCGTCGAACTCGCGGGCGCGCTGGCAAAAGTCGAGTAGAGCCTGATGTGTGGAAATGTACATATCAACCCATCGAATAAGGTTAGGCCCGAAAAACACGGGTAGGATATCGGCATTGCCTTACAACTATACTCGGTTAGTCACAGAACGGGAACGTAAGTATGCGCTGCCTTATCATCCACAACCCGGCATCGGGCCCCAGCTCAGATGAAATCTTCGCATTCACGCACGCCCTTGCGCAGGGCGGCGACGAGGTCGTGATGCGCTTTATCGGCGATGGCATGGAACCCGAGGACGCCGTGGCAGATGTGCGCGAGTTCGATCGCGTGGTGGTCTCTGGCGGCGACGGCACCGTCTCCAACGTGCTCGACCAGATGCGCGGATGCGGCGTCCCCACACTCGTCTTCCCTTCTGGCACGGCCTGTCTGTTCTTCAACAACATCGGCAATGCCCCCGAGGCGGCGGCGCTTGCCAAGGCCTGCCGCGACGGCCGCACCGTCAAGGCAGACATGGGTGAGCTCTTTTGGCTCGACGAGAACGGCAACGAGAAGCGCCACGGCTTTATCATCATCGCCGGCTCGGGCTACGACGCCGAGATCATGATGAAGGCCGCCCCCACCAAAAACGACATCGGCGAGATCGCCTACTTCCTATCCGCACTCGCCACGCCCAATCCTACGGTGGCGCACTTTACGATTGAGCATGACGGCATTGTCGAGGAGCTCGACGGTATCTGCTGCATGGCTGGCAACACCTCGGTCATCCAAAACGACATCAACCTGTTCCCCGATTGCCGCATGAACGACGGCATGGTGGACATCGCGGTCATCGAGCCCGTGCGAACCGTGCAGCTGCTGCCCACCGTGATCACCGCTGCGCTCGACCCCGCCGGCAAGGTGCTCGGACGTCCGCAGTTTAAGATCATCCAGACCAAGGAAGCCAAAATTACCTGCACGCCGTCCCTGGGCATGCAGTTCGATGGCGAGATTATCTCCAGCAACTCCGGCGTCTTTGGCGCCCGCGCGCTTCCGCAATGTCTCGACCTGATCGTCGATGAATTCTCACCGCTCGGTAAATAGGAGGACCCCATGAACGACAATCCCCTGCTCGGCTTTATCGTCATTGTTCTAGCCATGCTCGTAGGCTATGCGATCAATGTAATCCACCGCCGGAAGAAATAATTCCACATTGGTATGATATTCATCCGATTATCGTCTCCCCCGCTGTTTATGCATTTGCCAAACAGCGGGGGATTTTTCATTTCGGTATTTCCAGACGCTTTATCCAGATGCAGTAATTGCAGGGCGTCTTTATTTGGCTAAAGCTACAGACTGAGTATAATTAACCGCTCATCGTATATTTCATTACGCTTATCGAGTAAGTATTTTTCATAGATGAATATTGTTTCCGATTCGTTACGCTAAGGGAGTGTCTTTATTGGCTGAAGCCCTCTGGCGACAGAGGGCTTTCGCACGCTGGGAGGGATTATGAGGAAAACTCACCCCGTCAACGCGCTCAAAAAGCTGGGCATAGGCCTCGCCTTTGGAGCCGCAACCATCATGTCCATGCCGACCTCTGCGCTCGCCTGCACGCAGATGTACATGGGCAAAGATCTAACGGCCGACGGCAACACGTACTATGGCCGTGCCGAGGACTTTGGCAAGCGCTATCTCAAGCACTATGGCATCGAACCCGCCCACGAAGCCGGCTTTACGTACAGCTCGAATGAGTCTGCTTTCGAATACACTTCGAATAAGCCTACATATCGCTACAGCTACGTACGTGACCATCCCTCCAATTGGGAGGGCCACACCGACGCCTACTCCGAAGCCGGTATCAACGAGAAGGGTGTCTCTTGCTCCGCTACGCTGAGCACCTCCTATAACGAGGATGCCAAAGCAGCAGACCCAATCGATGAGGCTACCGGCATCGGCGAGTACAGCTACGGCAGCGTCATCCTGGGCCAGAGCGCCAATGCCCGCGAGGGCGTCGAGCTCCTCGGCAGCCTGATCGACGAGCAGGGCACTTGCACTAACGACCAGATCATTATCGCCGACAACAACGAGACCTGGCTGTTCGCCACGCTTTCTGCCCATCAATGGATTGCCATGAAGCTGGCCGACGACGTCGCCTCACTCAACCCCAACATCGGCAGCCTCAACTACGATGTCGACCTGAACGATACTGAGAACTGCCTGCACTCCAAGGACATCGAGTCCATGCCCGTGGAGAAGGGTTTCGCCAAATACTCCGCTGACGGTAAATTCGATGTCGCCCAAACGTATGGCGAAAGCCTCGCCGATTCTGGCGTTAACCAATGGTCCCGCTATGTGCAAGGCCGCCATTATTTTGCTAGTCAGCTGACCGAAGGCACGGATTACGAAATTAAAACTATCACCGATAAGGATGGAAAACCCGTCCAAAAGGGAGCTATGGTCAGCGAAATCCAGCCTCTGTTCTTCAAGCCTGGCAAGTCTGGTTGGAGCACCTTTGAGCTGATTCGTGCCTTCGGCAACCGCGGAGAGAACGTCCCTGGTCTCAACGCGAACACTGATGGCGTTTATTGCATCGGCAGCGAGCGCAACACCGAGATCAATCTCTTCCAGATTCGTCGCGGGTATGATCCCGAAGTCGCTACCATCCAGTGGGAAATGCTCTCCCGTGCCGCGTACTCTGTCGCCATCCCGCTGTACTCCGCTCTGATAACTGAAGTTAGCCCCTACTTCAGCGATCAGACCGTCTCCTTCGACCACTGCAATGCGAAAGACGTCGTGTACAACGAGGAGCCCGAGAACTCCATTAACTACGTCCTCATGGACATCAGCTCGCTCTGCTTTGAGAACCCTGACACCCTTGGTACCAGTGTCCGCACCTACCTCGACGCGCTCCAGAACGAGCTCATCGAGCAGAACAAGGAAGTTGACGCCGCTATGCTGGCCGAGACGACCACCGAGGGTCGCACCGCTCTGGCCAACAAGGCAGGCAAGGCTGCCACCGAGAACACCTACAAGAAGTGCAAGGCCCTGCTCCAGGAGATGCGCGCTTATCAGAAGGCCGGAAACTTTGACGAGCGCTTCACCCCGAGCGACCTGAACACCGAGACCAAGGGCCTCAAGGAGTCCATCACCTACGCCAAGGACGCCCTTGCCACCGACCCGGTCACCCCGGATCAGCCCGGCACTCCCGAGCAGCCCGGCAAGCCCGAACAGCCCAGCACCCCCGAGCAGCCTGAGCAGCCCACTAAGCCCGAGCAGCCCGCTGTCAAGCCTGAGAAGCCTGGCAAGTCGGACAACACCACGACCACGGTAACCACCAACAAGACGAACACCAAGGGCGGCCTGCCCACCACTGGCGATCGTTTTGATGGCCGCATGGTGGCCGCATTCGCCATCGCTGGCGTTGCCGTCATCTCCGCAGGCGGTTATATCCTCTATCGCCGCAACAAGGAGTAATCCCTCACTGGTGCGGGCAGGATGGCACGGTTCGTCCCGCCTGCCTTTTTGACCAGTGGGAAACACCGCTGAAATCTTTTCAAAAAAGATTTCCCAGTACACACTTCGCTGTGCTATAGTGCAGCGCAACAGCAAATAGGTGCGACCGCACCACGGCATCACGAAAGGAGCCACCAACATGAAGAACACGATGACGTCTCTCAACAACTGGTGGTGGCGTGATGCGAATACGATCGGTCGACAGTGAGTCCCTCACGCCTGTTTTTGCGCTCTAGGTGATTGAAAGGCCTCCGGTTTCGACCGGGGGCCTTTTTCTATCTCGAGCCCGATCGCATTCGCATCACGCGCCTCCGCTTTCTTCTCTTGCACTTCCCTTCCGAAAGGATTTTCACCATGTCTCAGAACACCACCACCGCCCAGCCCCGCACCGTCCAGACCGCCGACCGCGGCAAACTCGACGTCCGCGCCCTCGTCTTGCTCGCCATCCTGCTTGCCGCCGGCTTCATCCTCAACTTCACCGTCGGCAAGGCCATCTCCGGCATCTCGGGCGGCATGATCAGCCCCGAGTTCATTATCTCGGCCTTCTGCCTCACCATCCTGGTCGTGCGTCCCAACATCGGTCAGGCGCTCGTTATCGGCCTGATCTCGGCCGCCGTGATCCAGATCACCACCACCTCGCCGTTTGTCGATTTTGCCGCCGAGGGCATCGCCGCCATGCTCATGGCCGTCATTGTCAACGCTGCTGCCAAGGACGGCCAGGTCAAGCCTGCCGTCGCCATCGTCGCAACGTTCGTGACCACCTTTGTCTCGGGCGTCATCTTCATGGTCATCAAGATGGCCATGCTCGGCGTCGTGGGCGAGCTCGCCGCTGCCATGTTGCCCGTCGTCGCCATGACCGCCGTCTTTAACGCCATCCTGGTCGGCGCTCTCTACCTGCCCATCCAGAAGGCCCTGAAGCTCAACTAACCCGCAGCGGCCCCGTCCCCAAAGACTGTCCCAAACAACTAGCTTTTGGGGACGTTCTTAAACGACTAGTCATTCAAGAACGTCCCCAACGACCACCTTCCTCCGAAGGTCTAAGCACTGCTGTATCAAAATTCCCTCCGAAAGGATCTTCCCATGGCCACCAACGCTCAGGCTCGTACCATTTCTGCCAACGCCGCTTCCGACAAAGGCATCCTCGATATCACCTCGCTCGTCTTGCTTGCCATCCTGCTTGCCGCCGGCTTTATCCTCAACATGACCGTCGGCAACGCGCTTGCCGCGACGGGCATTAAACCGCAGTTCATCATTGCCGCCTATGCCCTGGCCATCGCACTCACGCAGGCGAGCTTTGCCCAGGCAGCCATCTTTGGCATCCTGTCGGCCGCCGTTATTCAGATCACCACGTCCATCCCCGGCCTTAACTTTGTGACCGAGCTTGCCGGCGCAGTGACCATGGCGGCGCTCGTCAAGTCCAACATCGGTGGCAGCAAGGTCAACCCCTTCATCGCCGGTCTGCTCACCACCTTGGTTTCGGGTGCCCTCTTCGCCGTCCTGGGCACGGTTATCATGGGCGCCGCGCTTCCCACGGCGCTCGCCAAGGTGCCCATCGTGCTCGGCACTGCCGCATTTAACGCCGTCGTGGTCCAGGCGCTCTTCTTCCCCCTGCGCAAGGTGCTCGGCAAATAGCCTGTTATGATGAACGGGCCGCACGATAGCGGCCCCATCACCAAAGACTGTCCCAAACAGCTAGCTTTTGGGGACGTTCTTAAACGACTATTCATTTAAGAACGTCCCCGATGACTATGAAAGGTATCCATGGAAACGATCATCAACGTCGACGATGTCTCGTTCTCCTATGGCACGCAGACCGAGCAGGCGCTCAGCCACATCTCGCTCAGCGTGAACAAGGGAGATTTCATCGGCATCATCGGGCCCTCGGGCGCCGGCAAGTCCACGCTTGCCGCCTGTCTGTCGGGTGCTGTGCCCCACCACTACACCGGCACGTTCTTTGGGTCCGTCATGGTTGACGGCCACGACACCTGCGAGGTCTCGCTGACCGACGTATCGCAAATCGTCGGCAGTGTGCTGCAAGATATCGACACGCAGATGGTCGCCTCGGTCGTCGAGGACGAGATGCTTTTTGGCCTGGAGAACTTTGGCGTTCCCCACGACCAGATCGAGCAACGTGTGAGCGAGACGCTCGAGACCGTCGGCATCAGCGACCTGCGTGACCGCGAGATCGCCACGCTTTCGGGCGGCCAAAAGCAAAAGGTTGCCATCGCCGCCATCCTCGCCATGCGTCCGCGCGCCTTGGTTCTAGACGAGCCCACCGCGGCACTCGACCCCGCCAGCTCCACGTTGGTCTTCGAGACGCTGCGTGAGGCAAACCGCGCACTTGGAATCACCATCGTCGTCGTTGAGCAAAAGGTCGCCCTGCTCTCGGAGTACTGCAACCGCGTGCTCGTGCTCAACCATGGCGAAATCGCGCTGCAGGGCGAGCCACACGAGGTCTTCGCGCATACCAACGAGCTTCGTGTCATCGGCGTCGACTGCCCTCGCGTCACGCGTATCTTCAATAGCCTCGAAACCGATGGTCTAGTAAGCGGTACCCCTTGCTTGGATGTCGATGAGGCCGAGCGCCTGATTTCGGGCATCGTCGACCCAGCACGCGCGGCTATCGAAGCCCAGGCGCCCGCCGGTTCCCCGCATGCACCGTCGTTGCGCCTTCATGCCAAGGACGCCGAACCCGTACTCGCCTTCGACCATGTTGAGTTTGCCTATCCCAATGGCGGAGCCGCCGTACACGACCTTAGCCTGACGCTCTATCCTGGCGAGCTCGTGGGCATCGTCGGCCAAAACGGCGCCGGCAAGACCACGCTCACCAAGCTGCTCACAGGTCTGCTTAAGCCCGCCTCGGGCAGCGTGCGCGTCACGGGACTGGATACTGCAACCGTCCCCACGAGCCGCATCGCCCGCGAGGTCGCGACCCTCTTCCAAAACCCCGACCGCCAGATCTGCAAGGACACCGTGCTCGACGAGGTCGCCTTTGGCCTGGAGCTTGCCGGCATCGACCGCGCCGAGGCGCTGCGTCGCGCCCAGTTCGTCATCGACCGCTTTGGTCTGCCCGCCGATGAGGCGCCTTTCTCGCTGTCGCGCGGTCAGCGACAAATGGTGGCGCTTGCCTCCGTCGTAGTGGTTGAGCCCAAGATCGTCGTGCTCGACGAGCCCACGAGTGGCCTTGATTACCGCGAGTGCATGACCGTCATGGAAACGGTGCGCACCATGGCCGAGCGCGGTTGCGCCGTCATCATGGTCTGCCACGATATGGAAGTCGTTTCCGACTTTGCCGAGCGCATTGTGGTGATGGCCGACGGTCGTATCCTCGACCGCGGCCGCACGCACGAGCTATTCTCGAACATCGAGCTCATGCAGCATGCCTACGTTGAGCCGCCCCAGGTCATCGAACTCTCGCGCCGTCTGGCGTCCTCCGTCTCGCCCGCTTTTGCGAAGGTGAGCGAAGTCACCGATATCGTTCGAATTACCAAGGAGATGGTCCGCCGTGGTTAACGTCATCGACTACATGCCGGGCGACACACTGCTGCATCGCCTGAACCCCGTCGTCAAACTGGGCCTCGCCGCCGCCATCATCATCGGCATCTTTTTGTCCGACACCTACGTGGCGCTGCTGGGCTTTCTGGCGCTCACGCTCGCACTGGGAGCTTACGCCGGCGTCGTCGACCGTCTGTTCTCGCTGCTCAAGTTGCTGATTCCGCTCGCGCTTATCATGCTGGTGCTCCAGCTGGCCTTTATGCGCGATGGCAACGTGGTGTGGGGCTTTATCACCGACACGGGCCTCATCACAGGATCGAAGGCCTGCCTGCGCCTGCTGGGCGTGGCGCTTCCGCTCATCCTGATGCTCATGGTGACCAAGCTCAACGACCTTGCCAACGCCTGCGTCGAGGTGCTGCACGTGCCGTATCGCTATGCCTTCACCTTTACCACGGCGCTGCGCTTTGTACCGGTGTTTGGTCAGGAGATGAACGCCATCATGGAGGCACAGACCGCACGCGGCGTCGAGTACGACACCAAGAACCCCATCAAGAAGCTAAAGCTCATGCTGCCGCTATGCGTGCCGCTGCTTATCTCGAGCGTGGGCAAGACAGACGCCACCGCGCTTGCCGCCGAGCAGCGCGGCTTCTACCTGCGCACACGCGCCAGCTCGTACAAGCGCTATCCCATCAAGGGCCTGGACATCGCCGTGCTCATCGTCAGCATCGCCCTCATCGCCATCGGCTTCCTGTTCTAGTTCACCACCGACAGCAACCGCCCAACGTAAAAGGCCTCGGCTCGCACCAAACGAGCCGAGGCCTTTACTGTTTCCCCAGATAAAAACCTACCAAAATATACCTGTCCCTTTTTGGCAGGTTAAGGGCTATTGGCGGTAGGGGGCGCCGCTGCGAATGATGGATTCGCGTACCAAGACGTCCATGGCGTCGAGGGTGATCTCGGGCATCTCGCGGTACTTCTGCAGCACCGAGAGCTCGGTGCAGGCCAGAATAACGCGGTCGCAGCCGCTGCGGGCGAACTCCCACATCACGCGGTCGAACTTGTCCATATCGGGCTCGCGTCCGGCCTTCACGTCGTCGTAGATGAGCGACATCACGTCGGCCTGACGCTTCTCGCTGGGGTAGACGACCTCGACGCCCGCAGCCTCGCATTCGCGCCCATAGACGCCCGCGCCCACGGTTCCGTCGGTGCCCATGATGCCGATCTTGCGCACCGGCTCTGCCGGCATGCTTAGGTTGGGATCGAACTCGCACTCCCCCATCACCGCACCGGCCAGAGCATAGCGCACCGACTCGCGCGGCATGTGGATAATCGGCACCGTCGTAAACGACTGGATCTGATCGTAGAAGTAGTGTGACGTATTGCAGGGAATGGCAATGTGCGCACAGCCCAGCGATTCGAGCGCCTGGGCGCACTCCTTCATGGTCGCCAGCAGCTCGGCATGCTCACCGGTCTTGATGGCCAGCGTGCGGTCGGGCATGGTCGACTTGGAAAGCACCACCATGTCGATATGTTCCTGGTCGCACGTGGCGGCCGTATGGCGCACCACCTGGTCGTAGTAATACGACGTGGCCTCGGCGCCCATGCCGCCGATAACTCCCAGCTTTTCCATCGCCGCCTCCTTGGTGACGCTTGCGCAATTGCGCGTATCATACCCGCGCCCGCCCGATGTAAACCGGACGGGCGCCGCACTCATCTACTTGTAATACGTCTTGAACAGCTTAAAGTGACGCAGCTTGGTGTGCCACATGCGCAGCCAGCGGTTAAAGACAAAGTCGCCCTTCATAAACGAAGGGTCGGCCCCCTTGCCCTCCCTATCCAAGCGATGCACCTTAGCGCGCAGCTCGGGATCCTTGACATACTTGTCGACGACGCCCATGGGGACGACCATCCACAGTGCCTCGTCCTGCGCCGTCACAAACTCTGGCTCAAACGGGCGGTTGAACACGTACTCGTCTACCACGTACTTGGCAACGTTAAAGCCGCTATTGGTGACATAGTAGTTGCTGCGGCCCTGGCGGGTGTTGAAGTCGAAGAACTTAAACGAGCCATCGCGCTCGTCATACTTCACGTCAAAGTTGGAATAGCCCACAAAGTGAAGGTCCTCGAGCAGCTTGCGCACGCCACCCATAAGCTCGTCATTGGGCTCGGTGATGATACAGGCATGGTTGCCAACGCCATGGGGCTGATGTTCCTCGAGCAGCACGTGGCCCAGGCACATCATGCGTACCTTACCGTTGCGATCGGAATAGCTGGTGAGCACGCGCATGTACTCGTCGTTGCCGGGCACGCGGTCCTGCAAGATCAGGTCGTCGGTGTAGCCGCTGGCATAGGAGTCACGGATAACCTGCTCCAGCTCAGCGCGATCGGCAATCTCATAAGCCTTCTTCTGGCCCTCGAACTCATGCTGCCACCACATGATGCCGTCGGACGGCTTCAGGATCATCGGGAACGGGAAGTCGATCTGGTCGAGCACTTCGGCCGGCGCCTCGCCTTGCGCATTGAGCATCTGCGCAGTAAAGGTAAAGGTGTGCGGATACGGCACGCCGTGCTTCTCGCACAGCTCGTAGAAGATCTCCTTCTTCTGGCACTGCTCGAGCATGCTGTAGGGTGCATAGGGCGCAACGATGTTATCCGCCAGCTCATCGGCATCCTTTGCCTGGGCCACCAGGGCAACATAGTTATCGCCGCAGCCCATCAGGACGATCGTCTTATCGGCATGTGCCCGAGCGATATCGTTGACGGTCTTGAGCATCAAGGGCATGGTATCGATGTCGACATTGGGCGTGTAGTCGATAATCTGGCTTCGATACGCAGGGCCCGTCTGATACTTGCCAAAGACCAGGCTCTTGACCTGATACTCTTCGTAGAAGGCGCGCGCCACCGAATAGGCGTTGATGTCGCCACCGAGCAGCACGGGAATGAACTCGCGCTCTGTAAATTGCAATGCCATGGAAACTTCCTATCATGAACTGCCCGCACAACGGGCGGTCTTAGTGCAACCGATTCATTCTAGCGTGCCAAACCGCCAGCACCCAAAGTTCCACCGTATCTATGGCAATCGGAGGATCAAACTCGGCGCAAAGACAGCGCTCACCGCTGTACGACAACGGGCAATGAACCTACCGTTGTTGTAGGATTCAACATATTGTCAATCTTATAAGCGAAAGGCGCACGCGTGCCCCAAGAACATCTGACCGACAACCCCATCCTTGATGCTGCAAAACGCGAGCTAGCGGAACGTTCTCAGACGACCGCTCCCCTACGCACCACCAGCAACGCCTACGAAGGACCCGCCCGCATCGTCTCGATTAACACGTCGGCGCACAAAGGCACACGCAAGTCGCCCGTCTCCGATGGGCACGATACCGTCATTGAACAGTTTGGCCTCGCTTCCGATGCGCACGCCGGGCACTGGCACCGCCAAGTCTCGTTTTTGGCCGCAGAATCAATCCAGACGGCACGGCATCGCGGACTCGATGTGCACGAAGGCGACTTTGGGGAGAATTTCACCACACAAGGTATCAACTTGCTTTCGCTCCCCTTGGGCACACAGCTCAAGATCGGCAACGACGTTCTGGTCGAGATCAGCCAGATCGGCAAGGTCTGCCACACCCGCTGTGCCATCTACTATCTCGCCGGTGACTGTATCTTTCCCCACGAGGGCATTTTCGGTGTGGTGCTTCGAGGCGGAGAGGTGCATGTCGGAGACGATATCCAAACAGTCAAGCTCGGCGACGGCACGTGTTCCTTCACCCCAGCCGAGGCGCTCGAAGAAGTTGAGCAGGCTCGCCGCGAGGGAGCCCTATAGGTGCAAAACCCCATGTTGGAGTAGCCCTTACGGCGTGAATCTGCGATCAGACAGAGTTCCGTAACGTTAAAGTTGAACTCTATGGTTTCTCAACAATTCACTATAACTGCAGGTCAAAGCCAAAGCCTCAAGTTCAACTTGACCCTTTGGAACCTTTAAGGTTCAAGTTGAGGTCGAAAGCAGTAGTAGAATACCGTTCGAACCATAACCTACGATTG
Organism: Collinsella sp.; assembly: GCA_048486575.1. Taxonomy (GTDB): domain Bacteria; phylum Actinomycetota; class Coriobacteriia; order Coriobacteriales; family Coriobacteriaceae; genus Collinsella. The sequence continues at coordinate 78,068 of DBFVZT010000090.1, read as the reverse complement.
ATTGCAGAGGGACTGGATGCAGCATTCGAATCATCGCGTCGCAGCGCTCATCGCGTCGAAGCCGGCTCGTATCATCACGAGCGCCGCACTCGCTGTCGCACTGACTGCCACGCCGATGCTCTCCCCCGTTGCGGCGTATGCCGCCTCGCAGGCAACGCAGGATCAGCTTTCCGCCGCGCAGCAAAAAATTGAAGCCGCCACGAGCGCCTACAACAATGCCCGCACCAAACTCGACGACCTGCAAAAGCAGATCGACTCCAACGAGGCGAGCATCGAGGAAATCGAGGCCAAGCTTCCCGAGCAGCAGGCCAAGGCAAGCTCCGCCATGCGCGATCTGTACAAGTACCAGAAGGGCACCAATCCCATCGTGAGCTTCCTGGTCAACGCGCAGAGCCTGGGTGAGTTCATCACCACCTGCAAATACACCAACCAGATCACGAGCTCGAGCGTCGACGAGATTGAAGAGCTCAACAACATGCAAACCGAACTCGAGCAGAACAAGGCCGAGCTCCAGCAGGCCAAGTCCCAGCTTGAGGCAGAGCAGAAAAACGCCGAGGATGCGCTGGCGCAGGCCCAGCAACTCCGCAGCGAGGCGCAGGCAAAAGCCGAGCAGGAAAATGCTGCCGAGCTCGCCAAACTTGAGGCCGATAAGGCCGCTGCCGCCGAGAAGCTCTCGGGCGAGGGCGTAAGCGGCAGCAATTCCAGCAGCCAGGCCAACAACACCAACACCACCATCGATACCACGGTGAACAACGCCAATACCGGTAACTCCGATTACGATTCGTTCATTAATGAATGGACGAGCCGCATCGATAATTATCTTGCCGGCTCCCCCATGGCAGGCCAGGGCTACAACTTTGCCGTCGCCGCTTGGAATACCGGTGTCGACCCCCGTTGGTCCCCCGCCATCGCCTGCATCGAGAGCACCAAGGGCGCTTATTGCGCCAATTCTTACAACGCCTGGGGCTGGAGTGCCCGTGGCGGCGGTTGGCGCAGCTTTGGCAGCTGGAGTGAGGGCATCTCCGCTCATGTTGCCTACCTGGGTGCGAACTACGGCTCCACCCTTACCCCAGCAGCGGCCAAAAAGTACTGCCCGCCCACGTGGCAGGACTGGTACAACAAGGTCGCCGCTCAAATGAACCGCATCTAAGCGCAATTGTAAAGGGCCCCGACGGGCCCTTTTCTTTTAGGCAGTAGAGGTGTCAACAACACCGGTCGCATTGGCAACCGCAACTATGACGATCATGCATAGAAGCAGCACACCCAATGCTTTGAGCCAGAGCTTCGCTAGTTTCTTGCCGCGATAGCTGTCGAGCAACGTGAATCGCCGACGAAGACGACGCTTGTCGAGCAGCGCAAAATGCATAAGCACCATAAGGCCATCGACAAAGAAAAAGTACTCGATTATAAGAAGCCACGTCGGGTAGCTTTGGTTTGCTCCCGTGGGGTGAAAGACGGCAAAGTGGCTTCCGGCAAAGAATACAAGCAACGAGAGGCAGACAAGCGTATTCCAAATGCGCCCCAGAGGTTCCGGAATGCGAGAGAGCAGGCCGAGTGCGGCGGAGGCGGCAGGTTTAGGGAGGCCCGTGGAACTCTGAGGCTCTTGGGGCGTTAATACCGTCTCTGAAGCCGGGGTGCAGAGAGGCGCAGGCGCAGGAGGCCGCACAGGGCAACTCAGGTCATATGCCGCGCGCGTCGCCCGTCCCAACACCCCCGCGCTCGCAAAACGCTTGGCCGGGTCGAGCGCCATCGCCATGCAAATGACATCGGCCAGTGGAGCGGGAACGCCGCGCATCTCGCATTGCTCGCGCATGTCGAGCCCTGGTTTAGGGTCGACTCCCGTCAAGCAGAAGAACAACAGGGCGCCCAGCGCGTACACGTCGCTGCGCACACTCGTCTGCCCAAACCCATACTGCTCGGGCGGCGCATAGGGTCGCGTGCCAAACTTGACGGTGTCGGCATCGGCGCCATCGCGCCATACGCGCGCGATCCCCAAGTCGATAATCACCAGCGATGAAAATGTCAGGCCGTCATCAGGCGTATAGTTGGCACCTGTCACGATGATATTCGACGGCTTGAGGTCGCGATGGATCACCGGCGCCGACGTCTCCCCCGCTATTGCAAAACCGGCGTGGAGCTCGCCCACGGCATCGCATAGGGCAGGATACAATTCACGCGCATAATCGGGGGTGGCTCCCAGACGGTCCACCAGCGCCCCGAGCGTCTCCCCTTCGATGTATTCCATAACCACGTTGAGCTCGTCGCCCACACGACGACAATCGACGATTCTGGGCAGGTGCTCAAAACGCCTGCCTGCCCGCTGAGCGGCAAACAGACGCTCGTATGCCCCGCCGATTTGAGCCGAAGCATCGATGCGTTTACGGACAAAGGGGCCGAGCGAACCACCGCCGGTTCCTTCAAAGTACACGAGCTCGGTTGCTTCGACGGACGAGCGCTTAAGTACACGCTCCACGCGATAGCTGTCGTCGCGATCGAGCGACGCCAGGTGCTCGGCAAGCGCTGCGGTCAGCTCGTCATCGGAATATGTTGGGCTCTGAGTATCCATAGCCTCCATCATAGCGCAGGGCGCAGACACCCCATGGCATCCGCGCCCCGTTCGTTTGCATCGTTGTTCGACAGCTCTACCGGCTCAGATATCAGCCGCTAACTCACCGTCTCCTCGCCAAAGCGATACAGTTCCTCGTTGACCTTTTGGAGACTGCACCCGCGATCGATGCAAAAGATGATAATCGCATCGCGGCGGTCCTTGCAGTTAAGGACGCTTACCCCGGCAGCCGTCAGCGCACGGTTGGTCTCTTTGAGCGTCAGCGCCATCGCAAAGGCAATCTGCAGCACCTTATTGCGACTCGGATGACGCGCACCGGTAAAGATCTGATAGCCAAAGGTCTCATTGAGATCAGCCATACGGACCACGCGCGAGCGCTCCAAGCCCTTTTCCTGCAGTAGCTGCTTCAGGTAGTCCGAAAGCGACGGGGCGGCAAAGTCGTGCTCCCTGATATAGCCATCGATGTTCGGTGCATCGAGAAGCTCATTGAGCAACTCCTCGGTCAGCTTTTTATCGGACATACGACTTCACCTCCCCCAGTGCATGCAACATGCTAGAAACCGCTTACGTCCGAACGCTCCCAGCTAGCAACCTGGTCGGGAGACACCGTACCCAGCGCCTCGAACTTCCAGGAGCCGCCCGCCTTTAGATGATTGGTGTTTGCAAGAGCCGTTCCAACCTGGTTGCCATCGGCATCATACAGAACATATTCAATCTGAATGTAGCTCTTTTCCTTGTCCGTGTTATTGGTCAGGGTGCCCGTGATCTTATAGGTAAACTGATTGGAAGTGTCTTCAGCCTCGTCAGCAATGGTATACGGTTCTTGCGGTTCTTTTTGCTCCTCAGCCTGCCGTGTCGTCTCGGCAGGTTTTGCCGAATCGCTCGCAGACGAATCGGTTGAGTTGCCGCCCATAGAGCCCACGGCACCGACAATAACCAGCACCACGATGATGCCTAGGACAATCTTACCGATTGGCTTCTTTCCCTCTTTTGCCATTATTCATCCTTCCTACGATCCGGCTACCGTGCCGGTACACAGCACATCGTAGGAAGGATTGAACTTGAATTCATTAGCTGAGAGCTAAGGCTGCGGTAAACGACCAATGCAGTTATCCAAACGCCGAGCAAACGCACTGCGCGCGACCGTCTGCCGGCAGCGATCAACCCACCGTGACGGATTCCCCGGTAAAGGCACTGATCATCAACAGGATAAAGAAGGCCAAATAGCTGATGCTCAGCAGGTAGGCGATGACCAAAAAGGCAATCCATCCTACATTGGTCTTACCGTCGGCGCGGCGCTGTTCACGACTGCGATAAAGCCAAATCGTCACGCCGATGGCAGTGATAAACAGCACAAGTGCTGCCGCGGCAAGCCCGGCAAGCGCAAACATCACGCCAATGCTCACAGCAATAACCGGAAGCAGCAGCAAACCGCACCCGCATCCACCCGGACTATATACGGCAGACTGTCGGCGTCGTTCCATCGTCACTCCATCACAAGCAATCGTTTATAGACATCGAGGCCTGTGAGTAGGATTTCCTCGTCGAAGAGCATGCTATCGGTATGCAGAGCGCTTGTGGCATAGGCGGGGCAGCCATCCGAATCACTCGGGTTGTCTTGGCCCTCTGGCATACCCGTGCCCAGCAGGAAAAACACGCCCGGCAAATGGCGCTGATAGAACGCGAAATCCTCGGCAATTAACAGCGGCTCCTCCATAAGCTGCAGCCCGGGCAAGGCAGGCGCGACGCTGGCAAATAGCTCGGGGTCGTTGTCGACCGGCGGATAGCCCTCGGCAAAGTCGAGATCGTACGTGCAGCCCGTTGCAGCGCAGGCATCGTCCAGCACGCGGCGCACGCCCTCGCGTGCCCGGTCGAACATGTCGTCTGTAAACACACGCAGGCTGCCGGCAACATGGGCCTCCCCCGCCACCGCATTGCAGACGGTGCCTGCCTGCAGCAGGCCGAACTTGCCAATGCAGGGCTCATCGGCACCCAGCTCATCCATCAGTTCGCGCTCGGCAACCAAGAACTTGGCAGCCGCCAGCGCCGCATCGTGCGACTCCTCGACCGGAACGCCATAGGTCTTAGCAATATGGATGCTCGTCCCGTGAATATGAATGTGTGTCTCACTCGAACGCGCCAGCAACGGACCGGAGCAGCTCGCCAACGTGCCGGCGGGCAGATCGGGCCACACATGGAAGCCAAAAATGCGGTCGGCCCCATAGCGCTCGAACACACCGCTCTCGCATACCGTCTTGGCACCACCGGTCGTTTCCTCGGCCGGCTGGAACACAAAGAGAACATTGCGCCTAATGGCGCCCGGATGCTCGCGAATCGTACGGTCGACATACGTCGCGGCGGCAAGCGCCATGGCCATGTGTCCGTCATGTCCGCAAGCGTGCATCTTGCCGGGATGGGTTGAGGCAAAGGCCGCTCCCGTCGCTTCCGCGATGGGCAGCGCATCCATATCGGCGCGAATCGCCGTGGCATGCGCGGCATCAACGCCGGCGTCGAAGAAAGCACAGACGCAGCTGGGGCACGGATGGGTCACTTCGCAGGTGAGCGGTGCCAGCACGCCCTCGATATAGGCAATGGTTTGCGGAAGATCGAAATCGAGCTCCGGAATGCGATGGAGATCGCGGCGATAGCGACGGAGTTCTTGGAGCTCGGTCATAGAGGATCCCTTCGTGAGGCACATCTGTTGCAACTTATTGTGATACAGGATTGTGGCGCACATGTTTCCAGCATATCCCTGCATTTTTTAAACGTTATATACGAATACTCTTGTTTGGTAAAGTGCAACGTGGTAGGGTCGTTACCACTTGATAGAGGCGCGGGCACGAAGAACCGCGGGCGAGCCGGCAGGCTTTGACCCCGTGGGGAGGCGAAACCCGCCGAACTGGGCTTTTCGGGCACGAACAACCTGGTGGGCCTGTGGGAAACACCCACAGGACTGTCTGCAGCAATGCGGGAGCGCTATCCGGACATTGGGTCCACGCTATGCGGATTCGATGCGCAGATGGCGCCGTCTGGATAGCGAGGTTTACGGGACATGGCATTGACCCCCAACGAGGCATATGCGGCCAAGCAGCCGTTTGTGGACAAGGAGACACTCGAGCATATCGTCGAGCAGTTCCCCACGCCGTTTCATCTATACGACGAGGCGGGCATCCGCCGCAACATGCAAGAAGTGCGCGACGCCTTTGCATGGAACCCGGGCTTTAAGGAATACTTTGCCGTCAAGGCCAACCCCAACCCGGCGCTCATCTCCATTCTCAACGAATACGGCTGCGGCTGCGATTGCTCGAGCTATACCGAGCTCATGATCGCCCGCTCACTGGGTATCACGGGACACGACATCATGTTCTCGTCCAACGACACACCGGCTGCCGACTTTGAGCTCGCCGACAAGCTGGGTGCCATCGTCAACTTTGACGACATCAGCCACATCGGGTTCTTTGAGCGCGTTGCGGGGCCCATCCCCAAGACGGTCAGCTGCCGCTTTAATCCAGGCGGCCTGTTCCAGCTCTCCAACGGCATCATGGACAACCCGGGCGACTCCAAATATGGCATGACCACCGAGCAGCTCTTCGAGGCCTTCCGCATGCTCAAGGCCAAGGGCGCCGAGGACTTTGGCATCCACGCATTCCTTGCCAGCAACACTGTCACCAACGACTACTACCCCAAGCTCGCGCGCATCCTCTTTGAGCTTGCCGTACGCCTGGAGCGCGAGACCGGCGCACACGTCGCCTTCATCAATCTGTCCGGCGGCGTCGGCATCCCCTACCTGCCCGAGCAGCAGACCAACGACATTCGCGCCATCGGCGAGGGAGTACACGCGGCATACGACGAGATCCTGGTTCCCGCCGGCATGGGCGATGTGGCGATCTGCACCGAGATGGGCCGCTTTATGATGGGCCCCTACGGCTGCCTGGTCACCAAGGCCATCCACGAGAAGCAGATCTACAAGGACTATATCGGTGTCGATGCAAGCGCCGTCGATTTGATTCGCCCTGCCATGTATGGCGCCTACCACCACATTACGGTAATGGGTCAGCCGGGCGGCGCCGACAAGGCCACAGCGTCCGTCACGAACACCTATGACATCACGGGCAACCTATGCGAGAACAACGACAAGTTCGCTATCGATCGCGAGCTGCCGCATATCGACATGGGTGACCTGCTTGTAATCCACGATACCGGTGCGCATGGCTACTCCATGGGCTACAACTACAACGGACGGCTGCGCTCGGCCGAGGTCCTGCTGCGCCCCGATGGCGCGGCCGACCTCATCCGCCGCGCCGAGCGCCCGGGCGATTACTTTGCCACGCTCGACGTGCTGCCGTGCGGCCGAGAGCTGCTGGCCAAGTCGCGCGCCGAAAGTGCACGCCGTCGCGCCAAAGACGAGCGCTTGGCAGTCGCAGCTCAATGGAACAAACGCATCCAGATCGCAGAGGCGAAGGGGAAGAACATGGACATCCGCAATCTCGAGGGCTCAACCGTCGCCCTAGTTACGCCGTTTAAAAAGGACGGCAGTGTCGACTTTGACGCGCTTGGGCGCCTTATCGATTTCCACCTGCAAAACGGCACCGACGCCATCCTCACCCTAGGCACCACCGGCGAGAGCGCCACGATGACCGACGACGAGGACAACTCCGTTGTCGCCGCGGTGGTCAAGCAAGTTGCAGGACGCGTCCCCGTCATCGCCGGCTCGGGCTCCAACTCCACGCAGACCATGCTCACCAAGTCGCTTACTTACCAGGGCTTGGGAGCCGACGGCCTGCTGCTCATTACCCCCTACTACAACAAGTCCAACGAAGAGGGTATCTATCAGCACTTTAAGACCGTCGCCGATGCCGTTGACATCCCCTGCATCCTGTACAACATCCCCGGCCGCTGCGGCTGCGGTATCAGCGAGCGCAACGTAGAGCGCCTAGCCGCGCACCCCAACATCATGGGCATCAAGGAGGCCTCGGGCAACGTCGCCTACGCGGCCAAGATCGCCCACCTGCTGTCCGACGATTTCCGCATGTACTCGGGCGAGGATGCACTCACAGTGCCGCTCATGAGCCTGGGCGCTTCGGGCACCATCAGCGTGTGGGCCGACGTGCAGCCGCAGCTTGTACACGACATGTGCCGCGCTTATCTGGACGGCGACGTAGCGCGCGCCCGCGATATCCAGATTGCCGGCCAGCCGCTCATCAACGCCCTCTTTAGCGAGGTCAACCCCATCCCCGTCAAGGAAGCGCTCGCCCAGATGGGCATGATCGAGGCAAACTACCGTATGCCGCTGTGCCCCATGGCAGACGACACGCGAGCCGCACTTACCGATGCTCTGAAGGGAGCTGGTCTACTTGATTAAGACCGTCATTATGGGAACGGGCCGCATGGGCTCGCTCATCCGCACTACCGCCGAAGGCATTGTCGACGCCGCCGGGCAGCCCGTTTTTGATATCGTGGCCCAGATTGGCTTCGATTTGAGCGAGCTCGAGAACGCACCGGCTGCCGACGTCATCATCGACTTCTCGAACGTCGCGACCTTCGACGCCGTCGTCGCCTATGTCGAGCGCACGGGCGCGGCGTTGGTCTCAGGCACCACAGGCTACACCCCCGAGCAGATGGACCGCCTGCGTGAGCTGGGCCAGAACACCCGCGTTATGCACTCGGGCAATTACTCCATCGGTATCGCAGCCCTGCGCCATCTGGTGGCGCAGGCTACACGCGAGCTGCCCGGCTTTGACTGCGAAATCGTCGAGACGCACCACAACCAAAAGGTCGACGCCCCCAGCGGCACTGCCAAGCTGCTGCTCGACGCCGTCGTCGAAGCTGAACCCGAGGCAGGCTACCACCCCGTCTATGGCCGCGAGGGCATGTGCGGAGCACGCGATCCCAAGGAAATCGGTATGCACTCGCTGCGCGGCGGCACCGTCGCCGGCGTGCACGAGGTGAGCTTCTTTGGCCAGGACGAGGAGGTCACGCTCACCCACCGCGCCACGAGCCGTCAGATCTTTGTCAACGGCGCCTTGGCAGCCGCGCAGAAGCTCGTCACCCGCGAACCCGGCTTCTATACGTTCGACAAGGTCATGTTTGCCTAACCAGGTATCAACCGAATCCACCCAAAGGAGAGATAGCAAATGAGCAACGCAGCCGAGATGGATGCACAGGAGATTATCAACTACATCGCCACCGCGCCCAAAAAGACGCCCGTCAAGCTGTACGTGCGCGAGAAGCCGGGCATGAAGGTTGCCTGGGGCGACGCACATGTCTACGGCGGCCGTCGCGGCAAGACCGTCTTTGGCGACTGGGACGAGCTCAAGACCATCCTGGACGCCAATGCCGATTCCATCGATTACTACGACGTTGAAAACGATTGCCGCAACTCCGCCGTGCCCATGCTCGACCTTAAGGGCATCAACGCCCGCATCGAGCCGGGCGCGATCATCCGCGACCGCGTCGAGATTGGCGACCGTGCCGTCATCATGATGGGCGCCATCATCAACATCGGCTCCGTTATCGGCGAGGGTTCCATGATCGATATGGGCGCCGTGCTGGGCGGTCGCGCCACCGTGGGCAAGAACTGCCACATCGGCGCCGGCACCGTGCTGGCAGGCGTTGTGGAGCCCGCCAGCGCCACGCCCGTCATCGTCGAGGACGATGTCATGATCGGCGCCAACGCCGTGGTCTTGGAGGGCGTGCGCGTGGGCAAGGGCGCTGTCGTGGCTGCCGGTGCCGTGTGCGTCGAGGACGTCCCCGCCGGCGCCGTCGTGGCCGGCATTCCCGCCCGCGTCATCAAGATGCGCGACGAGAAGACCGACAGCAAGACCGGCCTGGAAGAGGGCCTGCGCCAGCTGTAGAAGTTACGCGGTTTTACCAAACCGCGTAACGGCTCGACGCTGCAAACGCCCCTAAGCGGCAATCTGACGTTCAATCGTCGGGCATGACCAGAAGGTCGATGCCCTCCTCTTTCACGTCACCTTGCTCGCTCTGGGTCGTTTTCGCTGACGTATGCTCGACCTGCAACGTAATTCAGCCCCAAGTAAAAAGGCCGAAGCCCTCATCCGGGGCTTCGGCCTTTATTTTTGCAGCGTCCAAGCGCAGTTTATCGATTCTCAATTGACCCGATATTCTTGAGCTCGATGGAGATGAGGCCGTTGGGTTCGTTGACAAACTCGATGTACTCGGAGTTCGAGCCCATCTCGGCCGGGAAGCTGATCTCGATACCCGTGTCGGTACGGATCTTATGATTGCGCACCGCCGCGCGTTCGACCTGCTTGCGCTCCACGGGCACACGCTCAGGCACTTTCTCCTCGGTCAGTGCCGCGCGCACACTCTCCTTGATAACCGGTTCGTCCTCAAAGACCTCGTCGACGATATCCCAAGGCGGCAGCTCCTCGTCATCCTCGACCTTCTCGGCAACGGCAGCCTTAACCTTAGCGAGCGCTATAGCCGTGTTGGCACCGTGCTCCTCGGCGACTTCCTCGACCACACGCGTCACGGTGTCGATGACCTCCTTGCCCGATACGCCCGTGTCGCACTGCAGCAGGCCATCGGGGATAAGCATACGGTCCTCGCCGGCAATCTTGCGCTTCTTGTCCACGTAGCCGATCTCCATGGTACTCGCGCGCACGATGGCATAGCTCGGCACCTTTTGCGAGGGGTTGGGCAGAATGGCGTAGTGGCGCGCGATGTCGTTGCGCACCTCCCCCTCCTCGCGGCCCACTTCGTGCATAAAAGCCTGCTTGGAGCCCAGCAGCATCACGGCAAACCAGCGGGCATCCTCATCGTCGTCAAAATCGGCCACGAGCACGTCGGTGGACTCGGCTTTCTCGGCTTTGGTGAGCTCGGAGGAAATAAACTCCGCAATCTGCTGCGACAGGTCCACGAACTCGCGCTCGCCAAAGAAATAGCCCTTGAGCTCGCCGCCAAACGCAGAGTTCTCGGCAAACGTGGCACGTTTATTGTCGGCCGAGGTACGCGCGCGGCGCAGATGCGTTGTCACGAAGTTGCGCACGGTACGGCTCTCGATATCCAACTCGCGCTGGCTCATAACGTTGACGGCAGAGTCAAAGTCCAGGATATGCAGAATCGCGTGATTGATTTTCATATACGGCATTCCGTTCTAGATCGATTTCGGCACGAACCAGTATAGCGGTCGAGCCCGCCCCAGGCGCATCGAAGATTGGTGCATCGGGGACAGGTTGCTTTGCACCAATGGCTAGCGCAGGAGCTCGGACTGCCAAGCCTCGAGCTGTTCTGCCAAACTCTTGCCGGCAGCGGGCATGTCGATCTGGGGTCGTTTGGGCAGCAGTGCGCATTTAAGGATTGCCGCGATGGTCTGCGAGACAAAGCGTCGCGTATCCTTGTCAAAGCCTTGCGCAGCCTGGAGCATCACGGGCAGGCTCTCGCGCAGATTCCCAGCGATATCCGCAAACCGCTCAGCACCCGTAGCCTCAAACACAGAGAACAACGCATCTACAAAACGCTCGCGCTCGCTAGGCGACACTGCAAGCAGCATCTCGCGAATAGAGCCATCAACGTATCGAGCACCGGCGGACAGGCGCTCGCAGTACACGAAGTCGCGACCATCAACCACCCAGCTAAAGGGATTGTGTTGCAGCAGGCTGAACTCGGTGCTCTCAACGATGGCATAGTCCTCCTGTGTCTCGAACATCATGCCAAAGATCGACGACCGAGGTAGCGTCTTGTCGATTCGACCGGATAGATCGGCGAAGGCGTTGCCGCTCAGAAACTCCTCGACGAAGCCCGGGCCATCATGGGAATACGCCCTTTCGATTCGCTCACGGGCGACATCGGGGCACATCGCCGCACCGTACACCGCAAGGTTTCCACCCTTGGAATGACCTCCGCACAAAAGCGGCCCGTCAATCGCATCCGCCGCCTCGTCTACATAACGCGCCGCGGATTCCTGGGCCGGCACAGGACACCGGAACGCCATGTTAAAGTCCTCTTTCCAGCCCACAATCGTGCTGTCGGTCCCCCGGAAGGCAAGATAGCTAAACCCCGCCGGAAATCGGAACGTCATGGCCGCAAACTGCTCCGTTGTCTCGGCATCACTCACGCTACGATAGCCGCAAACACGAACGCCACGGTAGCGAGGGCTTGCTGCCACAGCCTCCAACAGGGCACGACTCCCCTCCGGATCCCACAGGTCGCCAATCATGTCTTGGTAGCACTCGGCGCGCAGCAGCTCGCGTACGTCTAGGCCCTGCCAGTTCGTCAGCTCCGCCATATCACCCGGCAAACGCAAATAGGACAACCACGCAAAGACCAGGCTATCCACCGCGCAGAACGGCCGTTCCTCAAACGGATCAAACGCCGTCTGGGCATAGGTCAAAAAATTAGGCGAATCCGACATGGCCCTCCCATCAACTATGGTGCATTGGGGTAGTGCAAAGTAACCTGACCCCCCCTCGCACTAAAAAGGCGCCCGGACCGTGTGGCCCGGACGCCTTTCATTGTAGCCTGTTGCCCAAACGAGCCGAATTTAGCAGGAGAAGTCGACGCTGTCGATGATGTCCTTGAGGGCCTTGGCGGAGGCGGTGAGCTCATGCTGCTCGTCATCGTTCAGCGGCACGGGGACGCGGCAGACGACGCCGTCGCGGCCAACGACCGTCGGCATGGAGATGGCCAGATCGGACAGGCCATACTCGCCCACCATGAGCGAGGAAACGGGCAGAACGGTCTGCTCATCACGCATAACAGCGGTGCAGATGCGCTTAACGGCCATGGCGACGCCGTAGTAGGTGGCGTGCTTCTTCTCGATGATGGTGTAGGCGGAGTTCTTAACGTCCTCGGCGATACGCTTCTCGGCAGCCTCGTGCTCCAGATGACCGTGAAGCTCGCAGAAGGTGTTCAGCGGAACGCCAGCAACCTGAGCGCTGGACCAAGCGACAAACTCGGAGTCGCCGTGCTCGCCCATGACATAGGCCTGGACATCGCGCGGGTCAACCTCGACGTGGGCACCAAGCATCTGCTGCAGACGGCCAGTGTCGAGCACGGTGCCGGAGCCGATGACATGGCCCTCGGGCAGGCCGGACATCTTGATGGCAGCATAGGTCAGAACATCAACCGGGTTGGAGACGATTAGCAGAATGCCGTCGAAGCCGGACTTCTTAATCTCGGGGATAATGGACTTAAAGATGTTAACGTTCTTGTTGACCAGGTCCAGGCGGGTCTCACCGGGCTTCTGGGCAGCGCCAGCGGTGACGACGATCATGGCGGCGTCGGCGACATCGGAATAATCGCCGGCGTAGATCTTCATCGGCTCGGCAAACGTCATGCCGTGCGCGATATCCAGAGCCTCACCCTCGGCGCGGTTCTTGTCCACGTCGATGAGGACCATCTCGGAGAACAGACCGCTCTGCATCAGAGCGAACGCCGAAGACGAACCGACGAAGCCGCAGCCGACAATAGCGACCTTCTTCTCGTTAACCATTAGAAACTCCCATCTCTCTCCACAAACAAGCCGCCCGGGAACGACCCGAGCGGCTTGCCGTAATCCCAATACATCCAATCGGGACTTTGATTATGCTCCTATTCGCAGCCAAAAATCGACCGTTTACCGAAATTGTTTGCAGAATTCGTAAAATAACTGCACGAAATCGGTTTCGAGCTATTGACGAGTCGAAATAGGTTTCTAATACAGGCCCGCCTCGCGAATGGCCTCGACAGCCAAAGCGATCTGATCGGGCGGCAGGACCAGCGCCATGCGCACGTGCCCCTCGCCCGAAGGGCCAAAGCTCGCGCCCGGCGTCACCACAACGCCGGCCTTCTCCATGAGCTCCTCGCAAAACGCCATGGAATCGGTGCGACCACCGGGAAGCTTGGCCCACACAAACATAGAGCCATGCGCGTTGGGACGCTCCCAGCCCAGGCCCTCAAGACCGTCGCACAGGGCATCGCGGCGTTCCTGGTACTTCAGACGCTGCGCCTCGACCTCATCGCGCGGACCGTTCAGGCACGCGATGGCGGCCTTCTGAATCGGGAAGAACATACCAAAGTCGATCTGGCCGCGCAGCTTGGCAAAGGCAGAGACCACATCCTCGCGACCGACCAAAAAGCCGATGCGGGCACCGGTGACGTTAAACGACTTGGAGAGCGAGAAGAACTCAACGCCCACCTCGAGCGCGCCGGGATACTGCAAGAAGCTGCCGCCGGGCTCGCCGTCAAACACGATGTCGGAGTACGCGTTATCATGGACGATCAACAGATCATGCTCGCGGGCAAAGGCGATAATCTCCTCGTAGACCTCGGGCGTGCCCACCGAGCCGACCGGGTTCGCGGGCAGCGACACGATCATGTACTTGGCACGATCGGCAACCTCGGGATCGATACCCGCCACATAGGGCAGGTAATTGTGCTCGGCAACCAGCGGATAGTATTCGAGCTTGGCATCGGCGATCTTGGCACCCGCCTCAAAGACCGGGTAGCACGGATCGGGAACCAAAATGGTGTCACCCGGATCGAGCAGGGCAAGGCCCAAATGGCCCACCCCCTCCTGCGTGCCGTTGCACGACTGCACCATAGACGGCGTAATGCCGGAGACACCAAAGCGACGCTCATAGTAATCGCACACGGCCTGCTTGAGTTCGGGCAGGTCGCGCAGGGCATACTTCCACATCTCGGGATCTTGGGCTGCCTGCGTGAGCGCCTCGACCACATGGTCGTACGGCTTAAAGTCGGGCGTGCCCACGCTCATGTTGTAAATGGTCTTGCCCTGAGCCTTCAGCGCGAGAAGCTTGTTGTTGAGCGAGGCGAAGACCTCCGCGCCAAAGCGGTCGAGACGCTGCGATGCCTGCATGGTGCCACCTTTCGATATAAAAAACGCGGCGCTCCGACAAGAGCGCCGCGCGATACGGGCCATCAGATTGCAAAAGTGTAACGCTTGCAACCCCCGTATTGGTTCAATTTAGCCAACCTTAGTCAACTGGATTGAGCGCGTCGATCTGCGCAAGCCACAGACGCGAGCTAGCGTCACTCGGCATACGCCAATCGCCGCGCGGGCTGAGCGTCACCGAACCCACCTTGGGACCATCGGGCAGGCAGCTGCGCTTAAACTGCTGGGCAAAGAAGCGACGGTAGAACGTACGTAGCCACGTGTGGACGGTCTTGGCGTCGTAGACGCCCTCGAAGCTCTTGAGCGCCATGCGGTAGATCTTGCCCGGCTCAAAGCCAAAACGCAGCAGGTAGTAGAGGAAGTAGTCGTGCAGCTCATACGGGCCCACCAAATCCTCGGTCTTCTGCGCAATCTCGCCGTCGCCCGTGGGCGGCAGAAGCTCGGGGGACACCGGCGTATCGAGGATGTCGAGCAGCGTCTCGGCAATACGCCCGCCAAACACATCGGCCGCATAGCGCACCAGATGGCGCACAAGCGTCTTAGGCACGCTCGCGTTGACGGCGTACATGCTCATGTGGTCGCCGTTATAGGTAGCCCAGCCGAGCGCCAGCTCCGACAGGTCGCCGGTGCCGATAACAAAGCCGCCGGCCTGGTTTGCCAAGTCCATCAGAATCTGTGTACGCTCGCGGGCCTGGCTGTTCTCGTAGGTCACGTCCTGCACGGCCGGATCATGCTCGATATCCTTAAAGTGCTGTTCCACGGCAGCATGGATTGAGACCTCGCGGAAGCTCACACCCAAGTCACGAGCGAGCGACTCGGCATTGGACTTAGTGCGGTGCGTCGTGCCAAAGCCGGGCATGGAAACCGCCGTGATACCCGTGCGCGGCAGCCCCAGCGCATCGAAGGCACGCACGGTCACAAGCAGCGCTAGCGTGGAGTCCAAGCCGCCCGAAAGGCCGATGACCGCAGCCTTGGTACCTGTGTGGGCGAGGCGGGTCTTGAGGCCCGCAGTCTGCAGGTCGAGGATCGTCTCGCAGCGCTCGGCCAAGTCGCCGTGGTCGGCCGGCACAAAGGGCGCGCGCGGGAAAACGCGGTCGATATCGCAGGCATCGCGCAGGACAGGTTCTTCGGCCAGCACGCCCTCAAACGAAAACTCAACGGTCGTGGCCTCCGGCGCATCGTCCGCGCGCGTCCACGTCGTCGAGCGACGGCGCTCGGCAACCAGGCGGTCAAGGTCAACGTCGGCGATGGCCATATCGCAGGTAAGCAGTTTGGTCGCGGCGAGCTTGGAGCCGTTTTCGTAGACGAGGTTCTCGCCCGCAAAGACCATGTCGGTCGTGGACTCGCCCTCGCTCGCGTCCGCGTAGGCATAGGCGCAGTACAGGCGCGCGCTCTGGTTGGAAATGAGGCTGCGGCGGTAATCCGCCTTACCGATAATCTCGTCCGAAGCCGACGGATTGAGGATCACCGTCGCACCGGCAAGCGCCATCTCGGTCGAAGGGGGCGCCGGCACCCACAGGTCCTCACAGACCTCAACGCCCAGTACCAGGTCCTCGGCGCCCTCATCACAGCAACGGTAGACAAGTCCCGAACCCAGCGGGACCGGACCCTGACCGGCAAATTCAACCCACACGGGATCCGCAGGCGCCGGAGCAAACCAACGGCGCTCATAGAACTCGCCATAGTTGGGCAGATACTTCTTGGCCGTGAGGCCCAAAAGCTCGCCCGCACAGCACACGGCGGCACAGTTGTAAATATTCTCGGCAACTGCAACGGGAAGACCGATGGTAAAGACAATCGGCAGCTCACGGGTTTCATCGAGAACATGTGCCAGCGCGGTCTCGCAGGCATGCAGCAGCGTGCGGTTATGGAACAGGTCGGCCGCGGTATAGCCGCACAAGTTAAGCTCGGGCAGCACCAGCGCGCGAACGCCACGCCCGGCAGCCTCGCGAACAGCCGCCAGCGCAACCTCGGCATTGCCCTCGACATCGGCCACGCGAATCTGCGGCGATGCAGCCGCCACACGCAAAAAGCCATCAGACTGAGAAAGGTGAAGATTCATAAGAATGCTCCCGTGCGTAGACGCCATTCACAACAATTAGCAAGCCCTATTGTAGTTCAACCGCCGGGTGTAACCGCATCCCACCAACTTGGTGAGCTATTGATGAGTTGATGATATCTGTTAAATGTCACGTACGATTCACATCTGGTGGGTACCCTGATGGCTGCATGAAACGAAGCAGATTTACACCGGGAGGACCCCGTATGACAACCAAGTACACCGACGCGCCGCGCACGCGCGTCATGACACCGGCATCGCTCAACAACGGCGTTCACGAAAACCATTCCATCGGACAGACCATGGCCATCGCGCCCAAAAAGGGCCTGTTCGATGACATTTCCATTCCTCAGATCATTGCCGGCGCCGCAGCTGCGGCCACAAGCGTGGCGCTTGCTTCAAAGATCGGCATTGCCGGCTCGGTGATTGGTGCCGCTGTGAGCTCAGTCATCACTGTTGTGTCCTCGCAGGTCTACCGCCACTTTATCTCTGCCAGCGCCGAAGCAATCAAGGGCACGCATGCCGCTGTCGACTACCCTGCCGGCGCCTACGAGCCCGTTGAGCTTAATGCCGAGGAGCACCTGGGCGGCGCCGCGACTACGCAGGAGATGCGCCAGGTTGCGGGGCGTGCGACCACGGCGCGCGTCGCCCCTAACAGCCTGCGCGCCAAGGCCGCGGCAGAGCGCAGCCAGACGCAAAAGAAGGTCATCGTCTTCTCGATCGCCATCGCCATCGTCGCGGTCATCGCCTGCACCGGCGCCATCCTTATAACCACCGCCGGTGAGGGTCTGGGCGAGCGCCCCGAGCCAATCCTTTCGTCGCGCACGACCGAGAGCGATGCAAATGGCAACACCCAGTCGCAGGATCAGCAGGCGCAGACGGACGATACGCAAGACAGTTCTACCTCTGCCAATTCGTCCTCGAACACCCAAAACCAATCGCAGGGCACCGATTCCTCTACGGCCAACAGCAGCACGCCGTCCGGCACGACCGACTCAAGCCAAACGACTGGCGGTTCGCAGCCGAGCACGGGCGGCCAGACGAGCGACACCACTTCGGGAACGGGCACAGCAGACAGCAACAACACCAACAGCTCGAACAGCTCGAGTGGAACCGCGTCCGGCACGGCATCTGACAACTCGAGTCAAGGCACGGCATCGGGCAACTAAGTACATTTGCCTCTCATAGATAACCGACCTGTACAACGGGCGCGAATCGAAAGCGGTTCGCGCCCGTTTGCCTTGGGCGCCGCCATGGCGAACGCTATGCGATGGTAAGATGCTTTACATGTGTAAAGAGGAGATTTGCCATGAGCAAGACAATAGTTAGGCCCACGCTTTCGCCGGGCAACCACATCTATCTGTATCGCCTGCTGCGCGACGCGATTGGGTGCGGCAAGCAAACGTTTATGACACAGGTCGAGGAGTCGCTCGCCGCCGGCGACATGACCGCTTATGACCTGGGCTTTGAGTCCACGCGTGAGCTGCTCGAGGAGCTCGACGACTGCATTAAGCTGACCGTCTTTAAGGGCGGTCGCCTGTATGCCACCGTCATCGCCAACGAGGCTTGGGATGCCGCCCTTGCCAAGGGCGAGGACAAGCCCAAGGCAGCCAAGGGAGCCAAGCAGTCCTACAAAAAGAAAAAGCGCGGCGAGAAGGACCTCAAGGCCGTGCGTCCCAAGCACGTTAAGCGTCCCGAGCCCGAAGTCATGGTTGAAGCCGTGCCGGAACCCGAGCCCGAGACAGAGATCGAAGCCGCTATTGAGGTAACAGCGGAAGCCGAAACCGAAATCGCCGCCACGACCGATCCCAAAGTCATGTCAGAGCTGGAAGCCACTGCGGAGCTCAACGAGGCTCCCAAGTCGACAACCGAAGAAGCCGCTATCCAACCCGAGACGTCTGCATTCCAAAACAGCGATGTCTTTGGCGACGAGGCCGAGGGCGATCAGTCCGACGAGCCCGCCAATCAAGGCGCTACCGAGTCGGCGCCGGAGCCCGAGACGCCGCAGCCCGCCATCTCGCTCACGGTCGTCTATGACCCCGAGAACGCCAACGCCGGCATCACCACCATGGCTTCCACGCCGGTCGAGACAAAGCCGAGCATCGAGAACGAGAACGCTCCGCAAGTCGAGCTCGACACCGCGGCCGTAGACGCACCCGCTATCGTCGAGTCTGCAGATTCCGCGGCGATGCCAAAAGTGGGCACCGAATCAGTGCTCGGCACCGAACCCGTGCCCGTCGTCGAGGTGACGCCCGTCAATGAGCAGGCCTTCGCACCGGCGATGGTACCGGCCCCCGCACCCGTAGCGCCCGCCATCCCCGAGGACTTCCCCGTCGATTTCGCAACCGAGGTCTTCTGCCCCGGCCCGCTTCTGCACCAGCTGTCAACCTATCTCCCCTACGGCGCCGACACGCTCGGCATCGTCGGCGAGTACTACTGGATCGCCCGCGAGCGCGGTACCATCGAGGCCGCGCGAAACCGCGCAAGCTTCCCTCTGCGCTACACGCAAGCCGGCGAGCGCCACGAAGTCACCGTGCGCATCCGCCGCAACACCACCGGCGGTCTCGGAGCCGCCTGGACCATCGATAAAGTCGAGCCTTCTACCAAGTAACAAAAAGGGACGATAACCCTCAAGGCTATCGTCCCTTTCTCGTTAGGTCACCTGAGCTCGACTAGTCGCGCGTCAGCTTGCGGTGAATACGATGCGGCTGGGCTGCATCCTCGCCCAGGCGCTCGATGCGGTTGGCCTGATAGGCCTCGAAGTTGCCCTCGAACCAATACCAGTTGCCCGGATTCTCGTCGGTGCCCTCCCACGCCAGAATGTGCGTGGCGACGCGGTCCAGGAACATACGGTCGTGGCTAATGACCACCGAGCAGCCCGGGAACTCGAGCAGCGCCGCTTCGAGCGAGGACAGCGTCTCGACGTCGAGATCGTTCGTGGGCTCGTCGAGGAGCAGCAGGTTGCCGCCCTGCTTGAGCGTGAGCGCCAGGTTCAGACGATTGCGCTCACCACCAGAGAGTACGCCAGCGCGCTTCTGCTGGTCCTGGCCCTTAAAGCCAAAGCTCGCCACGTACGCGCGGCTGGGGACCTCGGTCTCGCCGACCATCATGTGGTCCAGGCCATCCGAGACGACCTCCCACAGGTTCTTATCGGGATCGATGCCAGAACGGTTCTGGTCGACATAGGAGATCTTGACGGTCTCGCCCACCTCGAGCTCGCCCGAAGTCAGCGGCTCCAGGCCCACGATGGTCTTGAAGAGCGTAGTCTTGCCCACACCGTTGGGGCCGATGACGCCCACGATGCCGTTACGCGGCAGGGTGAACGAAAGGTCGTCGATGAGCACACGGCCATCGAACTCCTTGTGCAGATGATGGGCCTCGAGCACCTTGTTGCCCAAACGCGGGCCCACAGGGATGCGGATGTCGGTCCAGTCGAGCTTCTGGCTTGCGCGGGCCTCGGCCTCCATCTCCTCGTAGCGAGCCAGACGGGCCTTGTTCTTTGCCTGGCGAGCCTTGGGCGAGCTGCGTACCCACTCGAGCTCGGCCTCCATGCGCTTGGCGAGCTTGGCGTCGCGGTTGCCCTGCGCCTCGATACGGGCGGCCTTGGTCTCCAGATACGTGGAGTAGTTGCCCTTGTAGGGATAGAGGTGACCGCGGTCGACCTCGCAGATCCACTCGGCAACGTTATCTAGGAAGTAGCGATCGTGCGTGACGGCAAGCACCGCGCCCTGGTAGTTGTGCAGGAAGTGCTCGAGCCACAGGATCGACTCGGCGTCCAGGTGGTTCGTGGGCTCGTCGAGCAGCAGCAGGTCGGGAGCTTCGAGCAGCAGCTTGCACAGGGCCACGCGACGGCGCTCGCCGCCAGAGAGCACGTTGACCGGCATGTCGGAATCGGGCAGCTGCAGGGCGTCCATGGCCTGGCCGAGCTTGGAATCGATATCCCAGCCGTCGGCGGCGTCGATCTCGTCCTGGAGCTTGCCCATCTCGGCCATGAGGGCGTCCATGTCGCAATCCGGGTCGCACATCTCCTCGCCGATCTTGTTGAAGCGATCGACCTTGGCGATCATGTCGCCAAATGCCATGCGCACGTTCTCGATGACGGTCTTGTCGTCATCGAGCGGCGGCTCCTGCTGCAGGATACCCACGGTGTAGCCGGGGGTGAGCTTGGCATCGCCGTTGGAGACCTCCTCGATGCCGGCCATGATCTTGAGCAGGGTCGACTTACCCATACCGTTGGGGCCCACGACGCCGATCTTGGCACCGGGGTAGAAGCTCAGGGTCACGTCGTCAAGGATTACCTTGTCGCCATGGGCCTTGCGAGCCTGATACATCTGGTAGATAAACTCCGCCATATGTCTGTTCTATCCTTTCTACCTGCTGTTTCCCTATTCTTGATTCGCTTTAGTGGAAACGAAATGAGGGAACCAGCTCTGAAACGTAACGAAAAAGGGGCATGGTTGCCCACACCCCCTAATACTACCTGGGAAAAGTCCCCCGGAACATACTATGAACTGCGTACGCTAGTTTTCCGCAACCTTAACGAGCGGCTCGCTGCGATTTGCGCCACAACAGATACGAGTAGACGTAGACGGCTCCAACCGAACCAAACGCCAGAACCGCAATCACCGCGGCGACGACTTCACTCGAAAGCACGCTGCCTGCCACGCCCATCACAATCAGGCCAATACCCAGCACCATAAAGCAGGCGCCGCCAAAACGCTGCGTACGGCGCCAGTTCTCGGGATCGGCAAGCGCCCAGGGCGTCTTGATACCGAGCGTATAGTTCTGCTTCACACGCGGCAAGTAGTTGCCTACGCCGATGAACAGCAAACCGACAACACCGGAAATCAGCACGTTAACCGAACCGACCGCCGGCACCACGCCCCAGACCGTAAGCTCTCCCAGCCAGCTTATGGCGCACATGAACAAGGTGAAGGCGATTACGAAGCCCTGGTAGAACTTGCCCGAGGTTCGATATGCCTCACCTTTGGGGTCGATGCGCGGCACCACGCAGAACATTGCGAGAAGCGCCAGAGGCAGCACGCCGAGCGCGGAGGCCATCCAGCTAGGACCCCAACCGTCGACAGCGCCGTTCGCGCCCCAGTGCGTGGGAATCTGCGCAGGCAAGCTCGGCATCACCATGAGGTGCGCTACGACATTGGCGACGCACAGAGCGACCAGCGCAATCCACACGCGCGACGATACCCCCGTGGGGCGAATGCCCTTGTTTTCGTTATTCATCCTTATCACCTTCCGTGTTTGTAAAGCCCATAAACCAGCCAATCAAATCCTGCATGACGGTGGTGTTTAAGCTGTATACGATGTTTTGGCCATGGCGCTCGTCGGTCACCAACCCGGCGTTTTTGAGCGTCGCCAAGTGATGGCTCAGCGACGGCTTACTGATATCGAAATGCTCGGCAAGCTCCCCCGCCGTGCAATTGCCCTCGCGCAGCAACTCCAAAATGCGCCGTCGCGTTGGATCGGCAAGCGCCTTAAAACCCTCTCCCGGCATAAGACCTCCTCTCATCATCTCTCATGACGCGCACACTATACTCGATATTTAGATGTTTGTCTAACTATCTAATCTTGTACTCAAAAAAATAGCCGCCTCCGCGTAATGCGAAGACGGCCACTTCTCACGCTACAAACGTGTTTTAGAGTTGGCCAACCCGCTGCAACGGGTGCCATCTGCTTCAATCTTATGCGAACCCCGATCCCATTTCAACAAGCCCAAGGGCTCAAATGGAATCGCGATAACACCTATAATGGCGATAGCTAAAACACGATTCGCTTCCCCATCGGAGGATGTCTATGACCGAAACCGCTGCCGCTCTCGTCGAGACACGCGACACCAAGCTCGAGATCATCATGGGCCGCGAGGCACTCGATAAGCTCGCCGATGCTACGGTGTTGGTGCTCGGCTGCGGAGGCGTGGGCTCCAACTGCTGCGAGGCACTCGCCCGCGGCGGCATCGGTCATTTCGTCATTCTGGACAAGGACATCGTCGCGCCCAGCAATATCAATCGCCAGGCTATCGCCTTTCACAGCACCATCGGCAAGCGCAAGGTCGATGTTATGGAAGCCATGATCCACGACATCAATCCCACCGCCACCGTTATCAAACGCACCGAATACCTGCTGAGCGACAACATCGACGAGTTCTTCGCGAGCGTTTTGGAGCAGACGGACGGCAAGCTCGACTACGTCGTCGACGCCATCGACACCATCTCGGCCAAGCTCACCATTGCCAAATATGCTCAGGACCACGACATTCGTTTGGTTAGCTCCATGGGCGGGGCCAACAAGCTCCATCCCGAGTGCCTCCGCTTTGCCGACATCTTCGATACGGTACGTGACCCCATGAGCCGCATTATGCGCAAAGAATGCAAGAAGCGCGGAATCAAGAGCCTACATGTACTGTTTAGCTGCGAGGAATCGGTTAAGACCCAGCCCCGCGACCCCTCCAACATCCACGAGCGCACCGAGCTGGGAACCGCGAGCTTTATGCCGCCCATCATGGGCCAGATGATCGCTGGCGAGGTTATCCGCCAGATCAGCGGGCGCGGGTGCGAACGCGTGCGCGCCGACGGCCAGCGCTTGGACTAACAGGGTACGCCACGATGGAGCTGCAGCTGTTTGATGCGCACTGTCATCTCGATTTAATGTCTCACCCGAACGCCGTTGCCGATGAGGCAACGACGCTGGACCTGGTTCTATTTGACTGCGGCGTCGATCCGCGCGACTTTGCACGCGCCAAGAAGCGCGCTTGCAACCGTTCAAATATCTTTGCCGGCATCGGCCTCCATCCCTGGTGGCTCGCCGACGGACGATGTGGCAACGCTGAAATCAATCTGCTTTGCGAAGTCGCTGCACAAGAACGCTTGATCGGCGAGGTCGGGCTCGACTTTTCCGCTCGTTTTGCCGGAAGCGAGCCGCTACAAGTACAGGCATTTGACCGGCTCTGCGATGCACTCGTGCAGCACCCTCTTGCCGGGCGCGTGATATCAATTCACGCCGTTCGTTCGGCAGGAGCCGTACTGGACGTCCTCGAATCGCATGGGCTACTCATCCCAAACCCCGACTCCCCCGTTATCATCTTCCACTGGTTTAGCGGTACTTCGGACGAACTCGTCCGCGCGCGTAATGCGGGCTGTTATTTTTCCGTCAACGAACGCATGCTCGCGACCAAGCGCGGTCGCGAATACGCACGACAGATTCCACTCGATCGTTTACTGCTCGAGACCGATTCACCAGCCGAACCAAACACAGAAACAAGCGCGCAGTCGCTCATCAAATCGCTCACAAGGACCTCGATGCGCATTGCCTCACTCAAAAACTGTGACGCAAAGCGCATCGAGTCGGCAGTTTTAACAAATGCGCACTCTGTTTTTGACCTTCGCTAACCCCTGTGGGCAAAAAATGCCAAGGGACATGCGAATCGCACAACGCAGTCCCTATTGGTAGGCAGTACAATTCGGCAGCTTTACACCAATTCGTGCATGAGATCACGGTTGCGTGCATACAATTCGTCAAAGATATGACGACGCGACGCATATAACTCGTGGGCAGCCATATCGGGCTCGATTGTTTGCGCAACGCCAAGGACTTGGGCGAGTTCATCCCATGATGCGTAGGCGCCACCTGCGAGAGCTGCCATGATGGCATCACCGAAGCATGCACCCACCGTAACCTTGGCAACCGAGACCTCGCGCCCGCATACGTCGGCGATAGTCTGCATCCAAACTGGATTCTTGGTTCCGCCTCCGACAAGCATAATGCGCCCAATTGGCAGTCCATGCTCTCGCTCGATAATGTCGACATGGGATGCAACGGTATACGCGACGCCTTCCAAGGCGGCGCGAACCATATGGGCTCGCGTATGCCTTCCGGTCAGGCCAAAGAAGACGCCACGCGCCTCGGGATCGTTGAGCGGAGTACGCTCCCCCGCAAAGTACGGCAGGCACAGGAGCCCATCGGCACCCGACGCCACATCGGCGGCATCATGCGCCATAACCGAATATGCATCGGGGCCACCGTGGCCCTCGGCCTCTACGGCGTCGCGATACAGCTCTTGGCGCAGCCACGATGTGAGTGCACCCGCCGTATTGGTCCCCGCGCAAATCCCGTAAGTTCCGGGAATGATAAACGTCCCCGGCCACAGGCGGGCATCATCGACCATATGATCAGCTAGGTAGATGAAATACGCCGTGCTCCCCAACTGAACCATCATATCGCCGGGACGGAATACACCCGTCGAAATGGCCTCGGCACCAGAGTCACCCGTTCCCACTAAGACAGGTGTCCCCGCCGCGAGCCCCGTCGCCTCAGCCGCACGCTGCGTAATCACCCCGGCAATATCGGTAGCCGACATTACCTCCGCCATCTGGTCAGGCCGGCAGAAACGAGCACATTCCCGAGCATCAACCTTCCAAGTGTAGCGGTCATATAGGGGAAGAAAATCCTCCGCCAAATAACGGTCCACCGTAAAACGCCCCGTCAACTTTGCGCACAGAAACGATGACGCCGTCAGGAACTTCGCGGCACGTTCGTGCACCTCGGGCATATTCTCCTTAAACCACAAGATCTTGGGAGCAATATCTGACGAACAGGGATCGTGCCCGAAAAGCTCGCGTGCGCGATCTGACCCATATTCGAAAAGAAGCTCGTCAATCTGCGGCTTCGACCGCGCATCGACTCCATACAAAATCGCGGGCGCCAGCGCGTTGCACTCGGTATCGACCGGCACGCAGTCGCAACCCAATGCGGAAAGCCCCACGCATCCGATCTGCGCCGCGTTAACCCCCGATTGCGCCACCAGCTCGCGCGACAAGCGGCAAAAATCGACCCACCAAACTGCCTCCGCATCATGCTGGTACCATCCATCACACGGGTTGTCCGTCTCGTGTCCACAAGAGGCTTGGCAAACGATATCGCATCGATCATCGATTAAAACGCCTTTAGAGGCGCTTGTCCCGATATCAATACCCAGATAGAACGCCATAGGTGCTTACTCCCCTCGCGCCGCACGAGCGGCAGCCATAAAACGAACTACCCGCTCAACATCAACCGGGGCATCCAGCTTTCCGTCGCGCTTTAAGCACGTGCCGACAAACGCGCCATCGTAGTGAGCAAATACGTCAGCCACGATATTTTCGCGACAACCGGTGCCGCATACCATAGGCACTTCGCCAACACGCTCGCGAACCTCATCGGCAAGTTCGCCCGAAGCGCCACGACCGGCAGCCGAACCGCCGATGACCATCGCATCCGGTAGGCAATTAAAGAGAAGCGAATCGGCAATGTCCGCAGTCGTGCGGTCGTTGAGATAAACCTCCCCCTCGCTCGTGATGAAGTGAAAAAGCTTGAGGTCGTCCAAGCGCAGCGCCGCCTTGCGACGCATGGTGTGCGCGAAATCTCGGTTAATCAGCCCGAGATCACCGGCCCAGGCACCGCAAAAATTGCAGCGCGTGAACTGTGCATCGACGGCAGCGCACAGCTCGATTGTGGCATCACCATCGTAAATAGCCTCAGCTCCCCAAGGGGTCGACAGATCATGGGATAGAGCCCCGATTACATAGCCCATCGATGCAAGGGTTGAGGGAGAAACGTGCTGCTCATAGGGCATCGAGAGCTCATTGGTAATCAAAATGCCATCGACACCGCCCTGCTGCAACGCCTCGAGATCGCGCTTGGCAGCTTCCACGACCTGCGACACGCTTCCGCCCGGGTAATACAGTGGATCGCCCGGCAGAGGACGCAGGTGCAGCATTCCGATAACCGGCTTTTCGGTCTTGAACATCGAGGTTAGAAACGACATAACGTGCTCCTTCATAGGGTTATCGCGGGGACGTTACTCCCCCAGCACTTCGACGTACACTTTTCGCTTCTGCGGACCGTCAAACTCCGCAAGATAGATGTTCTGGGCACCTCCACACACGATGTGGCCATCTTGGACGGGAAAGAAGCAACTGTTTCCACAAATCATGCTCTTGATATGCCCACAGGAGTTGTTGCCGGTGGCTCCATAGCTCGGCAGGAAGTGTGCATGCGCATAGGGGGCATCGAGCGGGGCGATGCGATCAAGCGTCTCCATAAGATCCGTCTCCACGCAGGGCAGTCCCTCGTTTACCACGATTCCACAGGTCGTATGCGACAAAATAATCGCTGCCAAGCCATTGGTCACCGAGCTGCGTTCGATGGCAGCGTGCACGTCTTCGGTAATATCGATGAACTGGTCCGGAGCAGTCGATAGATAGCTCAATGTCTCGAGCGTCACCATGTTTACTCATCCCCTTCAAGAAAACGCAGGGCATTACCCCAGTAGAGCCTTTCTCGCGCATCATCGCGCATGGGCACGGTATCGAGCGCCCGCTTGAGTTTGAATGCACGGAAGCGCGGCGTATTGCTGGCGAACATCACTTGGTGCGATAGCGCGCGCTCATACCACAGCGGCCCCATATCGACCGTGAAAAGACGCTGCATCATCTCCTCGGGCGAATCGATGTAAGTGATAGAGGTGTCCGTGTAGCAGTTGGGATACTTGAGCAGCATCGCCACGGTCTCGCGTACCCAGGGCCAGCCAAAGTGAGTCAAACTAAAGCGCACATTTGGATGCGTTGCGATTGTGTGCTCAAATGCAAGCGGGTTACTGCGCGAGAGCTCTGCGCCAGGCTCCCAAGACATACCGGCATGGAAAACCACCGGCTTGTTATAGCGCTCGCACAGCTCGTAAAGCGGCTCGGCCACAGCATCATCGGGGGCAAAACCCTGCTTTGCAGGATGCAGGCAAAGCCCCTTTGCCCCCAACTCGGTAAAGGCGCGCTCCAATTCGTCTGCGGCACCGCTCACCTGCGGGTCTACGCTCGCAAATCCCCACAGACGATCGGGATGCGCGGCAACCAGCATGGCAATCTGGTCGTTGGTGCCAAAGTGCCCTCCGCATGCCGTGGTTACATCGAGCGGCATGAGCAAGCTCTTCTGCACATCGCAGACGTCCATCTCGACTTGAAGCTCGTCCCAATCCATGGGACCCATATGCCCCATACCAAATTCTCGTGACCAAAAACCGAATCCATCAGGCTCATCACCCGGCGTATAGATCTCGCCGTAGAGCATGGGCTGAACCAACATGTCGATAACCATTTCGTACTCCTTTCCAGGCATTTGACCCTAGTACGGCTCAAACGAACCAATCACTCGGGACGACAGCTCAGCGCCCGCCTTCATGCACGCCGGAATATCAAGGCCATCGATCACGCCCTTGGTAAACCCGGCAATATACGAGTCGCCGGCACCCACGGTGTTAACGACCTTCTCCGCCGGTACGATCCCGCACTCATAGAAGCGCTCACCGTCATAGGCAACGCTTCCCTTCTCGCCAAGCGTGGCAACCGCAACGCGCGGTCCCAATCCCTGCACGTGGCGTACCCAGTCTCGTAGCTCCGGAGTGTCCTCTTCAAACGACATGAACGCATAGTCTACGTAAGGAAAATGAGCCTCACATGCATATTCGGGATCCTGGCTGAACACCGAGAAGTCCATAACCACCGTCTTGCCCGCATCATGCCATTCGGGCAGGAGGTCCAAACAATTGCCAAACAGGTCGGTATGGATGATGTCATGCTCCAGGATAAACGCCCGGTCGTCTTCATTCGGTCGATATGTCTCCATTACGCCATCGATTGCCTCGAGATGCACGCGATCGACGCCGTCTTTCAATGCCATGAGCATCACCGAAGTGTCGCCATCCTCCACCCGCAGATGAGAGATATCAAACCCCTCAGCGGCCAGCGCCTCTCTCATTTTGTCTCCGTACTCGTCCTTGCCGACAACCGACACGGCGGATACCGAAACGCCCATTCGTGCAAGATGGATACCCCAGTCAATGCCGTTACCAGTCGGATAGAACACGCCGATGTTTTGATAGACGTCCGCGCAGCAAAAACCAGCCGCACACGCTTTAATACCCATGGTCTTCTCCAATGCTCAAAAGGGGACCCACCACATGGCGAGCCCCCTTTTCGCGTTTCGCTTATTGTTTTGCATCGGCTGTCCAAGGCCTCATAGCCAGACCGCCGTACGCTTTCTTAAGCTATTCGACGATTGGCGCCCCGTGGCCCCAAGAACCTTCCATACCGCACACGGTCGAGGCAAACCCGGCAGCAAAGTCGAGCGCGCGCTCGATGGCCTCGGCGCCGTCCTCACCACGCTTGGCGGAATCGAGATAGCACATCAAAAACGAGGTGAGGAACGAGTCGCCCGCCCCCATGGTGTCCTTCATGTCCGTTACCGGTTTAGCCAGCTGGCGGTAATAACGCTCGCCGTCGTAAGCAATGCAGCCCTCGGCGCCCGCCGTAGCCGACACAAAACGCGGACCCAGGCCCTTCACCCATGCCAGACGCTCGCGAATCTCGTCCTCACTCGCGGCATCCGCCGCACTAAAGAAAGCGAAATCGACGTAGGGCGCAATCTGCTCGTAGTACTCGTCGGTAGAGTCGTCCGAAAAGTCAAAAGAGACCGTGACGCCCGCAGCCTTCAACTTGGGCAGCTCGCGCTCGGTAAAGCAATAGTTGCCCGAATGAACCACATCGAACTGCTTCATGTACGCAAGGTCAAAGCGATCGAGGACATAGCGCGCATCGCCACGGATACCGCCCTCGTTGGAGCCGAGGAAGACACGGTCACCGTCGACGACGGTCACGCGAGCCGCTCCGTTCTCGCCAATCATCTGCTCGCACTTGTCAAGCTCGATACCCTCATCCTCGAGGCTTGCAATGACATGCTCGGCAGCGGCATCATTGCCAAAAATGCCCATGTATGCGGAGCGTGCGGCACCGCATTTCTTGGCATAAACGGCGAAGTTCACCGCATTGCCGCCGGGATACATGGTGTGGATATGCTCGTAGCGATCGACGACGTTGTCGCCAAATCCGAGCGCGTTAACGTTAAATGCCATGGCCTTTGCTCCTTCTAGTACTCGACAACACCCATATAGCGACGGAAATCGGGATCGTGATCAAACACCTTGCCGCGTGCGGCACGCAGCTCGCAGTTCATGGCGTAGAACAGCACCGGGTCCAGATAGGCACGGACGCTCGCCGGCACGGCTTCCATACCGTACTCCTTGGCATCGAGCACCATCAGCGTATCGGTATGCGTCTTAAGGAACGCCAGGGCGCGCTCGTCCATAGCACGGCACTCGCTGGAGCCCATCTGCAGGAAGTAAAAAACGCCATCCTGAGTAGCCTCGAAGGGGCCATGGAAGTACTCGGCAGAGTGGATGTAGCTGCAGTGCTGCCACTGCATCTCCATAAGAGAGCAGATAGCGAAACCGTAGGTCTGGCTAAAGTTGGGACCGCTGCCCAGAATATAGAAGAACTCGTGCTCCTGGCAAAGCTTGGCAAAGCGATCGCCCAGCTCGGCATTTACCTTCTCGCGTGCCGAGGGAAGAATCTTATCCATCTCGGCGATACCGGCATACATATCGGCAAGATCGGCGTAACCCTCCTGCTGATCGAGCAGCTCTGCCGCAAGCGACAGCGAAATGCCAGCGGGGACCTCGGCCTGCGGCACGCCCTCGCCCCACGGGTAGACCCACGTGGTCCATTTACCGGTGTCGATCTTAGATCCAGCGTTGTCGGTCTGGGCGATCACCGTAGCGCCGGCAGCAAGGGCAATCTCGCAGCCCTCGACGACCTCAGGGGTGTTGCCACTGTGGCTACAAGCGATGACCAGGGACTTCTCGCCCAGACGACGCGGACGCATGATATCGAACTCGCGAGCCGTATAGATATACGAAGTGAAGGTGGTTGCCTCGCGCTGCAGAAGCTCATGGGCCGGGATCAAATCGATCATGGAGCCACCGCAAGCAATCCAGTAGACGCTGTCGAACTTGCCCTTCTCGGCAATTGCCTCTTTGATCAGATCGTGTGCGTTCATATCCAGTTCCTTTCTTGTTTGGCCGCAATCAATGACGTTGGCTGCGTGGCCGATAGTTGTTTTAGTCAATCAGATATTTCTCGAATGCGGCCATGTTCTTGGCATCTGCCGCCGCCGGATCATCGTAGTAACGACCGTCCGTGATTTCCTGGCCCAGCATGCCGTCGAAACCATGGGCGTTGAGTGTGGCGACGAAGGCGTCCATATCGTGCTTGCCATCGCCCCACACCAGATGGCCATACGGGTCACCGTCGATAAAGTGCATCTCGTGAATTGCCCCATCACCAAAGGCGGCAAACCAGTCCTCGAGCGTCTCGCCTGCAACGCCCATCGCGGTTGTATCAACCATGGGCTGTAAGTACGGGCTCGCGACCTCGTCAATCATGCGCTTCGCATCGGAAACCGTCGTCACAAGGTTGCTCTCCTCGGGACGCAGGCTTTCCATCGTAAGCACCAGACCGTGCTCGCCGGCATACTCCGCCAGAATGGACAAGTGCTCGCGGCTGCGCTTCCAGGCTTCCTCGCGGTCCTCGTCCCAGTCGCCCCAGCCCGAGTTGATGGACATGCGGTCGCACCCAAGTACCTCGGCAAGCTCAATGCCGTGCTTAAAGTACGCCAGGCTGCGCTGTTCATGCAGCGGTTTGCGTGCGCAGTACTGCCAAGGATAGACAACATTCTCGGGGCACAGAGTACGATACCTAAGCCCACGGTCTGCAGCCTTTTTCGCCAGGACCTCAGCCTCAAAGTAGCCCGTGTGGTCGAGCGTCACATGCGGCTCCGCACACCACAGCTCAATGGACTCAAAGCCCAAGCGCTGCTGCACATCAAGGAAGTAATCGAGCGACCACATGATGTAGTGGATATTCATGCCCGCAATCTGCTCGCGGCGCAGCGTCGGTTTGGATTCAGGCATCTTATGCCTCCTTATTTCGATCGAACACGATTTGTCCGTCCGACATCGTCATGTCAACCGCAAGATCACGTGCGTCGCGATAATCGAGGTCGAACACATCCCGATCGAGCACGCAGATATCGGCAAGCTTGCCAACCTCAAGCGTACCCAGCTCGTCTTCGCGCATCAGGTCGTACGCGCCCCCGGCAGTCCAAGCGCGCAAGAGCTCGACAAGCGTCAGCGTGTTGACCTCATTCACGGGCAGTCCGTCGGCGAAGAATCCGCCGCACGCGCTGTAGATTGACTCGCCCAGGCTCGGAATCAGCAGCGGCAGATCCGTGCCGCAGCACACTGTGCATCCGGAATCTTCCATGCCGCGGCGATTCCAGCTGTGCAAAAGTCGCGTCTCGCCAATTTGTCGACGCATCATCGACAGGCAATCCTCGCGCCGGTCCAGCGTCAGAATCTGCGGATAGACCTCGCAAATTCCACCTAACTTGCCAAACTCGACAAGATCGGTCGGGTCAGAGTTCTCGAGATCGGTAATCGCATGGCGGCGAAGCATCCGTCCATGCTCGTCTCGAGGCAGCGAGGCATAGAGCGCCACGGTGCGACGAACGGCGCCATCGCCCTGGCAATGCAAGGAATATCGGAAGCCGTCAGCATCAATTGCACGCAGCTCGTTCTCAATCAGATCCCACTCTGGCTCCTCGACGACCGTCTTGCCGGCAGCGCCCGCATCGGCCGAGTCCGCATAGGGGTCAATCATCTCGGCAAGCCCCGCCCATACGCCGCGATCGGTCATACGGTTGAAGCCAGAAAAACGAACGAACGGTCCCCGGAAGCGCTCTCGTGCCTCGCGGGCATATGCCAGATTTGCACCGGCACCCACCGGCTGCGACATCATAGAGACGCGAACCGTCAGCTCACCAGATTCCTCACGGCGAGCCATTTCGTCGGCAAAGCCGTAGTAGTCATCAAACGCCATCTCCTTGATGGCGGTAACGCCGCGTTCGTTAAGCATGCTCATGTAGTCCGAATACCCTGCACGCACCTCGGGCAGCGCGAGGAAATCGCTCATCATGCGCCAGATCTTCTCGGCATAGCACGCCTGGGGTGTGAAGCCGTATCGCGCACTGGCGGCAGCATTGAGAACACAGGTATCCGCGCCCGGTGTAAAGCAGACGACGGGGATATCGCCAAAACACTCGTCAAACACAGCTGCTGTATTTGCGTTCTCGGCATCCGATGCCAACGTTTCGGGTAGGTTGTGGCCAAAAGCCGCCGCGCAATCCGGACGATCTTCTTTCCATGCACGCAAGAGCGACACGGCCTCTTTGGCATCAGCGATGCCGGACAGATCAGGCCCCAACGTCCGCAGCGCCCAGCCTGTATAGAAGGTATGCACATCGATCAGGCCAGGCATGACGGTGCGGTCGCCCAGGTCAACTACCTCGTCCGCCTGGGTCAAATACGAAGCTAGCTCACACTTGGTGCCAACAGCCTCAATTCGATTGCCACGGACCGCTACGAAGCCTTCAAACGGCAGGTCCCCCGTACCGGTAAAGACGCTCTTAGACGTCAGGACCGTCAAACGATCAGACATCACAACCACCTACGCCGGAAGCATGCCGGAAATGGCAGTAATGACCAAGCCAAACACGACCATGAAGATGAAGAACTTCCAAATGGTCTTCCACCATTGGCCAAACGAAATCTTAGCCACGGCAAGGCCGGCGACCGTCATACCCGCCACGGGGCTGATGGTGTTGATGGTCTGGTTGGCAAACTGGAGCGCGGTGACGGCCGCCTCGGGATTGAGGCCCATGAGCTCGGTCAGGGGGCCCATAACGGGCATGGTGAGCGCCGCCAGGCCAGAACTCGAGGGAACCAGCAAAGAGAGCAGGCCAAGGACGACATACATAAACGTGGTGTAGACGGCGGCAGGTGCACCGGCGAGCGCGGTAGCAAGCGCCTGGAGGATGGTGTCGATGATCATGCCGCCCTCGGCGATGACCAGAATACCGCGAGCGATACCGATAACGACGGCAGCGTACGCAAAGTCGGCGAGACCCTTAACGAACTCCTCTGCGATCGTCTGCTGGTCAAGGCCGCCCAGGATACCGGCAAGCAAGCCCATGCCAAGGAACACGGCGGAAATCTGATTCATGTACCAGCCCTGGGTAACAAGACCCCAGACGATAATGCCCATACCGCAAGCAAAATCGATAAGCACGAGCTTCTGACGGATAGTGAACTCTTCCTCGATGGAGGCATCGGTCACGGAAAACTCAATACGCTTGAGCTTATCGTCCTCGTACACAATGGACGACTCGGGGTTTTTCTTGACGCGCATGGCGTAGCGCATGGCCCATGCGATACCGACGGCAGTGAAGATGACCCAAGAAACGGCGCGCAGCCACAGTTGCGGATTACCCTCGATGCCAATGATGCCTTGGGCGATCAAAACATTAAACGGGTCGATGGTCGAAGCACAATATCCCAGGTTAGGACCAAGGAAGCAGA
Organism: Collinsella sp.; assembly: GCA_048486575.1. Classification (GTDB taxonomy): domain Bacteria; phylum Actinomycetota; class Coriobacteriia; order Coriobacteriales; family Coriobacteriaceae; genus Collinsella. Next base: position 44,230 of record DBFVZT010000090.1, on the reverse strand, counting down.
TGATGAATGCCGTCATCGAGTCATAACCGATACCCATCATGATGGGAATGAAGATGGCATAGAACGGCAGGGCTTCCTCAGACATACCAAACGTAGTGCCGCAAATGGACAGCAATGTCATCGTGATGGGAATGATGAGGATGTCCTTGTTCTTGAGCTTTTTAATCACACGGCTCATGCCGGCATTCAAAGCGTTGGTCTTGGTGATGATCGCGAACGATCCGCCAATCAATAAGACGAACGCAACGACGTCGGCAGCCTCTTGGATACCCTTGGTGGGCGCTTGCAGAACCGCGAAGATATCCTGGCCCAGATTGATGGTCTCGCCGGTCTCGGAATCGGTGTAGTTCTTATCGACCTGTTCATAGGTTCCAGCAACGGCGACTTCACGCTCGCCCGCCGCTGTCGAAATCGTCTTGCGCTGATACTGACCAGAGGGAACGATCCAAGTCAGGACCGCAAAGACAACGATCAGCAAGAACATGATCGTATAGACATGTGGCAATTTGAACTTAAAACGTCTGTTTGTCTTCTTCGCCTTCGTATCTGACATAGATACCTCCAAAGAACTCGAGACTGCATCGCATCTCGCTTCAACGTTTGCATAAGGCAAACGTTCTATGACGTCCCATAGATTACCAGCAGCTTTTTCCTTCATCAAGATAATTTCAAACTGGTTGCCGCAACGCGGTTGAACGGTTGTGTTCGCGCCGTGAACGGTATGGAAACGCCCGGTGAGATGATCCACCGGGCGTTTCCATTCGCAATGTCCTAGATGTCAAAAACGTAGCGAGACCCAACGATCCGCTGACGACCGATGATAAACGGCCGCCGCTGCTCATCGAAAAAGAAGGCTTCCATATAAAACAAGGGTTCGCCAACGGGAACTGCCAACAGCCGAGCGACCTCGGGCGACGCGCACGCGATCTCGAGCGTGCACGGGTCGGTAAACGCGGGCGTGCGGCCCGTTCGGTTGCGCACGAACTCAAAAATGGATTGGTTAGATAGAGGTGCCGTTGATAGATAGGCGTTGTCCTCGTAAACGTATATGTTGTTCTCGAGCATGACGGGGACTCCATCGGCAGTACGTACACGCTCAACGCAAATCAAATCAGTTCCAACGGGAACACCAAAGAACTGCGCTTCGGTAGAATCTGCCGGCAGTATCTTTCTCGAAATGACGCACGCCCCCGGCTCCATTCCGTTAACGCGGCATGCGTCCGAAAAACTCTGGACGTCATCCTTCTGGCGAATCTTGCGCTTAAGCTTGGGGGCATTGACAAACGTGCCTTTCCCCTGCCGCTTCGTTAGATAGCCCTGCTGGACGAGCTCCTCAATAGCGCGTCGCACGGTAACGCGGCCAACTTTATAGTTCTCAGCCAATTCGAATTCGTTGGGTATCCGCGCGCCCGCCTTGTAGGCACCGGAATTGATTTCGTTTTTAATGATATCGATAACCTGTTGGTACAGCGGTATCGCTGCTTTACCGTCAGTTAGTCCTTCAGTCGGTGGCATATACCCTCTCCCAGCCCAATTAAGTCAAAAGCGGGCTTAAGGGCATTCAACAAGCCCTTAAGCCCGCATTAGCATAAAGTATGCTTGCTGCCGCACCAAAATGTCGGGTATTTACTCATCTGACCCGAAAAACGCGCAACTACCGCGCTCCTAAGAAAGCGTGAGCAGCTCCGGCAGCTGGTCGATAATCTTGTCCGCGGCATCCTGGCTAAAGCCAAAGCGCTCCTCGCGCTTGGCAATAACTGTCAGGCCGGCTCGCTTGCCGGCAGTGATGCCAGGCACCGAATCCTCAACGCAGCAGCAGCGATTCGCGGGCAGCCCCAGCAGGTCCAGCGCATGCAGGTAGATGTCGGGCTCGGGCTTGCTCTCCTTAAACTGCTCGCCGCTCACCACATACTCAAAGGCATCCGACAGCCCGCATGCGTTGAGCACTTCCTCGATGCTAACCATGGGAGACGAGCTGGCAAGCGCCACGCGAACGCCACGGCGCGGCAGCTCTCGAATCGTATCCACGGCGCCTGGGTTAATCAAAGCCTGATAGTCGCGCGGACGCTCATGCGCCCACTCGTCCCAACGGGCCAACGCTTCCTCGCCAGTGAAGTGCCCCTTACCGGCGCGCTCAAACCAATCGACCAGCATATGCAGGAAGAGCTGATGCGAGGTACCGACCTGCCCATTCAACTCCTCTTGAGTCAGATTAAGCCCAAGCTCCTTGGCAAACGCGGCAGTCTCGCCCAGGTAGTAATACTCGGTATCGACAATGACGCCGTCCATGTCAAAGATAACGGCATCGAACGGAAATGCGGACACGGCACCCTCCCTAACAAAAGGGCGCCTGTAAGCAGGCGCCCAAACCATGCATTATCGGCGATTCTAACCCAGCAGCTTATCCAGCGCCACCGCAATACCGTCTTCGTTGTTATTGGCGGTCACCATCTGGGCTACAGCCTTAACCTCTTCGACGGCGTTACCCATGGCAACACCGGTGCCGGCCCACTCAATCATGGACTTGTCGTTCTGGCCGTCGCCAAACGATACGACCTCACTGGCATCGATGCCGAGCTTGGGCAGGGCACCCTCGAGTGCGCGGGCCTTGTCGATACCGGGCGCCGTGTACTCAAAGTACCAGTCGGCCGTAAACATGCCCGAAAGCGTCTGCTTAAAGGGCGCATACATCTCCTCGTAATGCGCCTGCAGGTAGGCCGGATCGCCCGCCGTCAGCAGCTTGTCCACGGGATAAGCATCAGCGACCTCATGCAGGCTCTCCACCTCGCGAATCTTAAGATCGCACGCGTCGCGCTCATACTTGACGATATTCTTCTGCGAGCCGTCAGGCAGCGTGATCATGCAATGGTACGAGTCCTCGACGTGCAAATCGCGACCGAGCGAAATCATAGGGATCACGTCAAAATTACGCAGGTGATCAATCAGGCGATGCAATTCGTCGGCAGGCATAGCCTGATCGAACAGTACCTCGTCGGTCTGGGCATCGACGACGTGTGCGCCGTTAAAGGCAACTAGCAGACCGTCATGGTTTTGGAGGTCGAGCTCCTGCGCCAAGGCGTGGAGCCCCCATGCGGGACGGCCCGAAGCCAAAATGAGCTTAATGCCCGACTCCTGCGCCGCGAGCAGCTTCTCGCGCGTACGCGGGCTAATCACTTTCTGATCGTTGGTGAGCGTACCGTCGATATCCATCGCGATGGCTTTGATTGCCATATATGCCTCCCTGTCATTGAACAACCTTGTCTGAGCAATCATACAGAACACCCATCGCGACTCCGTTTACAACGGGCAAAAAGTCATATTGTCTCGAACATGAACGGCGTGTGGTCGTGAAGCTTTATCGCTCAGGTCAAATACGTCTGCTAGCGACGCTCATCCGTCGGTGCGCCCTCGACGATCGCGATGCCCGCCGATGCACCTAACGCGCTGGCGCCGGCCTCGATGAATGCGCAAGCCTCTTCGTAATTATGGATACCGCCCGCCGCCTTGATTGCCACGGCATCGCCGAGCACCTCGTGCATCAGCCGCACGTCCTCGAGCTTAGCACCGCCAAAGCTTCTGCCGGTCGATGTCTTAAGGAATCCCGGCTTGGCCTCCAGCGCGATCTCGCATACACGGCGCTTGGCGGCGTCGTCGCCGTCCAGCTTGCACATCTCGACGATTACCTTGTCAGTGATGCCATGCGCGCGACAAAAATCAGCAATGGTAGTCATCTCGCGCTCGATGGCATCAAAATCGCGGTTCTCGATCGACCCCTGATTCAAAACGTAGTCAATCTCGGTAAAGCCACACGCAGCGTATTCCTCAAACCTCGCAAGCTTCTCCTCGAGCGCCATAGTGCCCTGGGGAAAGTCGATAGCGCCGGCAAGGATGATGTCAGAGTCCTCGAGCATGGCGCGGCCCGTCTCGTACTCCTGCAGGTTCGCAAATACGCAGCGAAAGTTGTACTTTAACGCCTTCTCGACATATTGCTCAAACGTGTCCTCGGGGGCATCGATATAGTCGATGTATTTGTTGATGGGTTTGGCAAGCGTCATGCTGGGCCTCCTTGTTCAGGACTGACAACCGATTCGTGGCTTCACGCGAAAAACCACGTTCAATGTACGCCCGGCATGCAAGGACAGCGTCCGCATTCCGACAAGTGGTATGAAATTAGCCGTAAACGTATAATTTACGGACAGCGAATGGCACCGCACGCGGATGCCGACAGCAAGACATCCCCCCTCAATACACCCTCATGCCCATTTAAATAGCAAGGGGCCCGTATCTGTTGGGATACGGGCCCCTTTCGGCCGTGACCTATCTCAGCAACAAAGACTACTTGCAGTGAGCGCGGTAGAACTCGATCGCACCATCTTATCCGAGCCGGGGCACGTTCGCATAGCGTGGCGCGTGACGGTTGCAAAACCACCCCATTTGAAACAAACGCAAAAAAGTACTTGCAAAGCCACGTTCCGACATATAAGTTGATAAAAGACCGCCGTTGCGGTTTTAAGTAGATCGAGCATATGAAGTTTCAGTTTTTAGCGTGTAAGAGAAAGAAGATCGGCAAAGTACAGCCCCAAACACAATGACAACTTAATGAGGTAACTGCCACATGTGGGGCACCCAGGGCATTGCTGTCTCGATTTTGAGCACGATGCCTTCCGCCTTGCATGGGCCGTTCCATCCCGCCCCTGCAGCAACTGCCTCACGGGCTCATTGAAAACCGCATAGCACCCCAACGTCAGCACATCACCCACGGCAAGCACATCACTCACGACAACCAACACATCAACAAACAGCACGAACATCAACCGATTGGAGAAGCTATGACAAACCACCACGCTGAAGACGGCGATAAGAAAAGCATTCTGGATGCCCGCATTGAGCGAGCATATGCAAACGAATATGACGCTGCCTTTGCCGCCGCGACCATCAAGAACTACGCGTCGCTACCGCTCGCGACGATCTTGGCCGACCACCCTCAACTGCTGAAGCGCTGCACAAAGATCATGGGCGACCCCGACATTCGCAAGCTGACAGACCCCTATGCCCCAAAACGCGACAACGATTCGTACGTTCTTACCGTAGGCTGCCTAGCCCATATGCTTACGGCGTTCGACACGAAACTCAAGCTCGAATGGGAACCCGACGAGCGTCATGAACTCGAAAGCAAGCGGAACACCCTGCGCACCGCACTGTTCCTTCCGTTGGACGGCCTCAAGCGCTGCAACGTCGAGCTCAATACACAGGCGCGGCAAAAGCCCGGGACCACGGGGCAGAAAACTCCAAGACCCCATGCGGCCATCGTCGACCGCAACCGATATAACCGCATGACCGCGCACTTTTCCGCCGAGGGAGCAGCCATAAGGACGCTGATCGACCTGCTGTGCCTCCTGAGCATCAACGAGCTATTTGAGGGCTATCTCGCCCTTGTTCCCGCGACGGCACCCAAGTCGGTAGCAAAGATCATCGAGACCTGCAGACGCCAGTTTGAGCGCCATCGCAATGGCAGCGAGATGAACGCCAGCATCGCGCAGTACTACGCGGCTCATTACAAAAATGACGGATGTGCCCCTGTCGAGCATCAGCTGCGGCTCGCCTACACCACGCCCGCCGCAACGCTCTATCGCTTTGGAGCCCTTGGCGCTTGCGAGCCGCACGAACAGGCAGTCTGCCCCACAACCGAGCTCGATCTCAGGCTCGGACGAACCCTGTAGCCCGCCAGCCCCTCCGCGGGCAACAATCCTATTCCACAACACAACCAACAGAAAGGAGTCCTCATGGACACCAATCACTCCCCCATCATCAGCCCCCTCACCATGCGTGAATCCGCCCGAGGTATCACGCTCACCAGCATTTACGATGAGATGCTCGCCCGTCGCGAGCTCTCCGTCATGGGAAACATCGAAACCCCGATGGCCCACGACCTATGCCAGCAGATCCGCCTGCTCGATGCCACCGACCCCAGCCGCCCCATCACCATATTTGTCGCCAGCGCCGGCGGAAGCGTGCGATCGGGTCTTGCGATCTATGACGCCATGCGCCTCGCATCGTGCCCCATCCGCACCGTCTGCCTGGAATTCGCCGCGTCCATGGGCGCCGTGATCTTTATGGGCGGCGACGATCGCCGTATGGCGCCCCATGCAGAGCTCATGATTCACGACCCGCTGATCCCCCAGGGGGCAGGCGGCTCGGCACTTGCGCTGCAGGAAACCAGCCGGCGTCTCATGCAGACCCGCAAGACCCTCACGCAAATCCTCTCGGACCGCAGCGGCCTCACGCCCAAGCGCATCCAGTCCCTCACTGCAAAAGACACCTACCTTTCGGCCGAGCGCGCCGTCGAGCTCGGCTTTGCCCACGAAATCCTCTCGACCACCAAGGAGGTCGCCCATGTCTAACCTCGCCAGCCGCCTCGCCGCATCTGAGTCCGCATCGTCCACCATCCTCGCCAAGGATCGAACGCTTTCCTGCGACACCCGCCAAACGGGACTCAACAACAACGCACTTGTGATCGGCCCCTCGGGAGCCGGCAAGACCCGAAACGTCCTCAAGCCCAACCTGCTGCAAATGAACGCAAGCTACATCGTGCTCGACACCAAAGGCACGCTCTGTCGCGAAGTGGGACCCGTGCTGGCAGCCCACGGTTACCGCGTGCAATGTCTCAACTTCGCCGACCTCAACACCGTCCCGGCCCCTGCGCCCGGCATCGAGCGCTGCGGCTACAACCCCCTGAGGCACATTCGCCGCAAGGCGGACGGCAGGCCCAACCAGCAGGACATCCTCTCGGTGGCAAAGGCCATCTGCCCCATCGAGGACAACAACCAGCCTTTTTGGGATCATGCGGCGGCAAACCTGCTGTCGTGTCTTATCGCCTACGTCACCGAACAGCTACCCGCCGACGAGCAGACGATCAGCTCGGTCATCAAGCTGATCGAGCACCTGCAGGACGGTGCCACGGGTCGATTGTTCGACGACCTGATCACGACCGACCCCCAAAGCTATGCCCTCTCGCTATGGCGGCGCTACGCCATTACGCAAAATGCCGAGCGCATGCACGCGAGCATCGTCGGCATCCTTGCCGAAAAGGTCATGTGTCTGGGATTCGACGGTGCGGCACAGCTCTATCGTGAGTGCCATCAGGTGGACTTCGCTTCCATGGGACACACCCCCCGCGCCCTGTTTGTAACCGTGAGCGATATTGACCGCAATCTCGATCCGCTGACCGGCCTCTTTATTTCGCAGGCGTTTATGGGCCTCATTCGTGAGGCCGATAGGCAGCCCGACGGCAGTCTGCCCGTGCCCGTGCGCTTTATGCTCGATGACTTCGCAAATCTGCAGATCCCCCAGATCGACAACGTGCTCTCGATTATCCGAAGCCGCAACATCTGGGCAACGCTGCTGCTGCAGTCGACCAACCAGCTCGATGCGCTCTATGGCGAGGCACGCGCACGCTCCATCATGGGCAACTGCGACACGCATCTGGTGCTGGCGTTCCAGGATCCCGAGAGTGCCCGGGTGTTTTCCGACCGCGCCGACGCGCTGCCCAGCACGCTCATGGCGACGCCGATTGATCGCTCGTGGCTCTTTGTACGCGGTCGCACTCCCGAACAGGTCGAGCGCTTTAGGCTCGAAGACCATCCGCTCTACGGGGAGCTGCCCGAGGCGCAGCGAGGCCATGCGGAGGCCGAGATCTAGGCACAGGGTTCTCGCAGCGCGCGGCGCCCCGGCGATGTTCCACAAAGGCCGTGCGCCCCGGGACCACGGCAAAGCAAAGGGGCCCGCATCCGATAGGATACGGGCCCCTGACTATAAGACGCGATGCGTTAACAGCAGCGACTACTTGCGGTGCGCGCGATAGAACTCGATGAGCGCCTGGGTCGAAGCGTCCTGCTCGGCCTTGGCGGCGTCATCGTGGAAGGCCGGGGTGATCTGCTTGGCAAGCTGCTTGCCCAGCTCGACGCCCCACTGGTCGTAGGAGTCGATGCCCCAGACCGTGCCCTCGACAAACGTAATGTGCTCGTACAGGACGATGAGCTCGCCGAGCGCGAACGGGGTCAACGTGTCGCCGAAGATCGAGGTCGTCGGGCGGTTGCCCTCAAAGCAGCGGGCCGGGACGATCTGCTCGGGCGTGCCCTCGGCGCGCACCTCATCGGCCGTCTTACCAAAGGCGAGCGCCTTGGTCTGGGCCAGGAAGTTGCCCAGGAACAGCTCGTGCACGTCCTGGCCGCTGTCGGTCGCAGGGTTGGCGGTATTGGCGAAGGCAATGAAATCGGCCGGGACCACCACGGTGCCCTGGTGCAGCAGCTGGTAGAAGGCGTGCTGACCGTTGGTGCCGGGCTCGCCCCAGAAGATCTCACCGGTGTCGGAGGTCACGGCGCTGCCGTCCCAGCGGACATGCTTGCCGTTGGACTCCATGGTGAGCTGCTGCAGGTAGGCCGGGAAACGATGCAGGTACTGGCAGTACGGCAGCACGGCGTGGCTCTTGGAACCGAAGAAGTTGACGTACCAGACGTTGAGCAGGCCCATCAGCGCAACGGCATTGTTCTCGAGCGGCGTGTTGCAGAAGTACTCGTCGATGGCGTGGAAGCCCTCGAGGAACTGTTGGAAGCGCTCGGGGCCGAGCACGACGATCAGCGACAGGCCCACGGCGGAGTCAACGGAATAGCGGCCGCCAACCCAGCTCCAGAAACCGAAGGCGTTGGCGGGGTCGATACCGAAGGCCTCGACCTTCTCGAGTGCGGTGGAGACGGCGACGAAGTGCTTTGCCACGGCCTCGGCGTTCTGCTCATCGGAGCCGTCGATGGCGCCCTGAGCCTTGAGCTGCTCGAGCATCCAGGTCTTGACTTCGCGGGCGTTGGTGAGGGTCTCGAGCGTGGTGAAGGTCTTGGAGACGATGATCACGAGCGTGGTCTCGGGATCCAGGCCCTTGAGCTTCTCGGCCTGATCGTTGGGATCGATGTTGGAGATGTAGCGGCAGTCGATACCGGCGTCGGCATAGGGACGCAGGGCCTCGTAGGCCATGACCGGGCCCAGATCGGAGCCGCCGATGCCGATGGACACCAGGTGCTCGATCTTCTTGCCGGTAACGCCCTTCCACTCACCGGAGCGCACGCGCTCGGCGAAGGCATACATGCGATCGAGGACCTGGTGCACGTCGGCGACGACGTCCTGGCCGTCGACGATGAGCTGGCCCTTCTCGCTTGCCGGGCGGCGCAGCGCGGTGTGCAGGACAGCGCGGTCCTCGGTGGTGTTGATGTGCTCGCCAGAGAACATGGCGTCGCGGCGCTCCTCGAGCTTCACCTCGCGAGCAAGATCGCACAGCAGCTTGACGGTCTCATCGGTCACCAGGTTCTTCGACAGATCGAAGTGCAGGTCACCGGCGTCAAAGCTCAGCTTGTTCACGCGGTCGGCGTCAGCAGCGAACCAGGCCTTGAGGTCGATACCTTCGGCCTCGAGCTTCTCCTGATGGGCCTCGAGTGCCTTCCAAGCGGCAGTCGACGTAGCATCGATAGGTGCGGCAACAGTTGCCATAGAGTCCTCCTCAGCATACGGGCGCACGCCTCCATGCGCCCGGACATTCAGATGCCACTATTCTAGCGCAGGTCAAGACTACAATCAGCGAGCGTTGCCAATCGGCCCCCAAACGGCAACCGATCAAAAAGAGACAGGCTTATTTTGGCAGGTCAAACGCTTTACCAACCAAAAATAACCCATCCCTTTATGGCAAATATTAGGCCACGGCGCAGACGCTACCGAGCAACTCACGCAGAGGAGACCCGATGCCCTCCAGCAGTTCGGGCGCGATAATGGCAAAAACGGGAACCTCGCCGGTGCCCACGACAGCAGGCACCTTGCCCTCCGAGACAATGCATCCATAAGGGACAAAACCATCTTCGCCGGCATCGAGCGCCGCCATGCGACGCGCGAGTTCGCGCGCAAAGCCGGCAGCATCGGCATCGCCAATCGCCAGGACAAAGTCCACGCCTTCGTCGGTCGCCAGTGCCACGGCTTCGTCGACCAGTTCGTCTCCCCCGTCGCCCTCAAACGAGCCGCAGCGGAAAAGCACACGCTCGAGTAGGGCTCGAGCGAGCGAACCAAGTGCCGCCGAGACAAGCTCATCGCGCGTATGCTTGTCACCGCCCAACACGACCAGTGCCTTGGTGCCAGCGTAGTGGGCAACCAATCGCCCGCACCAGCGAGCCACATCCCCATCCGCAACCAAGCGCGTCGGCATACCAAACCCATAATTGACCATCTTTCCCACAACCCTTCCGTGCGCATAGGCGGTATCAATCGTTAGGCTCATGCTACGAAGCAAGGTTTTCCGAGCTGTTTCGCACTCTTTAGAGCTGCGTTAAAACCCGATGCAGTTGCACGACTATACCTGGCAAAAAGGAACAGGTTTTGACGATGTCCGGACGAGCGGGTATTATCGAACAGATATTCGATAAGAACATGTGTTTGATGGAGGGACACGGATGGCGCACGAGCAGCACACCTATATCTGCATCGACCTCAAGACGTTTTATGCCAGCGTCGAGTGCGTCGACCGTGGGCTCGATCCGCTCACCACCAACCTAGTCGTTGCCGACGAATCGCGCGGACGCACGACCATCTGCCTCGCCATCACGCAGGCCATGAAGGACTTAGGTATTCACAACCGCTGCCGCCTATTCGAGATTCCCGACGGCATCGACTACATCAAGGCCGTACCGCGCATGCAGCACTACATGGAGGTGTCGGCGCAGATCTACGGTATCTACCTGGAATACGTCAGTCCGCAAGACGTTCACGTCTACTCAATTGACGAGTGCTTTATCGACGTGACACCCTATCTGGACCTCTATCACACCGACGCGGAAGGCTTCGCCTGCATGTTGCGCGACGAGGTCCTGGCGCGCACCGGCATCACGGCGACGGTCGGCATCGGCCCCAACCTATTCCAGGCCAAAGTTGCACTCGATATCACCGCCAAGCACGTACCCAGCCGCATCGGCATACTCGACGATGAGACCTTTCGCAAGGAAATCTGGCCCCATCGTCCCATCACCGATATCTGGGGCATCGGCCCCGGCGTGGCAGCACGACTCGAAAAATACGGCGTCTACGATCTGATGGGCGTAGCGGCGCTCGACGAAAACCTGCTTTACGACGAGCTCGGCGTCAATGCCGAGTATCTCATCGACCACGCCTTCGGACGCGAGCCGACAACCATCGCCGATATCCAAGCCTATCGCCCGCAAGCAACTTCGACCACCACAGGACAGGTGCTCTCGAAGGGCTATGCCTACGAGCAGGCCTACACCGTCTTGCGCGAGATGGTCGACAACGCCGTGTTGGACTTGATCGATAAGCACGTGGTCTGCGACAGCATCTCGCTCTTTGTGGGCTACGCGAGCGAGCGCGCCGACATACGCAGGCTTGATGCCAGCGGTACTGCACAATATGTGGACGGATGCGGACACCTGCGCTCGAGTACGTCGAGCATCGAACCCACCGCAACCGCCGGCCCCGAGCTCGCGCCCCGTGCTCCCAAGCCCGTCCAGCGCGATGACGAACGGCGCCGCCTGGTGCGCGAAGCGCAGGCAATCGATGGCATCTTTGTGGGAGAGCATGGTGGCAAACCGCGTGGTGGCTATGCCGCGCTCTTTGCGCACTCCAACGCCTCGCGCAAGCTGCCCGAGCGTACCAATTCGTTTAAGAAGATCATGGGCTATTTCGATGAGCTCTGGGCGCAGACTGTCGATCCCAAACGACCGGTCAAGCGCATCAACCTGGGCTTTAGCAATCTTGTGCCCGAGGAATTTGCCACCATCGATCTGTTCAGCGATATCGAGACCGATGAGCGCGAGCGCGACCTGGCGCGCGCCGTCCTGGCCGTGAAAGGCAAGTACGGCAAGAACGCGCTCGTCAAGGGATTAAGCTTTACCGCCGGCGCCACCGCGCGCGAGCGCAACGATCAAGTTGGAGGACACCGTGCCTAAACCCAAACAACAGCCCATGCGCCCGCCGACCGCCTTCGAGCGCCTGGCGGACCCCGAGGGCAGACGCCGCGCAGCCGACCCCAACCTCACTGCCAACGGTGCCGTGCGCGCCAACCGCGCCGCACAGTTTATGCCCTTTGCCGCCCTCACGGGATACTACGAACTCGTGCGCAAGCAGGAAATCACCGTCGAGCAAAAACGTGAGCTCACGGAAGAAAAAGCCCTCGAGCTTTCGCAAAAGCTCGAGGGCCTCAAACGCGGCGACTTGGTGCGCGTCACCTATTACGATACGTACGGCTATCGTAGCCGCACGGGCATTCTCGACGAAGCGTTACCCGCATTCAAGCTGCTCAAACTCAGGGATATCGCCATCAACTTCGACGATATCCAGGACATTGAGCTACGCGGACGAGCCTAGCGACGAGAACGCTTGCGCAAGACGAGAGCAATGCTAAGCACTGCGGCAGCTGCAACCAGCAATCCCAAGACCAGCGTGAGGGTCGAGTCGCCAGCGCGAGGCAGCGAGCCGTCCTTCGGAGTCTTCTTAGCGGTCGTCGTGACGGTGGTCGTGGTGCTGCTCGACTGGTCGTTGCCACCCGTCTGGCTGCCGCCAGGCTGATCGCCGCCACCCGGCTGCGAAGGATCGGTGGGTTCCGTCGGATCCGGAGTACCGGGATCAACCGGATTCTCCGAATTCTCCTTGCGCTGGATCCAGACCTGGCAACCATAGAACGGGTTGGCGGTACCAAGGCACAGACCCTGGTTGGTCACCGCAAAGGTGCGCAGACCATGGTTATACGGATCGTTAAAGCCATTGGTCGTCAGCGTCGTAAAGTTCACGCCGTCCTCGGTCACATACATATCAAAGCCGCGCTCGGCATCGCGCAGGTAACACATGCACGTAAGGACACTCTGCAACTTCTTGAGGTTCTCCTCGCTCAGCAGCTTATCGAGCGCATCCTGAATATCGCTCGGCAGCTCGGTGCCATAGGCATCCTCGTACTGCTGCTTAAGGCTCTCATAGCTATCGAGCATGTCCTGATACTGGTCGGCAAAGGACTTGAAGTACGCGATCTCGCCATCGATCTTCTGGACATAAGCGGCGTCGTCCTCAAAGTCCTGGGACATCGTCGCGGCCTGATCGCAAAGACCGCCCGCGGCATCCTCCAGCGCATCGCTCAGATCGCCAAAGCCCTTAGCAACCTCGGTCTTCTCGTCATCGACATCGACGGCCTCGTTTGAATCATCGTCCGCAAGTGTGTTCACGGGAACGATGGGGTCGTCAGGCGATTTCTTGTCGAGCAGGTGATTGAGCAGGTCCCTAAGGCGCTGAACCTGAGAGTCCCACTCCTCGGGCGTCATATCGATAATGTCGCCATTGGAGAACTGGCCGATCGGCTCAAGCAGGCTCGCGGTATCAAAGGTACCGATATACAGCTTGCCGTCGAACTTCTGCATGCGCCAAATGTACTGGTTCTCGTTTCGGCCAAAGCCCGAAGTCAGGCCGGAAATACCGCCCTCGGGGAACATGTCGGTGCGATCGCCAACGACGAGCTCCATGTTCTCGTCCTTGTCCATGCGATAGATGTTAACCGACTGCTCAAGATTGGCATTCACAAACGAGCAGTCAACGCCACCCATGCTGCTCTTGCCGCCCTCTTCGGTGTTGGATTTGTTGAACAGGATGCGCTCGAGGGCAATCTCCTCGTCGTTGTATTCACCGATATAGAGGTAGTCGTTGTAGACGATGAGGTTGGCAGCGCCAGAACGGGTACGGGCAGGATCGATGCCAAAGCAGTACTTTGCACCGTCCGTCTTCTGATCGCCGACAATGGGAGTCCACGAATAGCTGCCGTCGGCATTCTTGTCGCCACGGACCATGGCAAACGACTGCATGGAATTATCATCGGGAGCGTTCTCGGGCGTACCGGTGCAGATGGTCGCATAGAGATGGCCATTGTACGAGACCATATCCCAAACGGCGCCGCCGTAGATGCTGTCCTGATAGCAAATCGCCGGATAGCCAAACAGCGTCTCCGAGTTGGCAATCTCGGTGAAGCTGTCCTGGCCCTTCGAGGGGTCAGACGACGTCAGGATTGTCGACACAAAATTACCGTTCGCGTCTTTACCCACATTACTGATGACGAGCTGGCCATCATGGACGCACATGCCGCGGATACCGGTAGAAATGCCCTGCTTGTAGGCAGCACCGTAATCCTGCATGCTCGAAAGGCCCTGATAGACAACTTTGTACTCATCCGTCTTAGGATCGATCTCGTATACAGCAGGCAGGCCGCCTTTGCCGTCATTGGTCCTGACGCTGCCGCAGAAATAGAGCTTACCCTTATAGCTCACGGCATTGCGGAACAAAGGAGCGACGCCGTTGAGCGATTCAGAGAGTAGCAGCTTGGTCTCACCGGTCTTGGTATTGATCTTGACCAAGATGCCGCCGCTGTCCTTGTCGGCCGTGCCGTCCTCCTTCTGCTGTCCATAGAAGAAGGTACCGTTAAACATGGCCTCCAGCGTCAGGCGCATGGTTTCGACATCAAAGGAATCGCCCAGCGTGCTGTTCATGAGCGTCAGCGTGTTGCCCATCGCCGCATAGCAGGTGCCCACATAAAGCCAGTCACCATAGCTCGCAGCCGCCCAAGTGTAGCTCTGGCCGCGATCGCCTTCGTTGTTGGCCGTATTACCATCGGCGCCCGGAACGGCAACGGCACCGTTACCCTGGTAGTCGACGATGCCATCCGGCTGCGACGTTCCTACCGTAGGATGCGAGAGCTTCTCAAAGGAATACCCATTTCCCGCATTGTAGGTAACGGCACCCGATGCGTCTTCGGCGTGCGCCGGCAGCGGCGATACCAAGATAGCGGCAAGCGCTGCCACCAAGCCAAGTGTTCCCACTCGTCTCATAAGGTTATAGCCTCCCCTGTCCTAAAGCCCAGTTTTAGCATTCTTCATTTCTGTCCACGGTTAATTGCAATCTGAGCACAGCAATAATCAGTGTATAAATATACACCTGTAATTTTTTGGACGGGTTCATAGATGCTCGATTGGTAGCGAATTCCGCGCAAACCGTCACCAAACTCCACTTTTGCCGCATCTAAAGGTTATTTTTGCGCAAATTTTTGGATGCCGATAGTCACAATGGGCAGGAGGCTGGTACCCACCGGAGAGGGCAACGCCTACATTTTCATAACGTAATAGCCCGCACCCCTCACTGCCGTCTCGAGTGTGTCGCGATCAACCGGGCGCTTCGAGCGCACGCGTGCCGTGTGGTCCGCGTACGTTACCGTAGCCCACACGCCATCAAGCGCATTGAGGGCATTCGTCACATTCCGGGCGCAGCCGTCGCAACTCATGCCGCCGATAAGGAGTTCCTCACGATAGGGGTAGTGGGACTCGTCGGTGTCTGCCACCACAACCTTTTTGGCCTTCTTGCCGCTCGCACCATCGCTGCAGCAACTCTTCCCGTGTGTCGAAGCGGCAATGCGACGCAGTCCAAAAAACATGCCGACGGCAATGACGGTCAGCACGATGAGATTCGCAGGGTTGAGCAAGTCACTCATGCGTTCCCCTTTCAGTAGCACTATCTAGATACCCCCATGGGGTGTCCCCATCTTAACCCAAAATCATGTCCGTTCGGTCAATTAGTTTTCCTCTTCAAACTTTTTTGTTGACCATGGCTTACTTTCGTGTATAAGTTTTCCTAGGCTAACAGTTTAGATCCGTAAGGAGCGACGTGACTCGAACCATAGACATCCCAACGTTTCAGGCAGCAGTCGTGCGCAACTGCTCCCCCACGCTCGCGGGCATCAAGCCGGCATCGCTCTTTACCTATCCAGGCACCTACGCCCACGGGGACGGCTCGACCGCAACAGAAACCATCGCAGAACGCCGAGCACGCCTGCTCAACGTTATCGCCCAGTGCAACCGCGAGCTTGACCCGCTTGGCATCCACCTGAGTGTTTTGGTCTGGCGGCCCTGCGGAGCGCTCGTGTACGTGTACCGAGCCAAAAGCCTCACCACCTATTTCGCGGACCCTCGCGCCAAAACGGCGCTCGCCTCGGAAGGCTACGACACGAGAGACCTTTCGACATGCCTTGTGCATTTGGCATCACGCATCACGCTCGCGAGTAATAACGTCGCGGAATGCGCCTGTAGCCAGACTCGATGCGCACTACCCCAGCAAGCTAGCTGCAGCAACGACTGCACCTGCGAGTTTCCGCACGAAATAGGCTACTTCCTAGGATATCCCTACGACGACGTGCACGAGTTTATCGTCCAGCGCGGCGAGAACTATAAGGTCTTTGGGGCCTGGAAGGTCTACGCAAATGTCGAGCAGGCACTTGCGACGTTTGATGCCTACCGCGCCTGCACCCAATACTTCACCTTTGTCTATCAGCAGGGCTACAGCTTGGCGCAACTTGCCCAGGCAACCCGATAGAACATAGAAGCCGTGGCAACCTGCCGCACAACTGAAAGGACTCAACATGAGCAAGATCGCCGTCGTCTACTGGAGCGGCACGGGCAACACCGAGGCCATGGCAAACCTCGTTGCCGAAGGTGCAACCGATGCCGGCGCCGAGGCAGAGGTCATCTCCTGCGCCGACTTCTCCGCAGACAAGGCCGCTGGCTATGACGCTATCGCCTTCGGCTGCCCCGCCATGGGTTCCGAGGAGCTTGAATATGATGAGTTCCAGCCCATGTGGGATGAGGTCAAGGAGACCCTCGGCGACAAGAAGGTCGTCCTCTTTGGCTCTTATTCGTGGGCCGAGGGCGAATGGATGGACAACTGGAAGGCGGACGCCGACGAGGAGGGCGTCAACGTCGTCGATTCCGTCATCTGCTACGACGCCCCCGATGATGAGAGCGAAGCGGCCTGCCGCGCCCTTGGAGCCGAGCTCGCCTAGCGGCAATGAGCTCCGCCCGCAACGCGCATTGCAACAAAACACATTCGCGTCCCAACAAAAACGGGAGCCGGATCACATCCGGCTCCCGTTTTCTGCTATGTCAGTCATATAAAGCGGCTACGAGATATTGCCCAAGAACGCCTTGGTGCGCTCGTTCTTGGGGTGGTCGAAGACCTCGCTCGGCGTACCCTCTTCCACAATGACGCCGCCGTCCATAAAGACGACGCGGTCGGCGACATCGCGGGCAAAGCCCATCTCGTGCGTCACGACGATCATGGTCATACCGTCGTGCGCCAGGTCGCGCATGACGCCCAGAACGTCGCGCACGAGCTCAGGGTCGAGCGCCGAGGTGGCCTCGTCAAAGAGCATCACGTGCGGGTTCATCGACAGGGCGCGGGCGATGGCCACGCGCTGCTGCTGGCCGCCCGAGAGCTGGCTCGGCATAAAGTCGATGCGCTCGGCCAGGCCGACCTTGGTCAGCTCCTCGACGGCGATCTTCTCGGCCTCTTCCTTGCTGCGCTTGAGCACCTTTTGCTGCGCAAGCATGACGTTCTTTTTGACCGACAGGTGCGGGAACAGGTTGAACTGCTGAAACACCATGCCCAGGTGCGTGCGCACTTTGTTGAGGTCGACGCCCTTGGCACACACATCCACGCCCTCGACGACAATCGAGCCGCTCGTGGGATGCTCCAGGCGATTGATGCAGCGAAGCATCGTCGACTTGCCCGAGCCTGAGGGGCCCAAGACCACAACGACCTCACCCTTGTGCACATCCAGATCGATATCGCGCAGGACCACGTTGTCCCCAAAGGCCTTCTGGAGGTTCTTGATGCTGACGACGACCTCGTTCGAGTTATTGGTTTCGCTCATGATAGGACCTCCTTACAGACCGGCGATGTGATCGGCGGGCGTCGCGACAACCTGTCCGGCGCTCTTGGCGGGACGCTTCTTCTTGGTCTCGGCCGTGCCCAAAAGCCTCGCCTCAAGACCGCTCACCAAGCGAGCGAGCGGCAGGGTGATGACCAGATAGAACAGGGCGGCAACCACGTACGGTGTAATGGAGCCCGTCGTGGCCACGATGGTACGGGCGTTCATGACGATCTCGACCACACCCACGGCGGCAAGCAGCGACGTATCCTTGTAAAGCAAGATAAACTCGCTGGTCAGCGTAGGCAAAACATTACGGAACGTCTGCGGAATCATGACATAGAGCAGCGTCTGGAACGCGTTCATGCCCAGCGAACGCGCAGCCTCGTTTTGGCCCTTGGGGATCGATTGAATACCGGCACGGAAGATCTCGCATAGGTACGCAGACGAGTTCATGGCCATGACGATAACGCCAAGCACGTAGTCATCAACCTTGACGCCGGCCAACGGCAGACCGAAGAACGCGATATAGATCTGCAGGAACGCCGGCGTACCGCGGATGATATTCACATAGATGCCGGCGAGGCAGCGCAGGATGCGCGACTTGGAGATGCGCATGAGCGACAAGGCAAAGCCAAAGGGAATTGCCAGCGGAAACGCCACAAGCACGATCGAGAGCGACATAAGGAAGCCCTTAAAGACGATCGGCAGGCTTTGGACCAAAATGACTGGGTTTAAGAACAGGCGCAGGAACATATTGGAGTTCCAGGCCTCGACCCACGGCTGCTCCTTAAGATCGGCCAGGAAGTTATCGAATGCCGTCACGCCCTTGATCTCCACCGACGGAATCTTGGAGATCTTCTTGGTCGAGCCATCGGCCAAAGTGCAGGTGCCGCTAAAGGCCTCATCGCCGCCCTCGACGGGGAAGGTCACGCCGTAAACCTCGACACGGAAAAAGCCGCCGGCAGGCGCCGTCTCGCCAAAGTCGATCTTGAGCGTCTGGCCGTCAGCCTTGCACGTGGGCTTCATGGGCGTACGATCCATGAGGTCCTCGCCCGAGAGCATCGTCAATCGCGTGTCATCGGTACCAAACGTCGTGCCGTCGACAAACGTCAGCGAAAGACCGCTCAGCTCCTCGTCGGCATCGGCCTGGACCTCCCAGGTAATGCGCGTCTCGGTACCGCCGACCACAGCGCTGCCCGAACCAGTGTTGGGTCGGGCGGTAATCTTTGCGGTCTCAAGCGCCTGGGCGGTCGTGGGCGCATATGCCCCTGCGCACACCAGCGCGAGCGCCACGGCCATGGCGCAGGCTAGCTTTTGGAGCAAGGCGGGCAGTGGAAAACGCTGCTCCGCGGCCCCTTTGTTCAGTCGAGACAAGGTGGCTCCTATCGTAGAAGTTGCCGGCAAAACGAGACGGAAATACTCTCCGTCAAGAGAAGCGCAAAGGCCCTCTCCGCCAAAACGGAAAGGGCCCGCGAGCAATCAAGTAGCTATTTTACTTGATGTTGTACTTAGCCATGAGGGCGTCAATGGTACCGTCGTCGGTCAGGTCCTTGATGGCCTGGTTGATGTCTTCCTTGAGCTTGGTGTTGCCCTGGTTGATGGCGATGGCGTACTCCTCGCCGGTGCTGATCTGCTTAATGGTCTGGCAGGTGTTGAACTGCTCGGCGGTCAGTTGGCTGGCAACGGAGCGGTTGGTGACTACGGCGTCGCCCTTATCGGACTGCAGGGCGCTAAAGCACTCGGTAGCGTCCTTGTAGGGGACGATCTTGGCCTTGGGGAAGTTCTCCTGGGCAAAGGCCTCGGCGGTCGAACCGGACTGGACGATGATGGTAGCGTCGGCGCTGTTGAGCTTCTCGCTGTAGTTGTCGGCCGTGATGTCGGTGTTATCGACCTTGGTCACGATAGCCTGATCGTCCATGTAGTAGGAATCGGAGAAAGTGACTTCCTTCTCACGCTCGGGCGTGTCGGTGATAGCCGCGATGGCGACGTCGTACTTGGCGCCCGAAGCGACGCCGGGGACGAGCGTGTCAAAGTCATTGTTGACGTACTCGACATCCAGGCCCAGCTTGTCGCCGATAGCCTTGATGAGCTCAAGGTCAAAGCCCTGGTAGTCGCCGTTGTCATCCTTGTACTCAAACGGCGCGTACTCGGCAGAGGTGCCGACGGTCAGCGTGCCGTCCTTGACGAGCGCGTACTCCTTGGAGCCGTCGACCTTCTCGACCTTAGCGTCGTCAGAGCTGCTGGAACCGGCATCAGAACCAGAGGTGGCGTTGGACGAACCGCAGCCCGTCAGAGCAAGGGCGAGCGCCATAGCACCCGTGGCGGCAAATGCGCCAAGCTTCTTCAGCTTCATAATCAGTCTCCTTCCGGTGACCTCGTTTGATTCAGAGGTCTGCAAAAACTGTTGGCTATTATGCACCCGGAATTACGAATCTGCAATGAGAAAACTGATTGAAACAAACCCATAACGTGAATGGAATACTCTACTTTGTGACAGTCATTACTGCTGCAATGACCTTAATAGTCTAATTTCAGCTGCATAACCTGCAAGTTCGTTCGGAGTCTCCAAAATAAACGGCAGCGAACGCAAGTGGCCATTCGATGCAATATTCTGCATAACCTGCATACCTCCACCAAATTCCTCACTGCCAAGGTATCCCTTGCCGATGCACTCGTGACGATCTTTATGGGCGCCACAAGGGTTCTTCGAATCGTTGATGTGTACGGCATGCAAGCGATCGATACCCACCACGCGGTCGAACTCGTCGAGTACGCCGTCCAGATCATGGATGATGTCGTAGCCGGCATCGCTCACATGGCAGGTGTCCAAACAAACGCCCAGCTTATCGGACAGCTCTGGGCACTTGGCGGCAACGCCCTCGATAATGCACGCCAGTTCCTCAAAGCTGCGGCCCACCTCGGTGCCCTTGCCGGCCATGGTCTCGAGCAGCACCGTCGTCTGCTGGCCCTCAAACATCACCTGACACAGGGTGTCGACAATCATCTGAATGCCGGCGTCGGAGCCCTGCCCCACATGCGCACCGGGATGGAAGTTGTAGTAGTTGCCGGGCAGCGCCTCCATGCGCCGCAGGTCCTCTGCCATAGCCTCCAAGGCGAACTCGCGCGCCCGCTCTTTGGCAGAACAGGGGTTGTAGGTATACGGGGCATGCGCCACCAGCGGTCCAAAGTCGTTTTGCGACATAAGCTCGCGCAGAGCCGCCACGTCATCCATGTCAAGTTCTTTTGCCTTGCCACCGCGCGGGTTGCGCGTAAAGAACGCAAAGGTATTGGCGCCAATGGACAACGCCGTCTCCCCCATTGCCCGATAGCCCTTCGTCGTCGAAAGATGACACCCGATCGTCAGCATCTCCAGCTCCCTCCTCATCAGTTGCGGAAAAATACGGTCTATTGGTGCCTTATTTTGGCGCAAACAGACCGTATTCCACCGCAAGTTATAAAAGGGGCATCAGGGGCAAAGGCCTCCAAGGCATTCCAGGCGCTGGCGCCATGCCCCCACGCACTAAAGTTTCAAGCGAATCGCATCGATAATGCGCGCGCAGCGCTGCGTGGCGGCAAGGGGCATGACGGGACTCTCGAGTTTCCCCGCCCGGATGAGCTGGGTCGCATGCTGGATTTCGCCGTAGAAATCATCGATCTCAAACGGGGCATTTATTTCGAGCGTTCGACCGTCGGAATACTTCACATGGGCGAGCTCGGGGCGATGGAGACGCTCGATTTCCAACGAGCCTCGCTCACAGACAATCGTTAAGCGGCTTTCATATGTTGCTTTGCCGTCGCACACCATATGAATGGGTATACCGCCGACGCTCATACGGATCTCGTCGGCCCAATCGACGCGGCCGCCTGATACGTCACGCCAGCGAACTTCACGGGATGAAACCTCGCACGCGCCCGCGAGCAAATCCTCAAACCAACCGACCGCATAGCAGCCCATGTCATATAGACAGCCGCCCTGCAACGAATCAAGCAGATAGCCCGAAGGAGGCTCGCCGTAATCGAGCTTTTGCACGCTTTCAATCGAGACAATACGGCCAAGCTCACCCGACGCAAGCAAGTCCTTCACGCGAGTGCGCATCGGGCAAAACCGATTCTTCATCGCCTCCATAAACAGTACGCCGCACTCGCGAGAGGTGGAGGCAATCGATAGAGCCTCGTCCTCACTCAAAACGGCCGGTTTTTCGCACAGCACGGCCTTTCCCGCGCGCAGTGCCCGACAGACCCAATGCGCATGCATGCCATGTGGAAGAGCCAAGTAGATTGCGTCGACATCGGGATCGGCAATCAGCGCATCATAAGCCGCATCGCCGCTATCGTCAGCCGTGGCATAACTGTGCGCGGCTTCAATCGAAAACGCCCTGCAAAACTCCTCAACATGCGAAGGAGTGCGGCCGGCCGCAGCCACCAGCCGTGCCCCGTCGAC
Source organism: Collinsella sp. (assembly GCA_048486575.1). GTDB lineage: Bacteria > Actinomycetota > Coriobacteriia > Coriobacteriales > Coriobacteriaceae > Collinsella. The sequence continues at coordinate 22,019 of DBFVZT010000090.1, read as the reverse complement.
CTTCTTGAGCGACGATGCAAATCGATGCGAAATGTGCCCAGCGCCCAAAACGCCCCAACGAACCTCGCGCAAATCATCATATGAATCCCGATGGCCCACGACAGCCCCCTTCAGTTGCGGTGAAATAGTTCCTGTTTGGCCCCTATTCTGCCGCAAATAGGAACCATTCCACCGCAAGTTATAAAAGGGGCATCAGGAACGCGTTTTGCAAAAGGCTTTAAGCGCGGCCGTTACGGGGCCAGGCTGGAAACGTCGGCGCACATCGTCGAGACGCTCGGGAATATCGATGTGCTGCGGGCAGTGACGTGCGCATTTGCCGCATTTGACGCAATTGCTCACCAACTTGGGCTCACTCGTCCGTACCGCGCTCGCCGTAAAGTATTGAGACAGCCCCGTAAACCAACTATGCGCATAGCTCGCGTTGTAGGCGCCAAAGCAGCCGGGAATATTGATGCCCTTGGGGCACGGCATGCAGTAGCCGCACCCCGTACAGGGCACGCGATTCGATTTCTCAAACTCTCCCAGCACACGTGCGATGGTATCGAGCTGCTCTCTCGTCATCGAATTCGGCAGTGCGCGATCCGCCAATGCCGCGTTCTCGTCCACCTGTGCGGTATCGGTCATGCCCGAAAGCAGCATCGTGACCTGAGGATGGTTCCACACCCACGAAAGCCCCCAGGCGGCAGGGGTGCGCAAATGCGGATCACGAGCGCTCTCGAGCACGGCGCGGGCCCGCGGAGGCAGCTTGCCCGCCAGGCGTCCACCCAAAAGCGGCTCCATCACAAACACTGCGAGCCCGCGCTCGGCGGCTGCCATGAGCCCCGCCGTTCCCGCTTGGTAGCGCTCTCCAGCGTAGTTGTACTGGATCTGGCAAAAGTCCCAGTCATACGCATCGAGCATCGTAAGGAAGTCCGCCGCACTGCCGTGGTACGAAAAACCGATCTGGCGAATACGCCCCGCAGCCTTTTGGCGTGCGATCCAGTCCTCGATGCCCAGCGCCACCACACGCTCCCACTGCACGGGCGAGGTGATGTTGTGCATGAGATAGTAGTCGATATGGTCGGTCTGCAGGCGGCGCAGCTGCTCGTCGAAAAACCGATCGAAATCCTCCGCGCTTTTGCATGAAGCATGCGGCAGCTTGGTCGCGAGCAAAACCTGGTCGCGCAAGCCCAGGCGCTCAAGCGAAGCGCCCACGCAAGCCTCGTTGCCGGGATAGAGATAGGCCGTGTCCAGGTAGTTAACCCCCTGCTCCACCGCACGGGAGACGATGGCGTCGGCTGTCTTCGCATCCGGGCGTCCCGGCGCGCCGGGAAACCTCATGCAGCCCAGCCCCAACGCCGAGATACGGTTGCCGCTTTTGGGGTCAACGCGGTATTGCACGGCCCCTCCCTTCGCCATCAGTGCCCCGGCAAGGCGAAACACAATGGTCACGCAGCCGAAACATCGTGGAATCGCAATCGAGAACGTATCGTAACGCAGCAGAAATCGAGCTGTCACGGCACCGCTTTAACATCAGCAAAAAGCCCGATGAAAGGAGTCACCCATGCCCGCGCTCGACCTTTGGAATCTCGCATCCCAGCTCAAAAGCACCGATTATCGCTGGGTCGACCTCACCCACACGCTCTCGTGCGACACCCCGCACTGGTTTGGCTTTAAGCCATTTGAGTCCACCAAGCTCTTCGACTACCTGCCCGGCACGCCCGAGGACATGCTCGCCCCCATGCGTTGCTTCCAGTATTCGGTCGCCTCGCAGTACGGCACCCACGTCGACGCGCCGCGCCACTTCCATGTCGAGGGTCGTTCCCTTGGAGAGATTGAACCCATCGAGTTTATGCATCCGCTCTGCGTGATCGACAAACACGAGGAGTGCGCCGCGAATCCCGACTACGTCCTGACCGTCGAGGACCTCAAAGCCTGGGAGGATGAGCACGGTCGCATTCCCAAAGACGCTTTCGTCGCCTTCCGCTCCGACTGGTCCAAGCTCGCCGACCTCGAAAACAAGGACGAGGACGGCCATCCCCACTACCCCGGCTGGGACCTCGATGCCATCAAATGGCTTGTAGAAGAGCGCAACATCGGTGCCATCGGCCACGAACCGGCAGACACCGACCCCGCAACCGTGACCACACGCGAGGACGCCTACCCCTACCCCGGCGAACAGTACATCCTCTCGGTCGACCGCTATCAGATCGAGGTCATGGACCATCTAGACGAGCTTCCCGCCACGGGCGCCGTCATCTTCTGCACCTTCCCCAAGGTGCGCGATGGCGTTGGATATCCCGCGCGCGTCTTTGCGGTCTGCCCTGCAGCGTAGCGTCCAGGCAAACGTTTCTTTTTCATAACAGCCGCTCCGCACACCCATCAATCACCCTGACAGCATACAATCCATCAGGCGCCCCTTACGCGGGCGCCTTTTATATGGGGAGATGATTCATATGCAGATCAACAAGGTCGCCTTTATCGGCAAGGGTGGCGTCGGGCTACTCTACGGCAGCATGATCGCCCAGGCACTCGGCAACGATGCCGTCGAATACGTCATGGACGACGCTCGCTTTGAGCGCCATGCGAACGATGCGCTCACCGTCAACGGCAAGCCCTGCGTACTCAAGTCCGTCCGCGCCAGCGAGGCGACACCCGCCGATCTGGTCATCCTCACGGTCAAGACAACCGGACTCGACCAGGCGCTCAAGACTATGGAACACATCGTGGGCCCCAATACGCTCATCGCCTCGCTGTGCAACGGCATCACCAGCGAGCAGAAGATTGCCGAGCGCTTTGGCTGGGAGCACACCATCCTCGGAATCTGCCAAGGCATGGACGCTGTGTTTCTCAACGGCGCGCTCACCTTTACCAATGCGGGCGAGATCCGCTTTGGTGCGGCCGCCGGCACCGACCCCGCGACCGTCGCCGCCATCGACGAGCTCTACACGCGCTGCGGCATCGCCCACACCGTCGAGGCAGACATCGCGCACCGCATGTGGGCCAAGCTTATGCTCAACGACGGCATCAACCAGACCTGCATGGCCTACGGCGGCACGTACGGAAGCGCCACGGAACAGGGCTCCGAGCAGCGTCGTTGCTTTGTCTCCGCCATGCGCGAGACGCTTGCGGTCGCCAACGCCGAGGGTATCGAGCTCACCGAGGCAGACCTAACGCAGATGGTGCATCTCATCGAGGGGCTCGACCCCGCCGGCATGCCCTCGATGGCGCAGGACCGCGTCGCGCAGCGCAAAACAGAGGTCGAGGAGTTCGCGGGCACCGTCCGCCGCCTCGCGGCCAAGCACGATATCCAGGCGCCGCAGAACGAATGGCTCTATCAGCGCATCCGTGATATCGAGGCAAGCTGGTAACGCCGCCGCACCGCATCCAACAGTCTCAATAGCAAAAACCGCCGCAAAGGGCACTCCCCTTGTGCGGTTTTCATGTTCAGCCATGGCCAACAGTCATTTTCGCAACAGTTAGAGATGCGACTCCGGAACCTCGTCCTCATCATCGCGACAAAGGACAACACCGGCGCTTCCCAGCAGTGTGGCCGCGATCAACGCGCCGACCACGATAGAGGCAGCCCCACAAGACCCCTGCATGCCCGCGACGAGCGCGGCCGTAGGACCAAGGCAACCAAGCGTCAATGCAACGGCGGCAACGGCGATATCTCGAGCGTTCACAAGACCACTTCCTCCACGAGAAAGACCTTATTTCTCATGAACTAGTGTGCCCCGCGCCCATATGCGCGACGTACCGTCACGGTAAGGGCTCTGTTAGCTCAAGCGTATACATAGAACGGGCGTCCTTACGTTGCCCCAAAGCTCGGTAAAGACGCCCGTCCGCCAAATATCCGTGATACAGAAAAACTACCAACCGGTGTAGTAGTCGGTGGTTCCGGCAGCGCAGCCGGAGTCATAGACCTTGCAATCACCCTTGGAGCCCGTAAAGGTCGAGCCCTGGGCCATATCGCCCGCGGCAACAACGTAATAGCCGTCGGAATCGCGCCAGAAGCCCTCAGAATCCTGAGTCCATTCGCCCGTGCGATAGTGATAAAGCACATTGCTGCTGTAATAGGTCTCACGGCGCCCGTTGTAGTTATTGACACCCGCAGAGCGCGTCAGGCCCGATCCGTTCGCGTAGGACGCGGCAGACGCGTAGGACGGAGTGTAACCGGCGTTGTAGTACGAAGCCTGGGCGGCCTCGGCAGCCTCCGCCTCGGCGGCAGCGGCCTCGAGCGCTTCGCGCTTGGCATTCTCAAGCGCAGTGCGCAGCTCATCGAGCTCGGTCGACTTCGCGTCGACCTCCCCCATCGTCAAAAGGCTGCCCGCACCATCGATACAACCCTGCAGCACAGCGCGCTCGTCATCGGTGGCATAGTCACCATACATGTTTAGGATAATCTGAGCGCGCATTTCAAGGGAATCGCGCTTGGCCTCCATCGAGGCGTTCCACTCCTGCATAGAGCCATAACCATCGCCGCGATAATCAACGGGCTGTACCAGCGTCGTCTCGGACGGCGTAGATCCAACCGTATCGGACAGTGTTGCGGCGTGGGCATCAGTTGCACCGGCGCCCGCCAAAAGTGCCACGGTCAGAGCGGCGGAAAGGGCAGCGGCTTTCGGTTTTCGTGAATCGATCCTCATGTAGCTGGAAACCTCCGTAGTGCGTTTTTGCTGCGTTTGAGCTGCGTGTGATTCGATCGCGCTGCATAGTACCTCGAGCAAATCGCGACCTGCGGTTTTACTCAAAAGGCGCACGTCAATTGCGTAAAACTCACATCCTCTCAACAGGAGTTTTCCACAACTCGAATGCATAAAGCATGCCAAAAACCCTGTAATAGCGCCCTTCCTATGCAAAAAAGGCGCCTGCGCAACCATTGCTTGCACAGGCGCCTTGAGCAGGCATTTTATGCAGTTATACCTATCGAGTCGCAAGGGGTCCTTGCACAAGTCGCCTTACTCGTCCAGCGCGGCGAAGGCCTGCTTCAGATCCCAAATGATGTCCTCGGCGTTCTCGGTACCGATGGAAAGACGGATCGTGGAGGGCGTGATGTTCTGCTCGGCGAGCTCCTCGGCAGAGAGCTGGGAGTGCGTGGTGGTAGCCGGGTGCACGACGAGCGACTTGACGTCGGCCACGTTGGCGAGCAGCGAGAACACCTGCAGATGATCGATGAACTTCCAAGCTGCCTCCTGGCCACCCTTAATCTCAAAGGTGAAGATCGAAGCGCCGCCGTTGGGGAAGTACCTCTGATAGAGCTCGTGATCGGGGTGCTCAGGCAGGCTCGGGTGGTTCACCTTGGCGACATGGCTGTCACCAGCCAGGAACTCAACGACCTTCTTGGTGTTCTCGACATGGCGGTCGACGCGCAGCGACAGGGTCTCGGTGCCCTGGAGCAGGACCCAGGCGTTGAACGGGCTGATGCAGGCACCCTCGTCGCGCAGCAGGATGGCGCGGACATAGGTTGCGAAGGCGGCGGGACCGGCAGCCTCGGCAAACGAAACACCATGGTAGGAGGGGTTGGGCTCAGCGATCTGGGCGTACTTTCCGCTCGCCTTCCAATCGAAGTTACCGCCGTCGACGATCACACCGCCCAGCGAGGTGCCGTGGCCGCCGATGAACTTGGTTGCGGAGTGGACAACGATGTTGGCGCCATGCTCCAGCGGACGGAACAGATACGGGGTGCCGAAAGTGTTGTCGACGACAACCGGCAGACCGTGCTTCTTGGCGATCTCGGAGATGGCGTCGATGTTGGGGATGTCGGAGTTGGGGTTGCCGAGCGTCTCGAGATAGATGACCGTGGTGTTGTCCTTGATGGCACCCTCAACCTCTTCCAGGTTATGAGCATCGACAAACGTGGTCTCGACGCCAAACTGGGAGAGCGTATGCTCGAGCAGGTTGTAGGAACCACCGTAGATGGTCTTCTGAGCCACCACGTGGTCACCAGCCTGGGCAAGAGCCTGCAGGGTATAGGTGATGGCAGCAGCGCCGGAGGCGACGGCAAGACCGGCCACGCCACCCTCGAGTGCGGCGATACGGTCCTCGAAGACGCCCTGGGTGGAGTTGGTCAGACGGCCGTAGATGTTACCGGCGTCGGCAAGACCAAAGCGGTCGGCGGCGTGCTGGGAGTTGCGGAACACATAGCTCGTGGTCTGGTAGATAGGCACGGCGCGGGAGTCGGATGCGGGGTCGGCGCTCTCCTGGCCAACATGAAGCTGCAGGGTATCGAAACCAAAGGTGTGCTCGGGGTTGTTGATGAACTGGCTCATGATGATCTCCTTGATCGAACGAAAGTAAATAAATAAGAGAAGAGTAAGTCGCTGTCTCCTGATCACGCCAACGGGCGCAAACAGGAGCCCGGCATTCGTCTTGGCAAGCAGTTCATATGCGGTCCTCCCTTTGACATCCCGGTTCCGTGGTCGGCTTAATTACCTACCGCCTTTGTGTGTTTTGAATAGTACGAGCATTGTTTCGCTCGGTCAATCACTTAAAAGCGCTAACCTGTTATCGGTTTTTTAGATAGCTATCGAAAGGACGGGCACCGATGACCCTCCAGCAGCTTCGTTTTCTGATCGCCGTGGCAGAGTCCGGCTCAATCAACGCCGCAGCTCAGCGCCTCTATACCGCTCAGTCCAACATCTCAAACGCCGTCAAAAGCCTAGAACAAGAGCTCCATCTGGAGATCTTTACGCGCTCCAGCCGCGGCGTCACGCTCACCAACGACGGCACCGAGCTTTTGGGCTATGCGCGCCAGGTCGTAGAGCAGGCCGACATGCTCGAGGCACGCTACGAGGACGGTGGCACCCCGCAAGCCCGCCTCGCCATTTCCGCCCAGCACTACGCCTTTTCGGTCGAGGCCTTTGTCAACGTAGTCGAGCGCTGCCGCGACAGCAAGTTCGAGTTCATCATGCGCGAGACCACCACATCGCAGATCATCGATGACGTCCGTGCGTTTCGCAGCGATATCGGCATTCTGTATCTGGATGACTTTAACGCCCGCGTTCTGCAGAAGGCCTTCGCCGATGCCCGCGCAAGCTTCCATCCCCTATTCGACGCGACGGTCCACGTCTTCGTTAGCGAGCGCCACCCGCTCGCACGCCGCCCGCAACTGTCCCTTGCCGACCTCACGCCCTATACGCGCTACAGCTTTGAGCAGGGAACCTCAAACTCCTTCTATTACGCCGAGGAACCTTTTAGCTATATCCCTTGCGACCGCAACATACGAATCTCAGACCGCGGAACACTTACTAACTTACTTATCACGTCGAACGGTTACACCCTGTCGACCGGTGTCCTCTCCAATGAAATGCAATGGGGCATGGCATCGATCCCGCTAGCAGACGCCCCAACGATGCACGTTGGCTACATCATGCACGACGAGCGCAAGCCCTCTCTCCTCTTGCAGCAATACCTCGACGAGCTCAACCGCATCATCCATGCCAACTAACAGTCGGAAGACGGGGTAGAAATCGTAGATTGCTGGCCCCCGGCGGGCATGGCGCTACAATGGTCACTCACATGAAATGCACTCAACGAAAGGAAGCCCGTGAAGGTCATCATCTACACCGACGGCTCGGCCCGATCAAATCCGGGACGCGGCGGCTACGGCGCCGTGCTCAAATACACCAACCCCGCCGGCAAGACCTTCACCTCCGAGCTTTCGCGCGGCTACGCCAAGACCACCAACAACCGCATGGAACTCATGGCGGTCATCGTGGCGCTCGAGGCGCTCAACCGCCCTTGCGAGGTCGAAGTCCATTCCGATTCGCAGTATGTCGTCAACGCCTTCAACAAGCGCTGGATCGACGGCTGGAAAAAGCGCGGGTGGAAAACTGCCAACAAGCAGCCCGTTAAGAACCGCGACCTGTGGGAGCGCCTGCTCACCGCAAAGAGCAAGCACAAAGTGGAGTTCATCTGGGTTAAGGGTCACGCCGGCCATGAGCTCAACGAGCGCTGCGACGAGCTTGCCACCACGGCGGCCGACGGCAGCAACCTCGATATCGACACTGGCTTTAACGAGAGCGACCTGTAACGGCGTTTTCGCACGCTTTTGTGTCCTCCCGCGCTACACTCGTCCTGTAGGCCAAACAACGCAAGGGGGACACATGCTGCGTATCGCAACCATCGGCACATCCATGATCACCGACGACTTTATCCAGGTCGTCAATGCCAACGACCAGGCCGTATTCGTAGGCACGCTCTCGCGCGATGCCAATCGCGGTGCCGCCTTTACCGCCGAGCGCGGTGGCGAGCGAAACTTTACTTCACTCGATGAGCTCGCGGCAGCCGCCGACGTCGACGCCGTCTATATCGGCAGCCCCAACGCACTTCACTACGAGCAGGCCCTTGCCTGCATCGCCGGTGGCAAGCACGTCATCGTCGAGAAGCCCTTCTGCGCCACCGAAGCGCAGGCGTTGGAAGTCTTCCGCGCTGCCGAGGCAGCAGGTGTCGTGGCCCTCGAGGCCATGCGTCCCCTCCACGACCCCGCCTTCCACGCCATCGAGGACGCCCTGGGCGAGATCGCCCCCATCCGCCGCGCCTCATTGCGCTTTGGCAAATATTCCTCGCGCTACAACGAGATTCTCGCGGGACGCGCCACCAATATCTTCGACTGCAATATGGCATCGGGTTCCCTCATGGACATTGGCGTCTACACCGTCGAGCCCATGGTCGAGATTTTCGGCATGCCCTCCGGCCTTACGAGCATGGCTACTCTGCTCGACCCCGCCACGCGACAGCTCACGCACGGCCCCATCGACGGCTGCGGTTCCATCCTCGCCAGCTACGGCGGTGGCCGTATCTCCGTCGAGCTCGCGCACTCCAAAATAACGAATGACCTGCTGCCCTCGCAGATCGAAGGCGAGCGTGGCACTATCCAGATCGACCATCTGTCCACGCCCCGCAACGTCCGCATCGACTATCGCGGCGATGTCGTACGCGGCTCGGCGACCGAGGCACTGCGCGAACAGGGCGACAACGGTCGCGTGCTCGACCTGCCCAAATCGAGCAACACTATGGAATACGAACTCACAGACTTTATCACCGCCATCGGCGGCATCGATAACGTTAAGGAAGAGATTTGGGAGACCCCGGCGGGACGTCACGAACTTGGCCACTACCGCGATGTCACGCTCGTCTCACTGCGCATCGTGGATGCCGTGCGCCAGCAGGCCGGCATAACCTTCCCGGCCGACGCAGGCAAGCAGGCATAGCGATGGGCCTCTTCGATACGTTCTTCTCCAGCGTCATCGGCGGCAGTCGAGAGCCTCAAAAACCGTCAAACGTCGAGCTCGAGCTGCGCCGTAGGCTCACCGTGCTCGCAAGCGACGAGGCCACTCAAGACGCCCAGCAGCGCTATTTCCTGCGGTGGGAGGGGCAGGTCCAGGGCGTCGGTTTCCGCTTCACCAACACCAACCTCGCACAGGCGCGCTCCCTCACCGGCTGGGTGCGTAACATGGAAGACGGCTCAGTCGAGATGGAGATACAGGGAGCTCCGGCAAACATCCTATCTCATCTCGAGACGCTTCATGCCTCCTACGAGCGCATGGGAACGCGTTTTCGCCTCGTAGACGCCCAGGCCCGAGCCCCACTTGCCAATGAAGACGGTTTCACGCCTCGTTATTAGTATTGTGTGCTAAATACGGTATCATTTACCTACGACCGTTGATAGAAAAGAGGCGAGGCGCATGGCGGTGCAAAGAAGGAATACCAGGCAGCGAAAGCTGGTTCTTGACGCCGTGCGCCAAAGCTATAACCATCCCACCGCCGACGAAATCTACAGTGTCGTGCGCGCGCAGGATGACAAGATCAGCCGCGGTACGGTCTACCGCAACCTCAATCTCTTGGCCGACGCCGGCGAGATTCTCTCCATCAAGACGCCGGGCGGCAGCCGCTTCGATCGCACGATCGAGCCGCATGCGCATATCATCTGCACCTCGTGCAGCCGCGTCATCGACGTACCGCTCCCCTTCGATGCCCAGCTCGACACCAAGGCGTCCGAGCAAATCGGCTGGAGCGTCATCTCGCACTACACCATCTTCGAGGGTCTCTGCCCCGACTGCCGGTAGATGTTTGGGACATGTCTACTCAGCAAGTAGACGACGCAGCTCTTCTTCGACCGTGCACACGTAGCGGACACGGTCATTGACACCGCGCATGGTGGGGCTGCAGCTCTCCATCAGATAGGGATGTCCCACGACGTTGAGCATGTCGCGATCGTTCTCATTGTCGCCAAACGCCATCATCTCATCGGACGAAATCCCCAGAGCGCGACCGTAATCGGCAAGCGCGGACCCCTTGCCCGAACCGAAACCGATAAAGTCCGTCCATTCGGTTCCCGACGTCATCACGTCAACACGGTCGCTAAAGAGGCACTCAAAATACTCCAGCGCCGCCGGCTGCTCCGCCTCGGGCGTCTGGAAGGCAATCTTAATGACATTCTCGTCAATGTCTTCGGGACGGTCGACTACCGCCACATCACAATGGACCTCATAACGCAGGTGGTCAACAAACGCATCGTTGCCGCTCATGGTGTAGAGGTGTCCCTCGCACGAAAGGGTCACGTCGGCATGGGGGTACGCAACCACGGCATTCGCGATATCCATGGCCAGGCCACGCTCCATAGAACGCTTGACCACGGCACGCCCCTCGCTCATGACCAGGGCTCCGTTTTCGCATACATAGGCGAGTTCATCGGCCACCGGGGCAAACAGGTAGCGCAGGCTCGCGTATTGGCGACCGCTCGCCGGCATAAACACGATACCGCGACGATGCAGCTCATCGATAAGCTCAAAGGCCTCGGAACGCGGCTCGCGCTCCCCCGGATGCAGCAACGTGCCGTCCAAATCGCATGCAATCAGCTTGATTCCCTCAAGACCCATATGCTTCCCCCAAAGCCTCCTATCAACAGCAAGACGGACCTTGATCGGTCACCCCTCAAAGCCCGTCTTGCGCATACGCGCGCTTAGTCGCGCGTCTTTTTAACGATGGTAAAGTCCGGAGCCATGCTCACGACAACATCGGCCGCGCTCGACGCAAAGCGTCGACCCGCATCGAGCTCGTACGAAACAATCGAGATTCGAGCTCCCTCGACACCGCGAAGCATACGGCCCAAAACCGGCTGCACCGGCGTATACATGCGCACGGTATGCTCATCCGAGTCACCCCGGAAGAGCGGCGCATGCATGTTGCCAATCTCCCAGCACGCATGCGCGAGCGCAATCGGATCCATGCGGTCGACTTCGACCAAATAAACCTCGGCGCTGCGCAGGCGCACGACAACCGCCACGGGCACCATACCCGAACGGTCAATGGCGAGCACGTCGCCATCGGCAAGACGACCGCCGTCGGCAGTATCCAACCGAACATCGATCGTGCGCCCCAGCTCCGTCACGCCCACAAACGCGCATGCATCAGCCTGGTCCCAATCGAGCAACAGCTCGTCAACTTCAAAGACACCGCCCAGCTCCCGGCGAAGCAGGAGTTCATAGGACGGATCGTTGAGATTTCCCAAGCATGTCGTCAAAACCAAGCGTTCAGGCATACTCTAGTCCTCGACCTCGACGAGCTCGATATCAAAGTTGAGATCCTTGCCGGCGAGCTCGTGGTTGGCGTCGAGCGTCACGGCCTCGGGCGTCACGTCTATGACCACGGCGGGGACGGGCATGCCGCTCGGCGTGGACAGGAAGAGCTTCATGCCCTTCTCGATCTGCTCGATATTGGGGACCTGCTCAGCCGGGAAGGTCAGGACCATCTCGGGATTGTGCTCGCCGTAGGCATCGGCAGCGGGAATGTGCACGGTCTTCTTCTCGCCCACCTGCATGTCGACAACAGCGGCGTCGAAGCCCTTGATCATCTGACCGGCGCCGCAGGTGAACTCCAGCGGCTCGCCGCGATCGTAAGAGCTATCGAACTGCGTGCCGTCGTCGAGCGTGCCACGATAATGGGTCTTGACCTTCTTGCCCTGGTTGGACATGGTAACCTCCGTGATAAGGGCGGCGCACAACGCGGGCCGCCATGAACATATGGCGCTAACTATACCCTAGTCATACAATTCAAAGACAGTTTGCAAAGAAACGCTGCAACCGGAGGAACCATGGCATATCCCGTATTTGACCTACACTGCGACACCGCTGACCGCATCGGCTGGGCCACGCTCGATCTCGACCTGCGCTTTACCGCCGGTACCGACGGTTATTTCCCCGGCGACGAAACGCATCCGCAAGATTTCGACCTCATCGAGGGCAACGCCTGCGCCATCTCGCTCGCAAAGATCGGCAACACGCCGTGGGCACAGTGCTTCGCCACGTTTGTCCCCGACGAGATTCCCACCGCCCACGCCGCGCGCTTCCAGGCGCAAATCATGGCGCATATGAGCGGCCAGGCCACGCTCAACCACGACCGCATGGTCAACGTGCGCAGCGCCGCAGACATTCGCCCCGCGCTCAAGGACGGCAAGGTCGCTTGCATCCACACCATCGAAAACGCCACGTTCTTTGCCGAGGACCCCGCACTGATCGAAGTGCTTAAGAGTTTGGGCGTACTCATGTCATCACTCAGCTGGAACGCGCAGGGACCGCTCGCGAGCGGACACGATACCCACGCCGGTCTCACCGCCGCCGGCATCGAGGCACTTACGCAGATGGAGCACGCCGGCATGGTACTCGACGTCTCCCACCTCAACGATGAGTGCTTTGACGAGGTTGTCGCCCACGCCACGCGTCCCTTCGTCGCCAGCCACTCCAACTCCCGTGCGGTTTGCAGCGTCAAGCGCAACCTCACCGACGACCAGTTCCGCACCATTCGCGACATGGGCGGTATCGTTGGCCTCAACTACTGCAGCGAGTTCCTTTCCAACGACGCAACCGACAAGACCGCCGCAGACGTCACCTTCGACCAGCTGGCGGCACATATCGAGCACTGGCTCGACCTGGGCGGCGAGGACGTCATCGCGCTCGGCGGCGACTGGGACGGTGCCACGGTGCCCGCTTTCCTCTCCGATGCCAGTATGATGCCCGAGTTCCAGAACATGCTCTCCAAGCATTTTGGCAAGACCGTGATGCAAAAGCTCTGCAGCGACAACGCGCTTGCCTTCTTTGAGCGTTATTAATTTCACATCCCTTGAGCGGGCCGGCATGCCGAGCGGTCGACATGCCGGCCCGTCCCCAATCTGAAGGATCACATTTGACGCAGCAATTTACGATTTCCGCATCCCGACCGGATGGAACGCTCATCCCCGTCGTCGTTACCAAAAAGCGCGTCAAGAACTTTAACCTACGCGTCACATCGAGCGGCGAGGTCCACGCCAGCGCACCGCTCGGCGCCAGCCGCGAGCGCATCGAAGCGTTTGTGAAGCGCAACAGCGCCTGGATTATCAGCCGACTTGCCCAACGTGAGCAACGTCAGGCGACAGCGCAAGAGCCGCTCAGCCCCTCGTCCATCATTGCGCTTTGGGGCAAGCCCATCACGGTACAGGATGCACTCGATCACAACTTTGCATCACCCGCACCGCGACCCAAACAGGCCACCTTCGCAAGTTTTATGGGTACCGATGAGCCAAGTGGGCGCGCGCGGGCAAAGCAGAGCACGGCCCTCGACGGCCTAACGTCCGATGAGTTCCAAGCCCACATCGATCAGCTTTATACGTCCGAGGTCACATCGGCGCTGCGCGATATGGTGCACGCATACGAAATCGCAATGGGTGTCGCCGTTTCCCGCGTTTCCGTGCGCAGCATGAAGACGCGCTGGGGCTCCTGCACACCCAAAACCGGCGCCATTCGCATCGCGCGCGAGCTCGCCGCCTACCCCGTCGAATGCCTCGACATGGTTGTCGCCCACGAGCTTGTCCACTTGCTCGAGCCAAGCCACAATCGGCGGTTTCACACCCTGCTCGACACGTACTGCCCCAACAATAGAGCACTGTCTCAGCGACTCAAGCAGCCGCCCATAGAGACGTATTAGAACCGACTAGCGCACGCGCTCGATCTCGACACCGCAGCTTGCCAGGGGAAGACCGACGGGCGCCCAAGGCTTATCGAGCTTAACACGCACGCCAAGCAGCAGGGGGTAACGACGCAGCAGCATCTGGGCCACACCCTCGGCTGCCGCCTCGATGAGCTTAAACGTATGCTCGCGCAGATAGCCATCGACATCGTGGCACACCGAGCCGTAGTCAATCGAGGCATCCAGGTTATCGTGCTCCCCCGCCGCGCGCAAGTCGGCATAGAGCACCAGAGAAACGATGAACTTCTGACCCAGCGCATTCTCCTCGGGATACACGCCATGGTTGGCAAAAACCTCAAGGCCGTCAATGACAATGCGATCGGCATGGCGCAGATCGTCATAGCTCACGTGAGGCACCGCCGTTGCGGTGGATATTTCGCCCCTTCCACGGCGGGCGAGCTCAGCACCTTCAGTCTTGGTTGCATTCTCGGGCAGTTTCTTGTTACTCAACGCGATCGTCTCCTTCGTTTAGAACCCCGACCGCGCAAACTAACTACACGCGAATCGACAGGTTCTTTTTATCATCGCTCCAGTTGCAAGCGTTGCGCGCGGGGCATGCAAAGCAGGCACGCGACGCTTTGTCGGCTGCATAGAGCAGACGCTCAAGCGGTTGGCTGTTCACGCGCAGCTTTCGATGGCCCAGAATGGCCGTCTTAATGGCTGCGGCATCGGCTGGCTCAAACGCCACGTCATCGGGCATGCCGCCGAGAATCGCATCAGCGACGCGTTCGCTTGCAACATCATGGGATATACCCGATTCATACTGTTCATCTTTGCCGATATCGTGAAGAAGTGCCGTGGCGTAGATGACCTCGCGGTCAAATTCGAGCTGCTCCTCGAGATTCTTGATCCACATAATGCGAGCGACATCGAGCAGATGGTCAATACCGTGGCGGCAGAAGATGCGCCCCGATTCCAACTGTGCGATGTTGCCCAGGTGCCGCCGGAACAGCCCGTTGGCACAAATGTAATCAATGCGAGGCATGGCACCAAAGGGGGCCAGGCCCGAAGCCATAAAGCCGCGACGCGACGTCCCCTCATCGGTCTTCGATGTAAAGTCGTTGACGACTCTCATGGTTAGCGGCCCAGCATCCTAAAGAAACGCTCCTCGAGCGCGGGATCGGTCTCAAAGACGCCGCGGCGAGCAAGCGTCACGGTCTTGGTGCCGGGCTTTTGCACGCCACGCATCGTCATGCACATATGCTCGGCCTCCATCAGCACAATCGCTCCCTGGGGAGCGAGATAATCCATGAGGGCATCGGCAACCTGTGCGCACAGTTGCTCCTGCAGCTGAAGACGGCGGGCATAAACCTCAACCGTGCGGGCGAGCTTGGAAAGCCCAGCCACCCGACCGTTAGGGATATAACCAATGGCGGCCTTGCCATAAAACGGCAGCAGATGATGTTCGCACAGCGAGTAGAACGTAATGTCGCGCTCGATAACCAAATCGTTCGAAGCGACGGCAAAGGTTTTGGACAGGTGCTCCTCGGCACTCTGGTCCATGCCGCCGGCGATCTCACCATACATACGGGCAACGCGCGCCGGGGTCTCCAGCAGGCCCTCACGAGTTGGGTCCTCGCCTATACCTTCAAGCAGCAGCTTAATGGCAGTCTCGACTTTTTCCTGATAGACCATCTGGGCCTCACTTTTTTCGATTTCGCGTTCGCGCTATGGTACCACGCCGGCACGCAACCTCTGCCAGCTACATAGTATGGGTCGAATAGACCGGATCGTCCCGCCAAAGCTCCACGGCGTCGCAAAGCGCAATGTTCTCACGCTCGGCACGGGCACGCGTGGCGTTCATATCAATCACGCGCTGATTGCTCGAGCCCCTAAAGCGCAACGAGATATCGTACAGATCCTGAACGAACGGACCGTCCACCAACATATCGAGGCAGGCAAGGATACGGTCCGTCACCTCAGTATGGTGACGACCACCCGGCATAAGCTCCTCGAGCACGTCGCCGGTAAAGCACCAAATGGTCTTCCCCGACTCCACGGGATAAGCCTCACGAACACGCTCGACAAACTCAACGAGTCCCGCCTGATTCTCAGGTTCCATAGGCTCGCCGCCCAAAATCGTCAGACCATCGATAAAGGGATGGTCGAGGCTCTCAATAATCTTATCCTCGACGGCACGATCAAAGGGCTCGCCCGCAGCAAAGTCCCACGCAACAGAGTTAAAGCAATTCTTGCACCCACGACGGCACCCACTCACAAACAGAGAAGTACGAACGCCTTCCCCATCAGCAATGTCGAAATACTTAATGTTCGCGTAGTTCATAAGTAACCTTCCTGGGGGTCTGGAGTATATCATTCCGTCCTCAAACATTCTCGGCCTTTGGCCTGCGAAACTGCGGGCGGGACGATATGTCCCGGCCTCATGCAAAGGGTAACTCAATGAACGAAGCGAACATCGAGTATAGGGTTCGAGGTCCAATAAAAACTTTGTTGCAGCTCAACCGTCATCGCAAGCAAAGCGTTGTTGCAAGTCAACTCATTTCCGCTAAGAACTTCGAGGAGTGAGCAGACCGCATGATGCATCTCAGCTACGTCAACTTGACTGCCCCGTAGCGAGGCCCCGGACCTTTGCTCGATATGAGTTCCGCACGAACAGGAGGCGCCAGTGGCGCCTCCGTCGTGAGCCAGGACTGTCCGAAATAGCGAGTAAAGGTCCGGGGCCTCGCTACGGGGCAGTCTGGGATGATTATTAGAGATGCAGCACGCGGTCGCGGATCTCCTCGGTTCGACCCTGGTTCCAGAATTGGGTACCGATGTAGCCGCACGTACGACGGGCGACGTTCATCTTCTCCTGATCGCGGTTACCGCAGTTGGGGCACTCCCACACCAGCTTGCCATCGTCCTCGACAATCTTGATCTCGCCATCGTAGCCGCACACCTGGCAGTAGTCGCTCTTGGTGTTGAGCTCGGCGTACATGATGTTGTCGTAGATGTACTGCATCACGCGAATGACAGCCTTAAGGTTGTCCTGCATGTTGGGAACCTCGACGTAGGAGATAGCACCGCCCGGCGAAAGCTGCTGGAACATGCCCTCAAACTTAAGCTTGTCGAAGGCATCGATCTCCTCGGACACGTGGACGTGATAGCTGTTAGTAATGTAGCCCTTGTCCGTCACGCCCGGAATAATGCCGAAACGGCGCTGCAAGCACTTGGCGAACTTGTAGGTCGTCGACTCAAGCGGGGTGCCGTACAGCGAGAAGTCGATATCGCTTTCGGCCTTCCACTCCGCACACTTGTCGTTCATGTGCTGCATGACGGCCATGGCAAAGGGCGTGCCCTCCTTCTCGGTGTGGCTGTGGCCCGTCATGTACTTGACGCACTCATACAGACCGGCATACCCCAGGCTGATGGTGGAATATCCGCCCACGAGAAGCTTGTCGATCGTCTCGCCCTTCTTCAGACGAGCGAGGGCGCCATACTGCCACAGAATCGGTGCGGCGTCAGAAAGCGTACCCATCAGGCGCTCATGACGGCACAGCAGGGCACGGTGGCACAGCTCAAGGCGCTCATCGAAGATCTTCCAGAACTTGTCCATATCCTGGTGCGAGCTCAGCGCAACATCAGGCAGGTTGATGGTCACGACGCCCTGGTTAAAGCGACCATAGTACTTGGGCTTGTTCGGGTCGTAGTTCAGCGCGTTGGCAACGTTGTTAAAACCGTTGCCCGAGCGGTCGGGCGTCAAGAAGCTGCGGCAGCCCATGCAGGTATAGCAATCGCCGTTGCCGGCGGTCTCGCCCTTCGACAGCTTGAGCTCGCGCATCTTCTTCTCGGAGATGTAGTCGGGAACCATGCGCTTGGCGGTGCACTTGGCAGCCAGCTGGGTCAGGTAGAAGTACGGGGAATCCTCGTGAACGTTATCGTCCTCGAGTACATAGATAAGCTTGGGGAATGCCGGGGTAATCCAAACGCCGGCCTCGTTCTTAACGCCCTCGTAGCGCTGGCGAAGCGTCTCCTCCACGATCATGGCAAGGTCGTGCTTCTCCTGGGGCGTACGGGCCTCGTTAAGATACATAAAGACCGTCACGAACGGCGCCTGGCCATTCGTGGTCATAAGGGTCACGACCTGATACTGAATCGTCTGGACACCGCGACGGATCTCGTCACGCAAGCGGTCCTCAACAACCTCGCGGACCTTTTCGGGAGATGCGGAAACGCCGAGCTCCTCGAGCTCGCGGGCGACCTCGCCACGAATCTTTTGACGGCTCACCTCAACAAAGGGGGCAAGATGGGTCAGCGAGATAGACTGGCCGCCGTACTGGGAGGAAGCAACCTGGGCGATAATCTGCGTCGCGATGTTGCAGGCAGTCGAGAAGCTGTGCGGCTTCTCGATCAGCGTGCCCGAGATAACAGTACCGTTCTGGAGCATATCCTCCAGGTTCACCAGGTCGCAGTTATGCATGTGCTGGGCAAAGTAGTCCGAATCATGGAAGTGAATCAGGCCCTCATTGTGAGCATCCACAATCTCCTGGGGCAGCAGCACGCGCTGGGTCAGGTCCTTGGAGATCTCGCCGGCCATATAGTCGCGCTGAACGGAGTTGACGGTCGGGTTCTTGTTGGAGTTCTCCTGCTTGACCTCTTCGTTGTTGCACTCGATCAGCGACAGAATCTTGTCGTCGGTCGTGTTCTTCTGGCGCTTCAGGCTCTGAACATAGCGATAGATGATGTAATGGCGGGCAACCTCGTAGCAGTCGAGACGCATGATCTCGTCCTCGACCAGATCCTGGATCTCCTCGACCGACACGGTGTGACCCGCGTTCTCGCATGCCTCGGCGACGTTTTGTGCCGCGTAAACCACCTGGCGGTCGGTTAGACGAGAGCTCTCCTCGACCTCCAAGTTGGCGGCGCGAATCGCATTGACGATCTTATCGATGTCAAAGACAACCTCGGTGCCGCTGCGCTTGATGATCTTCATCCTCTTGCCTCTTTCGCGTCGTAGCCTCATTGCGCTTCAGAGCCAAACGATGCCCGGCAGGGCTTGCCCCTGTCTTGCGGCGCCGTCGCGCAATCTGTGTTCTCGATAAACCATAGGCCCTCATGCGGACATTCCTCGCGGCCGATCAAGCGGCTCAAAGGCGTGTCCAAATGGGGTGAATAAGGTCCTCGTTCTCTGTCCGCCATCTATCATACGACAAAGACGCATCTATATCCTGTATTCTTTTTTTAGGTCAAACACAACATATAGTGTTTCAGCAGGTCAAAGCAATTGGTCATTTTGCAGACGCATTATAAATGAGGGGTTCTTGGCGAGTCGGTAAAACGTTACCAACACGGCTACCTGCATGGCAGTTATAAAACCCCCTTAGTCAAGCCGCTGACAAATCCTACTAAAACCAAGCCACTCACGCCAAAAGAATCCAAAAGATTATGCTTGACCAACATGTTGCGGTCACGGTCGGCCAGGACGTATGCAATCTGCCGGCACCTCTACGGGGACCTTGGATCAATATTTGGTGGCATATTTGACGGCGTGCTTGGTAGCAAAACAAAACAGCCCAGAGGACATAGCCTCTGAGCTGCGAACATTTGGTGGGCGTTAGAAGATTTGAACTTCTGACCTCTTCCGTGTCAGGGAAGCGCTCTCCCCCTGAGCTAAACGCCCAAATGGAGCGGACAACGGGGCTCGAACCCGCGACCCCAACCTTGGCAAGGTTGTGCTCTACCAACTGAGCCATGTCCGCTTACGAGGATTAATCTTACGTGATGCCCGCATCCTATGCAAGAACTTTTTTTGAAAAGTTTTGCGACGCTCTCGCGAGGGCATCAGTCGTCACGAAAGGCGCGAACAAACGCAGGCTCGCCGCAAGAGACCCCTACATCTCACCGAGCATGATCCAGGCAGAGCTGTCCTGCGCGAGCCTGCCGTCTGCAAGCGGTGATGAGGTGAGCAGGACCCTGCCCGCCGGCAGCTCCACGGCTGCTGCGCCGAAGTTCGTCACACACGCCCAGCCGTTGTCGCGGCGATAGGCGATGACGCCGCCCTCGGCGCCCTCGGCACCATCCGCAAGACCGGTGCGCCCGTCAAGATCGAGCCACGCAAAATCGTTGGCGCAACCGCGCAGCTTGCGCCGAAGCCAGAGGGCGTCACGATAGAGCGCAAGCATCGATGTCGGGTCCGCTTCTTCCCTATCGGCAGCGTAATCGGAAAACCATGCAGGTTGCGGCAGATGGGGCGCCGCATCGGCGTCCGCCGGCGAAAACCCAAACGATCCGCCCTGCGCGGGATCGTCCGCCGCCACCCACGGCAGGGGCACACGGCAGCCGTCGCGCCCCTTCTCACGCTTCGGTCCGCGCGTATTGGTCGCAGTAGGATCTTCGAGTGCAGCCCACGGGATGTCAGCCACCTCAAAAAGGCCGAGCTCCTCACCCTGATACACGTATGCCGAGCCCGGAAGCGCCAGTTCAAGCAAAAGGGCCGCCCGCGCGCGGCGCTCGCCGAGTTCACGGTCCTCGTCATAAGACAACCCGTCGCGTAAGAGCCAGTCGAGCGTAATCTGGTGGTAGCGCGTCGCCTTGATTTGCGGCAGGGCATAGCGTGTCGCCACGCGCGGCACGTCGTGGTTGGAGAGTACCCAGGTCGAGGCGGAATCGGATTCGACGGCTGCCTTCAAGCCCTTCTCGATTGCAGTGTGCATGTCATCATAGGTCCAAGTGGCCTTGGCAAACTCAAAGTTGAATGTCTGGCCAAGCTCGCTGGGACGCGCATAGAGATACTGGCGCTCGGGCAGCACCCACGCCTCGGCAACGGCACTGCGCGGCGGATTATAGCGGTCGAACACGCGGCGCCACTCGCGATAGATCTCGTGGACCTCATTGCGGTCCCACAGCGGATGGGTGCCGTCGTCAACCATGTCATCGCCCTCGGCGAGATGCCACCGGTCGAGGTCATCGCGGTCGAGATCCTTGGCGAGACCCTGCGCCACATCAATGCGAAAGCCGTCGACGCCTCGATCGCTCCAAAACGCCAGGACGTCGCAAAAGAGCGCATGAACCTCGGGGCATGACCAGTCAAAGTCCGGTTGCTCGGGCGTAAACATGTGCAGATACCACTGACCGTCCGCAACACGCGTCCATGCGGGGCCACCAAAGTTGGCATTCCAATTGGTGGGAGGCAGCTCGCCATGCTCGCCGCGACCATCGCGGAAGATATAACGGGCGCGCTCGGGCGATCCGGGGCCGGCGGCAAGAGCGGCTTTGAACCAGGGGTGCTGGTTGGATGAATGGTTGGGCACGATGTCGACGATGACCTTGATGCCGCGCGCGTGAGCCGCAGCGATCATGTCATCGAAGTCGTCAAGCGAGCCGAGACGCGGGTCGACATCGCAGTAGTCCGCCACATCATAGCCGCCATCGACAAGAGGCGAAGGGTAAAACGGGCTCAGCCAGATGGCCTCGATACCCAGTCGCTCAAGATAGTCCATCTGCTGGGTAATGCCCGCGATATCGCCCAGACCCGAACCAGTCGAATCCTTAAACGAGCGCGGGTAGATCTGATAGATCGCGGCATCGGACATCCATGAGCGCGAAGAAGACTTTTCTGTAGCCATGGGGCGTATCTCCCTTGCAACGAGGTTATGCGAGATGCCCACGATGATACGCCCAAAGCGGACATTCGCGGCAAACAACGCCACAGCCACGACCCAAAACGCTCGCCCCCTCTCGGGTTCGAGCCTAGGAGATAGGTACAAAAAAGCCCGGCTACCGTAGTAGTCGGGCTGTTGCGTTTGGAGCGGACAACGGGGCTCGAACCCGCGACCCCAACCTTGGCAAGGTTGTGCTCTACCAACTGAGCCATGTCCGCATATGTAAAACAAAACGGGCGCCGGAGCGCCCGGATGTTGCCTGGAGGCGAAGCCCGGATTCGAACCGGGGGTAAAGGCTTTGCAGGCCTCTGCCTTACCACTTGGCCACTTCGCCGAAAAAGAACCGCCTAAACGGTCCGGAAATGCAATGGAGCGGACAACGGGGCTCGAACCCGCGACCCCAACCTTGGCAAGGTTGTGCTCTACCAACTGAGC
>DBFVZT010000089.1:0-2008 GCA_048486575.1 Collinsella sp. | reverse complement strand
GCAAGGCCCGCCAGCGTGAGCATGCCGTCCGCCGCGAGCGCCCCGCCGAGCGCCATGTCCGCCGCGAGTGGCTCGCCGCTCGGCAGCACGGGGATGAAGCTCGTGGGGATGACCATGCTCGCCGACGGCGGAAAGAGCTGCGGCAGCGGCACCAGCGACCAGGCGAACCCACCCACGAGCTGCGCGGCGAGCGGGCAGAAGATGCCCGCGAGCATGCCGAGCCGCGCCGTGAGGAAGAGTCCTGCGGGAATCATCCACGCCGCGGTCACCGTGTTGACGAGCGCGCAGAGGAGCATCGTGAGCGTGCCCGCGACCGTGAGGCCCTGCGAGGAGAACGCCGATCCCGCGAGGTAGATGCCGAAGACCACGAGGTTCGAGAGCGCGCAGAGCGCGAGGCACCAGAGCGCCTTGGCCCACCAGGCGCGCCCGAGCGGGAAGCCCAGGCCCAGAAGCCCCCGCATCCGCGTGCGCGCGTCCGCCCGCGCGACGCACGCCACCACGAGCGAGAGAGCCACGGGCAGGAAGAGCGCGTACCAGTAGTTCCACGCGCTGAAGATCTGCACGCCCCGGTAGGGCATCGCGCCGAGCAGCGGCATCGGCAGCGCCATGAGCACGGCCAGGCGAACCGGTGCCGCGTGGCGCGACTTCAGGGCCTCGGCGCGCAGGCCCGCGAGCAGGCCGCCTTTCTCGCCCGTCATGCCGCCACCTCCCCGCGCGCTCGACGCCCCTCCCGGCAGACGCTCATGAAGAGTTCCTCGAGGTCCTGCCCGGGTCGAAGCGCATCCTCGTAGGCGAGGCGCCCCCCGTAGATGATGCCGATGGTGTCCGCCATCTGCTGTACCTCGGAGAGGATGTGGCTCGAGACGATCACCGTCGTGCCCGCCGCCGCGAAGCCGCGGATCTGGTCGCGCAGCTCCTCGATGCCGATGGGGTCGAGGCCGTTGGTGGGCTCGTCGAGCACGAGCAGGCGTGGCCGGGCGATCAGCGCCAGCGCGAGCCCCAGGCGCTGCCGCATGCCCATTGAGAAGCGCCCGGCGCGCTTCTTCCCGGTGTCCGCGAGGTCCACGGCGGCGAGCACCTCATCTATGCGGCTCTCGGGAAGGCCCAGCAGCGTGGTGCGCACGCGCAGGTTCTCGCGCGCGGTGAGGTTGGGGTAGAGCGGCGCCTCCTCGATGAGGCTGCCGATTGCGTAGAGGTCCTCGCGGCGCCAGGCGTGCCCGGCAAAGAGGATCTCCCCGGCCGTCGGCCGCAGCATCCCGCAGATCATCTTGAGCGTTGTCGACTTGCCGGCGCCGTTGGGGCCGAGCAGCCCGTACACCTCGCCCTCGCGGATATGAAGGCTCACGTCGGCCACGGCGTCCTGCGCCTGGTCGCCGCGGCCGAAGCGCTTGGTGAGCCCACGCGTCTCGAGCATGTAACCCATGGGTTCGTCCTTTCTCTTCCGGGCGCGCGGGCCGAGTCGCCGCGCCCGCGTGCCTTACCTTTCGGGTTCACCATCCATGGTGGGGCGCGTTTCTAACGAAGCTGTAACGGCCGTTGGGCTCTTTTGGCGCCAGCCCTTCACGACCCGTACGCCACTCATGGTATGTTTATCGCGATAACAAGGACGGAGGTGCCCGTGGCACGCAATAAGTACCCGGAGGAGACGGTCGAGAAGATTCTCGACGTTGCCGAGCGGCTCCTCGTGGAGCGCGGCTAAGAGCACGCTACGATGATCTGAAGAGCAATACGCTAAATCGAAAAAGGCAAACGGCTGTATAAGCCGCCGTGACGGGCGACGATTCATGCCCTCCCAAAAAACATGCGTAAGATCGAGCGGAGGCTGAGCACGCCGAAACGGCCCAGCGAGTGTTATTTTGCGAGCTAGGCGCATTGAAAGCGACCTTTCGTGGTATAAACTACTTGCCGGAAGCCGCGGCTTTCAGAGTACGGCTTACGTGTACGTTTAACCTCCGTGGGCGACGGGGTGCCGCAAGGCGTAGAATATCGCCCACCTGTAGGGGCCTGC
>DBFVZT010000088.1:0-19799 GCA_048486575.1 Collinsella sp. | reverse complement strand
CTCCCTCACCTTTAACATGTCGCTCGTGGGTGAGTTCGGCGGCACCGGCGCCACGTTCATCGTGCCGCTTCTGCTGATTCTCTTTATGAAGTCCAAGCAGCTCAAAGCCGTCGGTAAGGCCTCGATTGTTCCTGTTGCCTTCGCCGTCAACGAACCGCTGCTCTTTGGCGCGCCGATGATCCTTAACCCCTACATGCTCGTCCCCTTTGTTGCCGCCGGCTGCGTCAACGTAAGTGTTGCCAAGTTCTTTATCGATAACGTGGGCATGAACGGCTTCTCCTTCGTGGTGCCTTGGGCCACCCCTGCCCCCATCGGCATCTTCATCACCACGAACTTCCAGCTTATCGCCCTGGTGTTTGTCGCGATCATCATCTTGCTGGACGCCATCATCTACCTGCCGTTCTTGAAGGCATACGATAAACTGCTCTGTGACCAGGAGGCCGAGCGCGCCGCCGAGCTGGGTCTCGAGTCCAATGGTGCCGCTTCCGTCGCCGCCAACGCCTCTACGCCCGCTGCCGAGCAGGCCACCGCTTCCGTCGAGACGACCGTTGCCGCCGCCGACAGCAAGCCTGTCGCCGATCAGCCCGAGCCCGCTGCCGATGCATCCGCCAAGAAGGATGTCGATGGCCTGAAGGTCCTCGTCCTGTGCGCCGGCGCCGGCACCTCTGCCATGCTTGCCAACGCCATCAAGGAAGGTGCCGCACAGACCGGAGAGAACATCGCTTCCTCTGCCGGTGCTTATGGCCAGCACACTGCCATCATGGATCAGTACGACGTCATCGTGCTCGCCCCGCAGGTTCGTAGCTACTACAACGACATGAAGGCCGACACCGATCGTCTGGGCATTAAGCTGCTCGCCCCGCGCGGCAAGGAATATATCGACCTTACCCGCGACCCCGCCGGCGCCATCAAGTGGCTCCGCGAGAACCTCGACTAGTTCCTCCCTCTGTTGGTGCCCGGATCCCCAGTTCGGGCACCTCTCCCTATTCGTATCCCACAGAAAGGATGACTTATGAACAACCCCATGCAGTTCCCCGACGGCTTTGTGTTTGGCGGCGCCACCGCCGCTTACCAGGTTGAGGGCGAGACCCGCACGCACGGCAAGGGCAAAGTGCCCTGGGACGATTTCCTGGCAGCTCAGGGTCGCTTCTCCCCCGATCCTGCAAGCGACTTCTACAACAAATATCCGGTCGATATCGATTTGTGCCAGCGCTTTGGCATTAACGGCATTCGCGTCTCCATCGCTTGGAGCCGCATCTTCCCCAGTGGCACCGGCGAGATTAACCCCGAGGGTGTCGCTTTCTATCACGAGCTTTTCGCCACCTGCAACAAAGCTGGCGTTATCCCCTATGTCACGCTCGATCACTTCGATACACCCGAGGCCTTTTACCAGAACGGCGGCGAGGGATTCCTGACGCGCACGACGATCGACGCCTTTGTCGAGTACGCCAAGTTCTGCTTTGCCGAGTTCACCGAGGTCAAGCACTGGTTTACCTTTAACGAGATTCCCGCAACCGCCGAGGGCAGCTTTATCGTTGGCAACTGGCCGCACGGCGAGAAATACCGCCTGGACAAGGCCTTCCAGCTCATGCACAACATGATGGTGGCCCATGCCAAGGCTGTCGTCGCCTTCCATGAGGGCGGCTTTGAGGGCGAGATCGGCATTGTCCAGAACCTGGAGCCCAAGTATCCCCTCGACCCCAACAACGCCGCCGACTGCGAGGCAGCTCGCATGGCCGATGTCATCAACAACCGCTGGGTACTCGACGCCACCTTCCGCGGCCACTATGCAGCCGACACCATGGAGGCTGCGACCAAGCTGGCCCATATCGCCGGCGGCGAGCTTGACGTCCGCGACGAGGACATCGCCGCGCTGACCGCCGCGCTCCCCTACAACGATTGCCTGGGTGTCAACACCTACAAGTGCCAGTTCCTGCGTGCCGCCGAGGGCGAAAACGACATCAACCACAATGGTACCGGCGACAAGGGCTCCTCGCGCTGGTTCCTCAAGGGCGTGGGCGAGTCATGCGTACGCGAAGGCGTACCCACCACCGACTGGGACTGGATCATCTATCCCGAGGGCCTCTACGACCTGCTGCTCCGCATTAAGAACGATTACCCCAACTACAAGAAGATCTACATCACCGAGAACGGCATGGGCTATAAGGACGACTTCGAGGACGGCTTTATCGACGACGCCCCTCGCATCGACTACATGCGCCAGCATCTCGCATGGATCCTCAAGGCAATCGACGGCGGCGTAAACGTCGACGGTTACTTTGTGTGGTCGCTGCAGGACCAGTTCTCCTGGACCAACGGCTACAACAAGCGCTACGGCCTGTTCTACATCGACTTCGAGACCCAGAAGCGCTATCCCAAGGCGAGCGCGTACTGGTACAAGAACGTCGCGGAGACCGGCCTGCTCATGGCCTAATTCAAGCCGCATACCCCCTGTCGGCCGCATGCGAATCCCTCCACGGGTTCGCATGCGGCCTATATGTTTTGGCTCGGTTCGAACAGGCCGTTTGTCTCGATCTGTAACATCTAGCAGGGGTTTTCGGTCCTTACTGTTACAGATTGAGATGAACGGGCCCGCCCGGGCCGAAAGATCTAAATCTGTAACACTAAATCCGGTATTGGCCGCCTACCTGTTACAGATCGAGACGAACGCGCAGGCCAATCCATTCAATCTCAATCTGTAACATCTAGACGACTATTTCACCCCTATCCGTTACAGATTTAGACAAACGGAATCGGCCAGGCAGAAAATCTCGATCTGTAACATCTAGCTGAGCTTTTCTCCCCTATCTGTTACAGATTGAGACAATTAGATGGTGGAATCCAAACTATCCAATCAGCTATGGAGCACAGCCTCAAGTTTTCGGTATCACGAACGGGCTTTCGGTATCATTTGGCGCTGATATGACACCGAAAGCCCGTTCGGCTATGCGAGAGAATCCGGTGCGCCAGTTCGGCCAAATCACAGGCCCGCAAACTTCGTTTGCCCGCAGAACGTCACTGCATCCACGTTTGCGTGTCATTTCACGTCACTTTGACACGCAAAATGACACGCAAATTTTTTCGTGTCATATTTTTGACATGCAAAATGACGTGTAAAATTTTACGTGTCATTTCTCACGTCAAATTGAAGCGAAACGGAGCAACACGATGCATGAATCCAAAGATCTTGAATTCAAGGAATGCGTCACCAATTCGTTCCTTAAAACCGTCTCCGCTTATGCAAATGGCACGGGAGGACGCGTGCTATTTGGAATTAACGACGACGGAGAAGCCGTTGGCCTCGATGACCCCAAGCAGACCCGCCTGGATATCGAAAACAAGATTAACGATTCGATCATCCCCCAGCCCGATTACTCCCTAAAAATCAACGAGCCCGATGCAACCGTAGAGCTTACGGTCTTTCCCGGCAGATCGAAGCCCTACCTATACCGCTCGAAGGCATACAAGCGAAACGACACCGCGACCATACCAGTTGATACTCTAGGTCTTTCGCGCCTTGTGCTCGAGGGTCAAAACCTCTCCTTTGAACAGCTCCCGGCAAACAAGCAAGATTTATCTTTCATCGTTTTAGAGAATCGCTTAACGGCGAAGCTTTCGCTTCAGTCGTTCACAACCGACACCCTCAAAACCCTCGGCCTGCTCGATGAGACCGGAACCTACAACAACGCGGCAGAACTGCTCGCGGACGAGAACGATTTCCCAGGTATCGACATGGCGGTGTTTGGCGACACCATCAATCTCATTAAGCAGCGCAAAACTCTCGAACATGCATCGGTTTTAACGGAGATTGACGGCGCTCTTGAACTATTTGAAACTCAGTACTGTTACGAAGAGATCAAGGGAATGGAGCGGGTCCGCAAGGAGCTCATTCCGCTCGAAGCATTCCGCGAGGCCATTACCAATGCAGTCGTTCACAGGACTTGGGATGTACCCGCGCACATTCGCATCTCGATGTTCGACGACCGCGTGGAAGTCGCCTCGCCCGGCGGTTTGCCGGCAAGCATGACTGTCGATGAATACCTGTCCGACATGCTGTCCGTAAGACGCAATCGCATTCTTGCCGAAGTCTTTTTGCGCCTAGGCCTTATCGAAGCATTCGGAACGGGCATTATGCGAATTCGAGACACCTATAAAGACAGCATCAAAAAGCCTCGTTTTCAAGTATCGGATAACGCTATTGTGGTCACGCTTCCCCTACTCATGGATAACCCCGGGCTCGAAGGCGACGAACTTACCGTATTCGGACTGCTGAGTGGAATACACCCTCAATCGACAAGCGAGCTTGCGGCTAAAGTCACCTTTAGTCGTTCGAAGCTACTCCGCATCCTCAAAAAACTCGTTGAGACAGGCCTGGCGACAGTTGAAGGCACCGGCAGGGGGCAGAAATATCGCCTGCTTCGCTAGTTAGCAGATGACCCGCGTGTGCTCCTCGATGGCGGCGCGGTCTTCTGCCGAGATACTCGGCTCGCATACTACGGCATCCAGGCTGTCCAGGCGGCAGAAGGTGTAGAAGTCGCGCTTGCCGATCTTGCTGGAGTCGGCAATGAGGTAGCGAGAATCGGCCTTGCTAAAGGCAAGCTGCTGAATGCGGCCCTCGTCCATGTTCGACGTGGATACGTCGCCGTCCAAGATGCCGTTCGCACCGATAAACGCCGCATCGATCCCCAGTGCGCGCAGGGTGTCCTCGGCAGTGGGGCCCACAAAGGCGGCGGTGCGACGACGGTACATACCGCCCACCAGGCACAAGTCGCAGTCCTCGCGCTCCTCGAGCAGATTAAAAACCGAAAGCGAGTTGGTCACAATACGCAGGCGAAACGCCGGCAGCATCGAGGCCATCTGCTCAACTGTGGTGCCCGTACCCAAAAAGATGGTCGAGCCCTCCTCGATAAGCTCCACGGCACGGCGCGCGATCTGCAGCTTTTCCTCGGCATGCTTGGAACGCTTTTCGCTGTGCGAGTACTCATGGCGCAGCATGGCATGGGGGCGACCCTGCGCACTACGGGCACCGCCGTGCACGCGCTCGATCTCGCCCAGGCTCGCGAGCTCCTCAAGGTCGCGGCGGATCGTCATGTCCGAGACGCCCAGCGCGTCCGAGATCTCCTTGACCGAGACCGTACCCTGCTCCTCGAGCAGCTGACGAACCTTATCCTGTCGCTCTGCCTTAATCACGATGAGCCCTCGACATTCCACGCATACATCAATTCGAACAGTAACGAACAAATTGTATCAGATTCGCGCGAACCAAAAATGAACGCTTCAACTGCGCCTTCCTCACTTTTTTTGAGAAAAATACCCCCTGCTTTAGTGAGGTGTAGTGATAATCTCACCTGTTCGCGCTACAGTTTGTCCGAAATACCTCGATGTTAGGAACCAAATGATCACTTCCGAGCTTTTCGGCACCGCGCCGTGCGGTACCCCCGTTCATCGTTACACCCTCAACGGGCCCGAGATCTGCGTTCGCATTATGGACTATGGCGCCACCGTGCTGGGCATTGACGTACCCGATATCCCCGGTAACGTACGCGATGTGGTGCTGGGCTTCGATAAGCTCGAGGATTACTTTGATAACCCCGCCTGCTTTGGCGCGACCATTGGCCCCGTGGCCAACCGCACCGCGGGCGCCACGATCACCATCGACGGCACGGACTGGCACATGCCGGCCAACGAGGGCGCCAACAACCTGCACAGCGACCTTGAGCACGGCCTGCACAAGCGCGTGTGGGACGTTGAGCTCGACGAGGTCCACAATGCCGTGCGCATGACCACCTCGCTTGAGGATGGCGAGCTGGGTCTCCCCGGTAACCGCACCTTTACGGCCGTGTTTACCGTGACGCGCACCGGCGCCTTTTGTATCGAGTATGGCTGCGAGAGCGACTGCGCCACGTACGTGTCCATGACCAACCACACGTACTTTAACCTTGCCGGCCATAACGCCGGAATGGACTGCGAGCACTTCTTTGTTGCTAATGCTGCTCACTACCTGCCCATTAACGAGCAGAACATCCCCACCGGTGAGATTGCTCCGGTCGAGGGCACGCTGTTTGACTTTCGCGAGCTGCGCCCCGTCGCACCCGGCATGGAGGCCGACGACCCGCAGATTAAGCAGGCCCGTGGCTACGATCACTGCCTGTGCATCGATGGCTATCAGTACGGTCGCAACCTGCGCCGCGCGATGCACGTCGAGGAGATGTGGACCGGTCGCGAGCTGGACTACTACACCACCGCACCGGGCGTGCAGCTCTACACCGGCAACTGGCTGGGCGACGAGCACGCCAAGGACGATGCCAACTATGGCTGGGGCGCCGGCTTTGCCCTCGAGGCCGAGATGTACCCCGACACGCCGCACCAGCCGCTGTTCCCACAGGGCATTGTGGGCCCGGGTCACCCCTACAGCAATGTGATCGAATACCACTTTATGAGGCACTAGGCCCACAACGCGACATCTCGCACAGCAACGCCCGCCGGCACCACCGCCGACGGGCGCTGCTTCATGCCTAAATCCTTCTTTTCGATGCCACCGAATTGGTGACATAACAAAACTATGCCGAATTACTACGATGAACCCACTATGTCCGACCACGCGCTGGTTTATAAAAAATTAGCAACTCGTCTACCTGCGGTTTTATTCTCTGCAAATTTGGCATGCTCGGCGATAAGCAATTCATCGTAGTAAACCGGCATAGTTTTGGCGGACAGCGCCACACAGATCCCCTACGAAGGCAAAATGATCCGTTTTCCTCCGTCCCCAAGGGATCGGTTGAACAGATTGCCGATGGGGTCGGGGGCGGAACTGGGGAGATAGCGGATTTCTAGTTCTATGCCGAGCTTTTGCAGCTCTCTGAGAACAGCGACGTCTGTGTCGTCTACGGCAACTGCGGGCGTTGCGGGACGCTTGCCCTCCCCTGCCTGCATATGACCAATGCTGATCTTGGTGATCGGCACACCGCCCTTAACCAGCGCGAGCGCATCGGAGGGTGAGGCCACCATGATCAGAATCAATTGGCGAGGCGTTGCGGTATGAATGACGTCGATGGTCCTTTGCACCGAGAAAAACCGCGTCCAAACGCCTTCTGGCGCCGCCACCCTCATGGGTGCCCATTGGCGCGAATCTGCCGCGATCTCATCGTTGACGATTAGGACAAGGTTGGAACCCACGGCTTCGTTCCACAGCTCAACGTCTTGTCCGTAAATGAAACGGTCGTCGATGCGTGCGAGAAGAATCTTGGGTTGAGTCATCGCTGCCCCATTCTGTTTGAGACCCGTAAGAGCAAGACATCGCGTCTCCAATATTAGTGCATTTAAAGTGAGAAAAGCCGTCAGAACACTTGCGCGGATTTGCGATGTCCCGTATCATAGACAGCCGTTGACGCCTCAGTTGCGCCATCACATGGCCGCCAGCGTAGCTCAGTTGGTAGAGCACCGCTCTCGTAAAGCGGGGGTCACCGGTTCGAGCCCGGTCGCTGGCTCCATTGCACAAGATAGCCACCTTCGGGTGGCTTTTTTGTTGCCGAATTATGGCACACGGCCACCAATCCAAGCGCTGCGACGCCAGCAAATCCCCTATCAAAAACAAAAGCCCCGCCGACCGCAGCCCCTTTAGGGAACCACAATCAGCGGGGCTCAAGCGCGTCTGCCCTAGGGGCACCACGCCAGCGAGCACGGCTCAAACGAACGGCACGCTACTCCTCCCAGTAAGCATCTGCAAGCAGCTTAAAGCAGATCTTCTTGACCGGCTGCGCGCCATCGCCCGGGAACTCGAGCGTGGGCATGTGAGGCTCGCCGGCAACGAACAGTGCAAACTTGTCGTCAGCAAGATCGCCGGCGATCGAAGCGTCGGAATCGACCAGGTCGTAGTCGTCCTTCTCGTCAAACTCCTGGACCAGCGTCAGGCTGCCCGTGGCAACCTTAAAGGCCTCGCGACCCTCGACGTCAATCTGCAAGTCATGATAGCG
This sequence comes from Collinsella sp., assembly GCA_048486575.1. Lineage (GTDB taxonomy): Bacteria > Actinomycetota > Coriobacteriia > Coriobacteriales > Coriobacteriaceae > Collinsella. The sequence continues at coordinate 11,826 of DBFVZT010000088.1, read as the reverse complement.
CTGATGCGTCTCGTAGTGGGCCTCGGCCTCGGGACGCGTCGTGGGAGCCATGACGTTCGCAAAGACCTTGTCGCCCAGAATCGGATGGCTGCCGACCTCGAGCTTCGCCGGATCGTTCTCCTCGAGCCAGTCGATCAGCACGTCGAGGCCCTTGAGCATTCCGCGATACTCCTCGATATCGCCCAATGCACCGTAAATCATCTAAATCCCCTCTCGGATCACTTCTTTGGCGGCTACTCGGTAAACGCGTTACCGACGCTGTTGCCACCCACACACGTCTCGACCAGGGTAAGGTCGGGACTGAACACGACAAAGCCGGCGTCGCGCCCCAGCATAATGCTACCGCACTTGTCGTCGACATGAGCTAGCAAGCAATGCCGGGGCCGACGCCCAGGCTTTTACAGCTCGGTCACGACAACGCCGTTGTAGACCTCGTCCCAACGGTCCATGACCAGATGGCCGGTCATGGGATCCATGGCATTGAGCTTGCCGCAGGTGTTGGCAGTACGCAGCACCGTCTCGTCGTCCGCGCCAGCAGCAATGGCATGCGCGAAGCCAGCGATAGTGGAGTCACCAGAGCCCGTGGCGTTAACGGCAGGGATATCGGGCGTCTTTGCGCGGAACGCACGGCCATTGTGGAAGCCAACGGAGCCGGCAGCGCCCATGGACACGACGACCCAGGGGATATCGGAGAAGCGGGCATCAGAGGCGAGCGCGGCGCGGAGCTCGTCCACATCGTCGGTGGTAAAGCTCGTGCCCAGAAGGCCGTTGATCTCGGTCAGGTTAGGCTTGACCAGCTCGGGCTTAATTTCGGACTTAAGGGCGGCCTCGAGCGAAGCACCCGAGGTATCGAGCAGCACCTTGGCGCCGGCGTTCTCGGCAATGCCCGTGATCTTGGCATAGTAGTCTGCCTCGACACCGCGGGGTAGCGAGCCCGAGATGGTGACGACGTCGGCCTTGCTCGCAAGCTCGGTAAACTTGGCGGTAAAGGCATCGAGCTCCTCGGGGGCAATCGTCGGGCCACTCTCGAGCAGCTCAGTCTGGTTGCCGGCGTGGAGGATGTTGAGGCAAATACGAGTCTCGCCCTTGATGGGTACAAAATCATTCTTAATGCCGTTGGCGTCCATGAGCTCAGCCATGTAGGCGCCCATGTGGCCGCCGAGCAGACCGGTTGCCACAACGTCGTCGCCCAGCTGACCAAGGACGCGGGCTACGTTAAGGCCCTTGCCGCCGGCGGTCTTTTCGGGCGTCACACGGTTGACGTCGTCGATGACGAGCTCATCGAGCTGATAGCGCGTATCGACGGACGGGTTCATCGTAACGGTGAGGATCATTTTTAGCTCCTTATCTCGCAGGCTCCTTATGCCTCGCGATACGAGTCGACAAAACAGAATTACAGAATCTCAATCGTAAACGAACGGACGACGGTCTCCTTGGGCTTGGCGACAAGGCAGCCGCGCTTGTGCTCAAGCACATCGTCCTCATCAGAGCAGGTCGAAAGGCCGCCCCATGGCTCAACCGCCACAAAATCGCCCTCGGGCTTGCTCCACACAATGAGGTACGGGAAGCCCTCAAAGCTCAGGCGAACGCCCTTGTCCTCGCCCTTCTTGGAGAGCGTGACCTGACGGCTTTCAAGCACGTCAAAGATGGTCTCCGCAAAGTCGAAGAGCTCGTGCGACAGCGGCAGCGTCTTTCCCACCATGGGGTTCTTGGAGCGGTTGTCCACGTCGATCAAACCGGTCGAGGGAACGGCGGTGCAAAGCTCCGCGGCCTCGTCCTTCTCAAACCGCAGCTCGTAGTCCGTATAGGCCTCACCCTCGTCGAGCGGGCACCTAAAGCCGGGGTGACCGCCGATAAAGAACGGCATGTCCTCGGTACCCTCGTTGGTCACCTCATAGGAAACGCGCACGGCATTACCCTCGAGCGTATTGCGGGCAACGAGCTTAAACGGATACGGATAATCGCTCAGCAATGCGGCGTTATCCTCCGAAGCCAGGCACATCGCCAGTTCGTTATCGCTTTGGCTCAGCAGCTTCCACTCCTGCTTGCGCGCAAATCCGTGACGGGCGAGCTTCACGTGATGTCCGGCAAACGTCATGGCATTGCCATCGCGCAGACCTCCACAAATCGGGAAGCAGATCGGCGCCTGACCGGACCATACGGCAGGGTCGCCCTGCCACAGATACTCGCGACCGTCGGCCTCGATTGAGGTAAACGAGCCGCCGGCCGTGGAAACCTTAATAGAAATCGAATCGTTGGAGAGAGCGTATTCCATTGCCCATCCTTTCGAACAACTGCTTTTTTGCTCGCAAGAACCCGTCTCGGCCCTGACCAAAGGACAAACCCGCACGTTCATCGATGCGTCCGGTATCCCAGCCATGCAACGGGGTACCATACAGACATTGATGCAATTACAGCTGAAAGGCCTTCTTATGCGAACCATCATCCTCTACGCCTCGCGCCATCACGGCAATACGAAAAAGCTCGTGGACGCCATCGTTGAGGCGCACCCCGAAATCGATACCCTCGATGTAAAGACGCTCGGTAAAAACGAGTATCCCAACCTGCACGAATATCATCTGATCGGTGTCGCCACGGGCATCTATTACTCCGAGATCGACAAGGACATGGCACGCGTGCTCACGAACGTGCTGCAGCCGCAGGACAAGGTGTTTGGGCTTATGACCTACGGTGGCAAAAACAAGTGGTACGGCAAGGATATTGATGGCATCTGCCGCATGAGGCAGGCCATCTTTATGGGTGTCTACGGCTGCCCCGGCTTTGATACGTGGGGACCGTTCAAGCTCGCCGGCGGTGTCCAAAAGGGACACCCGACCGCTGAGGAAATTAAGGGCGCCGTCGACTTCTTCGACAAGATCGAAGACGAGTATGGCGATATCATCGTCGAAGAGTACGCCAAGCGCGAGAAGCGTCTAGCCTACGAAAAGGAGCATCCTGCGGGAGGTCTTGTGGCCGGCGTTAAGCGCACGGCAAAGAAGATCGCTAACAAGCTGTAACTGTTAAGGTGCTTTTGAGCGTTTAACCCATACGGCGGGTCCGAGCAGATTCGGGCCCGCCGTCTTTTTCTATCGTTACTCGGTAAAGGCGTTGCCGACGCTCTGGCCGCCAACATACGTCTCGACGAGGGTGAGCTCATGGTCGAACACGACAAAGTCGGCGTCGCGACCCGGCATGATGCTGCCGCACTTATCCTCGATGTGCGCGGAGCGTGCCGGCACCTCGGTTGCCATGCGAATGGCGATATCGGCGCTGGCAATGCCCCAGTCGACGATGTTCTTGACGCCCTGGGCAAGCGTGAGCACCGAGCCGGCAATGCTCTTGCCGTCGGCGAGCCAGCACAGGTTGTCCTTCATGATGACGTCCATGCCGCCGCTGGTGTAGCTGCCCTCGGGCATGCCGCCGCAGCCCAGGCAGTCGGTGATGAGTACCGTGTGCTGCCAGCCCTTTGCCTGCAGCAGTGCCTTGATGGCGGCAGGGTTTACGTGCTTGCCGTCACAGATGATCTCGGCGTAGGTCTCAGGTGTGGACATGGCAGCACCCACGACGCCGGGCTCACGGTGATGCAGCCCGCGCTGACCGTTATAGGTATGCGTAAAGCAGCTGGCACCGGCGTTGATGGCGGCGATGCACTCGTCATACGTGGCATCGGAGTGGCCGATGCTGGTCACGACGCCCTTTGCGTTGAGGGCAGCGGCATAGGCAGCGGCGCCATCGCGCTCGGCGGCCATGGCACTCTTAACGATACGTCCGCCGGCAGCCTCCTGCCACTGGTCGAAGACCTCCTCGGAGGGGTCAATCAGATAAGCGGGGTTCTGCGCGCCCACGTGCTTCATGGTAAAGAAGGGGCCCTCCAGGTAGATGCCCTGAATGCGAGCACCGCAGAAGTCGGGACCGCGACCCTCGTCCGCTTGGGCGATGGCGGCGCAAGCGTCCTTGATCTGCTCGACGCCATCGGTGAACGTCGTGGGCAGCCAGCTGGTGGTGCCGCGACGGGCGAGCTCGGTCGAGCTGATATCGATGCCCTCGGGATCGTTATCGGTAGTCGAGTGGTTATAGAAGCCATGGATGTGGGTGTCGACCATACCCGGTGCGATCCACGATCCCGTGTAATCCTTAATCTCGCAAGAGGGCTCGTCGGCCTGCCAGGCGCCAAGGACGCCATCCTCGACCATAAGATAGCCGCCCAGTTGCGGGCCCGCCGGCAAGAAGAACTTGTCAGCCTTAATTGCGTACGTGCTCATATGCACTCCTTGCTTCTAAAGCAGTTGACTGTGGTGATGCTTATACCCAGCTCACGTAAAACAAAAAGCGCCCGCCCGCCGTTATGAGCGGACGGGCGCCCTTACAGGGGGACGCGATTAAGCGGTGAAGGGGTGAATCGTCACGCCCTTGACCACGCGGTTGACCGTGCCGGTGGGGCTCGGCGTATCGGGCGTGTTGCCCACGCGCACGGAGTTGAGCAGGCTGATTGCCTGGGCAAACATCACGAACGGCAGAGCAAGGTAACCCTCGGGGAGTGCCTCGTAGCCCTTAAAGGTGAAGGACTCACCCTCATAGACGGTGGCACCTTCCTGCTGAACGGCGATGGTGTGCTGAGCGATCTCGTCGCCACCGATCTCGTTGAGGATGTCGATGTCGTACTGACGGGTGTAGGCGTCGTTGTTGACGAACACGAAGACGAGCGTCTTATCGTCGACGAAGGACTTAGGTCCGTGACGATAGCCCATGGAGGTGTCGTAGGAAGTAGCGACCAGACCGTGTGCGAGCTCGAGGATCTTGAGCTGGCTCTCCTGGGCAAGGCCACCAAAGGAGCCAGAACCCAAGTAGGTCACGCGGTTGAAGTCGCCAGCCAGGTAATCGGCGATCTCGGGCTCACGGGAGATGACCTCCTCGCCCATCTTGGCGATGGTCTCGACCCACTCGGCCTTCTGCTCGTCAGAGGCAGTGTCGAAAATAAGGGTGGAGAGCAGGGTCATGCAGGAATAAGAACCGGTCATGGCGAAGCCCTTGTCGTTGGCGCGCGGGATGAGCAGCGTCAGCGCATTGGGATCATCGGCAGACTCGACGGCGAGCTTGCCCTCGGGAGCGCAGGTGATGTTGAGGAACTTGACGTTGTGGACGAGCTCCTTGGCAACGGCAACGGCGGCAAGGCTCTCGGGGCTGTTGCCAGAGCGGGCAAAGGAAACCACGAGCGTGGGATCCTCGGCGCGCAGGAAGTCGCGCGGGGCGCTCACGATGTCGGTCGTGGCGATGGGCTTAAAGTCGTAGAGATCAGTGTTGCCAGCGTGACGCAGGTACGGGGCGCAGGTATCGCCAACGTAGTCGGACGTACCGGCACCGGTGAAGACAACGGACAGACGGCCCTCGCCCATAGCGCGAGCCTCGGCCAGGAAGGCCTCGATGGCCTCCTTGTTCTCGCGATAGATGTTGAGCGTATCACGCCAAAGCTCGGGCTGCTGAGCAATCTCGGCCGTGGTGATCTGGGCGCCGAGCTCGGTGAGCTCCTCGACACTCTTCTCGAACATTTCTAATACCTCTCTCTAGAAGTAATCCTCTGACGTGCAATTATACACTTCGGTTGGTTATCTGGTAGTAACCAGTTAAATGCAAAGAATCACCATATGGAAACGATGCGGACACTAGTTGCTACGCTGGTGGTAAACCTTGTATTTAAACTGATCGGCACGAGCAACCGAGAGTGTATACTCCACAACCTCGTTTGACTCGTTATACGTAGTCCTGACCAAATCGAGCACAGGCGAGCCCTCGACAATTCCCAAAAGGTGGGCGTCGGTGGGACGGGCTATGCTCGCATAGAACTCCTCCTCGGCCACGCGTATCTTTTGCTGAAAGTCTTGCTCAATCACATCATAAAGCGGCTTACGCTCCAGTAGCGGTCGCTTTAGGGACAGAAATTGACGAACCGGTAGATAGCTGCGTTCGACCATCATGGGCATGTTGTCGGCAGAACGAAGGCGCTTGAGCTTAAAAATGCGATCACCGATGCGCAATCCCATATGCTCGGCCAGATTCTTATCGGCCTCCATCTCGCAAAACTCGAGAATCGTGGTCTCGGGTTCTCGACCCATCGCGCGCATCTGCTCGGTAAAGCTGTAGGACTGCATAAGATTGGTTGCTTTTGCCGAACGGTCGGTCACAAAGGTACCGCGACCGTGCTGCCGAACCACCAGTCCTAAACGCTCCAGTTCCTGCAGAGCCAGGCGTACCGTAGTGCGCGAGAGACCATAGCGCTCCGAAAGTTCGCGCTCGGAAGGAATCATGTCACCGGCGCGATATTCATGGTCAATCTTTTCGGTCAGAATATCGACCAGCTGATCGTACAGCGGTTGCTTACGCGCTCCGATCGCCATCCTATCCTCCCTTTTGCTCGAATTCGGCTAACTACCTAGGGTGTTATGCATTATCTGTCTGCCACACCCGAATCATTAAGAAAACAAAAGCCGCGCGCTCTTTCGAGCACGCGGCTTTTAACATACACATGGCTTAAGGGGTCGGGGTGTGAGCCGCGTAGGGACACACCCCTCAAGCTAGAGCCTTACCAGATACTCGGCCAGAGACCAAGCGGGCCAGCGCCCAGGATGCCAAGGACGAAGAGCAGGAGAATGCCCTTGGTCGGGGTCCAGCTGTGCTTAGCGAACATGTAGTAAAGCAGCAGCGTAAGCATAAGCGGGACGAGCTTGGGGACGATGGTGTTGAGGGTGTCGGCAACAGAGAAGTTGACCGGATCCTCGGTGACGGTAGCGTAGGTCACGGACTCCATGCCGTTGCCCAGATCGGCGACGCCGCACTTGACCTCGTTGCCGTCGGCATCGGTGGCGGTGAGGGCGTTGCCGTCCTCATCGGTCATGGCGATGGTACCGGCCTCAGCGGTCTCGGTATCGATGCCCTCCATACCGGTGAAGTTCTCGGCCTCCTTCTCGGAGACGATCACGGTAGTAGGGGCAAGGCCACGGGTGGTGCCGTTGGGGATCTGGAGGTTGATCTGGGTGCCACCCATGGTGACGACCAGGCAACCGACGACGAAGACGCCCATGATGGAAGCGGCACGCGTGAAGGCCTGCATGTTGGCGGTCAGAGCGTCAATGGCGCTGGTGCCAAGCTTGTAGGACCAGTTCATGAGCCAGAAGCGCAGAGCGAACTGGACGGCGTTGAAGATCACCAGGAAGATGATCGGTGCAGCGGCGTTGCCGTTGATGGCCATGTTGGAGGTGATGCCGGCCGTGATAGGCACGAGCGTCAGCCAGAACAGGGCGTCACCGATACCACCGAGCGGGCCCATTGCGGCGACGCGGACGGCGCGGATCGTGGGGATGTCAACCTTGTTCTGCTCGAGCGAAAGCACGATGCCCATAACAAAGGTGACGAGGAACGGGTGGGTGTTGAAGAACTCCAGGTTGTGGCTCATGGAAGCCGCGAGGTCGTTCTTGTTGGTGTGGATCTTCTCCAGACCGGGGATGATGGAGTAAAGCCAGCCAGCGGCCTGCATGCGCTCGTAGTTGAACGATGCCTGCAGGAAGCAGGAGCGCCAAGCCATCTTGTTGAGGGTCTTCTGGTCGAGCTGCGGAGCAGGAGTGAGATCCTCGTAGTGCTCCGGGATCACATACTCATTAGATGCCATCTTCGAAGTCACCTCCGTCAGAAACAGCTGCACCCTTCAGCTCGGTCTGCTGCTGGAAGTCCCAGAAAGCGATGCCGAAGCCGATGAGAGCGAGGATGAGCAGAGCAGGGGTTGCCAGCGAATCGTTGGCAACGGTGATGAGCGCGAGGCCAAAGCCCATGAGGAAGAAGCCCCACATATCGCGGTTCATCATAACCTTGAGCAGGACGGCGAAGCCGACGAAGCGCATCATGCCGCCTGCAGCGGAGAGACCGGTCTGCAGCCAAGTCGGGATGGCAGAAGCGATGGTCTGACCGATGGTAGCGCCAGCGATGAAGAACAGGGTGACGACGACAGCGAAGATCAGGCCGAGCAGAGCCATGGCGAAGTAGTTCAGGCGCTCGATGCCCTTGGTGTCCGCGTTGTGAGCCATGTTATCGGCCGTGGACATAAGCGGGGACATAAGCGTGAAGACCAGGGTAACGCCAAGCTGGCCAAGCAGAGCGAACGGAATGGCGAGGCCGACTGCCGCGTTGGGCTCGAGGCCCGTGGCGATAGCGAGAATGGCTGCCATGATGCCGCCGATGACGGCGTTAGGCGGCTGAGCGCCTCCGATCGGCATGTTGCCGATCGTCATGAGCTGATAGGTACCACCCACGAGAAGACCGGTGTTAAGGTCGCCAAGGATAAGACCGATGACGGCGCCGGTGACGATGGGCTGATAGAGAGACTCGAGGAAGTCAAACTGGTCGATTGCCGCGATGAACGTGACGACGAAGACCAGAGCGATCTGGATGATCGAGTATTCCATCTTGCTCCTCCTTTCAAAATGTATGTACGCACTTTGGATTTCACGTACAGAACGTCAGGGTTTCACTCCTGACAACGTGGATCACGAGGATTACGAGAAGAGCTTGCTCGTGTCCTCAACAGGCGTGCTCGGAACGCGCCTGATCTCCAACTCCACCCCCAATTCCTGCAGCTCTTTAAACGCAGCGACATCCTCGTCGTTAACTGCGACGGAGGTGGCGACTTGGCGCTTTCCTTCCGACATGTGCATGTTGCCGATGTTTACCTTCTTTATAGGCACACCGCCCTTGACGAGCGTAAGCACGTCTTCCGGTGTTTCGGCCACGATGAAGATCTTCTGGCGCGGGCTCGCCTTGCCAATGACGTCGATGGTCTTCTGCAGAGAGAAGAAACGCGTAGCGACGCCGGCGGGAGCGGCCATCTTCATGAGGTTCTGGCGCATGGTGTTGGACGCCACGTCGTCGTTGGCGACGAGGATGAGGTTGGAGCCCAGGGTGGAGTTCCACTGGGTGGCAACCTGACCATGAACCAGTCGGTTATCGATGCGGGTAAGAAGAATGTTGGGTTCTGCCATGTTGATCAGCTTCCTTTCGTTATTTGCTGACGACAGTTACTTGATCTCCTGAATCGCGTAACGCGAAACATCTACGACGGCTCCGGATCGGACTTTGATCTGGACCTTCTCGCCTTCGATGCCTTTGACGGTTCCGTAGATACCGCCGGCGAAAAGAACCTCTTGACCCGGCTTGAGCTCGGTGTGCAGCTCCTTGAAGTACTTCTGCTTCTTCTTCATGTTGATTTGCGACCAGATGGTGTAAATCAAGCCCATGATGACAAGCAGGCCTAAAAGGGCGACCGAGGAGCTCAGGACGTTGGCTCCGAAATCGGCCATTAGATGCCGTCCTCGTCGCCGAAGATATCCTCTTCCTCGGAGCCGGCAACGGATGCGACCGTCTGGGCGGTGACGCCCGTCTGTCCAACGGTCACGGCCTGCTCGCCAAGCTCGGCGAGCGTGGCATTGCCTCGGAGGAACAGAAGCTCAATAACCATGGGAAGGTTGGTGCCAGTCAGAACCTCGACGTTGTCGACATCCTGGGCAATCATCATCGACTGGTTGAACGGGGTGCCGCCAAGCAGGTCGGTAAAGACGAGCACGCCATCGCACTCCTCGCGCATGGCGGTAATAGCGGCGCGGAGATCCTCACCGTAGGATGCGGCCTGGTCGCCCTCAAAAGGAACGACGGTAAAAGCAGGCTGGTCGCCGGCAACCATCGCGATAGCGCTTGCAAGGCCGGGTGCGAACTGTCCATGACCGGTAAGAATAAAGCCAACCATTCAAATTTCCCTTCCGAAGGTGTGTACAATCTGAGTCCGATGATTTTCGGAAGCCAGCGGGCGCTCGCCCTTAAAGCTTCTTGGAAAGCGTTCTTTGAAGGCCAGTGGTTTCTAAACTGGTAGTAACCACGTGACGTGTTGTTGTCACTATATCACCCCAGAAGAGGTCGCTTTCGTTGATTCATACAGTAAAACGTTTTTCCACCGCTCACGGCAAAAAATCGACCGTTTACCGCTCGTTAACACTTCTACCTGCGGTTTTGAAACCGTTTCGAAATGATTGACCAACAGATCGGGTCTCGCCCAGCGCTCAAACAACGCAGGGCGGCTAAAAATAGCGTGTAGAAAAATTGCAGGTCATTATGAAGATTTGTGAATTGGTCTTTTTGACTTAATACCAGTTTGAACCAGTTTCGAAAATATCGGTGAACGGTAGTTTTTGACCGTTCACCGGAAAATTGCAATCGTTTTCAGCCGTTTTCCCACATGAATTGAGGAAAGTTACCAGGTCCTCGGCGTTCGTGCTGCCCCGTCCATCGCGGTCTACGGGGCTAACGATATGGCACCATGGGGACACTCGTATGTCAATTCTGGTCTAACAGAGCCAATTAAAAACGGGACAAGTGATATAGCTCACTTGTCCCGTTTTTATTTATTTTCGAAGAGCATCGGCCAGCCGCAGGATTGAAACCATCGAATGATAGGCGAGCTCCACCTTTTCACCCGCAAGCAGTCGTTTTGAGCTAGCCTCATCTAGCCCCACAAGCCGAGAAAACAGCAAGCTGCTCATCATACCCTCGTCAATAGAGTCATTTATGATTTTAAGAACGTCCGCATCATTAAGCGATGCCGAGCTGTAAGGGGCAACACGAGCGGAACTCTCAATTAACGATGAGACAAAAGGATGGAGATGCTTTGGGCATAGCCCATCAAACACCACATCCCCATTGTCATTCGAGCCGACCAGGCGCCAAGTATAATGTTCAACCCAATCATCCCCGTCATATATTGTGTCCACGAGCGACCTCCCGACTAAAGGGAGAAACCTATTTGGACATCGGGGCGCAAGACGGCAATCCATATCGGGCCTGCAGCAGCTCCAACCCAACGCACCACATAGGTTCCTTTCCGTACATGCGTATCAATCTGCCCCGAAATGCCGGTGAAGGCAATTCCTGAACCGTTTGTCGGATAGCAATCGACGTATTTTTGTTTTCCGCTCACAACCTTGTATAGATATATCGTTCCAGCGAAAGAAAAGGGGTCGTTGGCAATTTTGTCCGGAAGAACTTGCCACCTCAAAATCCCGCTTCCGATATGGTCGAGCTTGACCGTTCCGCCGTCCCCCTCAAAAGTGGCAAGGGGATTTACCCCAGACTGAGAGTCGGCATCGCCCTCCTTAGCGGTTATCAGCAGGCTGCCCGTATAAGACTGCTGAGGCTCACCTTCAGGACAGGCAGCCTCGGCCCAAGAAGGGCTGCTCAGACAGAACAGTCCGAGCAGCATCATTACTAACAAAAGAAAACTCTTAGATCTTTTCATCTATATCCCCAACATCTCTCAATATTTGTATATTGTGACTATTTTAGATTTATATAACCAACTCGAGCCCTTAGCAAGTCAATTGCTGCAGCAGGTTATATTTCTTTTGGCTCTGTTAGACCAGAATTGACATACGAGTGTCCCCATGGTGCCATATCGTTAGCTCCGTAGACCGCGACGGACGGGGCAGCATGAACGCCGAGGACCTGGTAACCACCTTCAAACGGGACATGGCGAAGCTGAGCGGGGCCGAGCGCCGCCGCGCGATCGATAGCCTCTTTGGGCTTAAAGGGTAATTATCAATTAGCAAGCCACCGTTACCCTCAACGCAAAAAGCCCGCTAGAACAATGTCTGAACCGCGCCCCAAATCTTGGACGCCCTAAATAGCGACTAGGCCGCAAGGGCCTGATTCCGGTACTCCTCCGGGGTCAGGCCCTTCAATCTTACCTGCCTCCGGCTCGTGTTCCAGTGGACTATGTATTCCTCCAGGTCGCGTTTG
>DBFVZT010000087.1:0-11592 GCA_048486575.1 Collinsella sp. | reverse complement strand
GTCTTTTGGGTGTTATTTTATAGGTCATATCAAGGCTCATTCAATCGTGGTAAATTCGTGGTAAAATGAGTTTTTTCTATACTTCAAAATACTTGAAAGTATAGTGTTTATGCGGATAATCGAAAATTAGATATAAAATTTATAAGAAACTTATAGAGGATCCTAGGCGATGTGGAGAGGGTTGGCGGCGTCGACAGCATCGGGGACGTCGGAGAGGCCGTCAGGAGCAGCATCTGCCGGGTCCTCGTCGGGGGTCTCGATCTGCTTGATCATGACCTCTTGGCCCTGGAGCAGATAGGTATCGCCGCTACCGCAATGGGGACAGGTCTTACCATGCTCGACCGTCGCATAGTCGTGGCCGCACGCCTCGCAATGCGTCACGGCGTTGACTGGCTCCACGATAAGCTCCGCGCCCTCGGTGATAGGCTTTTTATCTGCCGCCCAGCGCCAAGCGTCGAGTAGTAGATCGGGAACGACGCCCGAGACCTCGCCCAGCAGTAACGTCACGCTCGAAACGTGACGCACGCCATTGGCGCGCGCCACGTTCTCAACATCGCGAATGATGTGATAGACGATTCCCAATTCATGCAAGGTAGAAACCTTTCAACAACGGTTGATGCGATGTCGGCCAGACGTCAGTGAGCGACGCTCTGCGCCGTTCACTTACTTGTTAGGCCTCTTACTTCTTCCCGAATTTGATCTTAATCGCACGCTTGAGGGCATACTTGCCGAGGCTTGGGAGCTTTTGCTCATATTTGACCATCGTTGAGCACTCGGGGCGATCGCGGTCCAGATGGATGGCGTCAAACGCGCACTTGGTGGTGCACAGGCCGCAGCCGATGCATTTGTTAGGGTCGACGATCGATGCGCCGCAGCCCAGGCAGCGGGCGGTCTCGGCGCGCACCTGCTCTTCGGTAAAGGTCTCGACATACTCGCTAAACGGCGCAGCCTTCTCGCGCTCGCGGTCCACGTGGGCAACCTCGCGGCTCGCGTTGTCGTAGCTCTCAATCACGACATCGTCGCGGTCGAGCGCGGTGTAGCGGCGCTGGTTGCGGCCGATGGTGAGCGCGGATCCCGGCTGCACAAAGCGATGGATGGACACGGCGGCCTCGTGACCGGCGGCGATGGCATCGATGGCAAAGCTCGGACCGGTATAGACGTCGCCGCCCACAAAGACATCGGGCTCGGCGGTCTGATAGGTCTGAGGATCGGCAAGGGCGCCCTGGCCGCGGCCAAGCTCCACCTTGGAGCCAGCTAGCAGATCGCCCCACACGATGGACTGGCCAATCGACATGACTACACGGTCGGCATCGACGCGGCGCAGGTCGTTCTCGTCGTACTCGGGCGCAAAACGGCCCTCGTCATCGTAGACGCGCGTGCAGCGCTTAAAGGTGATGCCGCACACACGGCCGGCCTCGTCCAGATGGACCTCCTTGGGCCCCCAACCGCAGCTGATGTGCGCACCGTCCTCAATGGCCTCGCGACGCTCCTCCTCGCTGGCGGGCATCTGGGCCTCGCTCTCCAGGCAGAACATCTCAACATGCTCGGAACCCAGACGGCAGGCGTTGCGGGCAACGTCGATGGCCACGTTGCCGCCGCCCACCACGATGGTGCGGCCGGGCAGTGCGTCGATCTTGCCGCTGTTGACCTCGCGCAAGAAATCGACGGCCACGGTCACATCCTCGGCATCCTCGCCCGGAATACCGGCAAGGCGGCCGCCCTGGCGGCCAATGGCCACGTAGAAGGCCTTAAAGCCCTGCGCGCGCAGCTCGTCGAGCGTCACGTCGCGACCGACTTCCACGCCATAGCGGAACTCGGCGCCCATCAGGCGAATGACCTCGACCTCGGCCTCGACAACATCCTTCTGCAGCTTAAAGCTGGGAATGCCATAGGTGAGCATGCCGCCCGGGCGTTCGTTCTTCTCGAACACGACGGGCTTGTAGCCCTTCTCGGCCAGATAGAAGGCGCAGGACAGACCGGCCGGGCCGGCACCGATGATGGCAATCTTTTGGTCGAAGCCGCCAGCGCGCGTCGGCGTCACCACGGGCGGGACGTAGCGGGTCGCGGCGTCCAGATCGCGCTGAGCGATAAACTTCTTGACCTCGTCGATGGCCACGGCCTCGTCCACGCGGCCGCGGGTACAGGCATCCTCGCAGCGGCGATTGCACACACGGCCGCAGATAGCGGGCAGCGGGTTCTCGCGCTTGATGAGCGCCAGCGCCTCGTCATAGCGGCCCTGCGCCGCAAGCTTTAAGTAGCCCTGAACGGCAACGTGAGCAGGGCAAGCCGTCTTGCAAGGCGCGGTGCCGGACTCGTGCGTCTCGATGCGGTTGTCGTTGCGGTAGTTGGGCGACCACTTGGTGTGATCCCACTTGGTGGCGTCGGGCAGCTCCTGGCGCGGATACTCGGGCACCTGTCCGCCCGCCTTTTTGCTGCAGAGCTTCTGGCCCAGCTTGGCGGCGCCGGCCGGGCACACCTCAACGCAGCGACCGCAGGCAACACACTTGTCCTTCTCGACCTTGGCGACATAGGCCGAGCGCGACAGGTTGGGCGTGTTGAACAGCTGAGAGGTGCGCAGGGCATAACATACGTTAACGTTGCAGTTGCAGATAGCGAAGATCTTGTTCTCGCCGTCGATGTTGGTGATCTGGTGCACAAAACCGTTGTCCTCGGCCTGGCGCAGGATGTCGTAGACCTCGTCGCGCGTCACGTAATGGCCACGGTCGGTCTCGACCACGTAGTCGGCCATATCGCCCACGGCGATGCACCAATCGGCCGGGTCGTCGGCGCAGCCCTCTCCCATCACGCGACGGCTCGCGCGGCAGCTGCAGGTGCTGGCGGCATACTTACCCTCGTATTTGTCGAGCCAATGCTCGATATGCTCAATCGGCACCGAGGTGCTCGAAGCATCGATAGCCTTCTCGACCGGAATGACATGCATACCGATGCCGGCGCCTCCGGGCGGTACCATCGGCGTGGCTTTGGACAGCGGTCCCTTGGACGCCTGCTCAAAGAACTTGGCAAAGACCGGGTGCTCCTCGAGCTGGCTCACGCGCATGTTGAGGAACTCGGCAGAACCTGGCACCAGCATGGGCAGCACCCATTGCTTGGCACGCTCGGGGTTTTCCCAGTTGTACTCGAGCAGGCCCGTGTAGCTCATAACGTCGAGCATCTTTTCGATATCGGCCTCGGGCATGCCGGTGAGCTTGACCATCTCGGGCAGCGTATAGGGACGGCGCATCTTCATCTTGCAGAGCACTTCGGCCTGCTCGTCGGTTGCGGCCTCGGCAAACGACCAGTACTCGTAGCCCAGCAGCTCGTCGCGATGCAGCAGACGGTTGGTGCAGTGCTCGCACAGCTTGACGATTGCCTCGCGCGGATGCTCCGGCAGCGGCGGCACGAACTCCGAACCGATGTCAGGCTCGGTGTAGCTAATTCCCGGTCCGTTGAGAATCATGGTTGTCCCTTCTCTTGCCGCAGCACGACGAGGCCGCAGCGCCCCTCTTTTTTGCAGGCCGGGCATGCCCCCCCATGCCGTTCACCCGCCATTGTTGACATTGTGTCAAAAATAGTATTGACGAACCGTCAACAATATTCAAGACTGTTAGGCGAACGGTCAGGCAAAAGAGGATGAAAGGCAGCAAGCGCATGGGCGATAACACGGTGAACATCTCTGTGGCCGACGCCGTCCCCACGACCGACAGCGCGGCAAAGCGCTTGACGGGCGACGAACGCCGTCGCGAGATTCTCGATGCCGTGCGCACCGTAAGCTCCGAGCTGGGCGTGTCCCATCTATCCGTCTCGGCCGTGACCAAGCGAGCCGGCTGCACGCGCTCGCTGTTCTACCACTACTTCGCCGACATGGACGCCGCCGTCACCGCCGTCATGGACGAGGCGATCGACGGTTTTATCGCCGAGCTCGAGCAGTGGAATGCCAGCCGCATCGTCGGTGATATCGAGGGTGCACTCGACACCGTCGCCCCGCTCTTTAAGCGCCTGGTCGTCAGCGGCCACGAGCTGCCGAGTACGCTCACTTCAAGCAGCGGCGCGCTCTACGGCGGCTTTTTACACAACGTGGTCCAACGCGTGGCACAGTATATCTGCGACACCACCGTGGTGGATTTTGTCGCCCATCATGAGCTACGCATCGACCATGTCTACGAGACGTTCTACACCCTCATCATGGGGTTGTTGATGTATATCCGCACGCACCCCGATGTGCCCGACGGGACAGTCAAGGAAATCATCGCCTCGACACTCCACATCGAGGGCTATACCGCCAAGTATCCGGAGCGCAAGCCCCAGGACTGACGACATTTGGCCAAACTGCCCGCGATCAGAAGAGGGGCCGCGGGCGTGTGAAAGGAGAACAGCATGCTGTTCGATGTTTGGGGTAGCGATACCCTTATCCACTGGGCCGGCTGGGCCATGGTCTTTATTGGCCTGATCGTGCTCAACGAGGTCGGCCGCCGCACCAAGCTGGGCGCGGCCATCATCTTTGGCGTGGCTCCGCTGGCCATGACCATCTACTGCGTCGCCATCGCCGTGGGCGTCTCACAAGGCGCCGATTGGGCGCTCACCAACCCCACCCATGTGTACCAGAACAGCTGGTTCCACTACGCCAAGGTATACGCGGCGCTGGCCGGTTGCTGGGGCTTCATTGCCATTAAGTACCAGTGGGGCAAGATCGGCAAGGCGCATTGGTTCCGCGCATGGCCGTTTGTGATCGTCGCCATCAACATCATGATCGCTGTCGTGTCCGACTTTGAGAGCGCCTATCACTTCTTTGTCCTGGGCCAGTCCACCTGGGTCACCTCCGAAGGTGCCACGCAGCTGGCCGGCTGGAACAACGTGTTCAACGGCATCGCCGGTATCATCAACATCTTCTGTATGACCGGTTGGTGGAGCGTCTACGCCTCCGAGGATCAGACCGACATGCTGTGGCCCGACATGACCTGGGTCTACATCATCGCCTACGATATCTGGAACTTCTGCTACACCTACAACTGCCTGCCCACCCACTCCTGGTTCTGCGGCTTTGCGCTGCTGCTGGCACCCACTGTCGCCGCCTTTATCTGGAACAAGGGCGGCTGGATCCAGAACCGCGCCTTTACGCTGGCCATTTGGTGCATGTTTGCCCAGGTGTTCCCGTACTTCCAGGAGGAGTCCATCTTTGTGACCCACTCCACGCTCGACCCCGGCGCCGCTACCGCGGTCTCGATCGCCGCGCTGGTCGCCAACATCGCCGCGATCATCTACATCGCCTACCGCGCCAAGAAGCTCGGCCGCAACCCCTACAAGCAGGATGTCTTTGAGGGCACCAGCGATTGGGAGAAGGCCACCGCTCGCCGCGCCAAGGTTGATTACGCACACGCCGAGTAACGCGCCTGACGCAAACATCGCTTGAGTACGAAGCCGTATAGCCGGCTCCGCGCAACTCAACGCATTGCAGAGCCCCCGGAATGTGATTCGTTCGCGTTCCGGGGGCTTTTTGCTGCCGCGAGGATGCGGCCGAACGATGCGCTCGAGTTAAATCGGATCTTATATTTCGCACGCGCTTTATATGGCTCCATTTTTGGGTACAGTGTTGTCCCGATATTGAGCTTGGGGGATATATGAAAGATGAGACGATGGGCCAAGAGGATGCGGCCCAAGATGCAGAAGCTTGCGCTGAGGCCTTGGAGAGCTTAGACCGGATTTCACTCGATGAGATTGCGTTTGACGATTCGGGCGTTGATGTGCAGGATGAGCCGGAAACCGAGGCGCAATCCGATGATCAGGATGCAGGCGACGTTGAGCCTGCCGAGGATGAGGCAGATCACGAAGACACCGAAAGCGAGGCCGGCAACCAGCCCGAATCCGACACGGGCGAGGAAACCGTCTTGCTCGACAGCTTACCGGCCGAGGATTCGCTGACCCGCGAGCTTCCTGGCCTGGGTTCCGCACCAGCCGTGGACGAGACCATCGCCATGGGCGATATTCCCCTACCATCCGTTCCCTCGGCACGCGAGGCCGAGGTTCGCCATCGCAAGATGTCGCCCAAGCGCCGCAACCTGATGGTTGCCGGCGTTGTGGCCGTCGTGCTCGTCGCCGGCGGCGCAGGCTATGCTGCCTGGAACGGATATCAGCAAGAGCAGGCTGCCACTGTCGCCGCCAATGCCCACACGATGATGTCAGTGCAGATTGGCGTGCAGGCCGCGGGCCTCGACTGTTCCACTGGCTCAAAGATCCCCGTGCAGGTGAGTGGCCAGGACTCCGACGGCTCTTCTGTGAGCGAAACACTCTACGTTGACGAGCACGGCCGCGGCATCAAACTGCTGCCCGGCGATTACACGCTCTCCATCGCTGCCTCCCCCATCGCGGCCGACGGCACCATCTATACCGTCCCGACCACCAAGACGCAGGTCACCGTTAAGAGCGATGGACAGGATTTAAGTGCCCAGGCCACCTTTAAGCTCAAGGTGCCTTCGGCCGACACGGTGACTGACGACCAGATCGATGCCGCCGCCAAGTATGCCGAGGAGGGCGGTGCGAGCTCCGCTGCGGCTGCCAAAGTGCTCCAGCAGGCAGCAACCGCGCGGCGCGACGCCGCCGTCAATGCCGTGAGCGCGCAAAAGGCACAGGCGTCCCGTGATGCTGACGCTCGCCACAAGGCAACCGACCTCTACCAGCTCGATATTCCCGTCGAGTGGTACGGCAAGGTCGCAACTTGGCAAAACGGAAGCACGCTATGCATCTATCTGGGCGACGACGCCAATACGCCGCTCGTGACGCTCGTTGCGGTGCGCGAGGGCGAGAGCTTTACGCCCGATGAAGGCGATACGGTTTTGGGCGCGGCCAATCTAGGCAACGGTTATACCGTCTACGCCAGCGGCCCCGTCTATCCGTACGTGGTGCCCCAGACCATCAACGGACGGACGCAGAACCCCGTGTCAACCTACCCCATGGACACGGCCATTGAGCTTGTCGAGCTTACGACCGGCAACCGCTACACCTATAGCCAGATCAAGAACGTACTGGTCGGCAAAGACGGCAAAGCCGACGCCGCGACCAAACTCGAGACCGACTACCTCGCGCAGATCCTGCTGCCGAGCATCAAAGCCCAGGACTAGCCGGGCGCAGCAAGGTGCTCCCCAACCATGATGAAGGGGCCAGGAGGTCCTGGCCCCACGATCCGTAGATGATTAGGCAAGGAGCCACTTCCATGCGGGCACAACGTGTACCACACCGTGTTCGCATGGAATATCGGCCTGCTCATCCATGGTAACGATTGCCGACTCGCCAAGATCGAACTGGGCCATCGAGGCATCAAGCGCGGCAATTTCGCGCTCGCGCGTTTTCTCACTTGCCATATCCACACTCACCTGAATCAGGCTATAAGCCCGCATGAGAAGTGCGTCCCCAGCCACAAAGTCCACCTCATGGCTTTTGCTCTTCTCTTTGATCAGCAGGCGGCAGACCGAGCCGGTCCTCACCGCGGGAGTCCTTCTTCTTAGCGCATTGAACACTGCGGTCTCGAGCCTCTGGCCCTGGTCCAATGCTGATGCGGGAGAGAATGCTCCAAACATCGCAGGGTCGACAGCGTAGACCTTAGACGCAGACCGCATGTTATTTGCCAATGAACGCGTGAACTCCGGCACAGAAAATAACAGGTAGGCATCCTCATAATACTCAAGTAAATCGCTGAGCGAATTACGACTGACGGGTATCTGTCTGCTCTTGAACTCGTTGTACACTTTGTTCACTGACAGCTCTCGTCCCGAAGATGCCATACACCGCGTCAAGAACAGCGATGCCAGGCGAGGGTTCTTGACGTCGTAACGCTCAATGACGTCCATAGCGACCGTTCGCGAAGCATATTCCTGTAGCAGCTGAATCGCGTCTGCGGGCGTCTGCTCAAGCGTCGCGATGAATCCCCCTCGTTCAAGATATCCGATCAGATGATGTCGAAGCAGCGCCGCATCGCTTGGGGAAAAGGTCGCATCTGGCTCGAAAACGCTCCCCGTCTTATACCGAACGTATTCCGAAAAACTCAACGGAAAAAGCTCCCGTATAAGAGAACGACCCCTGAACTCGCTCTTAAGCTCTGAGGACAGCATCTTAGAAGAAGATCCCGTCACATAGACGGTCGCTTTCTCCGTATCGACTACACGCCGCAGAAACGCACCCCATTCGGGAATTTCCTGGATCTCGTCAAAGAAAATGTAAGCGCCCTCGGTTCGAGCAGCAGGATACAGCGCATAGAACGTGTCGAGCACGTCCGCCAGCAGCGATGACTCATACGGGCGCAAGCGCTCGTCCTCAAAATTAAAGTAAAGCATCCGGTCAAGCTCGACGCCCCGGCCCTGAAGCCGCTGCATCTCCTGATACAGGCGATACGTCTTTCCACAACGGCGGGCCCCCACAACCACATTTACGATGTTGTCGCGCTTTGGCTCCTGTGGGTTTTCCAGATCAAGATCTCGCTCAAAGACCTGCGGAACCCCCTGCTGTTCAAAGTCCTTTATTTTCTGGGCGATCAAGTCGTTGAATGCCATGATTCTCCAATCTTGCTCTCTAGCTAATCAAAATTATAGCGATTCTTGATTAATTAGAGAGCAAGATTATGTCTGACTTGATTAACACTTAAGCAAGTTTTTTCACTATTACTGCTCGAAGGATGCCGAGTGGCTGAGAGGACAACCAAGCCCGAATGCGACTCCCTGGACAGTCGATTTGGGACGGGGCTTTTTTGACTACCGTCCCCCTGTAGAAAAATCCCTAACGCAGTTGCGGTGAAATAGGGATTGTTTTTGCTGGTCAAACCGCAAAACAGTCCCTATTTCACCGCAACTTTTTGGTGGCCTTTTTGGTGGCACTCAGCGCCAGGGGTCGGCTTCGAACATTGGCTCGCGCTCGGGGCGGCGATCGCTGTAGGGATCGTAGCCGTCATCGTCCTCGTTCTCGGCACGGATGTAGGGGTCGCACGGCTTAGGTGCCGGCTTAGGCGCAGGCTTGGGTGCGGCGGGCGCTGCCTCAGCCGCCGGCGCGCTTGTCTTGATCTCGTCTTTCATCTGAATAGCTCCTTGCCATGTGCTCACGTTCAACACCATCGATTGTCGCACGAAAAAGGGCGGCAGACCCAATTGGATCCGCCGCCCTTGGCGTTTAGAGACGACTGGCAGATTTTAAGGCATGGCCCAAAATCTACTCGGCGTCGGGAACCTCGTAGGTGGCCGCCGGCGTGTTATCGCACACGACGGTAAAGCCGCCGTCCTTGTCGACATCGACCGTCACCTGGTCGCCCTCGCGCACCGTGCCGTCGATGATGGCGGCGGCGATGGCGTCCACGACCTCGCGCTGGACCAGGCGCTTGAGCGGACGGGCACCGAACACGGGGTCCAGGCCGCCCACGGCGAGCATCTGCTTGGCCGCCGGGGTGATGGCAAGCGTCATGCGCTCCTTGGCCAGGCGTGCGCGGACGTCGGCAAGCTGGATGTCGACGATCTTCTCGATCTGCGCCATGCCGAGCGGATGGAACACCACGATATCGTCGATACGGTTGAGAAACTCGGGACGGAAGGTCTGAGCCATGGCGGCGTTGACCTGATGGCGCATCTCCTCTTCGTCCTTGCCGGACAGATCGGCGATGGTTTTGGAGCCCACGTTGGACGTCATGATGATAATCGTGTTCTTGAAGGACACCTGGCGACCCTGGCCATCGGTCAGGCGGCCGTCGTCAAGCACCTGCAGCAGCACGTTGAAGACATCCGGATGAGCCTTCTCCATCTCGTCGAGCAAGATCACGGAGTACGGACGACGGCGCACGGCCTCGGTGAGCTGGCCGCCCTCGTCGTAACCCACGTATCCCGGGGGCGCACCGATCAGACGCTGGACGCTGAACTTCTCCATGTACTCGGACATGTCGATACGCACGAGTGCGCGCTCGTCGTCGAACAGGCACTCGGCAAGCGCCTTGGCGAGCTCGGTCTTGCCCACGCCGGTGGGGCCCAGGAAGAAGAAGCTGCCGATGGGCTTGTCCGGGTCGGAGAGACCCGCACGGCTGCGGCGCACGGCCGCGGCAACGGCGGAGACGGCCTCGTCCTGGCCGATGACGCGCTTATGCAGCTCGCCCTCCAGGCCCTTCAACTTGTCGAGCTCGCCCTGCATCATCTTGGACACGGGCACGCCGGTCCAGGCGCTCACGACCTCGGCGATCTCATCGGAGGTCACCTGTTCGTTGAGGCCCTCGCCGTCCTGCTGCTTTTGTGCCTCGAGCGCGGCCTCGGAATCCTGAATCTGCTGCTGCAGGCCCGGAATCACGGAGAAGCGCAGCTCGGACGCACGGCCCAGGTCGCCGTTGCGCGTCGCGCGCTCCTCTTCGCTCTTGGCCTCGTCGAGCTGGCCCTTGAGCTCCTGCACGTGGTCGATGGCGTTCTTCTGGTTGAGCCAGCCGGCCTTTTGCACGTTGAGCTTTTCCTGGACCTCGGCGATCTCCTGACGCAGGGCCTCCAGACGCTCCTTGGAGGCGTCATCGGTCTCCTTCATGAGCGCCTGCTCCTCGATCTGCAGCTGGGTGAGCTGACGCGTGGTGGCGTCGATCTCAGCCGGCATGCTGTCGAGCTCCATGCGCAGGCGGCTTGCGGCCTCATCGACCAGGTCGATGGCCTTGTCGGGCAGGAAACGGTCGGCGATGTAGCGATCGGAGAGGTCGGCAGCCGCCACGAGCGCGCTATCGGTGATATGCACGCCGTGGAAGATCTCGTACTTCTCCTTGAGGCCACGCAGGATCGAGATGGTGTCCTCGACGGTGGGCTCGGAGACTATCACGGTCTGGAAACGACGGGCGAGTGCCGCGTCCTTCTCGATGTACTTGCGATACTCGTCGAGCGTAGTCGCGCCGATTGCGTGCAAGTCGCCACGGGCAAGCGCCGGCTTAAGGATGTTGCCAGCGTCCATGGAGCCCTCGGTAGCGCCCGCGCCCACAATGGTGTGGAGCTCATCGATGAACAGGATGACCTTGCCTTCGGACTTTTGGACTTCCTTGAGCACGGCCTTCAAGCGGTCCTCGAACTCGCCGCGGTACTTGGCGCCGGCGACCAGCGCGCTCATGTCGAGCTCGATGAGGTCGCGGTCGCGCAGGGTGCTCGGCACGTCGCCGGCCACGATACGCTGGGCGATGCCCTCGACGATGGCCGTCTTGCCGACGCCCGGCTCGCCGATCAGGCACGGGTTGTTCTTCGTGCGGCGCGAAAGGATCTGCACCACGCGCTCGATCTCGCGTTCGCGCCCGATGATGCTGTCGAGCTCGCCGCGGCGCGCCTTCATCGTCAGATCCGTGCAGTACGCCGCAATGTGCTTGCGCTTCGATTTGTGGAAGTTCTCCTTCTTCGCGCCCCGGTTTTCATTCTGACTCTCCGGCGCGGGCCGCTCCTGCATCGTGCCGTCGCCGCCGGCGTTCATGCCGAGCTGGCCGAGCAGCTCCGCGGGAAACGGCACCGCGCCGCCCGGCTCAAAGCCGCCGTCCTCGGTGTTCATCAGGCTTGACATGCTCTCGGTCATCGCCTCAAGCTGCTCCTCCGTGATGCCCATTTTCTCCATAATATCGTTGAC
>DBFVZT010000086.1:0-33560 GCA_048486575.1 Collinsella sp. | reverse complement strand
GCCTGGAGGAGCGTGGCTGCCGCGGCGACGATGCCGAGCTTAAACGCGCCATCCACCTGCGAAGGCTTGTTGGCGCCCTTGATACCCGCAACACCTGCGGCAAGGTCGATGAGGCCCTTGGCGACCAGCACGACCGCGGCGAGCATGGCGTTCGACCCGTACGTGGAATCGAGGTTGCCGGTCGCGATGCCGGCGATTCCAATGACGAGACTGGCGATGCCCAGAACAAAATAAATCAGGGCAAGGATTTTGAGTGTCTTGCGAGCGGCGCTCATAGCTGGTCCTTTCGATGCGGGCGCGGAGAATCTGTCGCACCCAGGTTGCGGCACATATCGTGAAGCACATTGTAGTTCAACGGGGCGATGCATGCGTTTGAAAGCGTCTCTTGCCTGTACGGTCCAACCTTTCAAAAAGGAAAGCTGGACGTAAGCCAAATCGATGGCAGCTCATGTGTGGCGCTGAGATGATGAGGACGTAACAAGGAGCTGGTCTCAAGGAGGAGCCATGATGTACGGAGCAGAGCAAGTGCGTGAGCCGCAGTCGTTGGGAAGGCGCATGAGTGATTCCGTGATCGCTGCCGTGTGCACGGGATTGATGGCGGTACTTTGCATTGGGATGCTGTGGGCCATGTCGCATGTGGGACAATAGCGGACGGTTGGGTGCTGGCATGAACGGCACTCACGTATTCGTTTTGCTTGTTAAGGAGTACCCATGGGTGTCGTCGATCCCTTTTCTGTTGCTCGGGCCGCGGGGCTTGAGCTGACCGGGAAACCCGAGGGCCTCACGCTCACCGACGGCACGATGGAGCTGCGTGCCGATTTTGACCGCATGCTTCCGCGGCTCAAGCAGGGCCGTCTGCAGCAAGAGCTGTTGGTAAAGGCTGCGCGCGCAAAAGGCATCGAGCAACCATGGGCGATTGATGCCACGGCAGGCTTTGGCGAGGATTCGCTGCTGTTGGCGGCCGCGGGCTTTACCGTCGATCTGTATGAGCAGGATTGCGTGATCGCGGCGCTCCTCAAGGATGCCTTGGATCGCGCGGCGGATGATCCGGCGCTTGCGGCTGCCGTGGCTCGAATGCGCTTGCATGCGGGCGAGGACAGCATTGCCGGCCTTCGCCATACAGCTGAGTTGATCGGGCGGGGCGAGCTTGCCGCTCCCGATGCGGTGTACCTGGACCCCATGTTTCCCGAGCGCACCAAGAGCGCGGCGGTGAAAAAGAAGTTCCAGCTGCTGCATCACTTGGAGCAGCCGTGCGCCGATGAGGAGGCGCTGGTCCAGGCAGCGCTTGCGGTGCATCCGCGCAAAGTCGTTATCAAACGGCCGGTGAAGGGCCCGTTGCTCGCCGGCATAAAGCCGAGCTATCAACTTGCGGGCAAGGCCGTTCGTTACGATGTTTTGGTGCCGCCGCGCCCGTAGCTTGCGCGCGATTACCGGGGCTTCGCTAGTGCCGTGCCGATGCAGTCCCTATTTCCAAGGGTGCGACGTCAGGTGCCAGCCGCCGCAGTATTCGCATTTGTAGCAGGCCAAACCACGCCGCCCGCGGTTTTCGCAGTCGGCCATTACTGCCTCGGCCTCGGCGCGTGTGTCGTAACGGTTTTTGCGTTCGCACGATTTGTAACGCCAGGCTTCATCGCGCTCGGCGTCCAGGGCGTCGCGGCGCTCGTCCTCGCGCGCAAACAGGTCGCTCATATCGCCGCCGGTAGCAGCGCCCAAAAACTCGCTTTTGGCCTTTGACCAGGCGGCTCGCTTTTTGCTTCCCATCTGCTTCGCGCCTCTCTCCAAACGCTGGTATCATTGCTCAACCAAAGTGATACCAATAAACGTGAGGTCGCCGCGTGATGATCAGAAAAACCCTCGATACCGACATTCCCGCTGTCATGGCTATCTATGACGCCGCCCGCGCCTTTATGCGCGCGCATGGCAACGCCACGCAGTGGCCCGAGGGCACGCCTTCGGCCGAGC
Organism: Collinsella sp.; assembly: GCA_048486575.1. Lineage (GTDB taxonomy): Bacteria > Actinomycetota > Coriobacteriia > Coriobacteriales > Coriobacteriaceae > Collinsella. Next base: position 31,598 of record DBFVZT010000086.1, on the reverse strand, counting down.
AACTGGCTGCCGACATCGCCGCCGATGGCAGCTATGTGTGCGAAGTCGACGGCCGCGTAGTGGCGACGTTTGCCTTTTTGCCGGGCCCGGACGAGTGCTATGACGTAATTGAGGACGGTCAATGGCGTAGCGACACTCCGTACGCCGTGCTGCACCGCGTGGCGTCCGATGGCACCGTGCACGGTATTGCGGCTGCGATGTTTGCCTTTGCCAAGGAGCGCGCCAACCACCTGCGTATCGACACGCATCAGGATAACCTGCCCATGCAGGGTGCGAGTATTAAGGCGGGGTTCGAGCGTGCCGGCGTCGTGTATGTGTCAGACGGCACGCCGCGTGTTGCGTTCGACTGGCTGCGCGAGACATAAGAGCGGGGACGCGTATCAACAATTCGCGCGAACGAAGATGGCCCCGGGTGGGGCCATCTTCGTTCGCTGCACTGTTTTGCAAGCCGGCTTTCGCAAGGCGCGAACCTACGAAAATCGCCGCGCGGCAACGCGGGACGATGAGCTCGGTCGGGGGATAGGGCCCGCTTCGCCCGCCGGCCCGTAAATTGTATCATCCAGTGTGGAGCGTGAACGCCCGTTGCCGCGTGCGATGGGCTTGTAATAAGAGGAGAGCCATGTCGAAGCAAGCGGTCGTTGGAATCTTGGCGCATGTCGATGCCGGCAAGACCACGTTGGCCGAGGCCATGCTGTTCAACGCGGGTCGCATTCGCAAGCGCGGCCGCGTGGACGATGGCGATTCGCATCTGGACACTAACGCGATCGAGCGCGAGCGTGGTATCACGATCTTCTCGTCGCAGGCCGTGCTCGACCACGGCGATACCCACGTCATGCTCGTGGATGCGCCGGGGCATGTCGATTTTTCTGCCGAGGCGGAGCGCACGCTGCGCGCACTCGACTACGCGATTTTGGTTGTGGGCGCCAACGACGGCGTGCAAGGGCACACCGAAACCTTGTGGCGCCTGCTTGCGCGCTATGACATTCCGACGTTCATCTATATCAACAAAATCGATTTGGAGAATCCCGGCCGCGATGTTTTGCTGGCACAGCTCGGGCAGCGCCTTTCCGAAGGCTGCCTGGATGCCAACGAACTGCTGGCGGGCGGCGCCGTTCAGGAGGACGCTGCTGCGTTGGACGAGGCGGCGCTCGAGGAGTTTCTTGAAGCGGGCGAGCTTTCGACTGCCACGCTGTCGCGCATGGTTGCCGAGCGCAAGCTCTTTCCCTGCTTTGCCGGCTCGGCGCTCAAGGGCCAAGGCGTGGACGAGCTGCTGGATGGCATATGCGCGCTGATGCGCGAACAGGCGTGGCTCCCGGAGTTTGCCGCGCGCGTCTATCGTGTCAGCCGCGGGGATCGTGGCGAGCGCTTGGCTTGGGTTAAAGTGACCGGCGGCACGCTGCATGCCAAGCAGATGATTGACGGACGTTCCGGTGCCGAGGCATGGGAGCAGAAGGTCGATCAGGTACGCATCTATAACGGGGAGAAGTATGAGCTTGCCCAAGAAGTTGCTGCTGGCGGTATTTGTGCCGTGACGGGCCTTGCGCACGTTCGCCCAGGGGACGCCCTGGGCGCGGAGCCCGCGGGCGATGCGCCCGTCATTGCGCCGGTCCTCACCTATACGGTGCTTCCAGGCGAACACGATGTCCATACGGTGTTCAAAGCATTGACTGAGTTAGCGGACGAGGATCCCATGCTCGGCGTAAGCTGGAATACGCATCTTGAGCAGATTCATTTGCAGTTGATGGGCGCCGTGCAACTCGAGGTCGTGCAGCGGGTGCTGGCCGATCGCTTTGGCCTTTCGATTGCGTTTGAGCCCGGCGGCATTCTCTATAAGGAGACCATTTCGCAGCCGGTCGAGGGCGTGGGCCACTTTGAGCCACTGCGCCACTATGCCGAGGTGCATCTGCGTCTGGAGCCGTTGCCGGCGGGTTCGGGCGTGCAGTTTGGCACCGTGACCTCGACCGACGAGCTCGATCTTAACTGGCAGCGTTTGGCACTCACCAACGCCATGGAGCGCGATCACCTGGGCGTGCTGACCGGCTCGCCCATCACCGATGTGCGTATTACGCTCACGGGCGGCCGTGCGCATGCCAAACACACCGAGGGCGGCGACTTTCGCCAGGCCACGTACCGCGCGATTCGCCAGGGTTTGATGCAGGCGCGTGAGGTCGGCGCGGCGGTGCTGTTGGAGCCGTGGTACCGCTTTGAGCTCGAGGTGCCGGGGGAGTGCGTGGGTCGGGCGCTCTCGGATGCTACGCGCATGGGTGCCGAGTACGAGCCGCCGACGATGGCGGGAGACCGGGCGAAGCTTGTGGGTCGCGTGCCGGCATCCGAGGTGCAGGACTATGCCCTGGAGGTAGCTGCCTACACGAGCGGTCGCGGGCATCTGTACCTGGAGTTCGCCGGCTATGCGGCTTGCCATGATGCCGAGCGCGTAATCGAGACGGCCGCCTATGAGCCCGAGGCCGATCTGCCCAACACGCCCGATTCGGTCTTTTGCTCTCACGGCGCCGGTTACACGGTCAAATGGTACGACGTCCCCGCCGCGGCGCACGTAAAGGTCGATCCCGCCACCTTCCGCCCCTGGCGAGCAGCAGACGCGGAGTTTTTCTGCCGTAGGTGATAGAAGGGCGGCCCCTTTGTTACCTGCTGTTGGTATAACTCGGTATAAGTTGGTATAACTATAGGCAGGGTTTGCCAATCCGAGGAGGCCGACATGAATCCAAATCCCTTTAAGCCCACGGCTGGCAAGCGGCCCCCGATACTCATCGGCCGCGAGTCGGTCATCGAAGATTTCGAGGAAGGGCTCGATAACGGCGCCGGAGCGCCGGGTAGGCTCATGCTCATTACGGGAAACCGCGGCTGCGGCAAGACGGTTCTCCTGCGGGAGCTGCAGCGTTTAGCTAGCGAGCGCGGATGGGCGGTTGTCTCCGATTCCGCTTCGCTTGGCTTATGCGACCGATTGGCCGACGCGCTTCGCTCGAATAAACCCGTTGTGACGTCAATGGAGTTCGGTCCGTCGTTTGGTCGGATGTCAGTCGAGGCGGCGCGGGCAAAGGGCGAGATGTTGCGAGGGCTGGTCAACGAGCGCCTCAAGAAGCTCGGTCCAGGCAAAGGCATACTGTTTGCGATTGACGAGGCGCAATCGGCGTCTATCGAGGAGCTGGCGGCCCTTGCCGTTCTCTATCAGCAGGTGCTCGGAGACCAGGATGCCACGGGCTTGCCCGATAGCGAGCAGCGTGGTCTTGCGCTGGTGTTCGCCGGCTTACCCAGTATGGTTGACGATCTGCTCGAAGAGCCGAGCGTGACGTTTTTGCGGCGTGCCCAGCAGCGTACGCTGGGGGCGATTTCTTTGCCCAAGGTGCGCGATTCATATATCCAGACGGTCAAAAACGCTGGTCTTTACGTTGACGCGGGGACGGCGGATCTTGCGGCACACAAGAGCATGGGGCATCCCTATATGGTTCAGCTGGTGGGCTATTACATGTGGCGCTCTGCTGTCCGGCGTGGCTCGCAAGTCATCGAAAGGCACGATGTCGAGAATGGCCATGCGGATGCCGTCTCCGAGTTCTACGAAGCGGTTGACGCGCCTCTATATTACGGGCTGCGCAGTCCACAGCGCCTTTTTATCGAGGCCATGGCGGTTGACGAGGGCAAACCGACTCGCATGGCGGATATCATTGAGCGCTGCGATCGCACCCAGAGCTGGGCGAGCAAATATCGCGCAAGCCTGATTCGCGAGCGTGTCATCGAGGCTGCCGGATACGGCCTCGTCCGATTTACCGTGCCCATGCTGGGCGCGTACGTTCGCGATCGAGTTTTATGGCATGAGTAGGGTGATAAAGGTGACGGAACAGAAGATGAGCCCGCAGGCTATCGAGGTACGCGGCGCGCGCGTCCATAACCTCAAAGACATCGATATCGATATTCCGCTGGGAAAGCTGGTGGGTATTGCCGGCGTATCGGGTTCGGGCAAGAGTTCGCTGGCACTGGGGGTTCTTTATGCCGAGGGTTCGCGCCGCTACTTGGAAGCGCTCAGCACCTATACTCGACGTCGCCTGACGCAGGCCGAACACGCCCAGGTGGATGAGGTATTGCACGTACCGGCGGCGCTCGCATTGCATCAGCGCCCCAGCGTGCCGGGCGTGCGCTCGACCTTTGGTACCATGACCGAGCTCAACAACAGCCTGCGCCTGCTCTTTAGCCGTTGCGCCCATCACGTGTGTCCGCACTGCGGGGCGCGCGTGGAGCCGAGCCTTAACGTGGCTGCGGGCCTGTCGCTCACGTGCCCTGCATGCGGTCGCGAGTTCTACGCGCCGAGCGCCGAGGACCTTGCCTTTAACAGCGGCGGTGCCTGTCCCACCTGCGGCGGCACCGGTGTCATGCGCGAGGTGGACGAAGCGAGCCTGGTGCCCGATGAGTCAAAGACTATCAACGAGGGCGCGGTGCTTCCCTGGGGTACGCTCATGTGGGATCTGATGAAGCAAGTGGCTGGCGAGATGGGCGTGCGCACCGATGTGCCGTTTAACCAGCTCACGCCTGAAGAACGCGACATCGTGTTCCACGGCCCGGCGGTTAAGAAGCACATTCTCTACGTTCCCAAAAACGGCGAGGGTGCCACGCCGCTCGACTTCACCTATTACAACGCCGTCTATACCGTCGAGAATGCGCTCGCCAAGGTTAAGGACGACAAGGGCCTCAAACGCGTTGCGCGCTTTTTGCGCGAGGGAGCATGCCGCGATTGCGGCGGCACGCGTCTCTCCGAGGCTGCGCGCCAGCCCCAGGTGTGCGGTATCAATCTGGCGCAGGCCGCGGCCATGACGCTTGGCGATGCGGTTGAGTGGGTGCGCGGGGTGCCCGCATCCTTGCCGCCCGAGATGCGGCCCATGGCGACGGATATCTGCGATTCGTTTTTGAGCGTGGCCCGTCGTCTGGTCGACCTGGGTCTCGATTACCTTTCACTCGACCGCGCTGGTGCCACGCTCTCCACGGGTGAGCGCCAGCGCGTTCAGCTCGCCCGCGTGGTGCGCAACCGATCGACGGGCGTGCTCTATGTGCTGGACGAGCCTTCGATCGGCTTACATCCCGCCAATGTCGACGGCTTGGTGGGCGTGATGCGCGATCTGGTGGATGACGGCAACACCGTGGTTGTTGTCGACCACGATACGCGCGTACTGGCGGAAGCCGACTATCTGGTCGAGATGGGCCCCGTTGCCGGAGCAGGCGGCGGCAGTGTAATCGCCGCTGGTACGGTAGACGAGGTCGAGCAATCGCAGGGCAGCCGTATCGCGCCGTTTTTGCGCGCCGAGCTCAAGCGCTTGCGTCCGCAGGTGACTGACGACGAAATGTTCGACCAGGGACATATCCGCATGGCAACCGATGCCATCCATACCGTCAAGCCGCTCGAGGTTGATATCCCGCGCGGCCGCCTTGTCGCGGTAACGGGCGTTTCGGGTTCGGGTAAGACGACGCTCGTGCTCGAGACGCTCATTCCTGCACTTAAGGCGCAGGCAGCTGGCGAGCGCTTGCCGGGGCACGTGCGTTGGGTCGATGCCGAGGGCATTGGCCGCGCAAATCTGATTGACGCTACGCCCATCGGCGCCAACGTACGCTCGACGGTAGCGACCTATGCCGACATTCATGACGAGCTGCGCCGCGCCTTCGCCCGTACGCCCGAGGCTAAGGCAGCCGGCTACAAGGCGGGCGCCTTTAGCTACAACACCGGCGCCTTGCGCTGCCCTACGTGTGACGGCACGGGCTCGATATCGCTCGACGTGCAGTTTTTGCCCGACGTCGAGATCATCTGCCCGGCATGCCGTGGTTCGCGCTACGCCGAGGCCGCCTCGCATATCCATCGCGAGGGCAAGGACGGGAGCTTGCTTACGTTGCCGCAGCTCATGGACATGAGTGTGGACGAGGCCCTCGACGCCACGGTGGGACTCAAGAAAGTCCAGGCGCGCTTGCAGACCTTGCATGACCTAGGCTTGGGCTATCTCACGCTCGGTGAGCCCACGCCGGCGCTCTCGGGCGGCGAGGCACAACGCCTTAAGCTCGCGAGCGAGATGGGCCGCGTGCAGGACGATGCCGTGTTCGTATTCGACGAGCCCACGATCGGACTACATCCGCTCGATGTTCAGGTGTTGCTGAGTGTGTTCGACGGCCTTGTTGCCAAAGGCGCCACGGTTATCGTGATCGAACACGATCTCGACCTTATCCGTAACGCCGATTACGTGATCGACATGGGCCCGGGCGGTGGCGACGCCGGCGGGCAAATCGTCTGCGCCGGCACGCCGGGCGACATCGTGGCCTGCCCCGCAAGCATCACCGGCCGCTACCTATAACCGAATGTGACAAAGGGACAGTTCCTTTGTCACATTCCCGGAAAGCCTGTTTGGCGCAGGGCCTCGTAGAGGACGATGGCGGCGCTGTTGGAGAGGTTGAGAGCGCTGATGCGGTAGTCGTCCGGGTCGACGAAGTTGCCGCAGATATCCTGTCGAAGGATGGCTTCGTGGCTGTCCTCGGTATGCCCGAGCGACTCCTCGTGGGCCTCCCAGGCGTCGGCGTTTTCGAGCGAGTCGCAATCGCGCAACATGGGGATGCGCTCGCAGCGCTCGGGCGCCGCGGCAAGCAGTGGCTCGGGAATCCCCGAGCTCTCGCTGCCAAAGACCAAAAAGTCACCGTCGCGGTAGGTACTTTGCGCATAGGTGCGGCGCGCCTTTTTGGTCAGCAGATGCAGGCGTTCGTCGGCGGGGGAGAGGCCGTTGCGCGCAAGGAAATCCTCCCAGCCGGCATAGGTCGTCACGTCCAAATTTTGCCAGTAGCCCAGGCCGGCGCGACGTACCGTCTTGTCGTCGAGCGAAAACCCCAGCGGCTCCACCAGATGCAGGCGGGCGCCGGTAACCACGCAGGTGCGGCCGATATTGCCCGTATTGGCCGGAATCTCGGGCGCATACAGCACAATGTTGAACATGAATCTCCTTGGCTCAGAACGAAAAACCACCACGAAGGGCACCTTCGTGGTGGTTTGGCGGTTACGTAGGCGGAAAAATGCCCGCTTGGATAAATCTAGGCGCGGTGCCAGTCGGTCAGGCAGGCATCGAGGGAGGCGATGAGCGCATCCTTGTCCATGTGACGGCCGATGATGCACAGGCTCGTCATGCGGTCGCCCGTCTCGTCGTCCCAAATCTGCATGATCTCGGGGTTCTCGTCGATGATCTTCTGCTTCTCGCCCTCGGGCGCGGAGTCAACGAACAGACCGTTCTCCATCAGGCGCATTTGGTGGCCGGCCTGCTCGAACATGTAGCACATGTCCGGATCGCCGGTCTGCCACAGCGGACCCTTGACGCGGATGACCTCGTCGGGCCACTCCTGCTCAACAAAATCGGTGAACTTCTGCAGGTCAAACGGCTTGCGGCGCGAGTACACAAAGGTCTCGATGTCGTACTCGAGCACCTCGGGGTCGTCGTGCTCCTCGGGATGCTCCATGGCCTCGATCCAGGCGGCGGAGTTGTAGGCGCGCATAAAGTCGAAGCGGTCGGTGTCGAGCAGCTCCTCCATGGGGACCTCGCCGTTTTGGGCCTCGACAATCACGGCGTCCTTCTGCAGGCTGCGCACGATAGCCTTGAGCTCGGCGATCTGCTCAGGGCTCACGGTATCGGTCTTGTTGAGGATCAGCGTGGAGCAGAACTCGATCTGCTGGATGAGCAGGCTCTCGATGTCGTCCTCGTCGATATCCTCGGCCAACAGGTCGCGGCCGCCGTTGAACTCGTCGTACATGCGGGCGCAATCGACCACAGCCACGATGTTGTCGAGTGCAAGCTTGGGCTGGCCGCCCACCTTGGCCTCGTCGCAGAAGCTCGAGATGGTGTAGGCGATGGGGATAGGCTCGCAGATACCCGAGGCCTCGATGATGATGTAGTCGAACTTGCCCGAATCGGCAATGCCCTGCAGCTGGTTGGCCAGGTCGTCCGAAAGCGTGCAGCAGATGCAGCCGTTGGTGAGCGGGATGAGGTCGTCGGTCTCGGAAAGGCCGCCGTCGGCGATAAGGCTGGCGTCGACGTTGATCTCGCCGATATCGTTGACGATCACGGCGGCGCGGATGCCGCCGTCGTTAGCGAGGATGTGGTTGAGCAGCGTGGTCTTGCCGGCACCGAGGTATCCGGTAAGCATGATGATCTTCACGGGTTTGTTGGGCATATGCCCTCCTTTGTTAGACATGGCTTACAGTTAAATCTTATGCCAAACGCCTGCTCTTATACCCACGCGCCGGCAAATAACACAGGCTACTCCCAGGCTCCCCATACATCGGGGCAATAACCGACGGTGGCCTTTTTGCCGTTGCGCACGATGGGCTCGGCTAGAACCTGCTGGTTTTCGAGCAACTTGTCGAAGCGCTGGCTAGGGGTGAGGTGCTGGATGAGCGCGAGCGTCTCCTCGTCCTTGGCCTTGGGGTTGAGCAGCTTGTCGATGCCGCCGACCGCCTGCATCACGCTCGTGAGCTCGCCTTTGCTCATCTCCTTTTCCTTAAGGTCAATAAACTGCACCTTAATGCGGCGCTCTTTAAAATAGCGCTGGGCCTTCTTAGTGTCGAAGGACTTCTTGGTGCCAAAAATTTGCACGTTCACTTATCGGCTCCCGTTCTAACGAATGAAGTTGGTGCGGGCGCGATCGGCTTCGGGGGCATCGATGCCGTCAGCCTTGCCTGCCTCGATGCAACGCAGGAGCCATGCCATGTTTTTACCGATGTTTCGCATGGTAGCAAGGCCCTCGGCGTCCTGGGCAGCCTCGCCCGGCATGGTGCCAAAGACGTTGTTCCAGTACGTGGAGGCGACCACGGGCATCTGGTTGATGGTGAAGTACTTGTTGAGTACATCGAACGTGGTCGACGTGCCGCCGCGACGGGCGACGGCGACGGCAGCGCCCGGTTTGTGTGCAAAGGCTTTGCTTCCGGCATAGAATGCGCGATCGAGTGCCGAGAGGATGCGGCCGCTGGGGTGCGCGTAGTAGACGGGCGAGCCAAAGACAAAACCGTCGGCCTGTTCGGCAGCAGCGATCAGCTCGTTGACCACGTCATCGTCAAAGGTGCAGCGACCGCCAAGCTTGCCGCACTGGCCGCAACCGATGCAATCGCGAATGGGCTTGGCGCCCAATTGAAACACCTCGGTATCAATGCCTTCTGCATTAAGTTGCCCTGCGACCTCGGCAAGCGCCGTGGCGGTGTTGCCGTTTGCCTTGGGGCTACCGTTGACTAGAAGAACCTTCATCACAAACTCCCTCTGCTGTTGGTGACTTCTGCAGAGGATTATCGCACGATGGGGGAGGCGGCGCGGGCGCGGTGCTAATCCAGTTTGGTACCTGGCACCTGCACGGCTTTCCCGAGCAACGCCTTGAGCTCGTTCAAAATGGAAACAGGCTGTCGATCGACAGCGTCCAGATGAAGCGTCGCCACACGAATGGGCGGCTGATATTCAAATGAGCCAAAGAGCACGGGAGAACCCAAGAACCGTTCGATTTCGTCTGCGATCGCGTCGGTCTCTTCGGGATCGAATTCGTCGAAAAGCGCCACGAACATCGGTCCCGTCGAACGGAACAGACGACCCTTGCCGCGCGAACAATCCATGAGGCAGGCGGCGCTCTCCGCCAAAACGCGGTCGCCTGCATCAAAGCCAAAGCGGGCATTGACCTGAGCGATATCGTCGATTTTAATGGCGACCAAGCCCGCCTTGCGCGCGACGCGACGCATTTCGCCAATGGCGTTGACCAGGGCGTGGATGTCGCCCAGGCCGGTCACGGAATCAGTCGTATCTGCCAAGCTGCGGTTGATAATCATGCCCACGTACATGTTGGGCTCGGTATCGGTGCCGTCCAAGCGGTAGCCCGTGCAGTCGCAAAGCACGTATGCTTCGGTGGCATCCATCACGCGATACTGCATGTAGTGGAAGTGCCATGTACCGTTTATCACCATATTGAGCTCGGCGCGTACGTTGTCGCGGTCCTCGGGGTGAACGCGGGCAAGCCACAAGTCGAGTGAGTTAAAAGGATGCTGGGAGGGCAGGTCAAAATCGCGTACGGCATTAACCGACCATTGCGATTCGCCCGTATCGAGATTGAGGATAAACGGATAGCGCGTCTCGGAGCTCATAGAGATCGCTTGGAATACGCGGTCGTTGCACGGAAGCTGCTCGGCAATTGGGTGTGGCGGCGCGTCATTGTCTTTCGGTTGCTGCACACGATGCATAAGCTTATAGCGATACATCTTGCGATCGGCATCCATCGTCATCTGGCGACGCGTGTCGCCGGCAAGTGGATTGACGCGCGAGCAGCCAAAGCTAAAGCTAGCGATCATGGGCGCCTTGCCGTTTGATGTTGCCTCGACAAGATTGGTGCGTGTCCGCTCCAAGCGCTGCTCGAGTTCGGCTTCGCCTGTCGTGGGGGACACGAGTACAAATTCATCTCCACCGATACGGAACAGCACTTCATCGTGCTCCATTGCCTCGGTGAGCGCGCGGCAGATGCCCAGAATATAGCGATTGCCTTCGGCGTGGCCGAACCTATCATTGCAATGCTTGAGATGGTCGATGTCAATATAGGCGCAGGTGAAGGGGTCGCCTTTGCGCCAGAGCTGCTCGACGTGACGGTCGAGTCCGCCGCGGTTGCCCAAGTTGGTGAGCTGATCGATATAGGCGTTGCACTCAAGCAGCTGGCGCTCTTGTTGCAGGATGGCATGCGTCTTTTGCAGTTGCTCACCAACGGCGCGTAGCTCAGCAGGCAGCGCGGAAACATCGAGTTCGGCGGTCGAGACACCATTCGCAAGTCGCTGAAGATAGGCAATAATCGATTGCTCGCCCAAGCGGTATGACTCGTTCATGATGAATAACCTCCTTGGGCAGAACAACGGTTTGTATCATATCCCCAATCCGGTTTGAATTGGGGATATAAGTTAGCTAATGGAGACAAATGCCCCCTTCGGCGGTGGCGTTTTGCGCGCGAGCGTATCAGTTGTTATTGCCACCATCGAGCAATGTCTCAAAATCATTCGCCGGCATGGGGCGGTAGTAGAGGAAGCCCTGAGCGTAGCGGGCGCCCATCTGTCGTAGCATGTTCGCCTGCTCATTTGTCTCGACGCCTTCGACCACGACGGGCAGATGGAGCGACTGCGCCATATCGAGCATTGATGTAATGATTTGCGCGCTGCGGCCTTGATCTCCGTCGGCGGGAACAAACGTGCGGTCAAGCTTGATAACGTCGACGTTGACGTTCTTGAGCATCGCGAGCGTGGACTGGCCGGTGCCAAAGTCGTCCATATAGGTTGAGAAGCCGCGGGTGTGCAGGTCGGCAGTCAGTTTATCCACGGCCTCGGATTCTCCCGTATAGGCTGTCTCGGTGATCTCGATGCGCATGAGTTCGGGCGGTAGGTTGTATTGGGCGGCAAGTGCTCCCATATGTTCGGCAACGTCGCAGGCAAGGATATCCACGCGCGACACATTGAGCGAGATCGGAACCACGCGAAGCCCCCGGTCGATGCGCTCGCGCAGCCACGAGGCGACGCCCTGCCAAATGTACTTGTCGAGCGTCACTACAAAGCCGCTTTCCTCGAGTGCGGGGATAAACGTTACAGGCGAAATGAGGGAACCGTCCTTGCCAATCCAGCGCGTGAGCGCCTCGGCGCCAACGATCTCGCCAGTTTCCATGTCGACCTGGGGCTGCAGGTAGTAGGTAATGCGGCCGTTTGAGAACGCATACTGGAATTCGGTCAGCGTGCGGTGGAACGCGGTTTCGCGCTCGTACTCCTCGGGGCGGAAAATGGCGACGCGCTCCTTAAAGTCGTTTTTTGCGCGCCGATTGGTAAACATGGCCTTGGCCTGCGCGTCGATGGTGATTTCCTCGTTGGGATCGATGGGGCAAACGCCCATGGACGGCCAGAAACCCACGCCGTCATCATGCTTGGCCACGGCGGCGCGAACGCGGTTATAGATTTGATGGACGGTGTTGTGCTCAAAGGGGATGAGAATGCAAAAGTCGTCTTGGCCCCAGTATCCTGCGACGCCCATCTCGGCATTCTCGATGTCTTTGAGGACCGTGCCCACATCGGCGAGCACGCGGTCGCCCTCGGCCTGTCCGTGCCATTCGTTGAACAGTCGCATATGACCCATGTCGACGGTGGCGATACACCAAGCGGCGTCGCGCCTTGTCTTAAGAAATGCGTTGGCACGCCGCATAAACTCGCTGGGTCGATAGAGGCCCGTGAGCGTATCGATGCGTTCGGCGACGGCGCTTTTACGCTCAATCTCGGGTATGGGGAGGCTGTCGTTGGGTGCAAGCCCGCCGGCGGCGCGAAGACGACGGTCGAGTTCGCCTAAAACAGCGGTCGCTTGATTGATTAAGCGCTCGTAAAAGACCGGGACGACAAGACAGACGGGGGTAATGGTGTCGTTCGCGATTCGAACAGGAGCGAAAACGGCCTCTTTAAGATGATGGGTCAGTTGCTCGAATGCCTCGTGGTCCAGATCGTTGCTGAGCACGACGAACTGGGCGTTTCGCGAGCGGAAGACGCGACTTCTGCCGCGGGTGATCGATAGCATGCGGCCTGCGTATTCGGCGAGCATGTTGTCGACAGCCTCGGCCCCGTAGAGCTCGTTGAACTTTGCCGTGCCACAAACGCGGACCGCTATAAGCCCCGTCTCGCAACGGTCGCGACGGCAGGCATCGATAGCGTTGATCAGCATACGCTGCGTTCCGAGGCCCGTGGCGGCGTCGACGGTCTCGGCGAGTGAGTGGTTAACAAGTTCGCCGACATAGAGCGAGGGGGTATTTCCGTCGCCGTCGATGCGAAACCCGCGAGCGCGGCAGAGGACGTAGTCGCCCGCGGCATTGCGCATGCGGTACTGCATGACGCGGCGGTGTTTGGAGCCATTATAGATTTGGTCGATGTCGTTGATGTAGGCCTCAAGGTCATCGGGGTGGACGCGCGTTTTCCAGTAATCGTGGCAGTTGTCTACATGCTCAGAAGGAAGACCGAGATCGCGCAGGGCGCCTTGTGACCATAGGGTGCGATGTTTGTCCAAGTTCTCGATAAAGCAATAACGGCCTTCGTTGAGCATCGAAAAGGCGTCAAAAACGCGATCGCTTATTTCGAAGTCGTCGGTGTGGACTTGCGCGATATTGCGTCGATCAAGATGCATGGCATGGCGTAGCTTGTAGTCGTACATGCGATGGTCGGCATCGAGTGTCATGCGATTGGAGACTTCACCCAGGGCGGGGTCGGCGTGCGACACTCCGTAGCTAAACGAGTGAGGCATCTCGGAATCGTTGTTTTTGAGTAGGACCGTTCGGCAGTGTTCCAGGCGCTCGGCGAGGTCGTCCTCGGTCGCAATCGTAGACAGGATGGCAAACTCGTCGCCGCCTATGCGAAACGCCGCCTCGTCCACTTTCATATACAGCTTGAGATAGAGACTTACCTGCAAGATATAGCGGTTGCCCTCGTCATGCCCAAAGACGTCGTTGCAGTGCTTAAGGTTATCGATGTCGATAAACGCCATGGTCACGGGCAGTTCCTGCTCCCAGATTTCCTCTAGGGAACGGGCAAAGCCGCCGCGGTTGCCAAGTCCGGTGAGCTGGTCGGTAAAGGCCGTCCTAATCAGATCATCCTGACGCTCGAGAAGGTCACGGACGGTCTTTTCGAGCGTTTCGGTGTAATTGCTGGCGGTGTCCATGTTGTAAGCGGCTTTCTGAGGTCGGGGCGGATGGCGTCGGGCGAGCTCGTAGTGTACACGCGTCGTTGCTCGGCGCCTTGCGTGTATCCAGGCCCCCGCCTTGCTGCGTTGTTGAGTTACTTTGCCGGCTAATGTTCGCTGTTGATAACAGCTGAGTAGTATAGACAACAGTGCACAATTATATATGGGCGCACATGCTGTGGGCGGCTATTATTCGCCAAACGGCAACGCCTGGGTGCGCATGAAAAATGCGACTGAGTCGATATATGTTGACGGGTATACTTGTCCCGTTTTAAAACGCAGGAACGGAGATGGTCACATGGCACAGCCGGATACGACGCGCACGGTGGGGCTTGCGCTCGAGGGAGGCGGCTACCGCGGTATGTATACGGCGGGCGTGCTCGACGTTTGGATGGAGCGCGGTTTGACCTGCGACCATATGGTGGGTGTCTCGGCGGGCGCGGCGTTTGGCTACAACTTTAAATCGCGCCAGATCGGCCGTGCCATTCGTTACAACAAGGCTTATTGCGCCGACAAGCGCTATGCGAGCGTGACCAGCTGGCTGCGAACCGGCGATTTGTTCAATGCCGATTTTGCCTATCACGAGGTGCCTATCGAGCGCGATCCCATCGACTTGGAGGCGTATCGCGCCTGCCCCATGCGATTTACGTGCGTGTGTACCGATATCGAGACGGGCAAGGCCGTCTACCACGATCTACCGTATGGCGACGAGCGCGATATCGAGTGGATCCGGGCGTCGTCTGCCATTCCTGTGGCGACGCGTCCCGTTGCTATTGACGGGCATAAGTATCTGGATGGTGGCGTGGCTGATTCTATTCCCAGCGCATGGCTGTTTGCGCAGGGGTATGACCGCAATATCGTGGTACTCACGCAGCCGGCGGGCTTTGTGAAGCAGCCCAACAGCGTGATGCCCATGCTGCGGCGCGTGTTCCGTCACTATCCGGAGTTTGTTGCAGCGCTTGAGCATCGGCATGAGGTCTACAATGCCACGCTCGATGACCTGGCACGTCGAGAGGCTGCCGGGGAAATCTTTGTGGTGCGGCCGAGCGAATCGGTGAAGGTGCCGTCGCTGTGCCGCGAACCGGATGAGCTCGAGCGCATCTACCAGGTCGGCCGCCACGATGCAGAGGCGACTTTGCCGGCGTTGGAAGCGTATCTGGCGGGGTAAGGGTCGCATACGGAAAGCGCATCCCGGAATGGAGGCCCAAACTGGGATGCGCTTTCCATTGCTGAAGATATGAAGCTGCGAATCGGCTGCTCGACTTATGCTTATGCCTGCTGCCAGGTGTCGACAAGCTCCTTGGCTGCGGCATGGGGGTCGTCGGCGCTGCAGACGGCGCTTACCACAAAGAAGCCGTCGACGCCGGTGGCCTTAAGCTGCGGCAAGTCGGCCGTCTTAACGCCGCCGCCCACCACGATGGGCACGGGGCTTGCCGCGTGGAGTGCGGCAAGGTCCTCAAAGCTCTTGGTGATGATAGAGCCGTCGGCCGCGCGTCCGCAGTCGCGCTTGGTCTCGGTCTCGTGGAGCGGGCCGATGCCCAGGTAGTCGACCAGGCTCATGTCGGCGGTCTTGACGTACTCGAGCATCTCCTCGCAACGGGCCGAAAGGCCCACAATGGCATCGGGGCCCAGCAGCTTGCGGCAGACCTCGACGGGAATGTCGCTCTGGCCTACGTGCACGCCATCGACGGCAATGCCCTGCTCGCGCGCGGCAAGCACACAGTCCAGACGGTCATCGATTAACAGGGCGACCTGACCGGTCTTGCCGGCCTGTGCGATTGCCTGCGCGGCGTCGTCGGTCAGCGCAATGATCTCGCGGGCGCTTGCCACCTTGGAGCGCACCTGGATGCAGGTAAAGCCGGCGTCGAGTGCCTGGGCCACCACATCGCCCACGGGGCGTCCGAGGGTGTTTTCGGGGCCGAGTACCAGATAGGCCGAGATATCAAGGTTGTCGCGGATGCTCATTGTGCTTCCTCCTGCTTTTTGATCTGTGCTTCCATGCGCTTGAGTTTGCCGGTCATGGTGTCGGTAAATCCGGGTCGAATATCGGCTTTGAGCACGACTTCGGTGCGGATGCCCTTGCTCGCCAACACAAAGGTCGCGTCGCGCACGACCTGCATGACCTCGTCCCAGTCGCCCTCGATCTCGGTGAACATCGAGGTGGTGCGGTTGGGAAGGCCGCTCTCGCGAATGACGCGCACGACCTCGGCGACCTCGGCGGACAGCTCGTCGCCGGTGCCGCATGGGGCGATGGCCACGGCGACGAGCGTGTTCATGCCGGCATTGGTTGCGGGTTCGGACATGGCTTATGCCTCCTCGAGCTCGAGTCGGTTGTCGGCAATATCCTGGGCGGTTGCGCGGTAGAGCTCGTCGATAAAGGCGACCTTAAAGCTTGCCGGGGCATCGGCGACGGCGGCGGCACGCGTGCCGGCAACGTTGTAGACGGCGGTGCCGCAGACTGCTGCCGTAAACGGATCGGTAGCACAGGCGTACACGGCCAGCACGCCGCCCTGCGAGCAACCGCAGCCGGTGATCTTGGACATGAGCGGGCTGCCGCCGTGGGATTTGGCCACGGTCGTGCCGTCGGTAATCAGGTCGACTTCGCCCGAGACCACAACGGCGCCGCCGGTGTAGCGAGCGAGCGCCACGGCGGCATCGCGGGCGGCGTCGACCGTGTCGGTGGTATCGACACCACGTACGCGGCTCAGATCGGCCGACTCGCCCTCAAGACCCCACAGGCCGGAGAGTGCGATGATCTCGGAGGCGTTGCCGCGTACGATGGCGGGCTTGTACTGCTTGAGCTCGTTTACCAGCTGGGTGCGCAGGCTACCGATGCCCAGACCCACCGGATCGAGCACCCAGGGCTTGCCGGCGTCGTGTGCCGCCTTGGCCGCGCGGGGAATCGTCTGCTCGTAGATGGGGAAGAGCGTGCCCATGTTGAGATAGATGGCGCCGCCGCCGGCAACGAGCGCCTCGCCCTCGTCGGGCAGATAGACCATGGCGGCCGAACCGCCCACGGCGAGCTGCGCGTTGGCGACAAAGTCGATCGTCACCGTGTTGGTGATGGAGCCGGCCATCGGATTGGTGGCTCGAATCTCCTCTACGGCCTTGACCATATGTTGCTTAAGCTGTTCCGAATCAATCACTGCACATGCCTCCTTGGCATAGAAAAGGGGCGCTGTGCATAGACAGCGCCCCTGTAAAGGCGGCATGCTCCCTACGCCAGCATTAACTGACAGGTTCAAAGGATTGGGCCCTATGCCCTCTCAGCCTTGTGGTTTGCACCGCCGGCACTCCCGCATCGAATCTGTTGTTCCCTATACTAGCGCACCTGCCAATATGGGACAGGTTTATTTTGGCAGGTGGCAACAGGGGCGCTGCATTTTCCCAGATAAAACCTGCCAAGATAAACCTGTCCCTTATTGGCAGGTCGTTACAATAGACGGGATAAAGAATGACCGAGGGGACCTTATGATCAAACTTGTGCTGACCGATATGGACGATACGCTGATTCCTGCTGGACACGATGGCGCCAGCGACTGCGCCATCGAGGGCATTCATGCCATGCAGGCGGCGGGCCTGCATTTTGGCCCGGTTTCGGGTCGCCAGCCGTCCGCGATGAGCTGGATGTTCCGCAATCGCTCCGAGTGCTTCTCGACCGGTGCGTTTTGCAACGGCCAGGTGATGTTTGTCGATGGCGAGGCGGTTGCCTCGCGCGCAACTGATAACGATGCCCTTATGCGCCTGGCCGACTACCTGGAGCAAGAGACCGACGATACCTATTTGAAGGTCTACCGTCTGGGTGATGACTTTTGGGACAACGACGCCTATTGCGTGACAAGCGATCCCGAGCGTGTGCGTCGCGCCATGGAGTCAGGCGGCAACGCGTGGCTCAAGGGCGAAGAGGCTCCCTGTCGCCCTGTCGTTGACGATGCCCCGGTATACAAGGCGAATATCTGGAGTGCCCGTTCGCGCGAGGAGCTCGCCGAGCTGCGCGAGCGTGTTGCCGCCGAGGTGCCGGAGCTCTCGCTCGTGTTTCCCAACAACCGCGTGCGCCTGTTCGACGTTCTTCCGACCGGCTGGGACAAGGGCTGTGCTGCGCTGGAGCTGGCGCGCGCTTTGGGCCTGACGCCCGACGAGGTGGCCGTATTCGGCGATTCCGATAACGATTTGCCCATGATCGATGCCGTTCCCAATTCCGTTGCAGTCGCCAATGCCAACGAGGCCGTCACGGCTGCCGCGCGCTGGCATATCGGCGCTGCGGCAGATGATGCGGTTGCCGGGGCTCTGCATCAGATTGCCGCCTGCGCCGCGACGGGGGAGATGCCGTCGTTTATGCGTCAGATGGACGCGACGGGTTTCGACGTCACGAACGTCTAGGGAGAAAGCCATGAAGCTCCAGCAGCTCAGATATGTCGTCAAAGTTGCCGAATGCGGCAGCATCACCGAGGCCTCGCGCCGGCTCTTTGTGTCGCAGCCTTCGATTACCGCGTCAATTCGCGATCTCGAAAACGAGATGGGTGTACACATCTTTGAGCGCACCAACAAGGGCGTCATTGTGTCCGAGGAAGGCGAGACCTTCTTGGGCTACGCGCGCCAGGTGCTCGACCAGGCCGACCTGCTCGAGGGCAAGTACAAAGGCACGTCCGAGCAGGTGCCGCACTTTAGTGTGAGCTGCCAGCATTATTCCTTTGCCGTTAATGCATTTGTCGATGTGATCCGCGAGTTCGATGCCGCGCGCTACGACTTTACCCTGCGCGAGGAGCAGACCCACGAGATTATCGAGGACGTCGCGCATATGAAAAGCGAGCTCGGCATCCTGTATCTGTCGGAGCACAATCGCGAGGTCATCGAGCGCATGCTGGCGGCCAACGAGCTCGTATTCGAAGGACTCTTCTGCGCTACGCCGCATGTCTTTGTGTGCTCCGACCATCCGCTGGCGGACCACGCCAGCGTGACGCTCGAAGATCTCGAGGACTACCCGTTCCTGTCCTATGAGCAGGGCAGCTATAACTCGTTTTATTATTCCGAGGAACTGACCTCGACCTTTGAGCGTCGCAAGAATATCCGCGTGCGCGACCGTGCGACGTTGTTCAATCTGGCCATGGGCCTTAACGGCTACACGGTTTGTTCGGGCGTGATCAGCCATGAACTTAACGGCCCCGGCATTATCTCCATTCCGCTCGATGTAGACGAGTACATGGAGATCGGCATCATCACGCGCAAGAACACGACACTTACGCGCTACGGGCAGGCCTATATCGAAGCGATTCGTCAGCACATCTAGACTGCTGCGTTCTGCACGGGTCAAATCTCTTTATGGCAGTCCAAACTGATATAGGAAGCATCTATATCAAACTGTTATAAACATATATTTTACGATGTCCATATGAGCGCTCATACTCTGTCCCAGTAAAGCAACCAATGCAAAGGGAGATATCTATGAGCACTTCGATTCAACCGAACGCGCCGTTTCGTGCCGATATCGTCGGCAGTTTTCTTCGTCCGCAGGCTGTAAAGGACGCCCGTGCCGCCTATGTCGCGGGTAAACTCGACGCTTCCGGCCTTAAGGCCGTCGAGGACGAGGCCATCCGCGACTTAGTGGCCAAGCAGAAGGCTGCCGGCCTGCAGGTGATTACCGATGGCGAGTTCCGCCGCAGCTACTGGCACCTCGATTTTATGTGGGGCCTCAACGGCATTGAGCGCCGCGCCTCGCGCACGGGCTACATGTTCCACGATGAGGAGACTACCGCCGACACCGCCGTGGTAACCGGTCCCATTAGCGGCGAGAATCATCCGTTCGTCGAGCACTTCAAATTTATCAAGTCGCTCGAGGGAGAGGGCCAGGTCGCGCGCCAGACCATTC
Source organism: Collinsella sp. (assembly GCA_048486575.1). Lineage (GTDB taxonomy): Bacteria > Actinomycetota > Coriobacteriia > Coriobacteriales > Coriobacteriaceae > Collinsella. The sequence goes on along the minus strand of DBFVZT010000086.1, from coordinate 11,999 downwards.
CGGCGCCGATCCAGACGTTCTCCGAAGTCACACTCGACCGCTGCGATGGCCAGCAGGAGAGTCTGCACGCCGTCTACAAGACCGACGAAGAGCTCGTCGATGCCATTGCCGCAGCATACCGCACCGTGATTGCTGACCTGTATGCCGCGGGCTGCCGCAACATCCAGTTTGATGACTGCACCTGGGGCATCTACTGCGATACCGATTTTGTTGCCAAAACCGGCATGAGCCCGGTCGACCTGCAAAAGGTAAGCGAGCTGGGCGTGGCGCTCAACAATGCCGCCATCGAGGGCAAGCCCGACGATCTGGTTATCAACACGCATGTATGCCGCGGCAACTACCACTCCACCTACGCTTTTGAGGGCGGCTACGACCCCATCGCGCCGTACCTGTTTGCGCATGAGGACGTTGACGCGTTCTATCTGGAGTTCGACACGCCCCGCGCCGGTGGTTTTGAGCCGCTCAAGTACGTTGCTCCCGGCAAGAAGGTCGTGCTGGGCTTGGTGACCACCAAGGCGGCAGAGCTCGAGAACGAGGATGTTATCGTCGAGCGCATCCGCGAGGCGGCAAAGTACGTGCCGCTCGAGAACCTGTATCTGTCTCCGCAGTGTGGCTTTGCCAGCTGCGAGATTGGCAATAAGCTGACCGAGGACGAGCAGTGGGCAAAGATTGCGCTGGTCAGGCGTATTGCCGAGCGCGTTTGGAAATAGCGCTAGCGTTTGCAGGTGGCGGCGCGTGCGAGGTACTGCATATCGCGTACAATGGTTCGGATCGTATCGTTCGGGCAGGTTATCCGATATGCCTGATCGCCCTTCCATTCGAAAGGACTTCCATGTCCCAGTCTTCGACGCCCGCCGTCACCGATGCCATCTACGATGCATCGTCGCTCGGCCGCCCGCGCATGTTTGTGTTGGGTTTGCAACACATGTTTGCGATGTTCGGAGCCACGGTGCTCGTGCCCGTGCTCACCGGCCTTTCCGTTTCGGCGACGCTTCTGTTCGCCGGCATCGGCACGCTGCTGTTTCATTTTCTATCGCGCGGTAAGGTGCCCGCGTTCCTGGGCTCCTCGTTTGCCTTTATCGCGGGTTATGCCGCCATTGCGCCCAACGGCGAGGCTGAGCTTTTGCCCTACGCTTGCCTGGGCGTAGCTTGTGCCGGCCTGCTCTATCCGGTGCTTGCGGCCCTGTTCCGCGCCTTTGGCGCCAAGCGTATCATGCGTTTCTTCCCGCCGGTGGTGACTGGCCCCATCGTCATTTCCATCGGCTTGATCCTGGCAAGCTCTGCCATTGCTAACTGCCAGACCAGCTGGTTTGTTGCTGCTATTGCCGTTGCCGTGATCATCATCTGCAACATTTGGGGCCGCGGCATGGTCAAGATCGTGCCGATTCTGCTGGGCGTTGTGGTGAGCTATGCCGTTGCGGCCGCGCTGGGCGAGGTCGACTTCTCTGGCGTCGCAGCCGCCCCCTGGGTTGGCTTGCCCGTCGTGTGGGACAACACCGTGTTTGCGCTCTTTGGACCGCAGTTCGATAGCAGTCTTGCCACGACGGCCATTATCACCATCATGCCACTGGCCTTTGCGACCATGATTGAGCACATTGGCGATATCTCCGCCATCGGATCGACTTGTGAGCGCAACTACATTGCCGATCCCGGCCTGCACCGTACCCTGCTCGGCGATGGCCTGGCGACCATCTTGGCATCGCTCTTTGGCGCTCCTGCCAATACGACGTATGGCGAGAACACCGGCGTGCTTGCCTTGACGCGTGTGTTCGACCCGCGTGTGATTCGCATTGCCGCCTGCTGCGCCATTGTGCTTTCGTTCTGCCCCAAGTTTGCTGCGGTGATTGCCGCCATGCCGGCATGCGTTATCGGCGGTGTGTCGCTCGTGCTCTACGGCATGATCAGCGCCGTTGGTGTACGTAACCTCATCGAGAACCAGGTTGATTTCCAGAACAACCGCAACGTGCTGGTGGCGGCTCTGGTGCTCGTGCTTTCGCTCGGCATTGCCTACAGTACCGCCGGTGCCATCGTGCTGGAGCTGGGCGGCGTGACGATTTCGCTTTCGGGCCTTGCCGTGGGCTCGCTGGTGGGCATTGTGCTCAACGCCATCCTGCCCGGTAACGACTTTGAGTTCGATACTTCCGAGCTTGAGGAGACTGCTGAATAGCAGCTGCGTTCAGCCATATTAAAAATGGCGTCCATGCGTATGTACGCGTGGATGCCATTTTTAATGCGTCAGTATCCAGTGGATGCCGCGTGCCATGCGCAGGTCAGTTTGGGTAAAGTGATTGCCGGGGTTGAGCTCCAGCGTTGTTGGAATGTCACGCTCGATAAACAGCTCTTCCATCGCGCGCGTATCGTCGAGTACGTGCCGCATCATGCGGTTGGGCGTCTTGGTTTCCTTTTTGCCGAGTGACAGATAGACGGCGTCGGGCGTAGCTGTCATCGTGCGCTCGCGCGCGTAGTCGATAAAGCCGGGGAACCACAGCGACCCCGATGCACTCGCCGCGCGCTCAAAGACATCTGTTTGCCAAAGTGCCCACAGTGCAAAAAGACCCGCCAACGAGTAGCCGGCAACGCCGCGCCAGGTGGGCGGTTGCGGGAGCGATGATTCGGCCTCTGGGATTATCTGCTTCAACAACTCGTCAAGAAAACCAGCGGCCTGTCCACCAAAGGGCTCGGCATCGCGCACGGTACCGTCGCATACCCAGGGGCTCAGCTCGCGATTCCAGTTGAGGCTGCCAATGCCGACAAGCGTGAAGGGCGGGCAGTTGAGCTCTCGGCAGCGTTCATAAACCTCCGTGCCGTCGCCCATGACCACGGGAAGATAGATGACTGGTGCGCTTTCGGCATGCTGTGCATGAACGGTTATCTGCTTTTGATGCGCTTCCATGACGGGCTTCTCTCGGCGTTGTGATATCGACGGCCCCCATTGTCGCACGCCGGCTCATGCAGGTTGGGCTAGACCAAAGACAATCTCGTGCATACCCTGCGGACGCATATGGAAAACGCCACCGCCGGAGGGGAGCTCGGCGGTGGCGTTGTTAAACGGTGCTGGGACTCGGGGCCTTCGCGGGAGCTGCCATGTGCGCAGAGGCGTCTAAGAGCGCTTGCGGCTCGCCATGGTGCCTGCGGCGATAGCGGCTGTTCCCGCAAGGACGGTTGCCACGATGGCCGCACCCGAGGTGTCGCCGGTTGCCGCGAGCACGCCGGTAGTCTTGGCTTTCGTGATTGAAGCCGCAACGGCCTTGGTCGGCTTTGAGCACTCAGGCTTGGGGTTCTGCTTGGACTCCGCGGGCTTGCTTTCTGCGGGCTTGGTCTCGTCGGGCTTGGGGTCTTCCGGCTTGGCTACCTCGGGAGGTGCGATGACCATGCTCTTGGCGACAGCTTCGTTATAGGGGGAGTCGATCACAGCGTCGCCCGTGCCGATGGCTTGGCCTGCCTCGTAGATGCCGTCACGGAGCTTGCGATAGTCAATGACCTTGCCGCCTTCGGGCGTCTGGATGGCGGCGTTCTCAATCTTGATGGTGCCGATTGTCTTGCCGTCAGCGCTCATGGCACGGGCAAAGATTGCCGCTGTATCTCCTTCGGCCGTTACCTTGCTGCGGATGATCGAGATGACTGCGGGTGTGACGCCCTCGCTGGTCTGGGCGATGATGCCGATGTTCTCGCCTTGGGGCTCGGGGCTCGTCTCACCATCTTGGTTTTCGCTGTAGGGGATGGGGCCGTCGCCGTTCTCGACATAGCGGGCTATGGCCTTGACAACGGAGTCGCTGATGTAGATGTGGCCACCCTCCTCGTTGGGTCGATCGTTTCTGGTGGAGAATGCAGCCGAAACCTCGCCTTCCGCAAACGCGTCCACGGTGGAGCCGTTCTTGACGACGATATCGTCTTGGTAGGTGAAGAGGGCAATGGCGTCACCGTATCTGCCTTTACTTGCGCGGACTGTCACGTTTGCATGATCGAGTGTGATGCCCTTGTGGGCATAGACGCCATATTCAACACCGTTTGCGTTGAGGGAGGCGTTTGTGGCTGCGAGGCTGCCCTTGGCCTCGACGGCGGCGTCTTTCTCGGAGCTCGCCTTGACCTGGCTGCCGTCCGAGATATTGATGTTGCCGCCGCTCCAAATGGCCTCACCATCGGCTGAGCTTGCCTCGACTGTGCCGCCACCCTTGATGGTGAGGTTCTTGTCGGTTCCGATACCCTTGTCCTTGGTAGCCCTGGCGGTGACGGCCCCGCTGTCGTCAATCGTGATATTGCCGTTTGCCCTGATGCCATCCGATACGCCCGTGGCGTTGACGTTGCCCGAACCTTTGATAGCGAGATCGCCCTCGGCGTCGATGGCATCAAACCCAGCGCTCGTGGCGTTGACGGATCCGGCTCCGTCGATGTTGATATTACCCGTGGAGAGGATAGCGTCCTCAGTAGATGTCACGCTGAGCGTGCTGCCCGCGTCGCCTTGGATATTGAGCTCGGCGTTCTCATTCTTGCCATGAGAAGCCTTGATGCCTTCGATCCAGTCGGCAGTGACGATGTTGTTTCCCGAGTAATTCACGTTGAGCTTGCCTGCGGCCTGGATCTCGCCGCCGTTATAGTTGTTGAGCTTCAAGTCGTCGGCGCCGTCCCACGACCAGGTGCCGGTCTCGTCGCCCGCCGCAGTGCCGGCGTTGTATTTGGTTTCGCCGACCTTGACCCATTCCGCCGCGAGCGAGACGCTCGGCATGAGCAGCGAGCTCACCGTGAGCGCGCACACGGCGCCTACGACGATGCGGCGCGTCACGCGGCGCCAGCTGCCGTGCGCGAGTCCTATGCGACGGCGAACGTCGGGTTCGGCAACATGGGTTCCGGCGGTAGTGTCATTGCGTTTGGGGGTCGTGAACAAGGCTGCCATGGTTGCTCCCGTTCTCATAGGGCCTATACGGCTAGGTTCAGCGTATCTGCTGGATGTTGCCGGCGGTAGTGCCGTTTGGAGGGCAAAATGGCCAAAATGGGGGAGAAATAGGCCGCACGCCGGCGCAGGGACCGACGCTAAAAGAAAAGCGCGGGGCCGCATGGCGACTCCGCGCTTTATTGTTCAGCTTTTGCAGCCTTGCCCTTACGCTACGAAGAAGTAGACGGGGAAGGCAAGGGCTGCGATCCACCCGTCCTGTGCGAAAAAGTGTTTACGAACGTTTGCGACTCGCCAGGGCGCCTGCGGCGATGGCGGCTGTTCCCGCAAGGGCGGCTGCCACGATGGCTGCGTTCGAGGTGTCGCCGGTTGCCGCGAGCTTGCCGACGGTCTTGGCTCCCTTGGCTGCAACTGCAACGGTCTTGGTTGTCTTCGTGCCCTCGGACTTGGAACCCTCGGGCTTGGTCTTGCCGTGCTTTTCCTCGGGCTTGGTCTCCTCGGGAGGCACGATGACCGTGCTCTTGGCGACAGCGGCGTCATAGGGGGAGTCAATCGTGGCATCGCCCGTGCCAATGGTCTGCCCCGCCTCGTAGACGATGCCGTCGCTGAGCTCTTCCTTGTTGCGATAGTCAATGACTTTGCCGCCTGCAGGCGTCTGGATGATGGCGTCCTTGATTTCGATGGTGCCGATCGCCTTGCCGTCCGCGCTCATGGCAAGGGCGAAGATAGCCGCCGTGTCTCCCTCGGCCGTGACCTTGCTGCGGACGATCGAGATGGTCGCGGGCGTGATGCCCTTCTCGGTCTGCGCGAAGATGCCGATGTTCAGGCCCTCGGACTCAGGGATGATTTCGTCGTTTTGGTCTCCACTGTAGTGGTCGGGGCCGTCGCCGCCGGTCTCGGCATAGCGGGCTATGGCCTTGACAACGGAGTCGCTGATGTAGATATGGCCACCCGCTTCGTCGGAGTAGAAATTACTGGTGGAGATTGCAACCGAGAACCTGCCTTCTGCGAGCGCATCCACAGTCGAGCCGTTCTTGATGACGATGTTGTCCTCATCGGTGAAGAGTGCGCTGGCTTCCCCGCCATCTGAGCTTGCGCGGACCGTCACGGTCGCGCCATCGAGCGTGATGCCCTTGTAGACATAGATGCCATACCCAACGCCACTTGCGTTGAGGGAAGCGTTCGTGACCGTGAGGCTGTTTTTACCGTCGATGGCGGCGTCTTCCTCGGAGCTTGCCTTGACCTGGCTGCCACCCGAGATCTCGATGTTGCCGTCGGCCCAAATCGCATTGTCTTTGATAGAGCTTGCCTCTACCTTGCCGCCGCCCTTTATGATGAGGTTCTCGTTAGCATCGATACCCTGATCCTCGGTGGCCTTGGCGGTGACGGTTCCGCTGTTGTCGATCGTGATGTTGCCGTCGGCCCTGATGCCATCCGAATCGCCCGTGGCGTTAACGTTTCCCGAGCCCTTGATGGTGACATCGCCCCCGGCATCGATGGCATCGTGCTCGGTGCTCGTGGCGTTGACAGTGCCAGCGCCGTCGATGTTGATGTTGCCGACGGAAGTGATGGCGTCACGAGAAGATGTCACGTTGAGCGTGCTGGACGCGTCGCCCTGAATATTAAGCTCGGCGTTCTCGTTCGCGCCATCCTTAACCTTGATGCCGCGGCCGTTGTCGTTAGTGACGGTGTTGTTGCCCTCGTAGCTCACGTTGAGCTTGCCCGCTGCCTCGATCGCGCCGCCGTTATAGCCGTTGAGCTTCATGTCGTCGGCGCCGTCCCAGCTCCAGGTGCCGGCGGCGTCGCCCGCCGCGGTGCCGGCGTTGTATTGGGTGCCGCCGACGTCCACCCACTCGGCCGCGAGCGAGACGCTCGGCATGAGCAGCGAACTTACCGTGAGCGCGCATACGGCGCCTACAACGATGCGGCGTGTCACGCGGCGCCAGCTGCCGTGTGCGAGCAGCGTGCGACGGCGCACGTCGGGCTCGACAAAATGGGCTCCAGAGGTTTTGTCATTGCGCTTGGGGGTCGTGAACAAGGCGGCCATGGTTACTCCCATCCTCATAGGGCCTATGCGATTACGCCCAGCATATCTGCAGGATGTAGCCGGCGGTAGTGCCGTTTGGAGAGCAAAACGTCCAAAACTTGCGAAGCAATACATCGCGCGTCCGTGTGGCGCCTGGCTTTAAAAGCAAAGCGCGGAGCCGCTCGATGCGACTCCGCGCTTTGCTGTTTGGTATTGCGAATCTTGCGCCTACGCTACAAAGAAGTAGACGAGGAAGGCAAGGGCTGCGATCCACATGAGCGGCTTGATCTTGGATGCCTCGCCCTTAAAGAGCGCGACGACCACGTAGGCGATAAAGCCCAGACCAATGCCGGCAGAGATGGAGTAGGTGAAGGGCACGCCGGCGACAATCATGAACGCCGGGAAGCCCTGCGACACGTCGGACCAGTCGATCTCGGAGGCCTCGCTCATCATGAGGTAGCCGACGTAGACCAGAGCACCGCAGGTGGCGGCGCTGGAAACGATGGTGACGATGGGGGAGAAGAACGCGGCGAGAATGAACAGCACGCCGGTGGTGACGGAGGTGAGGCCCGTGCGGCCACCGTCGGCAGCGCCAGAGGTGGACTCGACGAAGGTGGTGATGGAGGAGACGCCCATAAAGCCACCGGCAGCAGCGGCCACGGAGTCGACGACCAGGATGGGACGGATGTCCTCGACATTGCCGTCCTCGGTCAAGAACTCGCCCTGCTTGGCGACGGCCATCGCGGTGCCCATGGTGTCGAAGAAGTCGCTCATGAGCAGCGAGAAGGCAACGACGAGCAGCATCGGGTCGGTCAGGACCTTCACGATGGCAAGGTTGCCGTCGGCAGTGCTGGCAAACGGGGCGCCGAAGGTCGAGAAGTCGAGCGGTGCGATGAGGCCCTCGGGCGCATGGGTGACGCCCAGCGGGATTCCGGCGATAACGGCGACGATGATGCCGATGAGCAGCGAGCCCGGCACGTTGCGGGAAGCCAGGGCAACCGTCACGACGATGGAGATGATGCCGACGATAAAGGTGGGGGAGGCGATGTCGCCCAGGCCGACGAGCGTACCGGCGCCAGCGGTGATGATGCCGGCGTCGCACAGGCCGATCATGGCGATAAACAGGCCCAGACCCACCGAGATGGCGTGGCGCAGGACCACGGGGATGGCGTCCATGATGGCCTCGCGCAGGCCGCACAGGACGAGCAGCAAGATGACGATACCCTCGAGGAAGATAACGCTCATGGCGACGTGCCAGTCACCGCCGCACATGGTGGTGGTGATGCCCGCGATCATGGCGTTGATGCCCAGGCCTGAAGCGCAGGCGAGCGGGCGGTTTGCGAAGATGCCCATGCAGATGGTCATGATGCCGGCGCCCAGGCAGGTGGCGCAGGCGAGCGCTCCCGCATCAATGCCAGCGCCCGAGAGCACTGCGGGGTTGACGGCGATGATGTAGGCCATCGCCAGGAATGTTGTCAGTCCAGCGCGAAGTTCGGTCCCGATTGTGGACTTGCGCTCACTGACGTGAAAAAGTTCGTCCATGCATACCCTTTCCTTGTTCGGCCCCGAGTTTAGGCCGATTGACACGAACTCATTTACTATATCGCCTTTACAACCTTGCTGTTCCTCGCATGTTGATGTTCGGCGCTTTGTAACAGACGGACGGTATTTATCGCATGAAAATGTGTGGGTACCGTATACTTAAGCGGTTACAACGACCCCTATGGAGGAACGTATGATTAAAGAGCTTTGCCACGACGAGGCTATCCTGTCCCAGCGTTGCGAGGTTGCGACCGTCGAGGACGAGTCGGTTGCTCAGGACCTGATCGATACCATCAAGTCGCTCGATGATGCCGGCTGCTTGGCCGCCAACCAGATCGGCGTTACCAAGAAGGTCTGCGTCTACCTGGACGACGCCGGCGAGCCCCACGTGCTCTACAACCCCCGTCTGGTGTTTGGCCTGGGCGCCAGCAAGATGGAGGAGAGCTGCCTGACGCACGAGGAGGTCACCAAGTCCACGCGCTATATCAAGTGCAAGGTTGCCTTTGACCAGATCGTCGATGGCAAGATGCGCGAGCGCAAGCAGGACTTTGTGGGCTTCGAGGCGCAGATGGTCCAGCATATGATCGACCACTGTCTTGGAAAGTTGGTCTAAGGGGACCAAAGCACCGCACTTCGTCTCTTTTGGTCCGGGCGTGACATTGTTGTCATGTCCGGGCTTTTGTGTTTAGCGCCTTTTTGTTTGGTGACAATAACCTTAGCAGGACCGTAAAGCTAGGAGGCGCTATGTGCACGAGCATTCGATTTACCGATAATTCTGGCCACATGTATCTGGGCCGCAACCTCGACTGGAGCTTTGACTACGGCCAACAGGTTCGCGTGATGCCGCGCGGGTTTCACATTCCGTATTCGTTTATCGACGACGCGACAGCGGCGCACGCGGTGATCGGTATGTGCATCGATTACAGGAACTACCCTATGTTCTTCGATTGCGGCAACGATGCGGGCCTCGCCGTGGCGGGTCTCAATTTCCCGGGTTATGCCGAGTATGCCAAGGGCCCTGTCGACGGCAAGACCAATATCGCGGCCTATGAGTTTCCCCTGTGGGTGGCAGCGACGTTCTCGACGGTCGATGAGGTCGAGGCCGCGCTGCGCGACACGGTGATTGTCGCCAAATCTGCCGGAGAGGGGCTGGGCGTGTCACTGCTCCATTGGATTATCGGCGACAGCCAGCGCAGCATCGTGGTCGAGATGATGGCTGACGGCCTGCATGTATACGACGATCCGGTCGACACCCTTGCCAATCAGCCGACCTTCCCGTGGCATATGGAAAACCTACGCACCTATATCACCGCCACAAGCGATTTTCCGCAGACGGCGACATGGCGTGGCGCCGAGCTCAAGCCCTATGGAGCCGGTGCCGGCATGCGCGGCATTCCGGGCGATTGCTATTCGCCGAGCCGTTTTGTAAAGGCGGCGTACCTCAATGCCAATTACCCGCAAAAGGAGAGCGAGACCGAAAACGTCGTTCGCATGTTCCGCTCGCTCGAGGGCGTGGTGATGATCGAGGGAGCGTCCAGGATGGGCGATGGCAAGTTCGAGAAGACTATCTACACCGGATGCTTTAGCGCGCGCACGGGCAATTATTACTACGCGATGTATGGGGATCCGTCGATTCGCTACGTGAGCCTGATGGATGCCGAGGGCGCGAGCCCCGATAGGCTCGTGGTTCCCGAGCCGCGTCGTTCGTAGCCGATAGCTTTACCGCAATGCAAAGCGGCCCTGCATCTCCCGTGAGGTGCAGGGCCGCTGTCGTTGATTTGTGACGTCGCTAGAAGTTGGCGTCGTTGAGTTGTTCGTTCTCGAGGCCGTCGAGCTGTTGCTGTTCGGGCGTATCGGCGACGCTCTCGAGCAACTCGGTGGGATCGACGTTCATGTCCTTACCGGCTTCGTTGCCGTTGACCAAGTCGTCCGAGAAGATGCCGACCTCCATTTCCTCGGCCTCTTCGATCTGAACCTCGAGCGGCACCTGGGTGCGCACAAGTTTGACGGCCGGGCGCATGCGGGCAAAGAGCGGTACGTACTCAATGATGATGGCCGAGTTCTCGAGACCGTACCAGCGTGCCGGGCTTCCGCAGGCGCGGCGGACGGCGTACTTGATGGCCATCACGCGGTGGTCATTGCGGTTGATGTCCGTTTCGGGGGCAAGCATCTTGCGCAGCATGCAAAAGCGGAAGTCACCTACGTTGCCGCGCGTCTCGTAGATGGAGTAGGTGTGATGTTGCGGCGGCAGCTCGCCCGATGCCATCAAGTCGCCGACGATCTGACGCAGATAGGCGTTGACGCGCTGGTTGACCTTAAAGCCCAGGTCCAGGCGAACGCGGAAGAGGAAGTCCGTGCCAAAGGTCTCGACGGAATACTCGTGCGTATAGGGTTCGTCGGTAACGTGCACGTTAATGAACCAATATGCCTTGGCGCGCTTGGGATGCTTATCTAGGATGGAATAGAGCACGTCGCGGTCGAGCGTGAGCGGGTCGGGGCTGTTGGTGAGAAATACCAGATTGTCAGCGAGCACGGGATAGGTCTCGTCATTGCGCAGGCGATTGAGCTGGTCGATGTACTTGGAGACGGGCAGCAGAATCGTCTGCGTGCGCTCGATGGCGGTGCCGCGACGCCACACATACATAAGGCCAAACAGCAGTGCGGCCAGGAAGATCATGACGTAGCCGCCGTCAAAGAACATGGTGAGGCACGAGGCGAAGAAGCACAGCTCAATGGCACCGAAGAGCAGGGCGAAGACGCAGGCGCCCAGCTTGTGCTTGAGAATGCCAGCGATATAGCTCGTCAAAAGCGTGGTGGTCATGAGCATGGTCACGGTAATGGCGAGGCCGTAGGCGCTTTCCATGCGCTCGGAGTTTTGGAACAGCAGCACGATGAAGATGCAGCCGACCCACATGATGTTGTTGACGAGCGGAATATAGAGTTGACCCTTGGTGTCGCTGGGGTAGTGGATGCGCAGGTGCGGCATAAGGTTGAGGCGCGTAGCCTCGGATACCAGCGAGAACGAGCCGGTTATGAGCGCTTGCGAGGCGATGATGGCCGCCACGGCCGAAAGCACAATGGCAAAGGGGCGCAGGGGCTCGGGAAGCATCATATAGAACGGGTTAACGATATCCATCGCGAGCATCTGGGGGTTGGAGCTGTTGGCGAGCAGCCAAGCGCCCTGACCCAGATAGTTAAGGATGAGGGCCGCCTTTACGAATGGCCAGGATGCGTAAATGTTAGCCTTGCCCACGTGGCCCATGTCCGAGTAGAGGGCCTCGGCGCCGGTCGTCGACAGAAAGACGAAGCCGAGCACCATGATGCCCGAGTGGTTGATGGGCGAGAACAGGAACATGATGCCGCGGATGGGGTTGAGCGCGCGTAGGATGGACAGGTTGCCGAGCATGTTGAACAGGCCGGCGCCTGCCAGGAACAGGAACCACAGCGTCATGAGCGGGCCGAACAGCTTGCCGATCGACGAGGTACCGGCGCGCTGCATGGCAAACAGGCCGCAGATAATGATGATGGTGATGATGATGACGT
>DBFVZT010000085.1:0-20591 GCA_048486575.1 Collinsella sp. | reverse complement strand
CCTTCTTCCTCTTTCCGGACATGCCGTCCTCCGATCTTCCGGGGCCGGCCGGTCCGGCCCTCAGGGTATCGGGTTCCCACATTCATCCGTACATGTACGGATGAATGTGGGAGGTGTTCGGATGAAGTCGATAATCAAGGCCGACAAAATATACTGCTCTCCACCCACGATTTTGATTGCGGCTTTATAGGCTTCGGTGTAAAATTGTTTTGCGAAGTCATACCCGCCGTGATTGTAGAAGTAAGCGGAGTTTACGTCAAAGACCAGCTCACTGTATCGAAAGGCGTCCTCCTTGATACCACGGGTGGAAATCACGCCATCAGCCTCCATTTGAGCAAATATCTCCCGATACCCAGCGGACGGGGTTTTGAAATGGACATTGAGCGGCGTCCGCTCTAATACAATGTCTTGGTTGACATAGGAATCTTTCTCACGCTCATTGTGCTGCTGGGTGTTGCCGATCTTGGTTTCGGTCAGCCTCATATTTCTTGCGTTGATACGGTCAATACCGTCGCCTCTCGCCATAGGCAAAAATCCTCCTGTTTCAGATGTTGGGTTGTTGATCGAGGACGGAAGTTCAGGGGAGGCACTTCCTGCGGGAAGTGTAATAACCCACTATGACACTTTCATCCCTTCGGGCTGCAAAGTGTCGTGGGCTCTCCGAGGGGGTGTGGGGGCTTTGTCCCCGGCAACATCTCCGGCCTAAGAGCCGCCGCAAGCGGCGGTTGGCCTCCGAAACGCCTCGCTGCGGCTCGGTGTGCGGTTGCCTCCCCCAGCAGGGCCGCCCTTTTACCCGCAGGGTATACTTCGCAGAAAAGGGCACCCTGCACCTCGTCGGGTCAAAGTCCGCTCCATTCGGGACGGCCTTGTGTCCATCCCTCACTCCGCTCCCTTGCCCCTCCTCTCCCCCCCGCAACCGCTTCGCTGGGTTGCGGTGGGGGTGGGAAACGTCTGGGGCCGCTCCCTGTGACAGCCGTGACGACTGTGACGATGTTTCAGACACCGCCCCCGCCCTCAAAAAAGCCGTCACGGTCGTCACGCCTGGGGCGGTTCCAGCGTCAGGCTGATACTTCTCCCGGCGTGGCTCCTGCTGTTCTCATAGCGGATGTGGTAGTCTGTCAGCAGCTTCCCGGCCCGGACATTCAGCCGCATTGCCAGGGCATTGGGCTTCATGTCAGTCTGGAGCGCCGCCGCCAGTTCTGTGGCCGTCCCTGCCCAAGAGGGGCTTTCCGCTGTTACAAGGGCGGCTACGGCCTCCAGCACCGGGTCGGGCGGCTCTGTCCATGCCTCCGTTTCCGTACGCTCCAGCGTCCATATCAGCCGTTCCTTGTCCTTGGTAAGATAGAATCGCTGGTCTTGCTGGTCACGCCCGGCCACGTCCAGAACGGCGTTGCCGTCCGTCCGCTTCTCCTTTTGAAGAAGAAAGGCTCCGTCCGCTGCTCCCGCCAGTCCGTTGGTGCCGGAGATCATATCGAACTTATCATCGGCCTGTTGTTTCCGGGTGTGATGTACCAGCAGGAGGCAGACGCCGCAATCATCGGCAAATCGTTTCAGTTTCCCCACCACCTCGTAATCGTTGGCGTAGCTGTACTTATCCCCGCCAGCCTCTCGGATTTTCTGGAGGGTGTCAATGATAATCAGCTTGGTGTCCGGGTGTTCCCGGACGAACTTCTTTAGCTGTTCCTCCAGGCCAACGCCGAGCTGCTTGGCGTAGACCGCAAAGAGCAGGTCGTTGGTGCCCTCTGTGCCGAACATTCGGTATAGCCGCCCCTGCAAGCGGCGGTGATCGTCCTCCAGCGCCAGATAGAGGACAGTCCCCTTGTGAACGGGATAGTCCCACAGCGGGAGGCCGGTGCTGACATGGTAGGCAAGCTGGGCCATCAGGAACGACTTGCCCACCTTGGGCGCTCCCGCAAAGAGGTATGTCCCAGGGTAGAGCAGACCGTCAATGACGGGCGGTCTGCTCTGGTAGATGTTCTGGTAAAGGTCGTTCATAGAAACCGTGTGGAGGTAAGCCGAGTCGCTCATGCGCCGCATATCTCGGAGCATTTCTTCCAAACTTTCCTCTTGGGGGTTGTTTTCAGCCGTTTCCTCTGCTATACTTTTGATAGTTGTTTGTGAAATGGGCTGTTCCCCGTCTGCGCCAACAGACGGAACCGGGACAGTCCTTTTCGTTTCTCTGGAATCCATCAATCTATCAATCCTCCTTCATGCCGCCCAGCGTCATCGAGATAAGGTCAATGGTGGCGAGAAGTTCATCCCCCACGCCGCCCCCGGCCTCAATGCGCCGCAGTTCCCCCAGGACGGCGGCGAGTTGGTCACGCAGGGCCTTGTAGACCCTGGGATTGCCCTGCACCACCACGGCCCGGTCTAAGAGCCGCCGGGTGATGTAGTCCTGCTTGGTCAGCCCGGAGAGGCGGACGGCAATCTCAATCTGTTCGTTTTCCTCCGGGGACACCCGGAACGCTATGGTTTTGCTTCTCCATCGGTTGTGGTTGTCAAGGTTCTTTGCAGACATGATTTAAGCCCCCTTTCGCTCCATGTCCAGTTTGTTCGCCATCTCCGCCTGCCGGGTGGGAAACAGGTGAGCGTAGCGGTAGGTGATGTCGATACTTTCATGTCCCACCCGGTCAGCGATTGCCAGGGCGGTGAAGCCCATGTCAATCAGCAGGGAAATGTGGCTGTGTCGGAGGTCGTGAATCCTGATCCGCTTGACTCCGGACTCCTTGCATCCGCGCTCCATCTCGTGCGTCAGGTAGTACTTCGTCACGTCGAAGATGCGGTCATGGGGACCAAGGTCGTCTCTGAAGTCTTCCAGGTACTCCTTCATCTCCTCGGCGAGGAACTTGGGCATGGCGATCCTTCGCACGGAGTTCGGAGTCTTCGGGTCGGTGATGGTGTCGATGCCCTTCAAACGCTGATACGACTTCGTGATGCTGAGCTCCGAGGTCTCGAAGATGAAATCGGACGGGGTGAGGGCGAGGAGCTCTCCACAGCGGATACCTGTCCAGTAGAGGACCTCAAAAGCGTAAAAGGAAAGAGGCTTGTCCATGATGGCCTCCGAGAACCTCAGATACTCCTGCTTCGTCCAGAAGTTCATCTCTCCGCCTTTCTTCGAGCCCATCTTCGTTACCTTCCTGCACGGGTTGCCCGTCAGGTCGTAGTAGCGCTCGGCATGGTTGAAGATGGCGTTCAACTGGTTGTTGATGGTCCTGAGGTACGTGGCCGAGTACGGCTTGCCATTGGCATCCTTGTGGTCGATAAGCTGGTTCTGCCAGCGGACGACGTCGATGGGCTTGATCTCGGACATCCTCATCTTCCCGAAGAAAGGGATGATCTTGTCCTTGATCATGTACTCCTTGGTCAGCCAGGTGTGCTCCCTGATGCGGGGCTTGATCTCTGTAGCGTACACGTCGACGAAGTCCGCGAAGAGCATGTCCATGGTGCCGTTGTGAACCGCTAGGAAGTCCTTCTCCCACATGAGCGCCTCGAGCTCGGTGGCAAAGCCCCTCTTGACCTTGTGCCGCTTCGCGCCCCTGCCGTCACGGTAGAAGCACTGGGAGTAGAACGTCCCGTTCTCGCTTCTATATACGGGCATCTTCATCACCGGCAAAGAATCTTGCCTCGAAGTGGTCGGAGCGGACGCGGCCCTTGACCACCGCGCGACCCTTCTTGATCTGCTCCTCGTTCATCTCCTGGATGATCTTGTAGGCGAACCCCTTCGACATGTTCAGCCTCTGTGCGACCTGCTCGGCGTTGAGCATGGTGGGTCTGTTTTCTTCCTGGTTCATTTGTCCTCCTAACATCGTACGGTTACGTACGTTTGATATGAGCGAATCATAATCGTACGTTTTCGTACTGTCAAGAAATTGCGTACGTTTGCGTACGGTGCTAGAATTACGAGGTTTAGATATTCAGGAGGGAAGATGACGACTGGCGAGAAGATCAGGCACTACCGCAAGCTGCGCGGGCTCTACCAGGGAGAGCTGGGCGAGAGGATCGGCGTCTCCGAGGGTGCGATCCGCCATTACGAGACGGATTTCAGGACTCCCAAGCAGCCTCAGGTGGAGGCCATCGCCGAAGCCCTCGACATCTCCCCGCTTGCCCTGAAGGACTTCGGCGTGGAGAACGCCCGAGACCTCCTGGGCCTCCTTCTGCAGCTGGAGGACGAGTTCGGCATCGTGCCCGCTGAGGATGGCTCTGGTCTTTCTATCGACGCGTCTGCCGAGAAGGCGCCCAAGACGACCCAGATGCTCAAGGCCTGGGCCGCGAAGCGAAACGAGCTTGAATCCGGAGAGATCACACCGGAGGAATACGCAGACTGGAAGGCCAAATTCTAGGAGTAAATATTTACTGAAACGCGAGCAGGTGGCTTTACCCCCGCAATTGGGAGTAAAACACCTGCTTTTCTTATGCCCGAAACCCACCATTCGAAGTGGGTTAAAGCCGATAAAATCGCTTGGGGGAGTAATTTTTTACTCCCCATTGTTGACCTGCGGTTTTGCTGAAAAGCCACCATATTTCGCCCCGTTGAGTTTCAGTTGAGTTTTGGGGTCCGTTTTGCCCCACTGGGACAGGCGACTGGGACAATTTACTCCCCCAACAAACCTTTTACTCCCCGTCCGTGGGGTGCCGCCATGTCCGCCCTGTACGGCAATTAGGAGTAAAACTTCCTAAAACAGCAGGTCAAAGCATAAAAAATACCCCCGATTTCAAGTGGAAATCGGGGGTATCTCGCTCAATTTACTCCCCCAAGTTGCTGGGGGCTTTGCGTTTCTTCCGTACGCTGCGACACTCTGCGGTACTCAGCGGACGGAAAATCGAGGCTTCAAAATAGCCTTTCGACTACTCCCACTCGATGGTCGCGGGCGGCTTGGACGTGATGTCGTAGCACACGCGGTTGGCGCCGGGAACCTCGGCCACGATACGGCCGGAGATGCGGGCCAGAACATCGTAGGGCAGCTTGGCCCAGTCGGCGGTCATGGCATCGCTGGACTCGACGGCACGCAGGATGATCGGGCGCTGATAGGTGCGCTCGTCGCCCATAACGCCAACGGACTTGATGTCAGGCAGGACCGCGAAATACTGCCAGCAGCTGTGCTCGGAGTTGCGCTCGCCGGTCTGCTCAAACAGGCGCTGGTTGTAGGCGTCGAGTTCCTCGCGCACGATAGCGTCGGCGTTCTTGAGGATCTCGAGCTTCTCCTTGTCGACCGCACCGATGATGCGAATAGCCAGACCCGGGCCCGGGAAAGGCTGGCGGAACACGATGTGACCCGGCAGGCCAAGCGCCAGACCAAGCGCGCGGACTTCGTCCTTAAAGAAGTGGTCGAGCGGCTCGATGAGGTCGAAGTGCACGCCCTCGGGGAACGGGATCAGGTTGTGGTGGCTCTTGATGGTGGCCGTCTTGCCGCCCGTTTTGCGAGCGCCGGACTCGATGATGTCGGGGTAGATGGTGCCCTGAGCCAGGTACTTGACCGGCTTGCCATCGGACTCGAGCTGCTGCGCCACGGCGAAGAACTCTTTCCAGAACTGCGTACCGATGATGCGGCGCTTCTCCTCGGGCTCGGTCACGCCGGCCAGAAGCTCGGCATAACGGTCCTCGGCGTGAACGTGGATAAAGTCGACGTCAAACTGCTTGGTGAAGACCTCCTCCACCTGCTCGGGCTCGCCCTTGCGCAGCAGACCGTGGTTGATGAACACGCAGGTCATCTGCTTGCCCACGGCGCGGGCGCCCAGCGCAGCCACGACGGAGGAGTCGACGCCACCGGACAGAGCCAGAATCACGCGGTCGTCACCGACCTTCTCGCGGAACTCGGCCGTCATGGTCTCGACCAGGTTGTCCATGCTCCAGTTGGGCTCCAGGCCGCAGATCTCAAACAGGAAGTTGCTCAGCAGCTGCTGACCGTACTCGGAGTGCTTGACCTCGGGGTGGAACTGCGTGGTGAAGATCTTGCGCTCGGGGCACTCCATCGCAGCGACCGGGCACACGTCAGTGCTGGCGGTAACGGTAAAGCCCTCGGGCACCTCGGACACGGCGTCGCGGTGGCTCATCCACACGGTCTGCTCCATGGGCGTGGAGTTAAAGAGCTTGGCGCCGGCCGTGCGCGTGATGGTGGCGCGGCCGTACTCGCCAACCTCGGAGTGGCCGACCTTGCCGCCGAGCGTCACGGCCGTGATCTGATGGCCGTAGCAGAAGCCCAGGACGGGAAGGCCCAGGTCAAAGATGGCGGGGTCGATGGACGGAGCGTCCTCGGCGTACACGGAGGCCGGGCCGCCAGAAAGAATGAGCGCAGAGGCGTTCATCTCGCGAATCTCATCGGCCGAGATGTCGCAGGGAACGATCTCAGAATACACGTTGAGGTCGCGGACGCGACGGGCAATGAGCTGACCGTACTGCGCACCAAAGTCGAGTACGAGGACCTTTGCGGAAGCCTTTTGATCCATGGTTTCCCCCTCTTGTTGGCGGGGAGCCGGTGCCCACCCGCGCGAATAAACGAAAACAGCTTTCATAGTGTACACGTTATATGGGGTTTCTCGTCCCTCGCAGCCATCAGCGCACGGCAAACGCACGACCTGGGCCCTATTTGACGGCGATTGAAGTGTTACCAAACGTTACAGATGATGTAATACGTTTGAACATTGGACGCCCTGTGCCACAATACTGCCGAACGACTCCGCCTCTGCGGCGGCAAATACGATAGGAATACCAGCATGAAGCGCATCCTTCTCATCGCCACGGGCGGCACCATCGCATCGACCGAGGACGGCAACGGCCTCTCCCCCGCCCTGACCGGTGAGGAGCTCGCCCAGAGCGTCCCCGAGATCTCGGGGCTCTGCGAGCTCGACGTCGTGCAGCCCATGAACATCGACAGCACCAACATGCGCCCCAGTGACTGGATGCGTATCCGCGACGTCATCGTCGAGGGTTATGCCGACCACGACGGTTTCGTGATTCTGCACGGCACCGACACCATGAGCTACACCGCGGCAGCGCTTTCCTACCTGATTCAGGACAGCCCCAAGCCCATCGTGCTCACCGGCTCGCAAAAGCCCATGGGCAATCCATTTACCGACGCCAAGCTCAACCTGTACCAGAGCCTGCTCTATGCGCTCGACGAGCACTCGCACGACGTCTCGATCGTGTTTGGCGGCGTAGCCATTGCCGGCACGCGTGCCCGCAAGCAGCGCACCATGAGCTTTAATGCGTTCATTAGCGTCAACTATCCGCCCATTGCCTATATCCGCAACGACCGCATCGTTCGCAACGGACTCCACGGCACTCACCAGAACGAGAACCCGGTTCGTTTCTACGACAGCATCGACCCGCGCGTATTTGTACTCAAGCTTACGCCCGGCGTAAACCCGGGCATCCTCGACGCCCTTGCCGATAGCTACGACGCCGTGATTCTGGAGACCTTTGGCATTGGCGGTATCCCCGAGTTTGGTGAGTCGGGCGAGTCGTTCCAAGAGGCAATTTTCCGCTGGGTCGATTCGGGCCGCACCGTCGTTATGACTACGCAGGTCCCCGAAGAGGGCCTCGACCTGGGCGTTTATGAGGTCGGCCGCGCTTACGCCGATCATCCGGGCATTCTGCGCGGCGATGACATGACCACCGAGACGCTCGTGGCCAAAACCATGTGGGCACTCGGCCAGTCACGTGATGCGGCCGAGATTCAGCGCCTGTTCTACAGCCAAGTCAACCACGACCGCGTCCCGATGGCGTAATTCAGTTGTCGACGGGTATCCCCTATTCGATGCCCTCGAGAAGTTCTGACACCGTCATGCCGAGTGCGGGCGCGATCTTAAATAGAACCTTGAGCGTGAAATTTGCCGTCCCATCTTCGATTCGGTCGAGGTAGGGGCGGCTGATTCCTGTCGCCACACAAAAATCAACCTTGGAGATACCAAGGTCCCTGCGTGTCTCTTCGACCCGCCTGCCAAGAATCTGTTTCGCACGTTCGTCCATGCAGCCGAGTTTGAAATGGAGCCGAACATAAACGTAAACTATAGTTTACGTTTTCCCGAATACACAGGAGTTTTCTATGTCGGGTTCTTCGGTCCGCATGTACCGAGCCACGCTTCGCACAAACAGCGCACCGCCCAAGCTCGTCGTCGTTGAAGCAGAATGCCTTTCGCCCGATGAGCGCACAGCATTTACATTGCTATCAAGTCGCGTCGCCGCCGTTCTGGTCCCCTGCCCGACGCAAGGCGAACTTGCCATCCAATGCCAAGCGCACAGCTGCTCGCTCAATCAGGTTGCCGTAATCGCAACCAGCCAACGCGGCCTGCCGCTCCTTTTAGAAGCCGGCATAGCACTCGCCCTTCGCGGCGCCGGATACGAAAACGAGGCCGCCGCCGATGTAGTCTTTCAACCACGGTCGAGCGGCGGCCTCGCAGCAGCCATTGAATATGCGTGCAGGCTCGTTGCCTAGAAGGACAAGCTAGAAACCAAAGCCAAAGCCCGTTCCGGTAATCGCCGAGTACATAAAGTAAACGTTGATCACGTTGAGGAACACACCCGTGATGCAACCGTTGCGCAGGTAGCGCTCGCACACGATGCGCGCCATGGCGGCGGAGTCATCATTGTTTTTGGCTTGACGTCCCGCCGTAAAGTATGTCGCCACGCTCAGCAGCAGGTTGAGCACCGGTAGCGCCAGCAGCTCGTAGCTCTTGCCCCATCGCGTCACCTCGCCGGCTGCGTTAAACTTCGTTGCCACCTCGGGGCCAATGTTGGGGATTACAAACGCTGCGACCACCAGCGGAAGCACCGCAAGCACCAGCAGTGCGATGCCCATGTAGCCGGCTTTTTTGCCATATTTGAACATATGCGTCGTCCTTACACGTTAAAGCGGAAGTGCACGACGTCGCCATCGGCCATGACATAGTCCTTGCCCTCAATACGCAACTTGCCGGCGGCCTTGGCGCCCTGCTCGCCGCCGAGCTCGATGTAGTCGTCGTAGCCAATGACCTCGGCCTTAATAAAGCCGCGCTCAAAGTCGGTGTGGATGACGCCGGCAGCCTGCGGGGCGGTCGCGCCCTGACGCACCGTCCAGGCCTTGACCTCCATCTCGCCGGCCGTAAAGAACGACTGCAGGCCGAGCAGCTTGTAGGCAGCCTGAGCGAGCACGTCCAGGCCGGGCTGCTCCAGGCCCAGGCTCTCCAGGTAGTCGGCGGCGTCCTCGGGATCGAGCTCGGAAAGCTCGGCCTCGATCTTGGCGCAGATCGGCAGCGGCTTGACGCTGTCGATGGGCGCCAGATCGTCGTTGAGCATATCCTCGTCCACGTTGGCCACATACAGGATGGGCTTCATGGTGAGCAGGAACAGCCCCTTGGCGGCGGCACGCTCCTCGTCGGTCATCTCCATGGATGCGGCGCGCTTGCCCTCGTTGAGCCAGGCAAGCAGGCGCTTGGCAACCTCGAACTTGGGCATGAGCTCCTTGTCGCGCTTGGCCTCCTTCTCGAGCTTAGGCAGCTGCTTCTCGAGCGTGCCCATGTCGGCCAGGATGAGCTCGGTCATGATGGTGTCGGCATCGCCGGCGGGATCGACGAACTCGCCCGTGCGGCCCACCTCACGCATGACGTTGGGGTCCTTAAAGTAGCGCACGACCTCGCAGATGGCGTCGGTCTCGCGAATGTTGGCCAGGAACTGGTTGCCCAGGCCCTCGCCCTCGTTAGCGCCCTTCACCAGACCTGCGATGTCGACGAACTCGACCGTCGCCGGCACAATGCGACCCGGGTTAACGATGTCGGCAAGCTTTTGCAAGCGGCTATCGGGCACGTCGACGATACCCACGTTGGGGTCGATCGTGGCAAACGGGTAGTTGGCGGCAAGGCCGGTCTTTTTGGTAAGCGCGGTGAACAGCGTCGACTTGCCCACGTTGGGCAGGCCCACGATACCGATGGAAAGGGACACGACAGCTCCTTTTGGTACAGGTACTTCAAACTGCATAAGTATAGCGCCGCCGCAGCATCCGGGCGAATCCGGACACCACGACGGCGCAAATGAAGCAAAGATTGGGGTCGCTGGCTAGTCCGCGAGCTTTTCCACCTGGTCGAGCATCTTGTCCAGCTTGGCCTTTGCCTCGGCCTTGACCTTCTCAGCTTCTTCGTGAGCCTTCGCCTTCTGGGCGGCCTTTTCCTCGGCTTCGGGATCGACGACGACCAGATTGGACGCGTCATGCTCAACCAACTTGAGCGCATGCTCGGGGCACACCTTGACGCAGGCACCGCAGCCCAAGCAATACGTCGACTCCAACGCAAAGCGACCGCTTCCCACCAAATCGCAGGCAAACGTGGGGCACACGTTGACGCACTCGCCGCACGACGTGCACTTGTCAAAATCGCATTCCGGCGTGCTCACCTGCATGTTCTGGGCAAGCTCGGGGTGGTTTTGCAACGTCGAGAGCACCAGTTGGCGCCCGTGCGTAAGCGTACGGCGACGCTTGGTCGTCGTGGTGCCGCACATGGTGTTGAGCGTGCGCTCCAGCTGGGTAATCTGATGGCGATGAGCCTTGAGCTTTTGCGTCACCGAGGCCAGCGCCGCCGTCGCCGGATTGAGCTTGGTCACCGTCAGGCCCGTGGTGCGGGCAATCTTTTCCATGTACTCCTTGCGCTCGTACTCGCGACGCTTATGGCATTTGAGGCTCTTGGGGTCGACCTCCAGGCCCATACCCGTGCCGGACCACTCCTCGGCCTTCGCAATCGCCTCGCCCAGAATGTCCTCACCGCCGGTGTTGCGGCATTTATCGCACACGCCCAACGGCAGGTACACACTCACGTTGGGATAGTCCGCCAGTACCGAGAACCAGGTCTCAGCCGTAATATCGCCCACGCAGGCAACGACGACCTCGTTTTCGCGCGGCATGCGCTTGAGGGCGCGCGTGCAGGTGACGTAGGCGGTCTCGTGGCTCGTAGCCGCCGAGACAATATCGTCATACAGGTTTTTGGGCGCCAGGCGCGGCGAGATGATCGCCTCGGTCGGACAGACAGCGGCGCACAGGCCGCACTTGCGACAGGAGTCAAGGATCTCGATGGAGTCTTCCTCGACCTCGATAGCGTTGACCGGGCACACATCCATGCACGCGGTGCAGCCGCTCTTTTCGTTTTTGCAGGCCAGACACGGAATGGTGTTGCCGCGCGGGCGCTCCTTGTAGTCGGCAGGATTCCATTGCGGCGCCGATGGATCGAGTGCATCGGTCACACCGCCAAGCGGGTTTTTAAGAAAGTCGAAACCCTTGCTGATCTCGATAATGTCATCAAACAGATCGTGTTCCTGCGCCATGCGCGGCCCCTCCCTGAGCAGTGCAAACAAGCAAGAGATAATGATACGCTATCGGCCCACGCCTCGGGCAAATTACACGCGGCGCATCTTTGCGGCAAATAGCCCATGGTCTATCGCCGCCTCGATTGCACAAGGCCGATCAAGCGCCAAGCTATGCCTCACACATGAGCTCGACGAGCTTTTGCCTGGTCACCTTTGTCTGCTCGTTGGCCATGTTACGCTCGTTTCTAAAGACCGCATTTGCAACACCCTGCAGATCGGCATCGGAAATCTCGCTAAGGCCCAGCTCCTCGAGCGTGGTCGGCAAACCGACGCGCTGGCAAAACTCGAGCACCTGATTAAGCTCGGGCGCACGCTCCAGGCGTAGCTGCACCACCAGACCAAATGCCACGGCCTCGCCATGCATGGCCTTGCACTCGGGCAGGATCGTCAGACCGTTGGCGATGGCATGCGCCAACGCCAAGCCACCGCTCTCAAAACCGACGCCCGAGAGCAGAATATTGCACTCGATCAGGCGCTCAACCGCCGGCGATGTACGGCCCTTTTTGAGGTCGCGCTTGGCAGCGACGCCGCACTCCATGAGCGTGTCGTAGCAGGCGCGAGCCGCGACCAGAGCCAAGTGCCCCGGCTCGCCACCGTGCTCGTTGGTACCGTGCGCCGCGGCGCACGAACGCGCCTCGAAGTACGTTGCCAGTGCGTCGCCCATGCCAGCGACCGTCATACGCAGTGGGGCTGCCGCGACCACGTTGGTATCGACCACGACCAGGTCTGGATTCTTCTCGAGCATCAGGTAGTGGTCGAACGACCCATCCTCGTGATACAGCACCGAAATCGCGCTGCACGGACCGTCCATCGAAGCCGCCGTGGGGCATACGCACAACGGCAGCTCGGCATAAAACGCTACTGCTTTGGCGATATCGAGCATTTTGCCGCCGCCAATACCCACCACCATGTCGCAATACTCGGCCTGGGCTTCCTTAGCCATTTCGACAACGGCCTCTTCCGTACACGAACCGTCATAAATCTTAAAGAACGGCTCACTTAGATCTTCGTCCAGAAATCCATCGACAATCTGCTTGCACAGCCGATCCTCGGTGCCCTGGTCAAACAAGACATAAGCAGCGCAGCCCAACCACGACAAGTACCTGCCCTGACGCGAAAGTTCGCCCGGCCCCTGAACATACCGGCCGGGACCGCCATAAACCATGGGAAGCGCCATACGAGAATCCGCCCTTCATCAAACAACGATTGGTGCAAAGTAACCTGCCCCCTGCACCAACTTGTGCATTGGAGACAGGCCACTTTGCACCATAGCAAAAAGGGGCAAAGCCATCTGTCGGCTTTGCCCCTTCCTTACCTTAGTTTACTCATCCATAAGGTAGTAGTGACCCAGTGCGTCGGCACCCAGAATGGCGTTTGCGACCATCTCGGGCGTCACCTCAAACGGCATGTTGCACATGGTGTCATCGGGCGCGCAGGCGGCCTCGGCAACAATCATGGCCTGCTCGTGCGTAAGCTCGGCAACGCCAAGTTCCTTCATCGTGACCGGCAGGCCCAGCTCAATGCAGAAGCCCAAGACTTCCTCGAGTTTCTCAGTCGGAGCATCCTCGAGTACCAGCTGGACGATGGTGCCGAAGGCGACCTTCTCGCCGTGATACATGCCGTGGCACTCGGGCAGCATCGTCAGGCCATTGTGGATGGCATGAGCAGCAGCAAGGCCCGAGCTCTCAAAGCCAATGCCCGAAAGCAGCGTGTTGGCCTCAATGATGTGCTCGACGGCAGGCGTGAGAGCACCCTTCTCCAGCGCGACCTTGGCCTTGACGCCATCGGCCATAAGCGTCTCGTAGCAGAGCTTGGCGAGCGCCAAGCCGGCCATGCCGCCCTTGCCGCCGGCGCAAGTGCCGCCGTCGGCATCATGCGTCGCCTGGGCCTCAAAGTAGGTTGCGAGCGCATCGCCCATGCCGGAAACCGTCAGGCGCACCGGGCTCGCCGCGATAACCGTCGTATCCATCAGGACAATATTGGGGTTTGCCTTAAGGAAGAGATACTTGTCGAACTGGCCGTCGTCGGTGTAGAGCACCGAAAGTGCCGAGCACGGAGCATCGGTCGAAGCAATGGTGGGGCAAATGATGACCGGGGACTCCAGGTAGTAGGCAACGGCCTTGGCGGTGTCGAGGATCTTGCCGCCACCGACACCGACGATGATGTCGCAACCGTTGTCGCGAGCGAGCGCAACCAGGCGATCGACCTCGCCCTTTGAGCACTCGCCGTTAAAGTCCTCAAACAGCAGCTCGGCCTTAGCCTCGGCAAAGCCGCCCTCGATCTTGGCACCAACGCGCTTCTTGCCCGAAGGCGTCACGATGACGAGGGCCTTAGCGCCGAGCGGCTCAACGTAAGAGCCGAGCTTGGCGAGCTCGTCCGGGCCCTGGATGTACTTGCTGGGGCTATTGAAGATTGCAGCCATTTTTATCCCATTCTCTAATAATTAAAAAGAAAGGGGCTCCGTACGGATACGTGCGGAGCCCCTCATTACGATAACAAGAGTCGATTAGAAATCGATGTCGGTGTCGTAGTAGCAGGCCTTGAGGATCTTCTCGAAGTCGGCAGCCTTGGTCTCACGCGGGTTCTCCGGCGTGCAGGCGTCGGTCTCGGCGTTCGCGGCGATCTCGGGCAGCTTGGCGAGGAACTCCTCCTCGGAGACCATCTGCGGGTTCTCGGCGTCGACCTTCACGCCACCATTCGCGTAATCCTTGATGGACTGCGGAATGTTGAGCTGGTCGTTGAGGTCGCGAATCTTCTGGACGAGCGCGGCGATGAGCTCCTCGTTGGTCTCGCCGGGAAGGTGCAGGATCTCCTTGGCCACGTAAGCGTAACGCTCGGCAGCACGGGGATCCTTGGAGTTCCACTGGATGACCTTGCCCAGGTACATGGCGTTAGCAGCACCGTGGATGATGTGGCCGTTCTCGAAGGCAGCACCGGTCTTGTGAGCCATGGAGTGAACGATGCCGAGCAGGCCCGAGGAGAAGGCGATACCGGCGATGCACTGAGCCTCGTGCATGTGCTGACGGGCCTCATGGTCGCCAGCATAGGACTTGGGCAGCCACTCGACGATCTCGCGGATGCCGTGCAGAGCGTTGGCGTCGGTGAACATGGAAGCGCAGGTGGAAACGTAGGCCTCCATGCAGTGGGTCAGAGCGTCCATGCCGGTGTGAGCGCACAGCTTGGCGGGCATGGTGTAGGTGAGCTCGGGGTCGACGATGGCGACATCAGGGGTGATGTTGAAGTCGGCCAGCGGGTACTTGATGCCCTTGGCATAGTCGGTAATGACGGAGAAGGCAGTGACCTCGGTAGCGGTACCGGAGGTAGAGGAGATGGCGCAGAAGTGAGCCTTCTGACGCAGCTCGGGGAAGCTGAACGGCTGGATGATGTTATCGAAGGACTCCTCGGGATACTCGTAGAAGACCCACATGGCCTTAGCGGCATCGATGGGCGAGCCGCCGCCGATGGCGATAATCCAGTCGGGCTCGAACTCGCGCATGGCCTCGGCGCCCTTCATGACCGTCTCGATGGACGGATCGGACTCGACGCCCTCGAACAGCTTGACCTCGAAGCCGCCCTCTTTGAGGTCGGCCTCAACGTCCTGCAGGAACCCGCCGCGGCGCATAGAACTGCCGCCAGAAACGATGATGGCCTTCTTGCCCTTGAGGTTCTTCACCTCGTGGCGAGCGCCCTCACCAAAGTACAGATCGCGAGGATTGGTAAAACGTCCCATACTGTGCCTCCTAAACAAGCCCCTCTTAGACTTGCGTATATAACGGAGCACCCGATTGGCTCCGTTAGGACCGTTTTGCGCGTTGCCGGCGATGACAATGCGCGATGTCTAAACGTCTCAACGCTCAGACAAACATTATTCTACCGTTCTGGTTGGTCAGTTATTCACCTAAAGCCGACAATGATGAAACGTTTTTTCTATCCCTGAAGACCCTTGTGGGGCATTCATACTCCCAAGCTGGGCAAACGTTTTATCAAGGTTGGCTACATACCCCGGGCAGGACTGTGCCCCTCCAAAATATGCACCGTTCGCCGCCAAAAATCGACCGTTTGCGGCACCGTGATACCACTCGGTCGTCCAAGGTGCCGACATTTGTGCGACATCCGTCTTCGTGGTGCAAAGGTGCAAGTCCAAGTGTGGTACCCCCGGTGTGCCACATGCGGGTAAACTAGAACCTTATATAGAGACATTTGAACCCTAACCGCAGCAAAGGAGGCCCCATGGCATTCGATCCCATTCAAGAGGATTGCCATCGCCTCGTTCTTGAGGCCTTGCGCCGCGACAATATCCCGCTCACCGACGGCCCCGCCGTCGAGCGTCTGATGGAGCAATTCACCCGCGACCCCGCGCCGCTCATCGTGCACGATCGCGACCGCGCCGGACATCTCATTGCCAAGGTGGTCGAGGCCGTCGACTACCGCATTCCCTTTATCCCCGACGATACCCAGGTCGAGCAGGAAGAGGCCGCTGCCGAGAACATGCTTCGCGAGGCCGCCGCACTCGATCCGACCAACTGGGATGCCCAGCGCATGCTGACGGCCCTCACCGCCGACTCCAACGAGGAATACGTGCAGTATCTGGTGTCCAAGCGCGATGAAGTCGAGCATGATCTGGCGCTCAAGATCGCCTCGGCGCAGGACCCCTACGAGCGTGAAGCCGCAGGCGACCTTATGCGCCGCCCCTACCTGCGCTGGCTTGCCGCTCTTGCATCGCGCGCCCTCATTAGCGGACGCTATCGCATGTCGTTGGAGGCAGCGAATCGCAGCTTGGACTTTGCGCCCAACGACCCCGCCGGCGTCCGCCACACCGCGATGCTCGCCATGGCAAAGCTCGAATACCCCGCCGAGGAGCTCAAGCGATTTCGCTCTGCCCACTCCGTACCCTATCTCGCGAATACCCCGCTGCGCCGCCGTCCCAAAGATGCGGAGCGCGACCTGGACCCGTGGACGCTCATCGCACTGATGAGCGCAGCCTGGCGCGAGCTGGATTACGAGGGCGCCGAGCACTACCTGCGCATCCTGGTGCGCTCATGCCCGCACGCAGCCGAGGCGCTCTACTTCCAAACCGAGTTTCCCGATGGCGTCTATGCTCGCGTCAACGTAGGTCCGGGCTCCACCGATGAGCTTGTCCTTGCCCTGTCCGAGGCGACGCCGGTGCTGCAGGAGGGTCTAGGCGCGCCCGACAACGCCAGCTTTGCCGCCTGGGTCGCCACCAACGACATCGTGCGCTCCCAGATCGACGAACGAATCCTGCGCGCGGCCGAACAGGGATTGCCGTTTAAGGGAGGAGACCTCTAATGGATCCGAGCGTCTACATCCCCGCCTATCTGGAGCGCACCTATCTGGCGTCGCACCCCGAACTCACCGATGCAGCACGCGAGCTTGTCCATAACGACATTAGCGCGAATCCCCAAAAGTATGCGCAGTCCGAGCATGCCCAGGCGCTGCTGTCCTATGCCGGTGTTCATCGCCACCTGCTCGACGAGCTCCATCGCATCGAAGACATGGGCAGCGACGAGGAGTTTGAGCAGACGCGCAATCGCCTGTTTGACGACATGCGCGATGAGCTACTCAAGATTGTCCGCGTCGATGCACTGGCCGTCGACGCGCAGCTGCTCGCCATCATCCTGGCCGACACGCCCGTTGACGCCTGCCTAGGCGACCTGATGAAGCTCGAGGCGACCACGGCCGATTACCTCCAACAAAGCGTGCCCGGGTTCGATATGGAGGCCCCACACTACTGGGCCAACAAGGTTTTGACGGACGGCGTGACGGCGGCAGAGCTCACCGTGAGCGAGCCGGCGCTTATCGGGTGGCTTCACACACTCGAGGCCATCTCGCAGCTGTGCATGGCGAGCGCCCGCTACCGTGCTGCCGTCAACTATTCTCGCCGTGTTCTTAAGGCGGAAGGCTATCCCACCCGAGCGGCAGGCACCGTGTTACTCGCCCTCGCTCGCTTGGAAGACGAGGACGGCTTTTTTGCCCTGGCCCACCAGCTCGAGGAGCAGATGGGGGCCGATGCCCTCGAGAACTCTCCTTGGTATCTGCTCGCCCGCACGATTCTGCTGTTCAAAACAAACAAGATGCGCCCGGCGACACGCGCGCTGCGTGAGTTCGCCAACCGCTGCGAGGGTGGCGCGTTCTTCTTACTGAACCCCATGTACCAGACACCGTACCTTCCCTGCCGGCCCGAGCCACACGATCCCTGGGATCTTTCGCACCAGGCCGTTTGGGAAGCGGACGGTATTATCTCGGACACTCCCGACTTTGCCCCCTGGGCCAACGCCTGCGAAGATGTATCGCAGCTTGCCCAGGAATTTGCGCGCCGCTACGGATTTTAGTGACGCACTCGACCCGACCATGTCGTTTACGTTAGGAACGGTTTCATGAACCTCCGCTCATCTCTTGCCTGCACCTCGAGCGATATCGCTCGCTGGGGGCTGCGCTCCGTCCTTAAGCGCCAGGGCGGCGTACTCCCCGGCCGCATCGCCATGAAGATCGACCCCGAGTTGCTGAGCGACCTCGCTGGCCTTGTCGACCGCAGCGTGGTGATTACGGGTACTAATGGCAAGACCACCACTTCCAACCTCATCGCCGACGCCGTTGCTGCCAGCGGTGCTGCCGTGGTGTGCAACCGTGCCGGCAACAATATGGAGCCTGGTGTGGTAGGTGCTCTGCTCGAGGCCCGCGGCGGCCTTAAACACACCAGCAGCGGCAAGCGCGTGGGCGTTTTTGAGTGCGATGAGCTTTACACCGTACGCGTTCTGCCCAAGCTCAAGCCGACGTACTTTGTGCTGCTCAACCTGTTCCGCGACCAGCTAGATCGCTATGGCGAGATCGATCACACCCAGGAGGTCATCGCCCACGCGTTGGAGCTTTCGCCGGCAACGACGCTCATCTACAACGCCGACGACCCGCTGTGCGCCTCGATTGCCGCGCGCGTTCCCAATGCGAGTATTGCCTTTGGCATCGACGGCGCCACCGACACCGAGTCCGACCGCATTAGCGACTCGCGCTTTTGCTCGCAGTGCAACGCCCCGTTGGAGTACGACTACGTGCAATACGGCCAGCTTGGCGCATACCATTGCCCCTCGTGCGGTTGGGCACGCCCCGCACTGGTC
Source organism: Collinsella sp. (assembly GCA_048486575.1). Classification (GTDB taxonomy): domain Bacteria; phylum Actinomycetota; class Coriobacteriia; order Coriobacteriales; family Coriobacteriaceae; genus Collinsella. Next base: position 2,138 of record DBFVZT010000085.1, on the reverse strand, counting down.
CGCCGTGTGACGGGCGTGAAGCTCGGCTGCGACGGCTACGGCTTCGACCTGGTCTTTGGATCTGCGCCCGACGCGGCTGCCGTACACATCGCCACACGCTACAACGGTCTGTACATGGTCTATAACGTTGCCGCCGCCTTCTTTGCCGCACGCGAGTTGGGCGTGGACACGGCGTTTCTACAGCCTACGCTCGATGCCTACGTCCCCGCCGGCGGACGTATGGGCCGCTGGGAGATCGCCGGCCGTACCGTCGAGGCAAACCTGGCCAAAAATCCCGTGGGCTTCGATCGCCAGATCCAGTCCATTAAAACGGCAGGCGGCAGGCTCTGCGCCTTCTTCCTGAACGACAACGACGCCGACGGCCACGATGTCTCGTGGATCTACGACGTCGACTTCGAGCGCATCGCCGACACACCGGGTCTTGTCGCCTTTGCCGGAGGCACGCGTGCGCACGACATGCAGGTACGCCTCAAGTACGCCGGCATCGATGCCGCGATTATCTCGGACGTCGCGCAGGCAATTGGCGCCGTTGCGGATGAAGCCGCAGGCGACACTTTCTATGCCGTCGCCAACTACACGGCCTTCCCGCCGCTGGTCAAAGAACTCGATGGGCTGAAGGGTGCCGATGCAGCCACGGTTGCTGCCCGCGCTGCAACGTGTGCCGATGGCAGTGCCGTCCCCGTCGGCATCGCGCCAGTCGAGCTTTCGCGCCCGCTGCGCATCGTCTACCTGTACCCCGATGCCCTCAACCTCTACGGCGACGGCGGCAACGTTATCGCCCTCGAGCGTCGCTGCGCCTGGCGCGGCATCCCCGTTCGCGTGGACGAGGTCCGTATGGGCGAGTCACTCGATCTCACCGATGCCGATATCGTCATGATGGGTGGCGGCTCCGACCGCGACCAGCTAGCCGTGGCACACGAGCTGCTCGCCCAAAAAGACAAGGTCGCATCCTATGTTGAGGACGGCGGCACACTGCTTGCCATCTGTGGCAGCTATCAGCTGCTCGGCCGTTCGTACTACATGGGCGACGATCGCATTGAGGGCCTGGGCGTCATTGCCGCCGAAACCGTACGCGGCTCCGATCGCCTGATCGGCAACGTCGCCGTCAGGACCGACCTGGCACCCGAGCCCTTTGTGGGATTCGAGAACCACGGCGGCCGCACCCTGCTCGATGCAAAGGCCACGCCGCTCGGAACGTCCGTCGTCACGGGTACCGGCAACAACGGCGATGATGGCCTTGAGGGCCTCATCTACAAGGGCGTCATCGGCACGTACCTGCACGGACCAGCGCTGCCCAAGAACCCCGAGCTCGCCGACTGGCTCATTACCCACGCTCTCGAGCGGCGTGGCGATGCACAGGCCGCCGCCCTGCTGCCGCTCAAACCCCTCGATGACACTTACGAGCACGCCGCCCACGACGCCGCGATGAAGCTCCTCCCCTAGCACCCCACCACCACAAAGGGGACAGGCACCTTTGTGGTGGTTTTTCAGTTTGCCAACGATATGTGAACGGCTAAAAAAGTCTGCTATACTCTTTCCCGCTGTCCCCATCGTCTAGCGGCCAAGGACGCCACCCTTTCAAGGTGGATATCGCGGGTTCGAATCCCGCTGGGGGCACCATTTGAAATGCAAAGCCCGTTACCCTTGCGGTGACGGGCTTTTTTCTTCTCCAACGCCGGGATTCGAACCCGGCAGGGTGCGGAGCTGAGGAAACGCGCAAGCGTTTTCCAGCGCAGCACGCAAGGAGCGGAGCGACGCAGCGAAAGCGGGCGGCGCCAGCCGCACGCGGACATCCCGCTGGGGGCACCATTTAAATCGAGAAGCCCGTTACCCCCGTGGTGGCGGGCTTTTTGCTACCCATACGCCGGGATTCGAACCCCGAAGGCATAAAATCTCACTGTCATCCAAGGGCCCGTGGACAAAAAATAGCAAATATGAGTACTGTTACCAATTTAGTAACAGCGATTTCATGCCATCAGAAGGCGATTTGGACACAAGGCGGTAGCGCGCAGAGATGTGGTGTAAGAGGCGGGGCATGCCCCGCCTCTTCTCTTTCTTGAAAGGGAGGGGACACCGCCTAGAATTCGTCGTTGGAGTAATGAAGGTGACGAATGGAAGGAAAGGCGATGCCCCAAGAA
>DBFVZT010000084.1:0-19695 GCA_048486575.1 Collinsella sp. | reverse complement strand
CAAGCGCCAGGCGCCGTTGGTTCTCGAGACCAGAATTACAACCGTAAAATGCTCAACTGCATGGAATGTGGCGTCCCAGTCGGAGTCATATTTGCAACCGAGGTGGGCTATAAGGTGCTCGGCCTTGCGTTTGTTGAGCGGTTCGAGCCCGAAAACGGATGGTTTGTTCTGCACGGTCCTGTTCATAAAGGCGGACCGGACCCTCGTTTTGCGCCCGACATGAGTTATCTGAAGCACATACCCGTCGATATTGAGTTTGCCGGACAGGGTGCGACCGACGACGAAAAGGTCCGCTATGCGTTAAGGCGCGAGCGATTGGGGCAGCAATGGTTCCGCAAGCAGCTCGTTGCCGCCTATGATGGCCGTTGCGCGGTGTCGGACTGCGGCGTCAGTGAAGCTCTGGAGGCTGCACATATCGAGAATTACTCGGGACCCAAATCGCAGGTTGCCAGCAACGGTATTCTGCTTCGGCGCGATCTTCATTCCCTATTTGATGCTCACCTGATTTCGTTTGAGCCTGTTTGCGGCGAATATCGGCTGTGCGGATCGTACCTGCTGGATAAGACCGACTACGCTTCCTTTGCGGGTGCGACGCTAAGGCAGCCGGATGAGCGTCAGTGGCGACCCGATACGGTGTTTCTTGAGGCCCATCGCATTGAGTTCGATCGCTCGGAAAAGAAGCGTGAAAAGGCGGGGCTTCTGCCGTATTAGCGTATTTGGCTTTGGCATTCTTTGACGATCGTGTTGTTTGATCGGATCGCGTGGCGATGCAATCTCGCGCACGCCCGCCGGTGCATGCTCTTCCTGATTTGTATAGCGAGAGGGGAGCGTATATGAGCTGGCGAGGCGATATTGCGATGGGGAAGTACGGAAAACTGCCGTGTGCCCTTATAGACAACAATATGTTTCCGAGCGTAGAGGTTGATTGCGCGTCGTTTGTCGTCACCTGCCCTTGCTGCGGCTCGCAAATACCGTGTCTCGACATTCGGTTCATCGATGCACGTGACAGGTTCAGCGACGAAGTGAGGAAACGTACGGGCGTTCATATGCCGGTGTATCCGGAGAAATGCCCTGTTTGTGGCCTCGATATCGTGTACGACGCCGGCGACGAGGGATAGGTGATGCGGAGGAGTTGGCTGTGAGTGTCTTTTGCCTCTACAAATAAATCCCCTCACCGAGTTGCTTGTGGAACTCGGCGTGATGGTCGCGTGCCCAGGTAAAGAGCGCCTGGTCAAAGTCGGTACGCGTGGCCGGGACGCCAAAGACGCCGGCAACTTCGACGCGTATAAACTCCAGTGCCGGCAGCTTGTTGATGGCAGTGAGGGCAAACGGGGACGAGGGCTCCTCGAACAGATAGCGGCTGCCTTGCAGCGCGTCGCAACTGGTGCACGTGTTGCCGAGCGACGGGGCTTTGGAGGCTCGCGCGCCTACGGGCTTGTAGCCGCAGCGCTTATGAAGGTAGTCGCGGATCTCGCCCGGTACGCAGCCAAGAGCGGGCACGATGGCGAGTGCGTTGGCGTTGGCCGTGTCGATGGCAATGTACCCGGCTTCGTTGGGCGCGTGCGCGATGGCGATGCTCTCGTCGTTATCGGTTCGATAGGGAATGCCGAAGGCCGCGACCGAGGTCTCTTTGTGACACTTCCAGCACTCGCGCTTGCCCAGTACTAGATATATATACGGCGCTGAGGGGTCGGATCGGTCAACACCGGGCAGCCACTCGGCAAAGGGCTCGGGGTTGACGCCGCTGGGTACATACCAGATCTTCTTGGTCCGGTCCCATTTGGCGCCCAGCGCCTTGGCTTCTTCTTTGTGCGAAAAGGGGACATCGAGCTCGGTGCGCATGGCGGCTCCTTGGTGCTGCAGGTGCAAGTGGCTCAAGGATACCGCAGGACGCAGACATCGCGGCGTTTTGCTGAGAAGTTGCGGCTTGGATGGGTTCGAGATGTGTTGGTCTCGGCCTCGGTGACTATTGGGGCGGTTTTGATTGACTGCGGAGTCAGCCGGGATAGGCACTTGGGTCGCTGACGCGGTTTTGTGTATGGGCAGGGTGGTTGCTTGGGCGGTTGGAGCTGCCAGCTGATTTGGCGACATAAAACAAAACAGCCCAGAGACATAGTCTCTGAGCTGCGAACATTTGGTGGGCGTTAGAAGATTTGAACTTCTGACCTCTTCCGTGTCAGGGAAGCGCTCTCCCCCTGAGCTAAACGCCCGATCAAGGGTGCGCAAGCGCGCAAGGGATAATATAACGGAGCCTGAACTCGGTGGCAAGAACATTTTTAAAAATCGCTTACATTGTGGAATTCGGGGGCTTTGTTATATCCATTTCAAAAGAGCCTGCTGCCGCGATTTGGCTGTCGCATAATGCAAGGCCATTGCGGTATCGAGCTATGGAAAGACGCCTGCGGAATTGTCCTACCGATAAGCGGACAAGCCTCCAGCTGGTGACTTCGCCGTGGTAAGGTAAGCCGAATTGTTTCCAGGCTGTTTCGGGGGAGTGGAATGAGCAAAGAGTGTGTCGAGCAGGTCGAAGGCGCAGGGGCTTCGGTGCCGATGACCGATATATCGAACATTGATGTGCCCGAGGGCACCGACGAGCTCAGCCGCAACACCCGTCGCGCATGGCGCGACCGCCTGAACAGCGCTTCGACGCGCAAGATGATCACGGGCGTCTTGGCTACGCTGGTGGGCGGTTCGTTTTGGGGCTTCTCGGGCACCAGCGCGAGTTTTTTGTTCGATACCTACCATGTCGATACGCTGTGGCTTATGAGCGTGCGTCAGATTCTCGCCGGCCTGCTCTTTATGGCTGTGGTTGTCACGCGCGACCGCGCACGCCTGGTCAAGCTTTGGACCACACCCGCCGATCGCAAGCAGCTGCTGCTCTTTACCGCCTTTGGCCTGCTGTTCAACCAGTTTTGCTATCTTTCGGCCGTGCGCCTGACGAACGCCGGAACCGCGACGGTGCTCCAGTGCCTGCAGCTCGTTATCATCATGGGCTACACCTGCGTGATCGATCGCCGCATGCCGCGTACTCGCGAAGTCATCGGCATTGGCCTGGCTCTGGGTGGAACCTTTTTAATCGCCACCGGCGGCGACCCCACCAGCCTGAATATCTCGCCGCTTGGCCTGGCAGCAGGTCTTATGTGTGCGGTCAGCGCCGCGTGTATGGCGGTGATTCCCGCCAAGATCCTGCCCGAATACGGCAGCCCCATCGTCACGGGCTCGGCAATGCTCACGGCGGGCGTGATCTCATGTGTCTTCGTGCAGCCCTGGGCGCATGTGCCGGCACTCGACGCTGCCGGCGTCGAGGCGCTCGCGGTGTTCGTGGTTATCGGCTCGTTTTTTGCTTACATGCTCTATATGCAGGGCGTTAAGGACATCGGCTCGGTGCGTGCGAGTCTCATCGGAACCGTGGAGCCCGTCTCGGCGACCATCACCAGCGCCGTTATGCTGGGCACGGTGTTTTTGCCGACCGACCTTATCGGCTTTGCCATGATCATCGTGATGATGTTCCTCACGGTGTAGCTGGCGCCGCTGCCAAGACGGAAAAGGTGTTGTGCCGCATTTTCGCCAATTGATGTCCGTGTCTGGAGTTTAGCTGTCGATGCTCAAAATGCCATAAACTAGTAACGTTATGGACTTTTTCATTGCGACTCAATTGCGAGGATTTCTTTATGGCTGGTAATCACTTTAAGGGCAGCGATAGCGGTCGCCCTGCAGTTCCGCCGCGTCCGAACGGGGCTGGTAAGGCCGGCACGCCGGGCGGCGCTGGACAGGGCGGTTCCGGTAAGCGCGTGTCCCCGGGCGAGACAGCGATGTTTACCGCTCTGTACGAGCAGTCTCAAAAGGCAAAAAAGACCGGCCGTGCAAGAGGGAATGTCTTTGCGGGCGGTGCAACCTCCACGTCGCAGCCGAGCGGGGCTCCTTCGGTACCCGCGAACAACGCAGATGCTGCCAACGCCGCGAATGCCGCCGGCAACGTTAATGCCGGCAAGGCCGCCAACAATACTCCCTCTGCCGGTGGCGCGGGGCTTACGGGTAACCTTGGCACGATTTACACCGGCGCCTCCGAGACTGGCACGTTCGCCCGCCTGGATGATAGCGGTGCCGAGTTTGCGGGCTCGGGTTCCAAGGAAGATTATTACGATTTTGGCTTGAACTACGGTAGCGACGCTTCGTCGAGTTCGACCTCTGACGGTCTGGTCCGTCATCGCCATCGCAAGGGCGAGCGCAAAAAGTGTCACACCGGCGCCATTATTGCCGCTGTAGTCGCGGTGCTTCTCGTTGCGCTTGGCGCAAGCGGCTTTATGCTGCTTAACTCGGCAAAGACCGTAAAGAGCGAAGCGAAGGAGGCTGTCGAGATCGTCGGTGGCCTTAAGGACAAGGTCACGTCAGGCGATTTTTCGACGCTGCCTGACGACGCGAAGAAGATCGATGAACTCTGCGACAGCATGAAGGCGGAGACCTCGAGCCCGCTGTGGACGGCGGCTTCGTTTATCCCGGTGTATGGCAGTGACATCAATGCGGCCCGCACCATGATCGACGTCCTGTCCGATGTCTCGAGCAATGCGCTGGTTCCCATGGCCGATAACCTTTCGCAGGCCACGCCCGGCAAGCTGTTTCAGGACGGCATGATTAACGTGTCCGCGCTGCAGGCGGTCGCCGATTCGCTTTCCAGCAGCTCGAAGGTATTCAAGAGCGCCAACGAGAAGATCCAGGGCATTGGCGATACTCATATTTCCCAGGTGACCGAGCTGGTCGATAAGGCCAAGGACGGCTTTGCCACCCTCAACGGCGCGGTTGACGCGGCGGAGAAGGTCGCCCCCGTCCTTCCCCAGATGCTCGGTGCCAACGGCCAGACGCGCAACTACCTTATGTACGCCATGAACAACGTCGAGATTCGTGCCTGCGGCGGCTTTGGCGGTTCGCAGGGCCTGATTTCGGTCACCGACGGCCAGATGTCGATTGGCGAGTTTGTTCCCCGTATTGGACTCAGCGAGGATGAGGCAGTCGAGAGCGTCGACGAAGAGGATGAGGCGTTGTTCGGCAACCACAGTAACCTGTACAACTCGGGCAATACCTATTCGCCCGATTGGCCCCGCAACTCGCAGCGTGTCGCAGCCCTGTGGAAATCTCAATATGGCCAGGACGTTGACGGCGTCGTGGGCATTGACCCGGTGTTCCTGCAGTATCTGCTGGGCCTGGTCGGTAATGTGTCGCTGCCCGACGGAACGGTTGTCGACGGCACCAACGCCGCAAAGGTCCTCATGCACGATGTGTACTGGAACTATCCGGTCGAGGAGTCGGACGGCATCTTTGCATCCGTCGCCAGCGCTGCCTTCGACAAGATCCTTGGCGGTATCGGCGATGTCGATGTTACGAAGCTTGTCAGCGCCGTTGAGCGCGGTGCCGAAGAGGGCCGCCTGATCGCGTGGATGAAAAACGATGACGAGCAGAACGCTATCAAGGAGATGAACATCGACGCCTCGCTGCCCGATCCGGATGACCCGAGTGAAGATCCCGTTGCTGGTGTCTACTTTAACAACCTGAGCTTCTCCAAGCTCGACTGGTACCTGAATGCCGATACGCAGATTGGCCAGGGCATCAAGAACGGTGACGGCACATGCTCGTATCGCATCACCGTTACCCTGACGAACATCATGACGCAGGAGGAGGCCGGCAAGCTGCCCGACTACGTCGCGGCGAGCGCGCCCGATGCCGCGCGCGACGACGAGCGTCTGAATGTCTCGTTGTTTGCCCCGACGGGCGGCATCATTACTGATCTGACCGTCGAGGGCACCCAGTTTGGTCTTGGCGCCGCTACGTGGCATGGAATCCCCTTCTATTCGGGCACCGTTGACCTGCATGCTGGCGAGACGACGACGATCACATATACGCTGACCACGTCGGCCGAGGCGGGGGACAAGCCGCTTACGCTGCGTCAGACTCCTACATGCCAGGCGGCTCGCGACAGCGCGTCGGCGTAGGGTTTTTCTGGTAGCGCAGATAATCGAGTACCATTTTGGGGCGGACAGGCAATCTGTTCGCCCCTATTTTGTAAGGAGAGCGCATGAAGTACTTTGGCACCGACGGCTTTCGCGGTGAGGCCAACGTTGGGCTGACGGTAGAGCACGCTTATAAGATTGGCCGTTTTGTGGGCTGGTATTACGGCGCCAACCGCGAGCGCAAGGCGCGCGTCATCGTGGGCAAGGACACACGCCGCTCGAGTTATATGTTCGAGGCGGCGCTGGTGAGCGGCCTGGTCGCGAGCAGTGCGGACGCCTATATGCTGCACGTGATCCCCACGCCGGGCGTAGCGCATCAGACCGTGGAAGGCTGCTTCGATTGCGGCATCATGATCAGCGCAAGCCACAACCCGTTTTGCGATAACGGCATTAAGCTCGTCAACAGCGACGGTTTTAAGATGGACGAGGACGTACTGGAGCTCATCGAGGACTACATCGATGGCAAGAGCGAAGTTCCGCTGGCCACGGGCAACCACATCGGTGCCACGGTGGACTACATGCAGGGCCGCAACCGCTACATTGCTTCGCTCATTGCAAGTGCGAACTTTTCGCTGCAGGGCGTCAAGATCGGTATCGACTGCGCCAACGGCTCGGCTTCCTCGGTGGCCAAGCCGGTGTTTGACGCGCTCGGTGCCGACGTGCGCGTGATCAATGCCGCGCCCGATGGCTTTAACATCAACGTCGATTGCGGCTCCACGCATATGGAGCGCCTGCAGCGCCACGTGGTGGAGCAGGGCCTGGACGTGGGCTTTGCCTATGACGGCGATGCCGACCGCTGCCTGGCCGTGGACGAGCGCGGCCGCGTGGTAGACGGCGACCAGATCCTGTACGTGTGCGGCGTGTACCTGAACAAGCACGGTCGCCTTTCGGGCGGTACCGTGGTTCCGACGATTGCCAGCAACTTTGGCCTGATCAAGTCGTTGGAGCTTGCCGGCCTAAGTGCCGTGACCAGCGGTGTGGGCGACCGCCACGTGTATGCCAAGATGCGCGAGGGCGGTTACAGCCTGGGCGGCGAGCAGACGGGCCATACGATCTTTGGCGATATCGAGCGCACGGGCGACGGCATTATGACCTCGCTGCGCGTGATGGAAGTGATCCGCGCCGAGCGCGAGACGCTCTCGCAGCTCACGGCTCCGTGCAAGCTGCTACCGCAGGCGCAGGTGGCCGTGCGCGTGGCGGACAAGGACGCCGCGCTCGAGAACATGGGCGTGCAGAACGCCATCGCCGAGGCCGAGGCTGCGCTGGCAGGCGAGGGCCGCGTGCTCGTACGCAAGAGCGGAACCGAGTCGGTTATCCGCGTGCTGGCCGAGGCGCCCGACCAAGCATCCGCCGATGCCGCCATGAAGCGCATCGCCAACGCACTCGAGGCTCTGTAGTTACGCGGTTTTACCAAACCGCGTAACTGCTCGACGCTGCAAACGCCCCTAAGCGGCAATCTGACGTTCAATTTCAAGGGCGCGACCAGAAGGTCAGCGCCCTTTCATTTCACGTCACCTTGCTCGCTTAGGGTCGTTTTCGCTGACGTTGCCAAGACATTGGCGTCAACATAGTTGGCGTTGGCGATGGCGTGCTGGTCAATCCTTACAGCTCGTACAGTGTGGTGAACTTGTCCTGCAGGTAGCTGCAGTAGTAGCGGGCGTCAAAGGCCATGCCGCAGGCGCCCTTGATGAGTTCCGGCGCGTCCTTGGCGCGGCCCCACTGCCAAATGTGCTCGCCCAGCCACGCGCGGACGGGCGCCAGATCGCCGCTCGCGCAGGCACCGGTAAGGTCGACGCCGTCGCGGCACATGGCCGGCACAAACATGGCATCGTAGGCGCTACCCAGCGCATACGTGGGGAAGTAGCCAAACGAACCGCCGCTCCAATGCGTATCCTGCAGGCAGCCGTGCGTGTCGTCGGGAACGGGAATGCCCAGGTACTCGTCCATAAAGCGGTTCCAAAGCGCGGGGATGTCCTTGGCCGCAGCCTCGCCGGCAAACAGCATACGCTCAATCTGGTAGCGCACCATAATATGCAGCGGATAGGTGAGCTCGTCGGCCTCGGTGCGGATCAACGACGGCTGCGCGATGTTCACGGCGCGGTAGAGCGTGTCTTCGTCGACGTCGCCGTAGACCTCGGGCGCGTGACGACGCAGCACCTCGAGCAGCGGTCCCATAAAGGCGCGGCTGCGACCAACGGTGTTCTCAAAGAAGCGGCTCTGGCTCTCGTGGATGCCCATGGAGGTGCCGCCCTCCAAGCACGTGCGCGCATAGGCGGGATTGACGCCCAGCTCGTACATGGTGTGCCCGGCCTCGTGGATGATGCTGTAGACGTTGGAGATGCAGTCGTCCTCGTAGATGTGCGTCGCGATGCGCGCATCACCCACGGCAAAGCCCTCGCTAAACGGATGCTCGGTAAAGGCAAGCGTGGTGTCGTCCAGGTCCAGGCCGACAAGCTTCATAAGGTCGAAGCTCATGGCGCGCTGGGCAGCCTCGGGCACGTGGGCGTGCAAAAAGTCGGCAGCCGGCTGCTGGCCGCGCTCGCCGATGGCGTGCACGAGCGGCACGACCGTGGCCTTGACCTCATCGCAAAACGCATCGAAGCTCTTGGCGGAAAGGCCGCGCTCGTACTGGTCGAGCCAAACGTCGTATGGATCGCGCTTGGGGTCCATGAGCTCGGCCTGATGCTTAAGTTGGGCGACGATTCTATCCACATAGGTCTCAAAGCTCGCCCAGTCGTTGGCTGCCTTGGCCTTGTGCCACACGGCGTCCGCCTCGCAGGTGAGCCTGGTCCAGGCCTCGGCTTCTTCGGTGGGGATGGCACTGGCCTCACGTTGATCGCGGCCGAGCACACGGATCTCGTCGAGCAGCTGAGGGTCGTCGATTTTGCCGCCGGCGACGGTCTCGCGCGCCAGCGAGCGCACGAGCTCAACGGACTTCTCGCTGGTCAGCAGCTTGTGATGCTCGCCGGCAAGCGTGCCCATGGCGTCGGCACGCGCTGCTGCGCCGTTGGCAGGAGCAATCGTCGCTCCATCGAACTCGGCAATCTTGAGCAGGTACTCGCGAGTCCACAGCTTGCCTTCGAGCTTGCGGAGCTTCTTGATGCTCTTGCCCGCCTTGGCCTTCTTATCGAGTTTCTTTCCCATACCTATATCCTTGATCTCGCAGGTCGAGCGCCACGGGTGGGCGCGCGGCCAGTTTGCACAGCTACCTGCCTTGTACCCAGCACGAACAAAACGGAACGCGGCGATACGCCCACACAATGTGGTATCCTGTAGCCCAATGCGTTGACGGAGAGGGTTTTGCCCGCCGCGTCGCCGGCAAGAGAGGGAAGGTCATGGGCTGCAAGCCTTCCTGCGGTGGCAAGGGCCAAGCGTTCACTCCCGAGCAGCGACCTCAACGGGCGCGCGGCTAGCGGCGGCGAAGCCCCAGTAGGGAAGCCGTGAGCCTCGCGATAAGGGGCGCAGAGTGGGCACGGCGGGCCAGACATCCGCCGGGTCAAACAAGGTGGTACCGCGGAATTCAACCGTCCTTGGGCAATGCACACGCCCGAGGACGGTTTTTTATTACCGAACCGGGCCGCGTTTTCACAACGCCAGACGGCGGCAGCCGCCTCGGCAAACGGAGAGCGCGAGAGACGAAAGGGAAGACATGAGTCTGATTGATGATCTGGTCAAACTCGAGGAAGAGGCCAAGGAGCTCGTCGCAGGCGCCGACGACGCAGCCAAGCTCGAGGCTGCGCGCGTTGAGCTGCTCGGCCGCAAGGGCCGCATCACCGGCCTGATGCGCATGATGGGCAAGCTCGCCCCCGAGGATCGTCCCGTGATGGGCAAGCGAGCCAACGAGATGCGCCAGCTGATTGAGGGCATGCTCGACGAGCGCAACACCGAGATGAAGGCCGCCGCCCTCAAGCGCGCACTGGAGCACGACGCCGTCGACATCACGCTGCCGGGCATCCGTCCGCAGATCGGCCACCAGCACCTGATCAAGCAGATCATCGAGGAGGCCGAGGACATCTTCTGCGGTATCGGCTACACCGTCGAGTCCGGCCCCATGGTCGACACCTCCTACTACAACTTCACCGCGCTCAACGCCCCCATGGATCACCCGAGCCGCTCGGCCCGCGATACCTTCTACGTGGTCGACAACAACCCCGGCAGCGTCGCGCACCCCGAGGCCCACGCCCACGGCGAGTCCGACGTGCTGCTGCGCACCCAGACCTCGGGCGTGCAGATCCACACTATGGAGTCGCAGAAGCCGCCCATCTACATGATCTGCCCGGGCACCGTCTATCGTCCCGACACGGCCGACGCCTGCCACCTGCCGCAGTTCAACCAGATCGAGGGCCTGGTCGTCGACGAGGGTATCACCTTTGGCGACCTCAAGGGCACGCTCGACTACTTTGTTAAGTGCATGTTTGGCGAGGATCGCAAGACGCGTTACCGCCCGCACTTCTTCCCCTTCACCGAGCCCAGCTGTGAGGTGGACGTGAGCTGCCACGTCTGCGGCGGCAAGGGCTGCAACTTCTGCAAGCACAGCGGTTGGATCGAGATCCTGGGCTGCGGCATGGTCGACCCCAACGTCCTGATCAACTGCGGCATCGACCCCGAGAAGTACACCGGCTTCGCCTTTGGTATTGGCGCCGAGCGCGTCGCGGCCCTGCGCTACGACCTGCCCGACCTCAGAACGCTTATGACGGGCGATATGCGCTTCTTAAATCAGTTCTAGGCCCGGCGGCTTTCCCAAGCACCGCACCTTGCCTTTCAATCGTCGGTTGCGTACCTAAGTACGCGGCCCTCCTCTTTCAAGGCAATCTGCGGCACTTGGAAAACCCGTCTCCGTTGCAGTTTTTGGCTCAAAGCCGCATTTATGAAAGGAGACCAGTTAGATGCGCGTTTCTTACGACTGGCTCAAGACCATGATCGATATTCCGGAGGATCCCAAGACCCTTTCGGACGAATATATCCGTACCGGCACCGAGGTCGAGGCGATCGACACCGTGGGCGAGTCCTTCGACCACGTGGTGACCGCCAAGGTGCTCACCAAGACCCCGCACCCCGATAGCGACCACATGTATGTGTGCTCGGTCGACGTGGGTGACAAGAACCTCGACGCCGACGGCAATCCCGCTCCACTGCAAATCGTCTGCGGCGCGCAGAACTTCGAGGCCGGCGACCACATCGTCACGGCCATGATCGGCGCCGTGCTTCCCGGCGACGTCAAAATCAAGAAGAGCAAGCTCCGCGGCGTCGTGTCCATGGGCATGAACTGCTCCGCACGCGAGCTCGGCCTGGGCGGCGACCACTCCGGCATTATGATCCTGCCCGAGGATACGCCCTGCGGCATGCCGTTTGCCGAGTACGTGGGTTCGAGCGACACTGTGCTCGACTGCGAGATCACGCCCAACCGCCCCGACTGCCTGTCCATGATCGGCATGGCCCGCGAGACCGGCGCCATCTTCGACCGCGATTTCCACGTTGAGCTGCCCGCCATCAAGGCCGAGACCGGCCGCGCGACCGACGACGAGCTTTCCGTCGAGATTGCCGACGAGGGCCTGTGCGACCGCTACGTCGCCCGCATCGTACGTAACGTGAAGGTCGGCCCCTCGCCCGACTGGATGGTCAAGCGCCTTAACGCCCTGGGCGTGCGCCCGCACAACAATATCGTCGACATCACCAACTATGTGATGATGCTCACCGGTCAGCCGCTGCACGCCTTTGACCTGGACACCTTTGCCGAGCGCGATGGCCACCGCCGCGTGGTGGTTCGCGCCGCCCAGCAGGATGAGAAGTTCACGACGCTCGACGGCGAGGAGCGTACGCTCGACGCCGGCATGGGCCTTATCACCGACGGCGAGCGCCCCGTGGCGCTGGCCGGCGTTATGGGCGGCATGGATTCCGAGATCGAGGACGATACCGTCGACGTGATGGTCGAGAGCGCCTGCTTCAACGCCGGTCGCACCTCGCACACCAGCCGCGATCTGTCGCTGATCTCCGACGCCTCCATTCGCTTTGAGCGCCAGGTCGACGAGACCGGCTGCGTGGATGTCGCCAACGTTACCTGCGCGCTGATCGAGGAGATCGCCGGCGGCGAGGTTGCTCCCGGCTATGTCGACGTTTTCCCCGCGCCCAAGACCATCGACAGCATTAAGCTGCGCCTGGCCCGCGTGCACGCCATTTGCGGTGCCGACATCGAGCCCGACTTTATCGAGCGTTCGCTCACCCGTCTGGGCTGCACCGTCGAGCGCGACGGCGAGGACTTTATGGTTACCCCGCCGAGCTTCCGTCCCGACCTGCCGCGCGAGATCGACCTGATCGAGGAGGTCCTGCGCCTATGGGGCATGGGCCGTGTGGCGGCGACCATCCCGGCCGCTAAGAACCACATCGGCGGCCTGACCCGCGAGCAGAAGCTCACCCGCAAGGTCGGCGAGATCCTGCGCGCCTGCGGCCTCAACGAGACCACGACCTTTGGCTTTGCCGCCCCGGGCGACCTGGAGAAGATCGGCATGCCCACCGAGGGTCGCGGCTGCCCCGTGGTGCTCATGAACCCGCTGGTGGCCGAGCAGACCGAGATGCGCCGCTCGCTGCTGCCGGGCCTGCTGCAATCCGTGGCCTACAACGAGGCGCACGGTACGCCCAACGTGCACTTGTACGAGGTCGGCAGCCTGTTCCATGGCCGCGAAAACGCCAGCCTGCCCAAGGAGACCAAGTCCGTCGCGGGCGTGCTTTCGGGCCAGTGGAGCGAGCAGTCTTGGAACATGAAGTACCGCAAGCTGCGCTTTTTCTTTGGCAAGGGCATTGTCGAGGAGCTGCTCGCCCAACTGCGCATCGAGAAGGTTCGCTTCCGTCCCGTCGAGGGCGAGGGCTACGCTTTCTTGCAGCCGGGTCGTGCCGCCGAGGTTCTGTCCGGCGGCACCGTGCTGGGTTGGGTCGGCGAGATTCACCCCGAGGCGCGCGAGGCGATGGGCATCGATGAGGTCGTCGTTGCCTTTGAGCTCGATCTGGACAAGCTGATCAAGGGCGCCCGCAACCAGGAGAACTATCGCGAGTTCTCGCAGTACCCGGCTGTTGAGCACGATCTTGCCATTGTGGTCGACAACGCCGTGACTTGCGAGGACCTTGAGCGTCGCATCACCAGCGCCGGCGGCAAGCTGCTCGAGGGCGTGCGCCTGTTCGATGTCTACCGCGATCCGGTCCGCGTGGGCGTGGGCAAAAAGTCCATGGCCTTTGCGCTCACGTATCGCTCAGACGACCACACGCTCACCAGCGAAGAGGTCGAGAAGGCGCACCAGAAGATTGTCACCAAGGTGTGCAAGGGCGTAAACGGCGAGGTCCGCTCGTAATCTTTGCCGTTTGGAACCCGCCCCCTGCGGGGTTTTACGGCAACGTCCTCGCCGCTTCGCGGCTGCGGGATGTTGCCTTAGAAAACCCCTCTCGGGGGCGGGTTCCTGCGTTAATCTTGTTGCGAGCGGACCGCACCTTCTTCCGGGTGACCGGAAAGTTGGGAGTGCATGGGCCCTTTATTGGGCGGTGTGTGGACTTGGGTTAATAACGTACGTATTGCAAGGGCGTGCTGCGTTGTGGGCGGTGCGCCTTTTTGTTAGTATGCAGAGTCGGTGTTACGGATTGTTGGAAACGTAACACGCAACGTTCTGATTGAGAGGGCTCATGCATATTCCCGATAATTATCTGTCCCCGCAGACCGATGCCGTTATGGCGGTGGCGATGGTGCCCGTATGGGTTCACTGCATCAAGAAAGTGCGCGCCACGCTCGATCGCGAGCATATGGCCTTTCTGGGTATTTGCGCTGCGTTCTCCTTTTTGCTCATGATGTTTAACGTTCCGCTGCCCGGCGGCACCACAGGCCACGCCGTCGGCGGCGCACTCATCGCGCTGCTGCTGGGCCCCGAGGCCGCGGCTATCGCTGTCTCGGTCGCGCTGGCGCTGCAGGCGCTGCTGTTTGGCGACGGCGGCGTTCTGTCCTTTGGCGCCAACTGCTTTAACATGGCCTTTGTGCTGCCGTTTACCGCTGCTATCGTGTTCCGTGCGCTCAACAGCCGTCTGCACGACAAGAGCTGGGGCACCTCGGTTTCTGCCATCGTGAGCGGTTGGGTCGGCCTGTGCCTGGCGGCCCTGTGCGCGGCAATCGAGTTTGGTATTCAGCCGATGCTCTTCACCAACGCTTCGGGCGCCCCTCTGTACTGCCCCTTCCCGCTGTCCGTGGCTATTCCGGCCATGTTGATCCCGCATATGCTGGTTGCCGGCGTGATCGAGGGCGTGGCGACGGCCGCCATCTACGGCTTCATTAAGAAGACGGCGCCGAGCATTATCGTCGGCCCCGAAGCCGCCGATGGCCAGCTTGCCGCCGATGGTACCGCCAAGAAGACTTCCCTGATTCCCACGCTCATTCTGGTCGCCGTGCTTGTCGTGGCTACGCCGCTCGGCTTGCTCGCCACCGGTGACGCCTGGGGTGAGTGGGACGCCGAGGGCGCCGCGACCGCCGTTCAGGAGGCTGGCGACGACAGCCTGCAGGCTTCGGTCGGCCTCGACACCCCGACCTTTGCCGACGCCCTGCCCACGGGCGATTATCTGCAGGCCTATTCCGAGGAGCAGGGCCTTGGCTTTGCCGGCCAGGCTGCGATGTATATTCTTTCGGGCGTGATTGGCGTGGCGGTGCTCACCATCACATTCCGCCTGGTCTCGCTGACGGTCAAGGAAAGCGGTGCTCATGGCAATAGCCGAGCTGCCTAGTTGGCTTGCGGCCGAGGAGCGTTACGAGCCCGCGGGGGCTCGGCATCGTGTGATGCAAAAGAATGTCCTGCACCTGGCGAGCCTGCTTGAGCGGGTTCGCCTGGGTGGAGGCGCGCACGAGGGCGGGTCGATGGTCGACCGCGCCCTTTCTTGCGTTTCGGCTCCGGTGCGCCTGGTGGGGATGTTCGTTTGCGTCCTGTGCGTGTGTCTGACGCAGAGCCCGCTGTACCTCATGTTGATGGCGGCCATCGCGCTGGTGCTCGTTGCCGTGCGCCCCGTACGCGGGCTGCGTGCGACCTTTGTACCGGCGCTCGGCGCCACGGGGCTTGCGGTGGTTCTGGCACTGCCTGCCCTGCTGCTGGGCGCTTCTGCCGCGGGCGCCATGCTCAAGATCGCGCTCAAGACGTTCATTAACGTGTCGTTCGTGCTGGGCGTTTCGTGGACGCTCACCTGGAGCCGCATGTCGGCGGCGCTCAAGACGCTACAGCTGCCCGACGAGGTCATCTTTACGTTTGATATGGCGCTCAAGCACATCGAGGTGCTGGGACGCACGGCGCACGATCTGACCGAATCGGTCATGCTGCGCAGTGTGGGTCGTGCGCCTGCGGGTTTTTCGCGTACCGATTCGATCGCGGGTATCATGGGCATGACCTTTATCAAGGCGATGGAATGCAGCCGCGCGATGGACGAGGCTATGCTTTGCCGTGGCTTTGCCGGTGCGTATCCGACTCCCGCGCGGAGCGGCTTTGGCTGGCGCGATGCGGTCTATGCGGTCGTCGTGGTGCTGCTCGCCGTGTTGTGCGCGGTGCTGTAGCGCGGGCGGCCGAGCCGTCGATGTGGATAGGGAAGGGCGACGTTTTGGCAAACGATACGAATGGCGTGATGGGCGCGAGCGGTGCTACTGGCGCCAAGAGCGTGCCGCTCATCGAGTTTCGCGACGTGCTGTTCTCCTATGCGGGGCATACGGTTGTCGATGGTGTGTCGCTGCAGGTCGATCGTGGTGAACTCGTTGCCCTACTCGGTCCCAACGGCTGCGGTAAGACGACGATTATGCGCCTTATCAACGGTCTTGAACTAGCGGACGCGGGTGCGTACCTGTTTGACGGGCACGTGATCGATGCGGCATATCTCAAGGATTCCGCAGCCGCTCAGCGTTTTCATCAGCGCGTGGGCTTTGTGTTCCAGAATGCCGACGCCCAGCTGTTCTGCGCTACGGTGGGCGAGGAAGTTGCTTTTGGCCCCGCGCAGATGGGGCTGCCGACAGACGAGCTCGAGCGCCGCGTCCGCGATGCCATGGAGCTGTTCCAGGTTGTCGATCTGGTCGATGCCTCGCCCTATCAGCTTTCGGGCGGGCAAAAGAAGCGCGTTGCGCTGGCTGCGGTGGTGTCGATGAACCCCGATATCCTAGTGCTCGATGAGCCCACCAACGGGCTCGATGAGGACTCGTGCGACATCGTAGTCAACTTTTTGCTGGCCTACGTTGCTGCCGGTAAGACGGTTTTGATGAGTACGCACCATCAAGATTTGGTGCGCCGCCTGGAGGCCCGTGCCATCTATATCGATCGATATCACCATGTGGTCGAGGCGCCCGTGCCGTCGTATGGAACCGAAAGCGGTGCTGCGGAATAGTTGCTGCGTAGGGTATGTATGGCCGCCTGTGCGACTCTGCCGTGATGGTATAGTTAACCAGGTTTTATGGGGGTGGCTATGCCAAGTTGGAACATTCATATCGCTCAAACGGAGCGCTTGCTGGCACGTGCTAGCGTGCTTGCCGATAGCGTGCGCGACCGCAATGCCTTTTTGTTTGGCTGCGTGGTTCCGGATATCTTCGTGGGCTATATGGTCCCTGGCATCGCCGATCCCATTCCGTATCGCATTACGCACTTTGCAAAGCCCGAGCCTATCCCTAAGCCGCGCGAGCACGAGTTCTGGGATACCTATGTGGCGCCGCTGCTTAAAGGCGCACCCGCGGGCGAACCTGCTGAGGCTACCTCGATTGTCGAGGAGCGCGAGCGACTGAACCGCGTGCACTATCCTCAGCGCTACAGGGATGCCGAGCCGGTTGTCGGTCCCGGCGCCTGTGAGTTCTCGCTTGCGTCCGAAGATGTGGCGCAGTCGCTGCTCGATTTAACGCTGGGCGTCTGGTCGCATCTGGTGGCCGACACGGTATGGAACACGCGTGTGAACCAGTATCTGGAAGCACACGGCGGCAAGCCGTGCGAGGAATTCCGCATTAAAAAGCAGGGCGATTTTGACTGGTTTGGCAAGACGCTGGGCATCGATTCCATTCCGCGTGCGACCGATCGCCTCTATACCGCTGCGACGCGTTTTGGGCAGTATCCCATCCATAAAGAATATGTGCTCAAGACTATCGGCGTCATGCACGAGATTGTACGCGAAAACCCCGGCGAGCCCGATCATCCGCCGTATCGCCTGCTAACCGAGGAGTTTTTCGATGCAACGTTTACCGAGGTCATCGAGCTGACCGAGGCGGGATTTGCGGCTCGCGTTGCTGCTTCTGACGTTCCCGCAGTCCCCCTGATCGCTAGCTGCTAGCCGGCCGGCTTAACGGTGAACAGTTCATTCCAATTGACCAACGGCTCCCGTCGCAGGGCGTCTTCGGTGGTGCGCTCGGCATCGGAGAGGCTTGCGACTGAACACAAATCGATGATGCGGCATACGAAGAAGGTCTAAAAAGGGCCCGGAAGGCAAAGCCTTCCGGGCCCTTTTGCAATGCAAGCGTGCTTGCAAGTGCGATTTAGCGCACCTGAGCGACGTAAGCGACGTTGGTCGAGGAGACCTTGTCCTCGAGCTGAACACTCATGCGGGGATCGCCGGCGGTAGCGACGGTCAGATCGCCGGCCTCGACGTAGCCGAGCTCCTTAGCGGTCTCGATCGCCTTGACGATCGTGCCGTTGACGGTGCCCTGGGTAATCTCGGCCTGGTGCGGGATAACGCCCCAGTACATGATCATCTGCTGGACGGCCCACTCGTGGCGGGAGAACGCGCAGATCGGCATGTTGGGACGGAAGTGCGAGATCAGGCGTGCGGTACGACCGGTGGTCGTCGGCACGGTGATGCACTTGGCGCCAACGGTGGTGGCCATGTTCACAGCGGACATACCCACAACGTTGTTGACGACGCGGGTGCCGTGAGCGTCGGCCGGAACCTCGAGCGGAGCGTGGGCCGGGAGGTACTTCTCGGTCTCGAGAGCAATGCTGGCCTGCATCTTAACGGCCTCGACCGGGTACTTACCGGCAGCGGACTCGCCAGAGAGCATAACGGCGTCGGTGCCGTCGTAGATGGCGTTAGCAACGTCGGCAACCTCGGCGCGCGTCGGGCGCGGGTTCTGCTGCATGGAGTCGAGCATCTGCGTAGCGGTGATAACGGGCTTGTAGGCCGCGTTGCACTTGGCGATGATCTCCTTCTGGATGTGCGGAACGAGCTCGGGCTTGATCTCGATACCCAGGTCGCCACGGGCGACCATGATGCCGTCGGAAGCCTCGAGGATCTCGTCGAAGTTCTCGACGCCCAGGGCGCACTCGATCTTCGGGAAGATCGTCACGTGCTCGCCACCGTTCTCGCGGCAAAGCTTGCGGATGCCGCGGACGGACTCGCCGTCACGGATGAAGGAAGCGGCGATGTAGTCGATGTTCTCGGTCAGGCCAAAGAGGATGTCCTGACGATCGCGCTCGGTGATGGCGGGCAGCGAGATGTTGACGTTGGGCATGTTGACGCCCTTGCGCTCGCCGATCAGGCCGTCGTTCTTAACGACGCAGGTCATGTCCTGGCCGCTGACGGACTCGACCTCGAGGGCAACCAGGCCGTCATCGATCAGGATGAGGGAGCCCTTCTCGACCTCGGAAGGCAGAGCCAGGTAGTCGAGGGAGATGTGCTCAGCGGTGCCGTGGAAATCCTCGGACGTGGGCTGAGCGGTGACGACGATCTTATCGCCGGTCTTGACGGCAACCTTCTTGCCGTCGACCAGAAGGCCGGTGCGGACCTCGGGGCCCTTGGTGTCGAGCAGGATGCCGACAGGCAGACCGAGCTCCTTGGAAATACGGCGGACGCGCTCGATGCGACCGTGGTGCTCGTCGTAGGAGCCGTGCGAGAAGTTAAAACGGGCGACGTTCATGCCCGCCTTGATCATCTCGCGGATGGTCTCGTCGCTATCGCAGGCGGGACCCATGGTGCATACAATCTTAGTGCGCTTGTACATTCAGACCTCCATCTGACATCGTCTTGCGCTGATAGATAAACCATAAGAAATAAAACCGAGATGATTATAACGAAATGCCGACCGAATACCCCAAAAAATCGACCGTATGCCGAAATGGAAGTTCATTTTTTGCGGGAAAAACGGTATATGAAAAATCTTTACCAACCACTCCAACCGCTGCTATCTGGGAGATATGTCAGTTTGGCGATGTGCCGAAGAAAAAACGTTTTACCAATGTTGAGCATCACACGGTCTGCACCGTTGCGTGCGGACCATATTTCCAAACCGATTGTTTTGGCTAGACGCGTCGCTTTGGGGTACCATAGCTCCACTATCAACTGCCGCTCAGCACGGCAGCCTTGATGAGCCCTTGCCCTTCTCCTGGGAATTATGATCGGGCATCAATCTGCTGAGTGGCCCGAATCCCAGGAGGGGACTCTATATGCAAAAGGAATACCTGTCCGCCGCGGCGGAGGTGCTCAGCGACCAAGGTGTCGATGAGAACCTCGGCCTGAGCAACGACGAGGCGTCTTCGCGCCTCGCCAAGACAGGCCCTAACAAGCTCGAGGAAGCCGAGAAGACACCGCTGTGGAAGCGTTTCTTTGAGCAGATGGCCGACCCCATGGTCATCATGCTGATCGTTGCCGCCGTCATCAGTGCGCTCACGGGCATGGTCAAGGGCGAGCCCGACTTTGCCGATGTTGCCATCATCATGTTCGTCGTTAT
>DBFVZT010000083.1:0-7653 GCA_048486575.1 Collinsella sp. | reverse complement strand
ACCTGGAGGGGTACATAGCCCATTGGAACACGCGGCGCAGGCAGGTAAGATTGAAGGGCCTGACGCCGGAGGAGTTCCGGAACCGGGCCCTTGCGGCGTAGTCGCTATTTATTCAGTCCAAGTTTCGGGGCGCAGTTCACTGTCCCTTTGTGGTGGTTTTTGTTTTTGAGAGAGGGGCGGGGCGCTGATGGACGTCCGTGCGGACGGTGATATTGCCGAGAACTTTTGGTGGCGGCGCACTACGATGACGCGTCGCGGCCCCCTGTACGATATCTGCGTGTCGGTGGGGCTGCTGGTCGCGGCGACGATTGTGGGCGCGCTGCTCGACCATCCGGGTCTCGCGCCGAGCATCATGATCGTCTATGTGTTCGCCGTTCAGCTGTGCGCATTCTTTACCTGGAGTCGCCTGTATTGCTTGCTGAGCTCGGCTGCCGCCGTGGCGCTCTACAACTTCTTGTTTGTCGACCCGCGCTACTCGCTGTCGCTTATCGACCGCGGCTATCCCGGCATGTTCTTCATCATGTTCGTGGTCTCGCTTGTGTCGAGCTCGATTGCGTTGGCCCTGCGCCGCGCCTTGGCGCAGGCCGCTGCCAGCGACCGCCGTACGCATATGGTGCTCGAGACCAACCGTATGCTGCAGCGGTGCGCCGATCAGCAGCAGATTGTCCATGCCATGGCAACGCAGCTGGCGCGTCTTTCGGGCTGTCCGGTCGTGTGGTACAGCGCCGACGCCGAGGGCGATGACCTGCTGCCGCGCGCGACTTACACGGCCGTGGGCGATGCCGCGCCGGTGCATGAACTGGCGCCGCAGATGCCGCCGCGGCTCTCGGCGTCCGCCTATGTGGGAACGCCGCTCGACGCCACGTTTGGCGGCTCGGCGTTCTACGGTATATACCTGACTGTGCGCTCGGGCGACGGCTTCGCGCGCTCGGGCGACCCCGCCTCGGTGGTGGGCGTGCTGGCAATCGTTGCCGAGCCCGACGTGCTGACGCACGAGGAGCGAACACTTGCCGATGCCATCGTGAGCGAAGGCGAGCTGGCACTCGATCGCGCCCGCGCCATGGAGGCCCGCGAGGAGGCGGCGGTGCTCGCCAAAAACGAACAACTGCGCGCCAACCTGCTGCGCTCCATCTCGCACGATCTGCGCACGCCGCTTACCAGTATTTCGGGTAATGCCGACGTGCTGCTCGACCAGGGCTCGACCGGCACTGCGGTGCTCGATGCCCAGACGCGCCGCGGCCTGCTTCTGTCCATTCGCTCGGATGCGCTGTGGCTCAACGCCACCGTCGAGAACCTGCTCGCCATCACCAAGCTCGAGGGCGGCGGTATGCGTCTGTCGACTACGCTCGAGCTCATGGACGATATCGTCGAGGAGGCGCTGCGCCACGTAAATCCGGCCGTGCGCGAGCACGACCTTAAGGTGGTGGCGTGCGATGAGCCGGCGCTCGTCAATGTCGATGCGCGCCTGATGGTGCAGCTGGTGGTCAATCTGGTGAACAACGCCATCACCTATACGCCCGCGGGCTCGCATATCGTGATTTCGATTAGCGTCGACGATGGACGCGTGGCGTGCTCGGTGGCCGATGATGGTCCGGGCATCGCACCCGAGGATCGCGAACGGATCTTCGAGTCGTTCTATACCGCCAACCACGGTCTGGCTGACAGTCACCGCAGCGTGGGCCTGGGTCTTTCGCTCTGCCGCTCCATTGCGCTGGCGCATGGCGGTAGCATAGAGGTTGCCGCGGCGGACCCGCACGGCTCGGTCTTTACGATTGAGCTTCCTGCCGCCGACGTTTCGTTTGATAAGGAGTAGCGCTGTGCCGAACTCTGCCGTAAAACCGCTCATCTTGGTCGTTGAGGACGACCCCGCCGTCCGCAATCTTATTGTTGCCGCGCTCGAGGCTCACGGCTTGCGCCATATGGCTGTGGAGACCGCCCATGCCGCCATCGCCGCTGCCTCATCGCAGACGCCGAGCATCGTGCTGCTCGATTTGGGCCTGCCCGATATGGACGGCGTCAAGGTGGTGGAGTCGGTGCGCACATGGTCGGGCATGCCGATCATTGTGGTCTCGGCACGCAGCGAGGATGCGGACAAGATCCGTGCGCTCGATGCCGGTGCCGACGACTACCTGACCAAGCCGTTTTCGGTCGAGGAGTTGCTCGCGCGCATTCGCACGACGCTCAGGCGTCTCTCGTATGCGCAAACGGGCGGCGTTGCCTCCGAAGGTTCGTTCAATACCGGTGAGCTGCATATTGATTTTGATGCCGGCATCGCCACGATGGATGGCGAGGAACTGCATCTGACGCCGATCGAGTACAAGCTCTTGTGCCTGCTGGCGCACAACGCCGACAAGGTGCTGACGCACCAGTTTATCCTGCACGAGATTTGGGGTACGGCAACTAAGAGCGACCTGGCGAGCCTGCGTGTCTTTATGGGCACGCTGCGCAAGAAGATCGAGTCCGACCCCGCGCACCCGCGCTATATCCAAACGCACGTGGGTATCGGCTATCGCCTGGTCACCCAAGGCTAGATCGCCAACCACCATCCCAATATGAGTTGCGGTGAAATAGTTCCTGTTTGGTCCTTTACCAGGCATTTTTAGGAACTATTCCACCGCAACTTTGTTATTTGCCCTTGGGCTTGCTGGCGTAGAACTTTTTCTTTTTGGGCTTGCCGGCGGGGGAGGGCTTGCCGTCGCCGCGTGGACCTCGGTCTCCTGCCTGCGCGTGCGCGGGCGCTGCCGCGCGAGGCTTGCGGGCCTCGGGGTTGCGCAGCTCCTCGGTTCGCTCGGCAATCTCCTCGGCGCTAAAGCCGACCTCGGCCATGGCATCTTCGATGGGCAGGCGGCGCACGATATAGCAGTGGTGCACCTTCTGGTTGCGCGCGAAATCCTCGGGGATGGTCTGTGCCGTAATGTCCTCCAGCACGACGCCCGCTCGTGCGAGCTTGCGCGTCTCGGGGCGGAAGCCGCGCAGGTTGCAGCTAAAGATGGCATGGCCGCCCTGTGCGAGCAGGCGCGACACGCCGGCCAAAAGCTCAACATGGTCGCGCTGGACATCCCAGGTGCGACGGCCCATCTTGGACGAGTTCGAGAACGTGGGCGGGTCGACAAAGATCAGGTCCCAGCGGTTGCGCGTCTGGCGCTGGTCACGAATCCAGGCGAGCACGTCATCGCGCACAAAATGATGCTGCGGCCCCACAAAGCCGTTCTGACGCATATTGCGCTCGGCCCAGTCCAGATAGGTGTTGGAGAGGTCGACCGTCACGGTCTCCTCGACGCCGCCGTCTGCCGCATAGCAGGTGGCGGTGCCGGTGTAGGCAAACAGGTTGAGGAAACGACGCGCCTGCTTGGCGTGCTCGCGCACCAGGTTGCGGGTGACGCGGTGATCCAGGAAGATGCCCACATCAAGGTAGTCGTCAAAGTTGACGGCAAAGGTGAGCCCGCCCTCTTCGATGAGCGGCAGACGGCGATGTGCGATGTTGGCGCGCTCGCCCGATGCGCCCTTGCCGGCGCCCTGCTTGCCGTACTGCGAGCCGCCGCGCGAACGCATGCGGGCCTTGGCGTGCACGTGCTCGGCCGGAACATCCAGGATACGCGGCGCGATGGCAAGAATGTCGAGCATACGGGCCTGGGCAAGCGCGGGGTCGATGGTCTTGGGCGCGGCGTATTCGGCGATGATGAGCCAACGGCCCGGCGTCTGCGGGCAGCCCTCGTACAGATCGATGGCGGCGGAGTAATCGGGCAGGTCGGCATCGTAGACGCGGTAGCAGCTCACGCCCTCGCGCTTGGCCCACTTGCGGCGCAGACGGGCATTCTTGCGCAGGCGGTTGGCGAACTGCTCCGACTCGGGGATAAGCACGGGTAGCGGCTTGCCGTCGCCCAGGTCGAGCGTGGTGGCAGGCTCGGGCACGGGGGTGCCGGCGGCGTTGTCGTTGACTTCGTCGGCATCCGTGACCTCGGCCTCGGCATCCGCACTGGTCGAAGCCTCAAACGCCGCGGCGGCCTGGTCGAGCGAAGGCCAGACTTCGACGGTCGCCTCCTCGTTGTTGGGCATGACGGCGATCGCGCGCTCGGGCTCGGCGTGGAGCGCGCGGGCCAGCAATCCGTCGCGGGTGAGCGCGGCGACCGGCGCCGCGGCAAGCTCGGGCGCGCGGCACAGCTCGCCGACCAGCGTCATGGCGTCGTGCATGAGCGAAAGCGGTGTCTCGGTCGTATCTGCGACCACGGCGGCACCGGCGACGGCGCCCGCGTGGTCCAGTACGGTTGCGGACTTGGCGGCGCAAAAATCGACAAAGCGCTTGTAGCCGGCGCACTTGACCATGCGCTCAGCGGTCTTGCGGGCGGCGGGGTCAACATCCGCGGCAACGATGCGTGCCTGGCGCTCGCGTGCTGCCGCCTCGCGCTCGCGTGCCTCGGCAAGCAACTGCTCCCACAGGGCGGCGTCGTGCAGCTGCCAGCCCTCAAAGCCCCAGCGCTCGCGTGCGGCGCCCGGGGCGCGGTCGGTCAGAATATTCACGGCCTCCAACAACAGACCGCCGCCGGCGCACGAGGCGTCGATCAGCGTAGGAAGGGCTTCGTTCTCGTAATCATCGGCCGTTAGCTCGCGCTCGCACAGTGCGGTCCATCCGACCTGCGCCAGCACTAGGGCGGCGTAGTCGGGGCGCAGCACGTGCGTACCCTCGCCGGCGCGGGTCGCTGCGGGCGGCAGGCGTTTGAACAGCGGGTCGCCCGAAAGGTCCAGGCTGATACTCGCGCGGCGCTGGCGCAGCGAAAGCAGCAGGTGAACGTCGGGATCGGCGGCGTCGACATCGGCGCGACGGCCCGTGGTCTCGGCCAGGCGGTCGCACAGCGCGTCCTTGGCACGCAGGGCCGAGAAGCGCGTGTTGCGCAGCTGCTCGGTCACGCCGCGGGCGGTAATGGCGATGGTGGCGCCGGGGCGGATGATGGTCTCCCAAGCGATGTCGTAAACGCCGTCGTACAGCCCATCGGCATCCTGCGCCTCAAAGCGCCCGAGTACCACGAACACACGGCTCGCCAGGCGCGACCACAGACAGGCGCGGTAGCCTTCTTCGAGCTCGCCCTCAAATGTGGCGCGGCCCTTCAGCCGGCGGACATGCGAAAGCCCGAGGCGTTTAAGCTCATCGGCGAGTGCGGACTCAAAGCCCTCGGGGCAGCTTGCGTAAAATTCCATGGGTGACCTCTCTGGTTGCGTCGCTCCATTATATGATGGATACTTCGTTTACTCTCGCCCCCGAAAGGAACCCATATGATTGATGCGTGCCCCTTGATTCCCATTTTCATTGCAACAGCCTCAGGACTCGGGGCCTCGCACAGGCTCCCGCCGCCTTACAGAACTGAAAGCTGGGCGTAGGGCAAATCCATGGCACGTGACCTGCGATTGCTCGGCCATAGATGGCGTAATCGAGGCCAAGGGAGGGCATCATGCGCGAAGGAAACGAGAGCTGGTTCTGGCACGCGAACGACATGGTGGTGGCGGGCGACATGAACCTCGTGGTCCGCGTCCTGTGGGTCGCGCTCATCGTAGGCATCGGCGTCGCGACGATGGCCACGCTCTGGATCGTCACGAGGTAGCGCGCCACGAACGGATGACGAGGCACGCGGCGCATGCCACGCTGGCGGAACCCTAGCCTCGCTGCTGGACAATCTGTTCGATGAGCTTCGCGACGGAGTCCTCGGCTGCGTCCCCGATCAGGTGATGGGCCGCGGCCTTCGCCTCTGGCATCGCGCCCGCGACTGCGTAGGAGTTCGGCACCTTTTCGAGGAGCGTCACGTCGTTTTCCGAGTCTCCGATAAAAGCGACCTCGTCCAGCGTGACCCCAAGGCTGCCGAGAAGCGCGTCGAGTCCGTTTACCTTGCTCCAGCCAGCCGGAACAACATCGAGGAAGAATGGGACGGGCGAGGGGAAATCAAGCTCTGGGCAGGCTTCCTTGCATCGACTCCGAACGACTTCCGTCGGGGCGGAGCTGACGTTGACGAAGATGCCGGCGGTGATGACGTCACGGTTCGTGGGCACGTCTCCGAGCGCCATGTCTCTTCCGGAGTCCTTAACGATTTCCAGGGCGAATTCGTCGCCAGGCTCGACGGCGCAGAGGAACTGCTCGCAGCGTTTGCCTGTCTCATCGACATCGGCGACTAGCCAGAGTGACGTCCCCGCGTAGGGGCGTACGGCGCTATCGAGCTTGACGAGGGCCTCCGTCGAGAGCGTCTTTTTGAACACGAGTTCGCCGCTGGAGAAGACCTTCTTTCCGTTGGCCATGATGCCGGTCGAGAAACAGCGCGCGTCGCCGTCAAAGGCATCGGCCAGGTCGGCGTAGTCGCGGCCGCTTGCGGGGCCGAACGCGATGCCCGCATCAAGCGCCGAAAGAATCGCGCT
The DNA here is from genome assembly GCA_048486575.1 of Collinsella sp. GTDB lineage: Bacteria > Actinomycetota > Coriobacteriia > Coriobacteriales > Coriobacteriaceae > Collinsella. Next base: position 1,257 of record DBFVZT010000083.1, on the reverse strand, counting down.
GTGCGTGCGCTCCGATACGACCCTTGAGCCAAACGGCAGCAGGGTCCCGTCCATGTCTGCGAGGATGAGCTTTATCAAGGGGTCCTCCCGTTTCGGTCTGGGCGTCGGTGCGCCGGTGTGCGTCGTCCTAGCTGTATTGCCTGTCTCCCAAGAGATTCTTCGAGATGATCCTGTTAAACTCTACCGGGTCATCCCAGCAAGCGGTCAGGAAGAGGAACAGCAGCTCGATGACGAAGTTGATCGAGCTGTGCGAGAAGGCGACCTCGGTTCCGGTGATGGCCTGATCTCGCGAGATGGCTCGGATGATATACGTGGCACGCTTCGCGAGCGGCGTATCTGGGTTGTCTGCGATCATGATGATGGGGGTGTTCGAATCCTCGGCAGAGTCGAATATGTTGACGAGGCGCTTCGAGTATCCGGACGTCGAAATGACGAGCAGGATGTCATTCTCCTTGAGGCTGGTTGCGGCGGAGACCATGGCATCGGTGGTACTGGGGCAAAACGCCCTGACTCCAACCTGTGAGAGCTTGAACGCCGCGTTTACGCCCATGCTAATCGAGTTGCCGACGCCCGCAATCAGGACGAGGTTGGCGTTGTGGAGCAGATTGACGACTGCCGAAAAGTCATCGGAGTCAATGAGCGAGGCGGTTTGGGAGAGCTCCTTGACCTTGTGAGACAGGACGTACTTAATGGAGCCCTCGACGTCGTCCAGAGTAACCTTGCCGCCCGTGGCCTTTTCCTCGCCGGAGGCCCTGCTGATGGATATGCCGAGCGCCAGACGCATGTCCGAATAGGTTCGGTAGTCAAGCGTCCTTGCGAACCTCGAAACAGACGCCGGTGACGTACCGGTTCCTGCGGCGAGTTCGCGGACGGTCATCGTTGCGACGTCCGACGGGTGGTCGAGCACATACGTTGCGATTGCCTTCTCCGAGGGGGATAGGCTGTTCATGACTGCGCGGATGTGGCTGAGCACATCCCCTGTCTTATCCATGGTTACTCCTTGGCCCTAGTTTGCTTCGTATCTTAGGTCAAGAGAGGTGAAAATAAAGCAAAATGTTTCATAAGCGGTGAAATAGCGTTTCACCGCTGATTTCCTACCGTTCACGGTAAATCGGTGGGTTGATTTCCGATCTCAGCCGAACACATTAGGCGGACAGGCCGTTCCCGCAGCTAGCCGAACGCCCCCGAGGCCCCATCCGGGCCCCGGGGGCGCCGTTTTCCCAGTTGAAGGAACGGTGGAGATGTGTTTCGATGGGT
>DBFVZT010000082.1:0-36770 GCA_048486575.1 Collinsella sp. | reverse complement strand
CCTTCTTCCTCTTTCCGGACATGCCGTCCTCCGATCTTCCGGGGCCGGCCGGTCCGGCCCTCAGGGTATCGGGTTCCCACATTCATCCGTACATGTACGGATGAATGTGGGAGGTGTTCGGATGAAGTCGATAATCAAGGGTGAAGGCGGTGGTACGCCGCGCCGGGACGGCATTGTTTGGACATGCCTCTCCTTCGTCTACAATATCGGGCAGACGAAGGAGAGGCATGTCCATGATCAAGATGTTCGCGAGTGACTTAGACGGAACGCTGCTGAACGCCCTGCACGAGGCGGATGGGACCATCCGCCGCGCCATTCGCGAGCTGACTGAGGCTGGCCTGCACGTGGTTCCCGCGACTGGACGCTCGACGTTGCCGATCGGCGAGCATGGCTTTACGGGCTTGGCGCTTGACGCCTGCTGCTCCAATGGATCCATCGTGCGCGACAGCCATGGCGAGGTGCTCAAGACTTGGACCATCGATCCGCAGGTCACTGAGGAACTGCTCAAGGCGTTCCCGGACATTTGCTTTGATTGTTCCACGCCCGATGGCATGTACTCGAGCGGTTCGTTCGAGATGCATCAGGCGGGCTTTAAAAAGGACAGTCCCATCAAGCGCATCGTGATGCGCGGCATGCGTGCGCGCGGCGGGTATCACGAGGAGCAGTATTTCGACCAGTCGATCGGTGACATCCTGCGCCACGATGTATGCAAGATCAATTGTCGCGTGACCTCGCCCGAGCTGGAGCGCGACCTTAAGGCGTATCTTGCCGAGCGCTCGGACCGTGTGGTCAACGCGCCGTTCGATCCGGTGATGTTCGAGATCACGGACGTGGCGTGTAACAAGGGCGAGAGTGTGGCCTGGCTGGCGGGCTACTACGGCATTGCCGAGGACGAGGTCGCGGTTTATGGCGACGGCGGAAACGACATCGCCATGCTCAAGCGTTTCCGCCACAGCTACGCGACCAAAAACGCTAGCGATGCAGCCAAGGTCGCCGCGAGCGCAACTATCGGCAGCTGCATGGTCCACGCCGTCCCCAAACACATGCTCGCCACCATGCATAAGCAGAGCTCCCGCACCATCATCGAATAATGTGACAAAGGGACTGCCCCCTCGTCACATTCCAAATATTGCCTTTACGTGTTGATGCACACGGTGTGCAATAATACTCGCACTGTGCAATAGCGCACAGGCTGAGTAACAAGGAGGACGCTTGTCCCAGCTCGAGAAATGCGATCGCCGGTCCCTTCGCTCGCAGCGTGCCCTTCGCCAGGCACTTGCCAGCGAGCTTGCCGAAAGCGGCGACCTTTCGCGCATTAATGTCGCGTCGCTCACCGAGCGCGCCGGCCTTACGCGCCGCACGTTTTATTCGCACTACCGCGATATCCCCGACTTCATCAATCAAATCGAGGACGGCTTGCTGGCCGAGATCCGTGAACGCATTGAGCTCATCACCGCAGCTCAGCTGCCCGATCTCTACCACAACATCGATGAACTCGAGCCGGCGCCCGGTTCGGTTGAACTGCTGCGCTATCTTGCGGCCAACCGCGACTTAATCGGTGCGCTGCTGGGTCCGGGCGGCGACCAGGCCTTCATTAAAAGGATCATCGACACCGCGCGTGAGGCTGTGGTGCCGCGTGCGCAGACGGGCATTTTGGGCCTGGCGCTGGGCACGTTCTTTGACTACTACGTCACCTACGTCGTGAGCGCCGAGGTCGGCATGATTCAGCGCTGGTTTGAGCGTGGGCTCACCGAATCGCCCGAGGCCATGGCGCGCATTATGACGGTGCTCGCTTTTGTGCGCCCTGGTGACCTGTATGGCCAACCCATCGATATCAACGTGCCGGAATACGGCATGAAGCTATTGAACTTGCAGCTCGAGGACGCGGCCGACACCGCCGCAACCGTCGAGTCCAACAACTAAGAGGAGAGACAATGAGCAAACTCGTCGAGGGCATCAAGGATCGTATGGTCGCTGCCGCACGCGAGGCCGCGCCCGCCGTGGTGGACGCCGCGCAGAAGGCCGCGACCGCGGCTGCCGAGAAAGTTGCCGAGGCAGTTGCCGATGCCAAGAACGCGGCAGGGGAGACGTCCGTCGCTAGCGAGCCCGCCACCGCCGCTGAGCCCGTAGCCGCCACCGCCGCCCACGCCCCCGAAGGCGCGATCTTCAACCCCGAGAACGCTCGTGGCAACCTGCACCTGGGCATCGACGTGGGCTCCACCACCGTTAAGCTCGCTGTGCTCAACGACGACAACCAGATCGTCTACGCCAAGTACCAGCGCCACCACACCGACGTCCGCGCCTGCGCCCGCGACTTGTTCGAGGGCGCTGCGACCGTGCTGCCGGCTGCCCAAATGACCTGCGCCATCACCGGTTCGGGCGGCCTGCTGCTGTCCCAGTGGCTCGACCTGGAGTTTGTCCAGGAGGTCATCGCCAGCAAGCGTGCCGTCGAGACCATCATCCCGGCCACCGACGTCGCCATCGAGCTAGGCGGCGAAGACGCCAAGATCATCTACTTCGACAACGGTATCGAGCAGCGCATGAACGGCACCTGCGCCGGCGGTACGGGCGCGTTCATCGACCAGATGGCCACCCTGCTCCACACCGATGCCAGCGGCCTCAACGAGCTCGCGGCCAACGCCACCACCATCTATCCCATCGCCAGCCGCTGCGGCGTCTTTGCCAAGACCGACGTCCAGCCGCTGCTCAACGAGGGCGCCCGCCCCGAGGACGTGGCCGCTTCCATCTTCCAGGCCGTTGTGACCCAGACCATCTCGGGCCTGGCGTGCGGTCGCCCCATCCGTGGCAACGTTGCCTTCCTGGGCGGCCCGCTGCAGTACCTCTCCGAGCTGCGCCATCGCTTCTACCTCACGCTCAACCTGGACGAGGAGCACCGCATTGTGCCCCAAAACGCCCACCTGTTTGTGGCGAGCGGCGCCGCCATGGCGCACGAGTCCAATAAGCTCAGCACGTTCCCGCAGCTTATCGAGGCCATTGACAGCTTGGGCGACACGCAGGGTGCCGAGGTCGAGCGTCTGGATCCGCTCTTTGCCACCGACGAGGACTTTGCCGAGTTCAAGGGTCGCCACGACCAAGAAGTCGTCCCCAAGGGCAAGCTCGACGGCTACACCGGCCGCGTGTTCATTGGCATCGACGCCGGTTCCACCACCATGAAGGCCGCGCTCGTGGGCGAGGACGGCCAGCTGTTGCATACCTGGTACGGCAACAACAACGGTGACATCCTGGGCACGGCCAAGGTCATCATGGCCGATTTCTACAACCACATTCCCGCGGGCTGCACCATCGGCCACGTGACCACCACGGGCTACGGTGAGGCGCTACTCATCGAGGCCCTCAAGGCCGATTCCGGCGAGATCGAGACCGTCGCGCACCTGCGCGGCGCCAAGGCGTTCCTGCCCGGCGTCGAGTTTATCCTGGACATCGGCGGCCAGGACATGAAGTGCCTGCGCGTCAAGGACGGCGTTATCGAGCACATCATGCTCAACGAGGCCTGCTCGTCGGGTTGCGGCAGCTTTATCGAGAGCTTCGCCGTCTCTATGAACATGGACGTGCGCGCGTTCGCCGATGCCGCCATCCATGCCAAGACCCCCGTCGACCTGGGCAGCCGCTGCACGGTTTTTATGAACTCGCGCGTCAAGCAGGCGCAAAAGGAAGGCGCCACGGTGGGCGACATCGCGGCCGGCCTGTCCTATTCCGTCATTAAGAATGCCCTGTTCAAGGTCATTAAGCTGCGCGACCCCAAGGAGATCGGCAGCCAGGTGATCGTCCAGGGCGGCACCTTTATGTCCGATGCCACGCTGCGCGCGTTTGAGCAGCTCACCGGCGTGCATGCCGTGCGCCCTGACATCGCCGGCTGCATGGGCGCCTACGGTGCGGCCCTGCTCGCCCGCGATCGCGCCGGCGCCGACGGCACCTCGACCATCCTTTCGGCTGAGGATATCGCACACCTCACCGTGACGCAAAAGCATGTCCGCTGCGGCCGTTGCTCTAACAACTGCCAGCTTACTGTGAACGACTTTGGCGGCGGTAGGCGCTTCATTACCGGCAACCGTTGCGAGAAGGGCGCCGGCCACAAAAAGCAGAAGACCGAGGCCCCCAACCTCTTCAAAAAGAAAAACGAGCTGCTCTTTAACCGCGAGGTGCTGAGCCCCGACGAGGCCCCGCGCGGCACCGTCGGCATCCCGCGCGCGCTCAACATGTACGAGAACTACCCCTTCTGGCATGCGTTCTTTACGCGCTTGGGCTTTAGCGTGCAGCTGTCCGACCAGTCGAGCAAAAAGACCTACCAGGCGGGCATCGAGTCCATGCCGTCCGAGAGCGTGTGCTATCCGGCCAAGATGAGCCACGGCCACGTGATGAACCTTATCGACCGCGACGTCGACTTTATCTGGATGCCGTGCGTGCGTTGGGAGCGCAAGGAGGACCCGACCGCCGGCAACTGTTACAACTGCCCCATCGTCATGAGCTACCCCACGGCGTTGGCACTCAACATCGACGAGATCCGCGAGCAGAACATCGAGTTCCTGTACCCGTTTGTGCCCTATCATGACAAGACCGAGCTCAAGCGCCGCCTGTACCAGGTGCTCGCCGTCGACCGCGTGGCCGATGCTGAGGCCGGTCGCGGTCGCGTGCGTGGACCCAAGATCACGCGCTCCGAGGTCGATGCCGCCGTCAACGCTGCCTTTGAGGCCGACGCGCGCTTCCACGAGGACATCCAGACCATGGGCGAGGAGGCCCTTAAGTGGGTCGAGGACCACGGCGGTCACGGCATCGTGCTCGCCGGTCGTCCCTACCATAACGACCCCGAGATCAACCACGCCCTGCCCGAGCTTATCTCGAGCTTTGGCTTTGCGGTCTTTACCGAGGATTCGCTCGCGCATCTGGTAAAGCCCGAGCGTCCGATTCGCGTCGTCGACCAGTGGATGTACCACAGCCGCCTGTACGCCGTCGCTCGTTTTGTGACGATGCGCAACGACCTGGACCTGATCCAGCTCAACTCCTTCGGCTGCGGCTTGGACGCCCTGACCACCGACCAGGTGCAGGAGATCCTGGAAGCCAGCGGCAAGATTTACACCGTGCTCAAGATCGACGAGGTGTCCAACCTGGGTGCCGCGCGCATCCGCATCCGCTCGCTCATGGCCGCGCTTAAGGACCAGGAGGCCGAGCGCTTGGCCGAGGCCACGGCCGCGGGCGAGGCTTACGAGCAGGGCGATGCCGCGCCGGTGGCGCCCTCCACGGATGCCCCCGCGTTCGCGAGCCGCAAGTACACGTTTGAGGCTCAGCGCGAGAGTGCTTCGACCGCATGGCCGAAGGTGCCCTTTACCGAGCAGATGCGCGACGAGGGCTACACCATCCTGTGCCCGCAGATGGCGCCGATCCACTTTGACCTGGTCAAAGAGGTGTTCCGCGGTGCCGGCTACAACTTGGAGCTGCTGCCCTCGACCGATCACGACGCCGTCGAGGCCGGCCTGCGCTATGTGAACAATGACATCTGCTATCCGTCGATCCTGGTGACGGGCCAGATCATGGAGGCCATCGAGAGCGGTCGGTACGACCTGTCCAAGACGGCCGTGGTCATCAGTCAGACCGGCGGCGGCTGCCGTGCTACCAACTACATCGCGCTCATTCGCAAAGCCCTGCGCGAGAGCGGTCACCCCGAGATCCCGGTGATCTCGCTTTCGGCCGTGGCGCTCGGCGAGGACAACCCCGGCTTTAAGATTACGCCGGCGCTGCTTAAACAGGCAGTCTACGCGGTGCTCTTTGGCGACGTGATGATGCAGATGCTCTACCGCTGCCGCCCGTACGAGGCCACGCCCGGTGCCGCCAACGCGCTCTACGAGGAGTACATGGCGCGCGCCCGCAAGTTGGCGCCTAAGTTCAACCGCCACAACTACACCAAGCTGTGCCGTGAGGCCATCCGCGCGTTCGACACTATGCCGCTCGTGGGCGAGGGTACCAAGCCGCGCGTGGGCGTGGTCGGTGAGATCTTGGTCAAGTTCCATCCCACAGCCAACAACCACGTGGTCGATGTCATCGAGCGCGAGGGCTGCGAGGCCGTAGTGCCGGGCCTGCTCGACTTCTTCCTGTACTCCATGAGCAACGCCGAGCTGCAGAAGGACGAACTGGGAAGCTCTGCTACCACGCGCGCTGGTATGCAGGCGCTCATCAAGCTCGTGGACTGGATGCGCACACCGGTGGAGGAGCTGCTCGAAAAGTCCCGCCGCTTTGAGGCGCCCGAGCGCATCGGCACCATGGCCGACAAGGCCCGTACGGTGCTTTCGGTGTGCAACAACATGGGCGAGGGCTGGCTGCTCACGGCCGAGATGCTCGACCTGATCGATCACGGTGCGCCCAACATCATCTGCACGCAACCCTTCGCGTGCCTGCCCAACCACGTGGTGGGCAAGGCCGTGATCAAGGAGCTGCGCCGTCAGCATCCCGAGAGCAACATCGTCGCGGTGGACTACGATCCCGGCGCGTCCGAGGTCAACCAGCTCAACCGTATTAAGCTCATGATTAGCGTGGCCAAGGAGAACATGCGCGCCGGCAAGGGCTTTAAGCTCGAGAAGGTGGCGCCGCTCGCGATGGACGAGGTTACCGGCCAGATGCGCGCCCACGACGGTTGCGTGAGCTGCGGGCCGGCCAGCGAAGAGGCCGTGGCATCGGTCGCCGAGCGTCTGGGACGCGGCATTAAGAAGTAATTGCCTTCTTTGGGCTGGATATGAGACAAACGGGTGGTAGCCGTACCGGCTACCACCCGTTTTTGCTGGACATATGTTGCGTAAATGGCCTTGCCGACGCCTTTCGTGGACTCGGATTTCGGAAGTGGGGCACAGTTTTGTGGGTGGTGAGTGGGCCACTGATTTGCCAAGAGTCTGCCGGCCCTTGTTGTTTTCTCTCGGAATACTACAAAAAACTCGGGGCTGGCCCACGCTTCCGTTCTGGCGGAATGCGATGCTGTTTTGCATAGAATTAGTACGCCCGCCATGTTCAGCCGGAAAGGTCTCCTTCTTCAGCGCTTTTTAAACAGCGGGATAGCTGGCGTGCCTCAAGTTGAATGCAGCTTATCGCGTGATGAGTTTGCGCTTGGACATCGTTTGAATCTGAAGCGCAGTAAAAAGGGATTGATAATCTATCTTGTTTGCTTAGGCAAACGATTTTTGCTGGATAGCCTATCCTGATTTGAGACGTTTGCGAGGCTATGGTCAAAATAACCCCATGCTTACGAATGAGAAAATCGGACAAATTGTGCTGGTCTGCTAAGTTAATACTCTCGTAGCGGGGGAAAAGGCCCAGATGGTTAAATGCTGAGTCTATTCTTTTTCGACAATATCGAATGTCACAGGTGTTTGCAATTGGATATTGAGCCACCGCGTTTAGATTCGCTGCTGCGTGACTAGCTAATGGGTGATTGCTTTCAACGAGGAGGTTGACTTCGGCGTTCAATAAAAAATGCGATTCAAAAAGATTGGTGTCTACTTGCCCAGCGTCAATCGCAATGTCGATTTGTCCGTCAAGTAGAAGGGATAAGCACGTTCCGCCGTCGTCGTATCTGGAAACAGCAAATTTACCACCGTTGTACTTTTTCGAGAGCCGGTTTAGTGTGGGCTGGTTGAACCAGCTTGTGAGTATTGGTGGTAGTCCGACTGCAACGTGTGTCAAATGTGTCTGGGTTATTTTTATCTTTTCACGCGTGATTTGCGCATACGCTTGAATTCCCTCAATTGAAGCTAGTGCATCTAATGCTATAGGAAGGATTTCCTCTCCATAGTTTGTTAGATGTAGAATACTGCCTCTTTTTTCGAACAGCTTCAGACCAAGTTCAGATTCCAATGCTCGAATGCCTTTTGAAACAGCTTGCGGCGAAACGCTTAATATAGTTGCTGCATCCGAGTAATTCTGACAATCAAATACCTTTATGAAATACTGCAGCTGAACAACATTCACCAGAATTTCCTTAGGTTGAATTTTTAATCAGGCTAAGTGTAAATTAAAAAATGTTAAACAAGGCAAACAAATTGTTTCATCTAGTACAAAAAGTTATCAAACAGCTTTTGACTTTTTGACCAAAGTATAACTAGGCCTAAAACGAGAAAGGAGCCATTGTGGATTGGATACAGCCAACTCAAACACCTAACGATATTGCTTTGCTATCAAGTTGGTGTCCTTGTCAGGGCGCAAAATGTCAGGGGCGCTGTAATCCCTGGGGGATGTGTGCCGTGTACACGGGCGGGAATTGCCGCGCATTTCAACATTGCGGTATACACGTTAGCTAGGAGCTTCGATGGAATATATTCAAAAGCCAGTGAATACTCAGATGCCTGCTTCGTCTCGAGATATTTCTACGTGTGTGTCCTGTGCAGCGCATATTTGTTGGAGTTATTCAGGGGGAGGACCGTGTGGCCTGAGGATCTGCATTACCAAATTTTGTGGCTGGAATTACTCCTAATGGCAGGTTGAAATATTGAAATATGCAACGGAGTAGAAATGAAACAGTCTCGCTTTAATGTAATCGATAAAGGCAATCAGCCTACGCTGGTATATAACTCTTACTCCGGCGCAATTGTTGCGTTGGATGCGGAATACGAGAAGGCACTATTTGCGAATGGGGCTAATGGCCCTTCGGAAATTGTCGACAATTTGATGGACGCGGGGTTGTTGGTTTCCGACGGACTTGATGAAATCGAACATTTAAAAGAGATATCATCGGCCTGTCGCATGCAATCAAAATCACTTTCATTTACGATAGCTCCGACATTGAATTGTAATTTCAGGTGTCCGTATTGTTATGAGGACGGCAAGCGTTATGGTTCAATGAGCGACCAGTGCGTCGATCAGGTAATAAAGCATATCAATGGCATGGCTTTAGACAATCAGGCAGAAAGTTTGCAGATTGCCTGGTATGGCGGCGAGCCTTTATTGGCGATTGAGACGGTGGAGAAGATTACGCGCGGAATCCGAAGTGATGAAATCTTATTTAACGCCAGCATGGTGACCAACGGTTATTTCTTAGATGGGAAAACGGCGGAGTTGCTTGCAAAAAATGGGGTCACGCACGTTCAGGTGACTGTCGATGGTCCGCCTGAAATACACAATCAACGAAGATGTCTTCCTTCTGGCGGTGATACGTTCAACCGTATTATCGATAACGTAAAAAGAGCTAGTGCGTACTTCAATGTCATCTTAAGAGTTAATGTTGATCCGACGAACGGTGATCAGATTGATCGCTTGATTGATTCGCTTGATCAAAAAGGTCTTCGTAATAGAGTAAAACTGTATTTAGCGGCAGTAGATGATATAAATGGGGCATGCGCTAACTCTCCGTGCTATTCAGAGGACGAATTTGCCTCGATTGAAGCATCCTGTTTGTCTCGCTACAAAATGACGAGGTACATGGATCCGTTTCTTCCAGGCTTTAATCCGACCATATGCGGAGCCGTCAATAAATATTCAGAAGTTATTGGACCAGATGGTTCCTTATATAAATGCTGGAATGAAATAGGATATTCCGACAGAAGTTATGGCAGCATCTTTGAAAGCGTAGCGAGTAACGCATTCGAAGTTTCCAAATGGAATGCTTACGACTTTTGTTCAGATTCAGAATGTCTTAACTGCTCGCTTCTTCCTATGTGCATGGGTGGCTGTCCCTTCACCAGGCTGTATGAAAATAAGACAAGCTGCGTATCTGCAAGAAAGAACTGTATAAAAGTAATGAGGGCGGCCTATGATTTCAAGCATAAGAAGTGATGCGGACTCAACGGCGCTCTTCGATTGTCTGCCATATTTCAGACTTGGGTTTTCTTCCCAATTGCTTCTGGTTATAGTCTTCGCGTTGTGCTTAATAATATCTGGAATGATGGCTTCTGTATCCCCGCTGCTTACGAGCGCTCTGGTTGACAATATATCTAAAAAAACATCTTACGATACTATCATGATTAGCAGCGCTCTAATTGGTTTTGCGGCACTAATCGATATTGTTGTCAGTTATTTAAGCACCCTTCTTTCAATGCGGATAACGACCGTGGCTGCATACTCGATTGTTCGAAGTAAAATCGATGAGCTCGTTCGGATGCCTTTTGAGTTATATTTTGAGCAGGAGTCAGCTGAAAAAACTCAACAAATTTGTTCAGATGCCAATACTGTGGCTTCCTTCGGATTGTCGGTGCTCCAGACGGTACTTCTTGCGGTTGTCCAGCTAGGTATCAGTTTTATTTTTCTCTATGGATGCTCCGTAGCGCTCTTTTGGGTTTCCGTGACATTTTGCATCTTGTATGCAATTGCATATGCTTTATTCAGAAAACCGCTTTTTGTTTCAGGTCTGACCTTTAAGGAGGAGCAGTCCCTGTATTTCGGAAAAGTGGAGTCCGTACTTGCGCATCAGAGATTTTTGTATGTTAATGTGCTATTCGAAAGAGCATTGAAATCCATAGATAGCTTTTTTTCGTCTTTGCTGCACGCCGGAGTCGCCTATCAAAGTGTCGTTTCGAGATTTCAGGCAACGGATTCCTTTGCTGCGGCTGCGTCCCAGGTGACTATTCTTTTGATCTCGGCTTTCTATGTAATGCATGGAAGCATGAGTGTAGGCCAACTTGTTGCCGTTTCGAGCTACATGGCTTTAATGCTATCTGCCGTGAGGTCAATCTACGGTATAGGTAGTAGCGTACAAGACTGCTTCTCATCGATATCTCGTCTAAATGCCTCTAAATTGCCTTTGGCTGTTGCTGGAGAGGAGCTCTTGGAGATCGATTACATCGAACTGCATAATTTTGGTTTTACATTAAATGAAAAGTGTCTCTACAATAACTTGAATCTCAGGTTTGACAAAGGAAAGCTCTATGCTCTTGTGGGGATTAATGGCTCGGGCAAAACGAGCCTTGCGTACTTATTAATGGGTTGTTTCAATTCGGGTTACGGTGGGGCTATTTCCTACAACGGTAAGGCCCAAGAAGAAATCAACTGCGAGCACCTTAGGCGGAATCTAGTTTCGTTTGCCGAACAAACCCCGATATCAGTAAAGGATTTTCTTAGCGATAGAAATTTTCCTTCTATCGAAAAGAAGAGGTGCGGGGGAATGTCTCCTGGGGAACTGAAACAATTGGAAATTAGGCGGGTCTTGGAAAAGAAGGCAGACGTCTATTTATTCGATGAGCCAACAGCATCACTTGATATTGCTCATAAAGAAGCTCTGATAAATGCTGTGAAGGAACTGCGCAAGCACAAGATTGTCATTGTTATTACACACGATATGGACCTAATAGCAGCTAGTGATGAGGTGGTAGAGCTTGGGAAAAGCGACTGAAATAATGCGCCTGGGGGCACGTTATCTACTGGGTACGATGGTTGCTAGCGTGCCGTGGGCCATTTGGGTTATTGCAAAAGGATCTCCCGCTTGGCTGTGCTCTACAGGGGCGCTCTTTTGTGCGTTGGTAGTCTATCTTTTTGCAACTCGGGGCGCTGTTTCCCGTGATAAGACCAAGCAGCGTGGGATTCTTTTGGGATGGCAGTTCATTTTCATCGTATTTATTATTATGGCCGCCATGCTCGATATAGGTGGAAAATCAATATCCAGATGGGTATTGGTCTGTTCGGTTTCAGTTTTGCATGAGCTGTTATTTAGGTACGTATTTTTATTTGAATACACAATCGTCGGAATAGTTCGGCCGTTTTGCATAAGGGCATTTGTACAGTCGATTCTATGGGCATTGCTTCTCGTGACTCAACAGTGTTTGATCGGGGCACCCACAAATTACATCATTGCAATGATGGGGGGCTATCTTTGTCTGGGCCTTATTTTTGCGCTGCTCGTGCGAAAAACAGGGACAGTGTGCCCGTCTCTTTTAGCCATGATGTTTCTGGATTTTATCAACCTCCTAGCTCTTTGAGTTACGGACAAAATCTTCAGGTGTTGGCGCCATGGCCGACAAGGCCCGCACGGTGCTTTCGGTATGTAATAACATGGGCGAGGTCTGGCTGCTCACGGCCGAGATACTCGACCTGATCGATCGCGGTGCGTCCAACATCATCTGCACGCAGCCCTTCGCCTGCCTGCGATTCGGTTAGCGAGGAGGCCGTGGCATCGGTCGCAAAGCGTCTGTGACGCGGTATTAAGAAGTAGCCGACCTGCTTCGGGCTAGATATGAGACGGAAGGGTGGTAGCCGTACCGGCTGCGGCCCTTTTTTACTGGATACATGTTGCGTAAATGGCCTTGCCGACGCCTTTCGTGGACTCGGATTTCGGAAGTGCGGGGAAAACTCCGAACCTTCGAGCACACTGCTCTTTTGAACTCTTGTGACCTGCGGTTTTGTTGCTAAAAAAGTCGGTCTGGTCGGCAGAACTCGATTTTTCACCGCACTTCCGAAAACTGCGATCTTGCAGTACGAAAAACGGCCTCCATAACTCTGGGTTTATTGATAAGTGTAGCCGTTCGCCGTATATCATTGTCCGTTTATGGAATCTATCTCCAACGAGTTGTAGTCATATGGTTTGATGTTGGAAACATATGATTACCGGCAGGCCGTAGGTGACGTTCCCCCTGATATCGGAGGTTCCGGGTATGTTTCGTGCTCCGTTAAACAACTATCGGTTGGGCTAACATGGATCGCCGTGTTATTTCGATAACCCTTGCAGTGGTTTGCCTAGCTGTGCTCCTGGGCGCTATAGGGCAGTTCGCTATAAGTCGAGAAACATCCTATATGCAGGAATGTGCTTCCGAAGGCTTTGCCATTGACGGTTACTATCGGGATGACGAAACAAGTCGGGAAACCCTGGCTTTTCTTGAGGAGGACAACTGTCGATGGCAGCTGGTCGACCAAGACGGAATCTGCACAGACGGGCAGTTTAAGCGTACGGATGACCCCAACATCCTGATATTAAAGAAGGAAAACGGTGAAGAATTCGGTACGGTCCACGTGGCGTACTTGTCACGCCGACGCGATCAGGGCTTGCTCTACCTATTTAGAGATACCAGGGTGACCCGTTTTTATCTGGTGAGTACCGGTCCGGCGTTTACAGTGGAGTCTGGCGATGTCGATGCGGACAGATGATTCACGGCAATAAATCAGCGAGCGGAGCGCGGCCATGGACCGCGCCCCGCTATTTGCTCGTGGCCCGCGTCACGTCTGCGCCATGTCGTGACTCGCGGCTGCGCGCATCCATCCCACGTCGCGTATTACTGCACATCAAACTCCACGCGATCGAGCTCGGGCACATTGAGGTCGATGAGCTTGCGGGCTACACGGCGGTCGTGTGCCCCAAGCGCCTCGCTTGTCGTCACGTGGGCGACAACCTCGCGCTCGACAAGGCCCTCCTCCTCGCCTTCGGTGGCCGAGGTCTCGACGGCAACGGTGTAATCCTTAAAGCCCGGCAGCACCGCGGCAAGCTCGCGCGTGGTTTCGGTGACGCCGTAGCCGTCCTGCACGCCGGCCTGTGCCGAGCCAATGGACCCCGCGGTCATGACGATGCAGGGGATGGCAAAGATCACCGTACCCACGATGATGCGGCGGCGCACCTTGTGTGACAGCTCATCGACCTCGGCATTTTCCTCGGCGGTCACAATGCCGTCGCCGTTGAGGTCGCGCTTGAGCGGCACGCGCAAAAGAAGTAGTACGGCTTCGGCCGCCAGCGCGATAAAGACGACGTTGATGCCAAACTCGTAGAGGGCCGAGAGAAACAGCGACCCGCTCGCGATGGCGATGCCATAGCCCGCCGCGCACAGGGGCGGCATGAGCGCGGTCGCCACGGCCACGCCGGCGATGAGCGTGGCGGGTTCCTGGTCGCGCGAGTTGCCCAGTCCGCCCGCAAAGCCGCCCGCGAGCGCGACGGCAAGGTCCCACACAGTCGGTGTCGAGTTGTCGATGATGGCGGCCGTGGTGGTGCCAAGGGGCGAGAGCTTAAAGTACAGCGTGGACGTGATTAGACAAAAGACCATCTGCAGCGCGAGGCCGGCAATTGCCTCGACGGCAATCTCGCGGTCGAGCGTGGCGATGCCGTATGCCATGGCAAGGACCGAGCCCATGAGCGGACAGATGAGCATGGCGCCCACGATGGCAATGTCCGAGTCGATATCGAGGCCGATGCTCGCGATCAACATGGCAATGATCAGGATGCATAAGTGTGAGCCAGTCAGGCGCGCCCCGTTTACAAAGCGCTTGCGAATCACGTGATAGGGCGCGCGTCCCTCGCGTATGTTGAACGCCTGCTTAAGGAAACGGGTGGCATTCTCCATGGCCTCGCTGTGTGCAGGGCGTATACCGTGACGACGATGATGACGCTCGCGCAGCCGCTTGATCTGTTGTTTGTCGAGTTCCATGCTTACCTCGTTTAGCTTCTGAGCCGCTTCTTGCGTCTGTCGTCTTTACTCTACACCGCGTTAGGCGAGGTGTCAGACAAGGTTTGTTGACCTGGAAGTCAGGCCAATCGACATGGCTAAAACGCCGTGAGGATCATAAGAGTCAAATAGACAAAAAAGCGCGGGGCCGGTTTGATTCCGACCCCGCGCTCTGCGCTGGTGCGTTGTTGTTCAGCCTACCCTAGCAGGCTCAGACCAACAGAGACAAACGCCAGGATAACGCCGACGATGGACTCGCCGCCGAGCAGGCCGCTGGCGACGACCAGGCCCTGCTCCTGGAAGGCGGCATCCTTGGAGGCCTTCTCCTCGTCCGAAAGACCGGCAGCGGCGTCGCGGCGTGCGGCCCACTTGTCGTAGGCGAGCTTGACGCAGGAGCCCAAGAAGGCCGTGAGCGACATGTAGAACGGCAGGTACACGCCTAGGCCGATCATCATGGCCGGAATGCCGAGCCAGTACATGACGATGCCGGCGATAAAGCCGCCTGCGAACCACGGCACGCTCGGGATGCCCGAGACCATGGTGGCGACCACGCTTGCCTGCGCGGCCACAAAGCTCTTGTCGGGGCCGAAGGCGTCCGGACCATAGGCGGTGACGAGCGCGACCATGACGGCAGCGGCGACCAGGGCGCCCACGATGCCGCCGATGGCCTGGCCGATCCACTGCGCACGCGGATTGGTGCCCAGCACGGCGCCGGCCTTAAAGTCGTTCATGACGTCGCCCGCAAGGCCGCATGCCACGGCCACGATGCCGGCGATAAAGAACAGCTTGACCTGGGCGATCTGTGCGAAGGCAGCCACGATGAGCATGACGATGAGGCCGAAGATCTCCATGGGGTCGATGCCCGTCTGGCCGCAGCTCTGCGCGCTCATGATGGTGGTGACAAAGGTGAACAGCGTGACGATGACGGCCGGGACGGGGCCAAGGTCGAGCGCGATGGCGACGATCACGGCGATGGCGGCAGTACCCAGGCCGATGATGCCGGCGTCGAGCTTAAGCGAGCCCGAGATGAGCGACTGCTCGTCGGTGTCGCTGGAGCTGTCGGCGGCGAGGCCGCGGGCGATGCCGGCGACCTGCGGCAGGATGTCCTTGAGGACGACGGCGACGCCAAAGCCCATCATGAGGCCCATGCCGAGTGATTTGACGATGCCCTGCGCAGTCACAACGTCGAATAGACCGGCAGCGGTGCCGCCCACGATGATGCCAAAGTTACCTAGCAGCGCGCCGGCAAACCAGAAGGCAACCGGGGCGAAGCCCACCAAAAAGCCGATGGAGAGCAGCATGGGCGAGTTATAGATGGCAAAGGTCACGCCGGGGATATTGAGCGTGCACAGCATGCTGGGCACCACGCCCAGAGCGTCGCGAAGCACGCTGTAGATGCCTGCGATGGCCATGGAGCCAAAGAGCTGCTTGCCGGTCTTGCCGCCGGCCTCGGTGGCGCGCAGTGTCTGAGCTGCGGCATTGCCGGTGGGAAACTCCAGCGCGGCGTCCACGATAAAGTGGCGGTGGATGAGCGCCGTTGCCAGCAGGCCCAAGATGGTGCCGGCGAGTGCCACGATAAACATGTCGAGCCAGCTGATCTGGTCGGCATAGCCCAGCATCCAGGCGCCCGGGATGGTAAACGCCAGGCCGCCGGCGACCATGGCGCCCGCGGACATGATGGTGTGGGTGACGTTGGCCTCGTTGAGGCTGGCGTTGCCCATGAGCTTCAGGAAGAACAGCGAGATGACGGCAGCGAAAATAATCGGCCAGGGGAGTGCACCCATCTTGAGGGCCGTGTAGGCCGAGCTTGCCGTGATGATCACGCAGCCAAGGACGCCGATGACGACGCCGCGCAGCGTGAGTTGCCCGCGCATCGAAGCGCGGTTCGAGGGATTGCTCATATAAAACTCCTTTGCGTATATCCGCTTCCCCCGGGAGCGCCGTTACGGATACGGCGCGGGAAGTCGGGTTACCAAGGGCCGCCGCGTGAGCTCGCAAACGACCGCGCACCAGTATAGCCGCAAGCTAGTCATTTTGGGATGACTGGTTTAGGTAGGCGATATACTGCTGGGCAGACGAAAGGAGCGCCGACGATGCTTAATGGGTGCGCATATATATTGACGGTCGACGTGGGCAACACGTTCATTCGCTTTGGCCTGTTTGCAGAGGATTCGGCCGCGGCGCAGGAATGTCCGCTTGCGACATGCGAGATCACGACGCCGTCGAGCATTACGGCCGACGAAGCGCGTATGCGTCTCGCTCAAGTCATGGCCGCGCTGGCGGCCGATGCGGGCATGCCCGGCGCGCTCGTTCCCGCAGCTGCAGTCCTGAGTTGCGTGGTGCCGGCGCTCGAGCGTCCGTGGAAGGCGGCACTTTTTCGCACCTGCACGGGGCGCGTGCTCACCGTGGGGCCGGGCCTCAAGACCGGCATGCCCGTCCGCTACGACGACCCGGCCGAGATCGGCCCCGACCGCATTGCCGACGCCGTGGCGGCCCGTGCCGTCTACGGCTCTCCGTGCATCGTGATCGACTTGGGTACCACGACCAATATCGAGGTCATCGACGCGCGCGGCACCTTTGTGGGCGGCGTCATCGCGCCGGGTCTGGCGCTTGGCGCCCGCTCGCTCTCGGCCGCTGCGGCGCGCCTACCCCAGGTTGAGCCCTCGGCACCCACGCATGTCATCGGCCGCAACACGCGCGAGGCGATGCGCTCGGGCGTGGTCTTGGGCGAGGTGGCCCGCATCGACGGTATGCTCGACATGGTGCTTGCCGAGATGCGTGCGACCAAGGCCGCGGGGGAGGGCGACGTGCCCATCGTCATTACCGGCGACGATGCCGAGGCACTCGCGTCGCTGGTCGGCCACAGCCTGACGGTAGATGACGCACTGACGCTGCGGGGTCTCGCCGAGCTCTACCGCATCAACCAAAAGCCCCGCCGCGTGTAAAAGTGAGGGCGCCGGTGGGACAAACGCCCCCACCTTTCACCTGCTACAATGGGTCAAACTATTGCGATTACGGAGGTGTCTGCCATGTCGGACGATCTTCATCAAACTTCGTCAGGCAAGCGCCTGGACGTCATTAGCTGGGACGAGTTCTTTATGAGCGTGGCCATCGCCGCACAGCGCCGCAGCAAGGACCCCAACACGCAGGTGGGTGCGTGCATCGCCAGCACCAACCACCGTATCCTTTCGGTGGGCTACAACGGTACGCCCTCGGCGCTCAACGACGACTTTTTCCCGTGGGGTACGAGCGACGACCCGCTGCAGGACAAGCACAACTACGTGGTCCATGCCGAGGCCAACGCCGTGCTCAACTACCGTGGCTCGCTCAAGGACCTCGAGGGTTCCACGGTCTACGTCACGCTGTTCCCGTGCCACGACTGCGCCAAGATTTTGGCGCAGGTGGGTGTGGGCGAGGTTGTCTACCTGGACAACAAGTACGCCGACACCGATGATGGACGCATCAGCCGCCGCATCCTCGACTCCTGTGGCATCAGCTACCGCCAAGTTATCGTCGATGTACACATTGGCACTGGGGAACAGGCTCAGCAGTAGCAGCAGCCTGTGTTAGCGTCGGGCGCCGGCAAAAGCAGCTAAAAGAGCCCCGTCCCAAATTGACTGCTCGTGAAAGTCGTGTCCGCGCGCATGGATGGCTCGTGAGCGGGTACATGGCTGTAGTAACATAGCCCCTGTCCGCGGGCGTGCCCGCGTTATTGTGAGAAAGGAGCCCCTGTGGCTGTTAACGAAGAGCTGCTTAAGAAGGTTCTTGAGGAGATCCGCCCCAACCTGCAGGCTGACGGCGGCGATATGGAGTATATGGGTGTTGACGACGAGGGCGTCGTCAAACTGGAGCTGCAGGGTGCCTGCGCCGGCTGCCCTATGAGCGCGCTGACCCTGTCCATGGGTATCGAGCGTATCCTCAAGGAGCATGTGCCCGGCGTTACCCGTGTCGAGCAGGTTAATGCCTCCGGCGAGACCGACGACCTGTACGACGAGTACGCGCCGTTCTAAGATGCGAAAGCTGCGGACGGCATACTCCGCATAGACGTTACGCCCAAATATGCGGCCGCGAGCGCAAGGCCCGCGGCCGCATTTGTATGTAGGGAGTAGGAGGGTCGACATGCTCAACGACTTCTACCATATGCTTGATCCCGTCGCGATTTCGGCGGGGCCCATCACGATTTACTGGTATGGTCTGGCCTATGTGGTCGGTGCCCTGCTCACGGCGGTCGTCATGTACCGCACGCAGCGTCGCTGGGGCTTTAGCATCACGATTGACGACCTGACGAGTGTCGTGGTCGGCGTGGTCTTTGGCCTTATCATTGGCGCCCGTCTGTTCTACGTCATCTTTTACGGCGACGGCTACTACTGGGCGCACCCGCTCGAGATCTTTGCCACCAACGAGGGCGGCATGAGCTTCCACGGTGGCCTGGTCGGCGGCATCTTGGGCGGCATCATCGTGTGCCGCATGTATAAGCTCGATGCATGGACTCTGGCAGACCTTGCCGTCATCGGCGCGCCGCTGGCCTTGTGTCTGGGCCGTTGTGCCAACTTTGTCAACGGTGAGCTGTGGGGCAAGCCGACCGATCTGCCCTGGGGTGTGGTCTTTGGCGGGACTGCGGGCGATATGCCGCGTCACCCCTCCCAACTCTACGAGGCATTTCTTGAGGGCATTGTGCTCTTCTGCATCCTGCAGGTGCTCAGCCGCAAAAAGCCGCTACTGCCCCAGGGCACGTTTATGGGCGTGTTTGTGATGGGTTACGGCATCGTCCGCTTCCTCGTCGAGTTCGTGCGCGTGCCCGACGCCCAACTTGGCTATCTGCTGGGCGGCGTCATCACGATGGGTCAGCTGCTGAGCCTTCCGCTCGTTATTGCGGGCCTGGCGCTCATCATCTTCGCCCGACACCGCAATCGCCCCCAGCGCATCTACCTCGACGCTTAACCACCACATACGACCACAAAGGGGGCAGGCACCTTTGTGGTGGTTTGCTGGGCAATGATGACAGAACCGTAACGTTTCCCCAGATAAAACCTGCCAAAATAAACCTGTCCCTTTTTGGCAGGTTTCTAGAAAGGCTTTCGGACTGTGAAGGATTCCGATCTCTCCACAACGGCTGCGCGCGACGCGGCCCGCATCGTCTGGTTTAAGCGCTACCCCGCCAAGCAGACGCTCATCGCATTTCTGCTCGCGCTGTTGGCGACCACGGCGTTTTCCATCGATCCCGCCCCGGTGTCGAGCAACGCAGTCTTGGCGATTGACCCCAAAGCCTCGGGCATGCTGTACGTGTGCTACGAGGTGCTCCTCTCGTTTGCCGGCCATACCGACGCGGTCATGCTGCTTGCGCTTGCCTGCCTGCTCACGCTGCCGTTTCGCTACGTATTCTTTGGCCGTGGCGACACCTGGCGCCCGTCGATCATTCTGCCGTCGCTGTTTTTCGCCATCTGCATGGTGTTCGGCCGCAGCTACGACCTCACCGACTCGGCCGAGATTGTTCTTGGCGACAAGGCCCGCATCATCTGTGCCTGGATTGGCGGCGCGGGCTGGATGCTCTTGGCGATCGTTGCCTTCTACCTGGCTTTTGAGTGTCTAGATTGGCTGAGCTCTCGGCGCATTCCGTTTTCCGAAGCGCACTTTGGCCGCGTATGGCGTGTGGCTCACGCCGTGCTCTCGGCCCATCCCTTTGCCGGGCCCTTCCTGGTGCTTATGATCGCCTGGGCGCCCACGCTCATCGCTTCGCTGCCCGGCCTTTTTATGGGAGATACGGGTGCGCAGATTCGCCAGTGGTTCAACTATCCCAACGGCACGAGCGACTACCTGCGCCTACTCAACCCCAATGTCCTGCTCAACGGGCATCACCCGGTCGTGCACACGGCCATTATCGGCTCGTGCGTTCAACTGGGGCTTTCGCTGTTCAGCAGCGCTAACGCGGGCCTCATCATCTATACCTGCGCTCAATTTGTCATCACGGCTGCCTGCATGGCCTATTCCATTTCGTCGCTGCGCAAACTGGGCGTGAGCCTGCCGGTTCGCGGTACGATCCTGCTGTTCTTTGCGTTTATGCCGATGTTCTCTAACTACGCGGCCCTGCTCACCAAAGACGTGCTCTTTGCCGACGCGTTTTTGGTGCTGCTGGTACAGACCGTCAAGCTCGTGGCATGTGGCTTGCCCCGTCGTGATGCCAATGTCGAGCGGGCGGGCGAGAAAGCCCCCGTGCTCTTTGCGCGCCACGACTGGCTGTTGCTTGCGCTGGCTGCCATGGGTTCCACGTTTTTGCGCAATGGCGGTCTGGTCTTTCCGTTGGCGGCCTGCGTGATTGCGGCGGCGTTTTGCGCATGGGATGTACATGTCGCCCGTCGTGCGGCTAAGCAGACGGGCACCGCGGTCTCATGCGCCACGCCGCGCTTCCGCTGGGTTGGCGTCCTCGCGGTGCTCGCACTCTGCCTTGCCTCTAATATGTACTTCACCAAGGTCTTTATGCCGACGCACGACATCACGCCTGGTTCCAAGCGCGAAATCCTCTCGATTCCGTTCCAACAGACGGCTCGTTTCGTCCAAAAGCACGACGGCCTCAACTCGGGCGTCAACCCCACGGTAAAGGAGGACGGCACCATCGTGGAGGCTCCTTGCGACGGCTTGGTGACCGACGAGGAGCGCGCCGTGATCGACCGGGTGCTCAAGTACGAGAATCTGGGCCGCCGTTACAACCCGGATAAGTCGGATGCCGTCAAGAACTGCTTTAACGAGTACGCCTCGCAGGAGGACATCAAGGCCTATTTTGAGGTCTGGGCGCAGATGTTCAAAAAGGATCCCGAGTGCTATATCTCGGCGCTCATCAATAACTATTACGGCTACTTTTATCCGAGCGCGCGCGATGCCTGGGTCTACAGCACGGCGCGTAGTGCCGAGATCATGGCGCGTCCCGACAACCTCAAGTACTTCGACTTCCATCCGGTTGACAGCAACGTGGTGCGCTGGTGCGACCACCTGATCAATCTGTACCGTGTGGCGGTGCAGCGCATCCCGTTTATTTCGCTCACCATGAGCTCGGCCACCTATGTGTGGATTATGATCGCCGTGGTGGTCTACCTGCTGCGTCGTCATTCATGGCGTGCGCTGGCGATCTGGGTGCCGCTGTTGGGCGTGCTCGCCGTGTGCCTGATTGGTCCGTGCAACGGCTCGACCTACATGCGCTACCTGTATCCGGTCATCGCCTGCATGCCCTTCGCCATCGGCACCACCGTCACCCGCAGCGACTTCCTCTGGTTCTAATTTGGTGCAAAGGGGGCAGGTTACTTTGCGCCAAGGGGCTGCATCATCACGACGCCTTCATTTTGGGGTTTATCTCACAGGCCAGTAGGTATATCATAACGACGTTTGTTTATATTGCCCGAGCATCTGCGCTGGGCTTTAGGTCGAAACCGATAGGAGACACGTATGTCCGGACACTCTAAGTGGGCCACAACCAAGCATCGTAAGGGCGCGCAGGACGCCAAGCGTTCCGCCCTCTTCTCCAAGCTGAGCCGCAACATCACCGTTGCTGCCCGTCTCGGCGGCGACCCGCTGCCCGAGAACAACGCCAGCCTCGCCGCTGCCGTTGCCAAGGCCAAGGCTCAGTCCATGCCCAAGGACAAGATCAAGTCCGCTATCGACAAGGCCTTCGGTTCGGGTGCCGACGCCGCTGTCTACGAGAACATCGTGTACGAGGGCTATGGTCCCGCCGGTGTCGCCGTCTACGTCGACTGCCTGACCGATAACCGCAACCGCACTGCCGCCGATGTCCGTTCCGCCTTCTCCCACGCTGGCGGCAACCTGGGCACTTCCGGCTCCGTCGCCTTCCAGTTTGAGCGCAAGGGCCAGATCGTCGTCGCCAAGGAGATCCTGGACGAGAACGCCAAGAAGGAGACCATGATCGCCAACGGTGCTGCCGGTGACGAGGATGAGTTCATGATGGCAATCGCCGAGGCCGGTGGCGAGGACTACGAGGACGCCGGCGAGGAGTGGATTGTCTGGACCGCCGCCAACGACGTCATGGCTGTTTCCAAGGCACTCGAGGAGCAGGGCATCCAGGTCAAGGGCTCCGAGACCACCATGGTCCCGACTACCCCGACCGAGGTCTCCGGTACCGACGCCAAGAAGGTTCAGCGCCTCATCGACCGTCTCGAGGAGCTCGACGACGTCCAGGACGTCTACAGCACCATGGACATGACCGACGAGGTCATCGCTGCCCTCGAGGAGGAGTAGCGCCTGCACGGGTTAAGCCGTGCATATCTGGGCATAATGAAGCGAGCATGCAAGCCTCGTGGAATAGATGAGCCGGATCCGCGTGCGTACAGCACCGGACCCGGCTCTTTTATAATGATGCGAATCGTTTTGCATTCTGTGGACCGAAACCTGAAGGGAGCGCGCGTGCGCGTACTCAAACGAGCCCTAGCGATCGTGTATCTTGCCGCCGCCATCGTGGCGCTGGGCACGCTTGTCTGCCAGTTTTGGGGGCCGTATACGTATCGCTTTATGCTGCTGTTGCGTGACACCATGCCTCGCGTCGTCGTTACGGTGTGTGCCGCCATCGTGGCACTTGGCGTGCTCATCGGTTTTTTCCGCCTGATGTTCGCGCGTCGCGAGCCGTCCTGCGTGCATCCGGCGGGGGAGTGCAATATCGAGGTTACGCTCGCAGCGCTTTCCTCGTGCGCCCGTGCCGCGGCGGAGTGCGATGATCGCGTGATGGTTGAGCATATCGAGGCGCGCGTTCAAGGCTCCGACGAGTCGCGCGTTCGTTTTAAGGTCGAGGCCATCGCGCTGGATGATAAAGACGTCGCCTCTCTTGCCACCGCGATGCAGCAGCGCATCGAGAAGGCCTGCGACACCATGCTCGGCACGCCGGGCACGACCGCGCGCGTCCGTTTTTTGCCGTCCAAGACTACCGTCCAGACCGTGGAGGTTTCCGGTGAGTGATACCAACCAAGACAAGACCGCCCGTACGCCGCGCCTGACGATCGACCAGAACGCTACGCCGGCGAGCGAACCTGTTGATTCCAAAGCAGAGGCAACCGAGTTACAAGACGCGGCAGCCGCGGATTTTGACGAGGCTATGGGTCTCATCAAGGGTACGGGCGCTGCCATCTGGAGCTATGCTGTGCGTCATCCCAACACCACGCTCGGCGCCGTCGCCGGCTTTATCCTCGCCGTGTTGGTGCTCACGTTGGGCCTGTGGGACACGCTCGTCATTGCATTCTTCGTGCTGATCGGCGCTGTGATCGGTCAAATTCGCGACGGCGAGAACGGGATCGTCAACTTCTTCGGCCGTCTGTTTAGCGGCCGCTAATATGTATTCGACTGTCGCATCCGCGGCAGGCATAAGGAGGAACCATGGCTTTTAATACGAAGGTCGATGTAGCCGATACCGAGCTCGAGGAGAACGAGGCGGTCGTCGCCGAAGCTGAGGATGTGACGCTCGAGGATGAGGCTCTCGTCGAGGCCGAGTCCGATACGGATGAGGACGACGAGGAAGCGGATGAGTCCGAGGACTCGCTGACCTATTCCAACGGCGTGATCGAGAAGATCGTTGCCATGGCCACCCGCGAGGTTCCGCACGTTCTGGGCATGAAGGGTAACCTCATGCACTTTGTGCAGGAGCAGTTTGGTGCCGAGAATCTGACCAAGGGCGTGACGGTCGAGGTCACCGACGATAATCGCGTGGTCGTCAACATCTCCGTCATCATCGAGTACGGCGCCTATGCGCCCGCGATCTTCGACGATGTTAAGGCACGTGTCACCGAGCGCCTTGCCGCGATGACCGGCCTTGAGGTGGCGGGCGTCAACCTGCGCATCGAGGATGTCATCACCCCCGAGGAGTACGAGCACCGTACCAGCCAGCACGAATAACCTTCCAAAAAGGGATAGGTTTGTTTTGGCAGGTTTTATCTGCGAAAACGTTAAACGGCCGACCGCGCAAGCAAAAGCGTGGCCGGCCGTTTTTATACGCTCCCGATGTAGTCATACCGCTCGTCTAACTAGGGGTTGCAATCGTCGCGTTCCGCGTTACTCTAATGGGCGCATTGTTTCCAAATTGTTAACGAGGAGTTGCCGTAATGGCCGACGAGCACGAAACAGAAAGCAAGGCATGGGCGATTGAGGCCGCTGCGGCAGAGGCGGCGTCGCGTGCTGCCGAGGAGGTGCATCGTCCTCCCGTAGTGCCGATGGAGCGCGTGGTCGATCGCACCGATATCGAGCGCGGCGAGCGCGCCGGCCAAAAGCGCAGCCAGGAGCCAGGCTTCCCGCGCTTTTTCGCCGAGCTCAATCTGGGCCTGATTCTTACGGCCTTTGCCATCGTTGCGTTTAAAACCCCTAATCACTTTGCTTTTGGCGGCACCTCGGGCGTGTCGGTTATTCTGTCCACGCTGTTCCCGACTCTGCCCGTCGGCGTCTTTATGTGGATTATCAACGCGGTTCTCGTCGTCTTGGGATTTATCTTTTTGGAGCGCAAGGCGATTCTTTGGAGCGTCTTCGCCTCGTTTGCGCTGTCTGCCTATGTTTCGCTGTTTGAGCTCTTTATCCCGACCGATGTCTCGATGACGGGCGATATGTGGCTCGACCTGTGCTTTGCCGTGATTCTGCCGGCGCTCGGCAGTGCCATCGTCTTTGATATCGGCGCCTCGACGGGTGGCACGGACATTCTTGCCATGATCCTCAAGCGCCGCACGACGCTCGAGATTGGCCGTGCCCTGCTGCTGGTCGATATCGGCATCGTGACCATCGCGGCCTTCTTGTACGGCCCGCGCGTCGGTCTGTATTGCGTTCTCGGCCTGTTTGCCAAGACGCTTGTGGTCGACAAAGCCATTGAGAGCATTCACCTGCGCAAAGTCTGCACCGTCATTTGTTCCGAGCCCCTTAAGGTCGAGGAGTTTATCGTCAAGCATCTCAACCGCACGGCAACCATCAGCCGCGGCTACGGTGCCTTCTCGGGCAAGTGCGTGACGGTGATCATGAGCGTGCTGAGCCGTCGCGAGGCCGTGCAACTGCGCCGCTATGCGCGCGAAGTCGATCCGGGTGCCTTTATCACGATCGTCGACAGTTCCGAGATCGTCGGCAAGGGCTTCCGCGGAACGAACTAACGCGGTCGAGCTCATCAAACAATCGAATAGCGCCCTGCGCATTGCAAATGCGTCATGTTGGAGTATTTGTCCCCACATTGGGTGATAATGATGCCAAAGACATCGTTTGCGATCCAGATGATTCGCTCAAGATACGAAGGGATGATCTCGATGTTCTGTTCGCAGTGTGGTGCCCCCATGGGCGATAACGACAAGTTCTGCGGCGCGTGTGGTGCCCCCAATGCCGGTGCCGCAGCCTCTGCCCCTCAGGGTCAGCCCCAGCAGTTTGTTCCGCAACCGCCCGTGGCGAATGCGTCCAAGGGCTGTGTGGCTCAGGCGTTTGAGGATATGACCAAGACTCCGGGCGTGCTGCAGCGCGTGTGCCAGATTGCCTTTTTACCGGCGCTGATTTGTGTTGTGTCGGTACTCGTGCTGTTTATTCCCGTTATTGGCGGTATCGCGGCTGCCATCGGCTTTTTGGCTGCCTGTGTGGCAAGCGCATGCGGTTCTGGCTTTGGCATCGAATGGGGCCGCGACCTGTCGCTTAAGGTCGATGACGGCATGGATCGTCCGCTGATGCGCTCCACGTCGTTTGGTCTGGGCGTCTTTTCGGGTGTTATCTCGGGCGTGCTCAAGGTTATCGCTGCCATTCCCGTTATCGGTGTGGCGCTTTCGCTGGTGGAGAGCGTGGTAATTGGTGCCGCGGGTTCGTATTCATATTACGGCTCTTATGCGCTCGAGGCCGCGCTGATCGGTTCGCTGGGCCTGTTTGTTCTGGCTATGATTGCCGCGGCGGTCCTGGGCGTCTTCTTTACCATGTTCGCCGACATCGCCGTGATGCACTTTGCGGTGACCGGCCGCGTCGAGAGCGCGTTTTCGCTCGATAAGGTCTGGGCGGCCTTTAAGAACAATAAGACCAAGCTGTTCTGCGCTTCGTTCCTTCCCGAGTTTTTGACGGGCCTGGTCGCCAACGTTGTCACCTGGATCCTGACGTTCGTCTTTGGCACCATTGCCTCTGTCGGTATGTATAGCTACTACTACCGTCCTACGGCTATTGAGGCGCTTGTTACCGGCGGTGGCATCACGCTCGTATTGTTCTTGGTGCTGACGGCGTTTGTCACGGTATTCCTCACGGTCTTTGGCAACATGCTCAAGCATCGCGCCGTTGGCTATTGGGTTGCACGCTACGCAAGCGAGTGGGCCGATGAGGATAAGGACGACGTCCTGACTTTTGTGTTGCCTTTCGAGAAGAAGTCCGCTCCTTCGGGTTACAGCGCTCCGGATGCTTCGCCGGCGCCTGAGCCCGAGCCTGCTCCGGCACCCGAGCCAGCGCCCGCCCCGGCGCCCGCGCCTATGCCGGTGCCCGAGCCAGCGCCGGGTCCCGATGAGACTTCGCAGGACGCGCCTGTTGAACAGGCAGCGCCAGCTCCGAGCGAAGCACCAGCCGATCAGACCGAACGAGGGCCGGCTGAGGACAACGAAGAGGATTAAGCCAAAGGCATCCCGAGCAGTTGAGCTCGGGATGCCTTTTTCATTCCGTTCGAATCTAGGTGGCAGGGAGGTGATAAGAGACGCCCATATGCGGAGCTATGTCGTATGGGCGGCCGCCGCTAAGTTGCGGCGCAATAGGAGCGTTCGCAAACGCTCGACGTATCGCTTATGAAAGGAGTAATTATGTATTGCGAGCATTGTGGATCACCTATTTTGGATGGGGCAAAAATATGTCCCGCATGTGGCACCCCGGTGAGCTCGGAACCTACTGCTCCCCAGCCCCCTCCGCAGCCGGTGCCCCAAACCGCACCAGTTCAGGCTCATGCCGCACAGGTTCAGCCGACTTCTCCAGCTCAGCAGGCCGGTTCTTCCGGCGGGAGTCACTCAAACGTCGGATCTGGAAAGCAGCCCATAGAGACCGATCGCAGCTTCGTTAAGATTCTTTTACTCTCATTCGTCACTCTCGGCATCTACGGTATCTATGCGCTTAACAAGATTTCGCAGGACGTCGCCGTGATATGCGCGGGCGATAACGATGAGGTGCCCAGCTATCTTAAGGCATTCTTGCTGTCGCTCATTACCTTTGGCATCTATGGTATCTGGTGGACGTATCGATTCGGCAATCGTCTTCAGAACAATGCCGCGCGCTATGGGTTGAGCTTTACGGAAAACGGAACGACGTTACTGTTGTGGCAGCTTCTCGGGTCTTTGTTGTGCGGAATCGGCCCCTTGGTCGTCATCTACCTAATCGTTAAGAACGTCAACGCCCTCTCTGCCGCCTACAACGCGCAGGCCGCATAACGCCTGCCATTTGGGGACGGGGTAGAAATGGTAGAAATAGCGCTTGACAAACAGGAGGGGGCGGACGTTTATCCTAACGTCCGCCCCCTCATTGTCTTGAATGGGTAGTCGAAGCTGTTTATAGCCTACTCGCCGTGTTTTTCTTCGTTACGAGCGGCGGCGCGAGCGTCGTGGATGCCCTTGATGGCGGCATGGCGGGCGGTACGGGCATCGTGCATGGCGTCGCGAGCTTCGGCGGCCGTTGCCTTGGCAGAGCGCAGCTTGGCGGCCAAGTCGGGATTGGTCTCGGCGACCGCGGCGATCGTGGGGCCGTCGAGCTCTTCTTGCGTGGGCTCGGCCAAAAAGTCGATGGCATACTGGGCGGCAACCATAGAGCCCTTGGCAAGCACGGTCTCGTCGATCTTGTAGAAGCAGGAGTGTTGGGCGTACGTAGCGCCGATCTGGGGATTGCGTGCACCTACAAAGGCGAGCACACCCGGCACGCGGTGCAGGTACTCCGAGAAATCCTCGCCCGAAAGCGTGCCGCGGTAATGACCCTGACCGGTGGGGCCCAAGCACTTAATCACAGCTTGACGGCAGCGCTCGCTCGAGGCGGCGTCGTTTTCGACCTTGTAGTTGGCGATGGTGTAGTCGGTAAGTTCGGCCTCGGCGCCCAGGGCTGCGGCAGTGTGCTCCACGATGCGGCGCATGAGCTCGGGCATTTCTTCGTGCGTCGAATCGCCGTAGGTGCGCACCGTGCCGGCAAGGTAGGCCGTGCCGGCGATAACGTTGCGCGCGGTGCCGCCATGCAGTTCGCCGACGGTGATGACGGCGGGCTCGTAGGGGCTGATCTCGCGCGAGACGATGGTCTGCAGGGCATTGACGATCTCGGCCGCCACCATAACGGCATCGTGGCCGCGCTGGGGCATGGCGCCATGGCACGAGGTGCCGCGGACATCGATGCGGAACCAATCGGTGTTGGCCATGCGCGGACCGGGCTCGCAGCTCACGGTTCCGGCGTCGACTTCGCTCCAGATGTGTGCGGCGTAGGCGCCGTCGACGCCATCGAGCACGCCGGCGCCGATCATGAGCTTGGCGCCCTGGCCGTTTTCCTCGCTGGGCTGAAACACGATGCGAATCTCGCCGTGGATGTCGTCGGTCATGTGGCGCAGAATCTGCAGCGTGCCGAGCATCATGGCGATGTGACAATCGTGGCCGCAGGCGTGCATGCAGCCCTCGTTGACGCTGGCGAACTCCTCGCCGGTCTGCTCGGTGACGGGCAGGGCGTCGATATCGGCGCGCAGCAGGATGCGGCGGCGCGGCGTGCCGTCCTCGCGGTAGGCATCGGGCGCGGTGCCGCGCAGGGTTGCCACCAAGCCGGTCTTGAGCGGACGCTCGTAGGGGATGTTCATGGCGTCGAGCTGGTTGGCGATGTCGGAGGTTGTGCGTTCCTCGGCAAGGCTCAGCTCCGGGTGCTTATGGAAGTGCCGGCGCTGTTTGATGATATAGGGCTCAAACTCGGCGGCGATATCCTGGATGGCCGCGGTGACGTCGTCTGCCGCGCGAACCTCGGTTGCCGCCATAATCTGCTGTGCTTTGGTCTTGGTCATGGTCGATTGCTCCTTGCTGTGCCATCACGCAACTCGTACAAGCTCTCTTCAGTATGCCACCTGCCGCTGGGACTGGTAAAGTTGCCGTTTGCCGTGCGGCACTCTGAGGCGTGGGCGGGGGAGTACACTCGGGGGTGTTGAATTTCCTGCCAGAGATGGGGACACCCATGCACCATATCGATCGGATCGTTCGCTCCAAAAACGTCTTTACCGCCCAGGACGGCGTCGATACCACCCGCGAGCTGGCAATTGCCATCTCCGGCGACCGTATTGTCGCGGTCGGCAAGCCCGATGACGTGATTGCCGCCGCTCCCGCCGCCACGCCGGTTATCGACTACGGTGAGCAGTTTGTCTGCCCCGGTTTCCATGACGCTCATCTGCACTTCTTCCATACCTCGGTCGGCTCCTCGCCGTACATGCTCATGGATATGGGTACGTCCGAGGCAGCGCTCGTGCAGCACGCGCTTGAGTTTTCCCAGGGCCTGCCCGACGACGCTTGGGTGGTGACGCAGGGCTGGCGCGACTACCGCTGGGACCCGCCCGAGCATCCTACCAAGGCATCGCTCGATGCGGCCTTCCCCGATCGCCCCTGCGTTATGTATTCGGGCGACGGGCACACGCTGTGGCTCAACAGCCGCGCACTCGAGGCGCTCGGCGTCACGCGCGACAGCGAGCCTCCGGCGGGCGGTAGCTACGACAAGGATGCAAACGGCGAGCTCACGGGTATCGCTCACGAGGCAGCTGCTATGCAGCTGCTTCCGCGTTGCCTTGAGTGGCTGGGGGAGGATCGCATTGCAAGCGCTTACGCCGATCAAATGAGGCGTATGGCCGAGCAGGGCATCACCTCGATCTGCGACATGTCGCTCATGCCCATGCCGGGCTGCGATTTTATCCGCGACGACGTCTATGACAAGCTGCAAACAGCCGGCAAGCTGGGCATTCGTGCCCATCTGTTCCCCACACTGCTGGATGACCAGTCGCGCTTAGAAGAACTGCAGATCCGCTACGCGAACAACGCGCTGCTTTCGGCGCCTGGTTTTAAGCAGTTCTTCGACGGCGTCTCGAGCGAGCACACGGCATATCTTACCGAGCCCTATACCAATCCGCGCTTCCCGGGCGACCAGGGCCGTCTGACAGTTCCTGCCGAGCGCATGCGTAAGCTGGTTCTGGCGGCTGCGGAGCGTGACCATACCGTGCGCATCCACGTTATCGGCGACGGTGCCATCCATGCCGCACTCGATATCTTTGAGGAGGCGGCAGAGCTCTACGGCTTGCCCCAGCACGGCCACAATACGCTTGAGCACCTGGAGAATCTGCTGCCTCAGGACATCGATCGTCTGCGCAAGCTCAACGTCATTGCCTCGAGCCAGCCTTGCCACATCACGCTCGACCCGGGTGGCCCGGAGCGCGACCTGGGCCTGGAACGCAGCCGCATCATGTGGCCGTTCGCAACTTATCAGCAGCGCGGTATCCGTCAAGCTTTCGGTACCGACAGCCCCATCACGGCCGTTACCAGCATGAACGTGCTCTACACGGCTATCACGCGCCAAGATCCCCGCAGCCACTGGCCCGAGGGCGGCTGGCTGCCGAGCGAGCGTATCGACGCGGCAACGGCCCTGCGCAGCTACACGCTTGGCAGCGCGTACGCAGCGGGCGACGAGCAAAACCTCGGCAGCCTAGAGCCCGGCAAATACGCCGACCTGGTAGTCCTGGACCAAAACCCGCTCACCATCGACCCCCAGGACCTCCAGGCCACCCAAGTTCAAGCAACCTACCTAGCCGGCAACCTCATCTACGAGCGATAAGTCTGCCTGATTGTCGAGCGCGGCGACCCGCCCTCCCTAGGCTCCCGGAGCTGCGTTGGGGTCGGTTTCGTTGGCGGCTGCCTGCTTATGGGTGGCAAAGACCGAGCCTTTGTGATCGAAAAGCTTACGATATTGCATGCGCTCCAAGCGATCGCACGCGCTGGCGGTCTTGGCGGGAACGTTCTTGGCCTCAGCTGTATGCCAAACACCGCGCGCATCCTGCGCCCCCACCACGTTTATCGCCGGCATGTGCGCGCGGTTTTGCAAGCGAGCGCGTTGGTAGGCGGTGAGCGGGGCACCGATAGCATTGAGCGCGAGTGCGCCGACGTTATTGATGCTTGTGTTGAGCTCCTCGCTCGTTTGTGTGTTGCCGGCGACATCGTAGTTCGCCCAGACCACATAGCGCGTCTGCCAGATGCGCTCGGTATGGGTGGCATCGTCCTCGTCGGTAAAGTAGAGGTCGTTGTAGCGGTCGGTGAAGAACGGCTGGTGGTCGCCGTACATCACCACGACGACGGGGCGGTCGAGATCGCGCAGCTTTTCCAGGAAGGCGGTGAAGGCGGCATCGGACGCTTCCATGAGCGAGCAGTATTCATCGGTCCAAGTGGCAACTTTGTCGGACACGCCTTCGACGGCAAGGTGCAGCTGCTGGTCGGCGGGCACCAAGCCCGTGTCATAGGCGGAGTGGTTTTGCATCGTCACGTCGTGGACGAAGATTGGCTGGTCACTCTGCTTAAGTACCTCGAGGCACTTGTCGTAGGTGGCGGCGTCGGTGACCTTACGGCAGAGCTCGGGTGCGCCGGCGAAGTCCTCGATCGAGAGAAACTCGTCGAATCCCATGTCCGCGAAGACGTTCTCGCGATTCCAGTTGGTGGCGTGGTTGGGGTGCATGGCCACGGTGCGATAGCCGAGTCTCTTGAACTGACGGGCGAGGTTCTCGCTCGGGGCCAGGTTGTAGCTCATGAACGGGTAGACGCCAGCGCCCAGGAATGCCATGGAGTGTCCAGTTAAGAACTCGAACTCGCTGTTACAGGTGCCGGCACCGAAGGCGCTCGTGTAGCTCACTCCCTGCAGAAGCGCGTTATCGATGGCTTTGAAGCGCTCGGGCCCCTTATAGCCACAGCCCAGTTCGTTAAAGATTGAAAGGTCGGCGAAGGACTCGTTCATGATGCAGATGACTGAGGGCTTGAGCTGGTCAAACTGTTCGACGGCAGCGGCACGGGAGGGGTCGGCGATGCCGTTCGTGCCCGCGTTCCAGCGCGCGGCAAGGCGCTCGATGATCGCCGAGGCCTCACCGCTCTTGTAGTGCTTGGGTTTAGGCGGCACCATTTTTTGCGCGCTCGAAATAAAGGTGGGGAGAAACCCCTGACTGTAATAGCTTTCGAGGGGCTTCCAGGTATGAAGCTTGATGCCCAAGGTGTCGTAATAGCTGATGAAGGCCTGCGCCCCCAGTGCGGCTCCGGCAACAAGTGCGGTACGACGGTCGACGGAGAGGGGGAGTTTGGATTTGGTTGCGACTGGATGCTCCCTCGGCGCTGTCGATGTCCCCTCGGTTGCCGGAGACGCCTTTGAGTCCTTCGATTTCAAGGACGCAGACATCGCATGGTCGATGGACTCGGGGGACGTTTCCGATGCGCGGCGCGGCGGTCGCCCACATGCATCACGCGGAATGAGGACGATAAGCGCGATTCCCAAGGCCGCGGCAGCAAGCCCCATGAGGCAGAAAGTGCTGAGCTCATAGGTGTAGCTGCCGGCGACCGTCGCAGCGGTCGAGAGGGCGAACAGGTCTCCGGGTTGGATGGGCATCGATTTGAACGTGATTACGAAGTACTCGGCGATACCGATGCTGGCGAGCGCAACGATGCCAACGATTGCGGAGGTCTTACGGCGGTGCGGCAGATAGAACAACAGGCACAAGAAGCAGAAGATGAGCAAAAGCTCCAAAAGTGCCGGTCCGGCCTGCATCTTCCATAGTTCATGGTTGGAGGGCAGCTCGAGGGCGAGCATCGAGCATATCGATGCGCCGCCGATCGTTGCCAGCGTACGGGGGTAGGGATGGTCGGTCATCCAGCTTTTCAGATCCTTCATGCTCATCTTCATCGTCTCTGTTCCTTACTCCTAGTTCAGCGTCTTCACGAGCTTCTCCAGGTTGTCGTTCATGATGGGTGGGTAATCCTCGCCAGCTTTAAGCTGTTTGTCAGTGAGCCCCTCGACGGGGTCGAGCTGGACGCATTGTCGTCAGAAGCGGCGAGAGCAAAGACCGCACTTAAAAGGGGCATATATGCCGCCGCCATGGGGCCACGGTGACGAATAGGACGCCGCTTGGGATGGCGACGGTAGATTCGGTTGTCCATAGATTGCTCCTGAATTGAAAACGGCTGCGTCGGGGTGCCGACGGCCGAAGGCGATGCCGCTGTGGCACGCGGTAGCTATTTGATTCAATTGGGAGCCGTTAATCGTCCAGACGGACCCTGAGGGATAATAGGGTGACCGGGGCATATGAAGATCGCTCGGTGCCGATGACGGCTAGGGCGGAGATCAGCAAGAGGGTGATGAACGATGTCGCGCCCACGGGGACGGTGCCACCGCCACGGGCGATCGACAGATTGCCGGCGAGCTCGGCGCAGATGGTGCAGCCCGCGCCGGTGCAGTCATGATGCAACTCATGGGCGGTTGCGATGGGGGAGAGGATGGTTACCGCGAGAAGGGCGAAGACGAGAGCCAAGGCGAGCAGGCGAGTGCGAACGGGCGGCATGGAGTCGCGTGCATCGCGATTCGGTGCTATATCTCGCCATGCCGAGGTGCTCAGCTCATCAGTCATCTGCCCTCCCTTCCTCTCATCTGGGCATATTTCATCTGGAGGATTGTAGTCTTGAGAAGCTGATTCACAAAGTTGCCGCGCTAAAACTTCATGCTTTCCGGTCCGCCTTGGGGCTGCGCATAAGTTATCCTCCGACATTCAGAAAATCTAAGTGCCAAAAAATAAGATTTTTTGACTCCGTGTTGTATAACCCGCCATTCGTGGGTACCATTCAACGCGTACGCAAACAAAAAGGGTTAATTCGCGTGGCATAACCACGCGGCCCAAAAAGGAGGAGACAAGCATGTCGTCTTTGAAGCCGCTTGCAGATCGTGTTCTGGTCAAGCCCGACGAGGCCGAGCAGAAGACCGCTTCTGGTCTGTATATCGCCAGCAACGCCCAGGAGAAGCCGCAGCGCGGCACCATCGTTGCCGTTGGTGCCGGCAAGGTCAACGACAAGGGTGAGCGCATCCCCATGGACGTCAAGGTCGGTGACGTTGTCATCTACGGTAAGTTCGGTGGCAACGAGGTCAAGGTCGACGGCGAGAAGTATCTGCTGATGCGCGCCGACGACATCTACGCTGTTGTCGAGGCCTAGTCTCGTCAGAATCTCTGATTCGTCTTTGAACGCGCCCGCCGCATAGGACTCGGAAGCGGCGACGCGAGTCACGTTTCTTTTGGAGGATTACCTACCATGGCAAAGAACATTACGTTCAACACCGATGCCCGCGCTAAGCTCGCCAAGGGTGTCAACACTCTGGCCGACGCCGTTACCGTCACCATGGGCCCCAAGGGTCGCTACGTTGCTCTGCAGCGCACGTTTGGTGCCCCGACCATCACCAACGACGGCGTTTCCGTCGCCAAGGAGATTGAGCTCGAGGACAACATCGAGAACATGGGTGCCCAGCTGGTGAAGGAGGTCGCCACCAAGACCAACGACACCGTGGGTGACGGCACCACCACCGCAACCCTGCTCGCTCAGGCCATCGTCAACGACGGTCTGCGCAACGTCGCCGCTGGCGCCAACCCGCTGGCCATCCGTCGCGGCATCGACAAGGCCGTCAACGCCGCCGTCGCCGAGATGAAGAAGCAGGCCAAGCCGGTCGAGACCAAGGAGCAGATTGCTTCCGTCGGTACCATCTCCGCCGGTGACCCCGAGGTCGGCGAGAAGATCGCCGAGGCCATGGAGGTCGTGGGCAAGGACGGCGTCATCACCGTCGAGGATTCCCAGACGTTCGACATCACCATCGACACCGTCGAGGGCATGCAGTTCGACAAGGGCTATGTCTCCGCTTACTTCGTCACGGATAACGACCGCATGGAGGCCGTGATGAAGGATCCGTACATCCTCATCACCGACCAGAAGATCTCCAGCGTTCAGGACATCATGCCTGTTCTCGAGGCTGTCCAGCGCGCCGGCCGTGGCCTGCTCATCATCGCTGAGGACATCGACGGCGAGGCCCTGCCCACCCTGGTCCTCAACAAGATCCGCGGCGCCCTCAACGTCTGCGCCGTCAAGGCTCCGGGCTACGGCGATCGCCGCAAGCGCATCCTCGAGGACATCGCTGTCCTCACTGGTGGTCAGGCTGCTCTGGACGAGCTGGGCGTGAAGGTCGCTGACATCACCGCCGATATGCTCGGTACCGCTAAGTCCGTCACCATCTCCAAGGACAATACCGTCGTCGTCGGCGGCGCTGGCTCCAAGGAGGCCATCGACGCTCGTATCGCCCAGATCAAGGGCGAGATGGAGAACACCACCTCTGACTTCGACCGCGAGAAGCTCCAGGAGCGCCTGGCCAAGCTCTCCGGTGGCGTTGCCGTCATCAAGGTTGGCGCTGCTACCGAGTCCGAGCTCAAGGAGATCAAGCATCGCGTCGAGGACGCCCTGCAGGCAACCCGAGCTGCTGTCGAGGAGGGCATTGTCGCCGGTGGCGGCGTCGCCTTCATGGACGCTGCTCCTGCGCTCGACGCTGTCGAGATCGACGACCCCGAGGAGAAGATCGGCGTCGACATCGTCAAGAAGGCTCTGACCGCTCCGGTCGCTACCATCGCCAAGAACGCTGGCTTTGAGGGCGCTGTCGTGGTCGACAAGGTTGCCGAGCTGCCTGCTGGCCAGGGTCTCAACTCTGCCAACGGTGAGTGGGGCGACATGATCGAGATGGGCGTCCTCGACCCCGTCAAGGTCAGCCGCGTCACCCTGCAGAACGCTGCTTCTGTCGCCAGCCTGATCCTCATCACCGAGGCTACTGTCTCCGATGTGCCCAAGAACACTCAGCTTGAGGATGCTATCGCTGCTGCCACCGCTGGTCAGCAGGGCGGCGGTATGTACTAAGGCCGACAAGGTCTAGAACTCCCACCGGGAATCCGCAGGGCGTGACGGGGGCTTCTCCCCAGAACGTCCTCGGACATGCAAAGAGGCTCCGCATCGCGCTTCGCGCTGCGGAGCCTCTTTGCGTCCTGACGCTCCTATTTGGCAAGGTGTTTTTTAGAATCCATTTTGCGCTCGGCCTCGAAGGCCTGCCTGTCCCAATCGAGCGGGAGCCCCGCCTCGACCCACGCCTCGTAGGCCCTCCTTATGGGCTTGAGCTCCCTTTGGCCCCTCTCCAGCATCGAGATGTACTTCTCGCTGGTGCCCAGTATGGACGCCGCCCTCACCTGGTTGACCTTCGCCGCGCGCCTGGCCGCCACGAGCTCCGAGGCGTCCTCTGGATTGGCAACACCTATTTGGACGATTCCGGGAGGGACAGCCCCGCCTCCCTGAACTCGACCGGAGACATGTAGCCCAGCGTCGAGTGGATCCTGAAGTTGTTGTACCAGTGCACGTAGTCCGAGAGCTTGGCCCGGAG
>DBFVZT010000081.1:0-25608 GCA_048486575.1 Collinsella sp. | reverse complement strand
CGGGCGGGGTGTTTCCTCCGCGCGCAGTTTCGCAGCGCAGCGAGAATGTTTGAGCACGGAGGAAACACCCCGCCCGTCCCCGGGGCGCCCTCCGTCAGTAATCGGTCCTACTCCAGCTCAAACGCTCCGGTATAGAGCTGGTAGTAATACCCGCGCTTGGCAATCAGCTCGTCGTGGTTGCCGCGCTCGATGATGCGGCCGTGATCAAGACAGATGATCGCGTCGGAGTTGCGCACGGTGGAGAGACGGTGCGCGATGACAAACGTCGTGCGGCCTTCCATGAGCTTGTCCATGCCGGCCTGCACGATAGCCTCGGTGCGGGTGTCGATGGAGCTCGTGGCCTCGTCCAGGATCATCGCCGGCGGATCGGCGACGGCAGCGCGTGCGATCGAAATCAGCTGGCGCTGGCCCTGCGACAGCTGCGCGCCGTTGCCGGTGAGCATGGTGTCGTAGCCGTCGGGCAGGCGGGTGATAAAGTCGTCGGCGCCCGCGAGCTTGGCCGCCGCGATGCACTCCTCATCGGTAGCGTCCAGGTTGCCGTAGCGGATGTTATCCATCACGGTGCCGGTGAACAGGTTCACGTCCTGCAGCACGACGCCCAGCGAGCGGCGCAGATCGGCCTTGCGGATCTTGTTGACGTTGATGCCGTCGTAGCGGATCTTGCCGTCGGCGATGTCGTAGAAGCGGTTGATGAGGTTGGTGATGGTCGTCTTGCCGGCACCGGTGGCGCCGACAAACGCGACCTTCTGGCCCGGCTTGGCAAACACGGACACGCCGTGCAGCACCTCGTGGTCGGGCGTGTAGCCAAAGTCGACGTTGTCCATGACCAGGTCGCCGCGCAGCGGTACGTACTCGATCTCGCCGGTTGCGCGGTGCGGATGTTTCCACGCCCACATGCCGGTGTGGTGGTCGGCCTCCTCGAGCTGCCAGGTATCGGGGTTGACCTGCGCGTTGACGAGCGTCACATAGCCTTCGTCGGTCTCGGGCTTCTCGTCGATGAGCTCAAAGATGCGGTCGGCGCCGGCGAGGCCCATGACCACGGCGTTGATCTGCTGCGAGATCTGGCCGATCTGTCCGCAGAACTGCTTGGTCATGTTGAGGAACGGCACCACGACGGCGATGGACAGCGCCATGCCCGAGATGCTCAGGTTGGGCACGCCCAGCGCCAGGAAAATGCCGCCTGCCAGTGCGACCAGCACGTAGAGCAGGTTGCCCAGGTTCATAAGGATGGGCATGAGGATGTTGGCGTACATGTTGGCCTTTTGCGAGACCTCAAAGAGCTTTTCGTTGCGCGCGTCAAAATCGGCCTCGGCGGCAGACTCGTGGCAGAATGCCTTGACGACCTTCTGGCCGTTCATGACTTCCTCGATATGGCCCTCGACCACGCCGAGCTCGGTCTGCTGTGCAATAAAGAAGCGCGCGGAGTTGGAGCCGAGCAGCTTGGTCATAAAGGTCATAAAGGCGACGCCGGCCACAATGACCAGGCACATCCACACGCTGTAGTACAGCATGATAAAGAACACCGTGACGATGACGATGGTCGTCATGAGTAGGTTGGGCAGCGACTGGCTGATCATCTGGCGCAGCGTGTCGATGTCGTTGGTGTAGTGGCTCATGATGTCGCCGCGCTGATGCGTGTCGAAGTAGCGAATCGGCAGGTCCTGCATGCGGTTGAACATCTTCTCGCGCAGCTTCTCGAGCGAGCCCTGCGTGACGATGGCCATGGCGCGGTTCCAGAACAGCGAGGATAGGATGCCGACGCCGTAGATGCAGGCGAGGGTGGTCACGAGCTGTGCGATCTTGGGCTGTGCGGCTTCCCAATCGCCCGACTGCCACGATTCGCTAATAATCTGCAGAGCGCTCTGAAGGAAGGTCGCGCCGATGGAGTTGATGATGGCGCAGAGTACCACGCCGACGACGACGAGGGGCAAAAGCACGGGGTAGAAGCCAAAGAGCGTCTTGATGAGGCGCGACATGGTGCCACCCTTGCGGTTGAGCGCGCGCTCGGCGGTCGTTGCCTTACTCATGTGCCTCGCCTCCTTCCTGGGTCTGAGCTTGCGTTACGGATGCCTCGGTGTCGGCCTCGACGGCCCCTTCGCCCTCGGCAGACATCTTGTTTTGCGAGGTAAAGGTCTCGCGGTAGATCTCGCTCGTCTTAAGCAGCTCGTCGTGGTTACCGATCTGCGCGATGCGGCCGCCCTCCATGACGATGATGCGGTCTGCATCCTGCACGGAGCTGATGCGCTGGGCGATGATGAGCTTGGTCGTGTTGGGCAGATAGCTTGCCAGTCCCGCGCGAATCTTGGCGTCGGTCTTGGTGTCGACGGCGCTGGTGGAGTCGTCCAGGATCAAGATCTTGGGGCGACGCAGCAGGGCACGCGCAATGCACAGGCGCTGCTTCTGACCGCCCGAGACATTGGAGCCGCCCTGTTCGATCCAGGTGTCATAGCCCTTGGGGAAGCCGTCGACAAACTCATCGGCGCAGGCCAGATGCGCGGC
Source organism: Collinsella sp. (assembly GCA_048486575.1). Lineage (GTDB taxonomy): Bacteria > Actinomycetota > Coriobacteriia > Coriobacteriales > Coriobacteriaceae > Collinsella. Next base: position 23,109 of record DBFVZT010000081.1, on the reverse strand, counting down.
CTCGCGGACTTCCTCGTCGGTGGCATTCGGATCGCCCCAACGCAGGTTCTCGGCAATGGTGCCGCTAAACAGTACGTTTTTCTGCAGCACCATGGCGACCTGGTGGCGCAGCGCGTCCAGGTCGTAGTCGCGCACGTCCATGCCGCCTACGCGCACGGTGCCTTCGGTGGCGTCGTACAGGCGGGCGATGAGGTTTACGAGCGTGGACTTGGCCGAGCCGGTACCGCCGATGATGCCGATGGTCTCGCCGCTCTTAATGTGCAGGTCGATATCGTCGAGCGCCTGGCGCTTCGCATGCGCGGAATACTTAAAGCTCACGTGGTCAAAGTCGATGGAACCGTCGGCAACCTCGAGCACGGGCTCGGCGGGATCGGCGATCGTGGGCTCGGCGGCCAGCACCTCGGTAATGCGGTGCGCCGATTCGTCGGCCATGGTCACCATGACAAAGATCATCGACAGCTGCATCAGGCTCATGAGGATCGCGAAGCCATAGGTAAAGATCGAGGAGAGCTGGCCCACGTCGAACAGCGTGCCCTGGCTCGTGATGATGAGCTTGGATCCCAGGTAGATGATGACGACAAATGCGCCGTTGACGCAGATATTCATCATGGGGTTGTTAAAGGCGAGCAGCTTCTCGGCGCGGGTGAAGTCCATCTGGACGTCGCGCGCGGCGGTCGCGAACTTCTCCTTCTCAAAGTCTTCGCGCACGTAGCTCTTAACCACGCGCATGCCGGTGACGTTTTCCTCGACGGACTCGTTAAGGGCATCGTACTTGTGGAACACGCGCGAGAAGATGGGGCGCACCTTAAAGATGATAAAGAACAGTCCAAAGCCCAGCAGCGGAATGATGACCAGGTAGACCATGGCAACGCTGCCGCCCATGATAAATGCCATGGTAAAGGCGAAGATCAATACCAGCGGCGCGCGCACGGCGATGCGGATGATCATCATAAAGGCCTGCTGCACGTTGTTGATGTCGGTGGTCAGGCGCGTGACGAGCGAGGAGCTCGAGAACTCATCGATGTTGGCAAAGCTGAACGTCTGGATCTTGTAGAACAGGTCGTGACGCAGGTTCTTGGCGAAGCCGCAACTCGCATGGCTGCAGGTGACGCCGGCAGCGGCACCGAAAGCAAGCGACGTCAGCGCGATGAGCACCAAAAAGCCTGCGGTGGGAAGCATCTCGGCTACGGTGGCGCCGTCTTTGATGGCGTCGATCAGGTTGGCGGTGATAAATGGAATCAGCATCTCGCAGAGCACCTCGCCAAGTACGAGCAACGGCGTGGCAACGGTGACTTTCATATAGTCACGGATGCTGCCCATGAGGGTTTTAATCATCCAGTTCCTCCCAGGTTACACGGATTTTCTCGAGCATTTCGGCGAGCTGCTCGCGCTCGTCGTGAGTGAGGGCACTAAAGGCCCGTTCTCTAAAGCGGATGCGGGCCGCCTGCTCAACGCGGGCCTTTTCCCAACCCGCATCGGTCAGGCGGATGGTGAGCTGCCGACGGTCTTTGGGATTGCGGCTGCGCTCGATAAGACCGCCCAGTTCGAGCTTGGACAGAATCTCGGAAAGGGACCCTGGCTTGAGGTCGAAGTGCATGCCGAGTTCCTGTTGGGACAGCTCGCCGGTCGTCTGCTTGGCGAGCAGGCAGACGATGGGCGCCTTACCGGACACGCCCCCGCCATGAAAGTGCATGTAATGGCCGCAAAAGCCCAGGCCGCTTAGAATGCGCTTGGCGAGTTTGTCTTCGGCGCTGACCGCTTCGGGTATGTCTACCGGTTGCGACGGGTCACCGCCGGGCTCATGCGGAAGGACGAGTGGTTCATCACACATATCTAAGCTTCGCTCCTTTCTTTAGTTAGGTAGAGGGATTGTTTTGTGCCTAACTAATTTTAGGAGCATAAGAAATCAATGTCAAGGTACCAAACTAGTGGTTACGCGGTTTTGCCAAACCGCGTAACGGCTCGACGCTGCAAACGCTCCTAAGCGGCAATCTGGCGTTCAATCGTCGGGCATGGACACAAGGCCTATGCCCTCCTCTTTCACGCTACCTTGCTCGCTTGGGAACGCTTTCGCTGTCCGTCCTCAAATCTGTGATTCCGTCACGGTCCGCTTCGGTGCATGTGATCCCTTGGGGACGGAGGAAAAGGGATCATTTTGGGCTGCGGTGACACCCTTCCAAAGTTGCTTTGCCCAAAACTATGCCGGATTACTACGATGAATTCGAAATCTCAGACCTCGGCATTGTTTTTCGGAAAATCACAAGCTGTCTACCTGCGGTTTTGCCGGAGTGCAATTCGTTGTGGTTGGAGGCTAACGGTTTATCGTAGTAATCCGGCATAGTTTTGGAATGGTAGTAAATAGATGGCAGCTACTGTGCCGCTACCGCCGCGATTTTGCCTCCCATTTCCGTAACCTTTCCGCAACAATGTGCCCTCCTCGGCGCCTGCGCCCGCTTGCAACGCCCCCTGCGCTACACTTAGTCGCACTATGGCGCCGTCGCGTCGCACCCGACCCAAGGGGGACACTCATGAAGAACACTCAGCTGCTGCTGATCAACGATATGTGCGGCTACGGTAAGGTCGCGCTTTCTGCCATGCTGCCGGTGCTGTCGCACATGGGTTACCGTATCCACAACCTGCCGACGGCCCTCGTTTCCGATACGCTCAACTACCCCAAGTTTTACATCCACGACACCACGGAGTACGTGCGTCAGAGTCTTGCCATCTGGGAGGAGCTCGGCTTTGAATTCGACGCCATCTCGACCGGCTTTATCGTGACCGAGGAAGAGGCGCGCATCATCTCGGACTTTTGCCACCGCCGTTCGCAAAAAGGCACCAAGGTGTTCGTCGACCCCATCATGGCCGACAACGGCAGGCTCTACGCCGGCGTGCCCGAATCGACCATCGGCCTTATGCGCAGCCTGGTCGAGTGCGCCGACTACGCGGTGCCCAACTATACCGAGGCGTGTCTGCTCACCGATACGCCTATGGCCGAGCAGATTACGGCCGATGAGGCTCGTGCGCTCGTGGACGCCATGCTCGCGCTGGGCGCCAAGTCGGTGGTCATTACGAGCGCGAAGGTCGACGGGGCGAGTGCCGTCATCGGCTACGACCATGTGGCGGGAGAGTACTTCACGATTCCCTTTGAGCTGATCCCGGTGTATTTCCCGGGCACGGGCGATACGTTCTCGTCGGTGCTCGTGGGTCGCGTTATGGCCGGCTGGAGCTTACAGCGCGCGACGTTCGATGCCATGCGTGTGGTGGCTGAGCTTATCGAACGCAATGCCGACCAAGAGGACAAGTCGGCCGGCCTTCCCATCGAGGCCTGCCTGGACGTGATCGACCATGAGTAACATTGGCGAGGGCGGCGTCAAGCCTGCGGGCGAGAACAGGCCGCTCGGCGCGCCGCGTGGCAAGCGGCCGCGTATCCGCGTGAGCTGCGTGGACCAGCTGGGGACGTGCCGCTGCCACCACGGTCACAAGCCGGGCGACGTTTTTGACTTTGACCGCGATCGCGGCAAGATGTGCGCCATGGCCTGCCATGTGGGCTTTCCCTATATCGATATCCTGCGCTATGGCGGAACCGTGCCTGGCAACGAGCCTGGCATGGCAAAGTTCTGCTGCCCCGAGGTCGATACGCTGAACGTTTGGCTTGCCGAGATCGTTGACGAGTAGTCGAGCGCAATGTGGCAAAGGGACAGCCCCTTTGTCACATTCGCCGGGGCTGCCCCTTCTTTTTGCTTATAATCCTAAATCTCTGCATTTCATCCGATTTTAGGTTCTAAAAATCCTACATTTCATCGATAATTAAGCGCATAAAACTTTGCATTTCATTTGATGACACTGAGGGGAGAGCCTATGCTGCGCAGGAAAATAGCGGCAGAGCTGGAGCGTTGGCTGAAGTCTGCCGAGCAAAAGGCCTTATTCATCACGGGTTCTCGCCAGATCGGCAAAAGCTATTCGATTCGCGCATTTGGCAAAGCCAGCCATGCAACCTACATCGAGCTTAACCTCATGGAAAATCGCCAGGCAAAAGATGCTCTTCTCGAGGCACGGGATGCCGATGATTTCATCAGCAGGGTGACGCTTCTTTCGGGAAAGTCGATTGCACCAGGCAAAACGCTCGTGTTTATCGATGAGGTCCAAGAGGCCCCCGACATCATGACGATGGCAAAGTTCCTTGTTGAGGACGGGAGGTGCCGCTGGGCGTTTTCGGGGTCAATGCTCGGGACTCAGTTCAAGGGCGTCAGGTCCTATCCCGTGGGGTATGTCCACGAGCTTAGGATGTTCCCGCTCGATTTTGAGGAGTTTTGCTGGGCAACCGGGGTGAGCGAGGGGGCTCGCCAAACGATACGTGACGCGTGTATCAGCGAGAGGCCCGTTCCTGATTACATTCATGACGCGATGATGGCAAACTTCAGGACCTATACCGTTGTCGGCGGAATGCCGGAGGTCGTGCAGCGTTTCCTTGACACGCAGGGCGACCTTGCCTCTGTTCGTCAGCTACAGTCAGAGCTCAACGAACAGTACCGGCGGGATATCTCCAAGTATGCAAGCGGGCGAGCCCTTCAGGTGCAGAGCATTTACGATCAGCTCCCTATTATGCTCGAGGGCGAAAACAAGCGCTTCGTGCTCAATTCCATTGACCCCAAGGCTCACTACGAGAAGTATCAGCGAGATTTTGTATGGCTTGTCGATGCCGGCGTTGCTCTCAAAGCCGATATCGTAACCGAGCCAAAATCGCCCTTGCTCAAGACGGCACGGCCATCGCAGTTCAAGCTATATCAATCGGATACGGGCATGTTGATGGCGCGCTACCCCGTCGGAGTCGCCCAAGCGGCGTATCTTGATAGCAAGGAGCCCAATCTGGGCGGCATTTACGAAAACGTGGTGGCCCAGCAGCTGGCTGCCCAAAATCGCCAGCTTTACTACTATCAGACAAAAAAGCGCGGTGAAGTGGACTTTGTGGTCGATGGACCGGATGGGACGGCTGTTCCGATCGAGGTTAAATCGGGCTCCTATTACCACGCGCACGCTGCGCTCGGTCATGTGCTTGATACGGCTGAATATGGCGTAAGGCTCGGGATTGTTTTCTCGAGAGGCAACGTTGAGCGCAACGGAGCGGTTCTCTATTTGCCGCTATATGCGACCTGGGCCCTTTCGGATGTTTTGGGCGACTCCTGTGCCAAGGGGATTAAGCTGGAGGTCAAGCCGGTCTAGGGCCAGTCCCTTTGTCACATTCATGAGTGTGGATTTTCTCCCGTATAGAGCGCACTTGAACGCTCAAAGTGGGAGAAAATCTACGCTCGATTTATGCCGTGGGCGCGGTTCGTGCGCCCACGAACCTACAGCTGCTCGAGCATAGCGGTGCAACCGGCGAGCACATCGCGGTAGGTGGCATCGAAATTGCCGGTGTACCAGGGGTCGGCCACGTCGCCGGGACACTCGGTCCAATCGAGCAAGCGCGTAATCTTTCCGTCGGGGCCTGCGTCGCCAAAGATGCGACGCAGGCCCCGCGCGTTCTCAGCATCCATATAGACAATGTGATCCCAGTCGCCATACTCCGCGCGACGCACCTGGCGGGCACGGTGCGCAACGACGGGAATCCCGACTTCGCGCAGCTTGGCGACCGTGCCATGATGCGGCGGGTTGCCGATCTCCTCAGTTGAGGTCGCAGCGGAGTCAATGACAAACTCGCCCGCGCGCCCGGCGCGCCGCACCAGCTCGGTAAACACGGACTCAGCCATCGTCGAGCGACAGATATTTCCATAGCAGATAAAAAGAATGCGTTGCATGAGCGGCTTCCTTTCTAGGCGGTCGCGCAGGGCTTACAGACTGCTCTTGAGGCAGTTTGCTCCAATAAAGCCCGCTGCGTACAAGGGGAGGTGGCGCAGCTCGCGCCCGTCATCGGTTTCGCTGCGGGAAAAATTGTTCTCGGACAAAATGTAGGCATATGGCGATCGGGCTTTGTCCATAAACGACCCGAGGGTTCTCGCGCGCACGTTACGTGCGGACTTTACTTCGACGGGCACAATTTCCATACGGTCGGTCTGAAGTAAAAAATCGAGCTCGCCGGTCGTCTTCCAAGACGACGGCGGCACCCAGTAATACGTCTGCAAGCTATTGCCCGAAAATGCTTGCATGACCGAGTTTTCCGCCAGGGCGCCTCGGAAGTCGGAAGATAGCGCTATGGCGGAATCCTCTTTGAGGTCGAGCCAGAGCCGCGGGTTGATGCCGAGTTTGTAGAACATGAGGCCGGTATCGAGAAGATAGACCTTAAAGAAACTTCCATCTTCGTCGTCGAAGGGAACGAGGGGAGGCTCGATGCCTTCGGTCAGGTTGTTGACCGATATGATGCCGGCGCCTTCGAGCCAGTCGAGCGGCTCGATAAGCTTGGCGCGACGGCCTCCGCGTTCGACCTCGGAGTACTTGAATTTTTTTGTGGACGATCTCAGCAGCTGGGACGGAATGGAGCGCCAGACCTTGCGCGCCGCCACGCCGCTGATCCCGTTTTCGGGGTCGGTCATATCGGCGGTATAGGTCTCGTCGATTTCGCGCTGCTCGACGCGCGCATCCTCGATGGATAACGTCTTGCGATATGCGTTGACGGCGGCGGGCATGCCGCCCACGATCTGGTATCGATGAAACAGGCTGAGCGCGGCTTGGTGCGCGGCGTAGGTCTCGAGCGTGCCGGCGTGGGTACGAATGGCATTGGCCATCTGCTCCTCGTCGAGCGCCCAGAGAAACTCCTCGAACGACATAGGATGCATGGTCTCTTGACGAACGCCGCTGGGAAAAGGCAACTTGCGCTTGCGCGTGGCGACGCCGAGCTGACTGCCGGTCGCGCATATGCGCCAGCCCGAACCCGAAAAAAAGCGAAGCGAGTTGAGCGCCCGTTCGCAGAGCTGCACCTCGTCAAACAGGATGAAGGCGGTTTCTTTGCGAATGGGGGTGCGTTTATAGTCTGAGATTCGCGCCACGATGGCGTCAACGTCGTCGGTGGGACAGTCGAACAGCGGAGCGATCAGCTCAAGATCGGTCTGAAAGTCGAGTTTGACAAACGCATCGCCGGCGATTCGTCTGCCGATTTCCTCGGCAACGTACGTTTTGCCTACGCGTCGCGCACCACGGATGAGGATGGGGCGCGACGCGTCCTTTGTCGCCCATGATTCGATAACGGATTCGATTGATCTGCGCATGGGGCCGCCTTTCCAATTTCGTGTACTTCAGATACATAGTTTAGTACGATTTCATGTACTTGGAATACACGAAATAGTGGAAAAGTGTGTATCTGAAGTACACGAAATTGCACTGCTGGAGCTTGCAGGCGGATAAACACTACTCGTATGGGACGGTTTTCACCGGTTGCTCGCCACCTTGGGCTATGTTCGCCCCTATGCCTGCATCCGGGGCTGTGCTGATTGACGACGGCGCTCCCAGCGAGCCAACTTAATCGTCACCAGCGTGAGCGCCCAGGCCACAAGCGAGAACACGGCACCGACCGCGCCTACATATGCAATGCCAACTCCGCTTACCACGGCGCCGCCCACTGCGGTGCCAAACGAGATGCCGACGTTAAACGCCATGGGCTCAACCGAACTTGCGAGTACCATCGACTTGGGATGGCGGCTGCGTGCCACGTCCATAAAGTGCGTGATGCACGACACCGAGAACAGGTACATGAGCATCGCCAGGCTAAAGACAAAGACCAGCGCGAGCGGCATGGCGGCGCCCACGGCAAACAGCCCGAGCAGTGCCGCCGCCTGCAGCACAAACGTAACCAGCAGCGCCTTCATGCCAAAACGCGCATCGATCCATCCGCCCAGGATGTTCGAGATCAGGCAGAACACGCCATAGGCCATAAGTGTGGTGCTCGCCTGAACGGTATCCATGCCCAGCACCTGCTCCAGATAAGGCGTCACGTAGCCGTAGAATACGTAGACCGAGCCCACGCCAAACAAGAAGATGAGCATGCCGGTGATGATACTCGGCTCGCGTAGTAGCCCCGCCTGCTCGCGGAAGGTGGCGGGCTCATCGGTCTGCCCGGCGCGAGGCATAAACGCCACGAGCGCGCTACAGATCAAAACGGCAAAGGTCAGCGTGCCGTACATGGCCACGTGCCAATCGAGTGTGTCGGCCACAAACTTGCCAATCGAGGTCACAAAGACCATCGCCACGGAAAACGCGCCGTACACGACCGAGATGGCAAGTGAGGTTTGCTGCGGGGATAGCAGCTCAGGGATGTACGTCACGCCCACGGCGAGCAGCGCACCCGAGACAGAGCCCAGGACAATGCGTGAGATAAACAGCACCTGGAAGTTGGGAGCCAACGCCATGACCAGGTTGCCGAGCACAAAGACGACGCTATAGCACACGAGCAGCTGGTAGCGGCGGAATCGCCCCGTGCTGAGCGCGAGCACCGGCGTCGCGATAGCGTAGACGAGCGCAAACACGCTGATGAGCTGGCCCGCAGTGGCAAGTGATATGCCGAGTTCCGTTGCCAAGTCGCTTTCGATGCCGATGACCACGAACTCGGAGCAGCCGAGCGAGAATCCCAACAGCACGAGCAGCGCCAGGCAGAGCTTGGTGCGCGCGGGGGAGAGCGCGGCGGCGGTTGGCTTACTTTTAGGCGTGGTTGCGGCGGTCAAGGTTGTCACTCCAATGTCGCATGAATAAGCGGGATTCACTTCCTGCAACTCTAACAGAATGTGACAAAGGGGCAGTCCCTTTGTCACATGGAGGGCTTGCCTGTATAGTCGCAATACAGGCGAAGATGGTCTCAGGTACATCGCGGGCGGCAGGAGATCCCATGGGTATGCACACGACAAAGGTTGCAGTGGGCGAGGGCAAGTTTGCGCTCGAGGCCCAGCTGACGGTGACGCCGCGAGGCATGGCGGTGTACGCCTGCTCGCCGGAGTTTGCGCACCTGGGCGCCACGGCGCAGGCCATTCCGCGCCCCGAGCCCGGCCGTACGGCAACGGTGAGCATCCTGGCCGTTCCGTGCCATCGAGACGAGATCCCGGCGCACGATATCGCGGCGGCGCTGGCCACGCGCTTTGGCGTGCCGGTAGTTGCAAGCACGGGTTTTCATGTTGAACAAGCGAGCGGTGACGACCTGCAGCGCGTGCTCGACACCACCAAGGAGCTCATCGCCGCGCTCGAGGAAGCCGCAGCCCGCATTCTGCGCGCCGGCTGGGATGAGGGCGGTGCGGGCGCCGAGGTCGTGGCGGTCGATGCTGCGACCGGCGAGGCGCTTGGCCCCGTCGACCGCATCGAGGCCCATGCTGGTGAGGGCATCCTGCATCAGGCATTTCTGACGCTTTTGGTCGAGGGCCGGGGCGAAGACGCGCGCCTGCTGCTCTGTCGCCGCAGTCCGCTCAAGCGCCTGTGGGGCGGGGTGCTGGCCGATAGCTGCGCCGGCCATCCGCTCCCCGGGGAAGACGTCGCGGCCGCCACGGCGCGCCGCATCAACGAAGAGCTCGGCATTACGCGCGAGCCCGATCAGCTCAAGCACCTCGGACACGTGGTGTACCGCGAGGACCACGGCGACGGTCGCTGCGAGTGCGAATGGTGCGAGGTCTACCTTGCCCATGTTGAGCCGGGCGAGCTGCATATCAACCAAGAGGAGATCTCGGAAGTGCGTCGCGTGGCTCCGTCCGAGCTCAAAGGCTACCTGCAGGGTCACCCCGAGCAGCTGGCCCCCTGGCTCCGCGAGGCCCTCGGCGACCCATTCATCCGCACGGCCCTCGCTATGTAAAAAAGACAGTCCCTTTGCCACATCCAAACCGTCACAACATTCGGCGAAAATCTCGAAAACGAGGAAAAGCGTCGAATGTTGTGACGGTTTTTGTCTAGGGAATCGCTTCTCATCCAAAAAATCCGCTTGACTGTATTGCCGCAACACAGCGCAACGTAAGGGGTGTCCGATAACGGGCGCCCCTTTTTAAGCGGCAACATGGCTGCGAATTCGGAGCGCCCCCAACAAGAAAGGTGGGGAGATGGAAGCGGAAAAGAAGGCGTTTAAGATCACCAAGCGCGAAATTGGCTTTGTGCTGGGTATCGTTGTCTTTTTGCTGGTGAAGTTTCTTCCTTTGGCGGAGCTGAGCTCGACGGTCGAGCTCACGGTCGGCGGTCAGACCTGTCTGGCACTGACGCTCGCCACGGTGGTGTTCTGGGCATGCGGCGTGGCACAGCCGGGCTTTGTGGGCCTGCTCTACTGCGCACTGCTCGTCCTGTTCAAGGTGTGCGTGGACGACACGGGCGCCGCGAGCATCTCGGCGACGGTCGCCTCCACGTTTAGCTCGTGGACCAAGGCCACCATGTGGCTCGTCATCGGCGCCTACCTCATCGCCAGCGCGGTCAAGGAGTCGGGCCTGGGCGAGCGCATCGCCTACGCGTTCATGCTCAAGTTCGTGCGCGACGCCAAGTCGCTCATCATCTCGATCTTCGCGCTCACCTTTGTGCTGTCGCTGCTGATCCCGCATCCGTTCCCCCGCGCCTTCCTCATCCTCGCCGTCGTCTCGGTCATCGCCGAGTCCGCCGGCTACGGTGACGACGACAAGGGCAAGCTCGGCTTCCTCGTGTTTGCCGCTGCCGCCCCGGGTTCCATGTTCTTCCTGACGGGCGACTCCACGCTTAACCCGCTCGTTGCGCAGTACAGTGCCGAGGCCGGCGGCATGAGCCCGTCCTTCGTCGACTGGTTCCTGTACATGAGCGTGCCTATGCTGGTTGCGCTGCTGTGCACCCTGTTCCTGGGCCTTTTCCTCTTTAAGCCCAGCAAGGAGCTCGTCTACGATCGCGAGCAGATCGTGGCCAAGCAGGCCGCGCTCGGCAAGCTCTCCGTCAAGGAGATCCGCACCATCGTGTGGCTTGTCATCGCCATCGCGCTGTGGCTCACCGTCTCGGGCGACTATATCGGCTGGGTCACCCTGGCCATTGGCGTTGCTCTCGCCATGCCCATCATCGGCGAAGTCCTCACTCCCGCCAGCTGGAACGCTGTCGACATCAAGTCCCTCATGTTCCTGACGGCCGCCATGGCCGTGGGCTCCGTGGGCGGTGCCACCGGCATGAACGCCTGGATCGCCGACGTCGTGCTCCCCAGCTCCGTGCCTGAGAACATCTTCCTGTTCGCCCTGCTCGTCGCCGCGCTTTCCATGATCATCCACATGTTCATGGGCTCGGTCATGGCCGTGCTCGGCGTGTGCGTGCCGGCATTTATCAGCTTTGCCGCCGGCTCCAGCGTGAGCCCACTCGCCGTGGCGCTCATCGTCTTCACGTCCATCAACATCCACTACATCCTGCCGTTCCATAACCTGCCGATCCTTATCGGCGAGGGCAAGGACGCCGGCGGCTACACCTCCAAAGAGGCCATGCGCATGGGTATTCCCCTCACCGCGGTCGTCTTTATCGTCGTGCTGGTCGAGGCCGCCTGGTTCCATCTCTTTGGCCTGATGTAAGCGGTCGAGCGCTGGGCTGTAAGCAGCCGAGTGCTTGAACTGCGAGTGGCCGAGCGTCCCATCTATGAGCGCCGCGGCCCCACTACGTTACCCAGCCCGGCGGCATCCTCGCCGCCGGGCACTCTCCCGAAAGGAGCATGCTATGTCCACTACCGATGCTTCCCAGATCCACGACCTGCGCTCCGCGCTCGACTTTTTGCGCGAGATGCCGGGCCAGCTGCTCGAGACCGACACCCAGGTCGATCCCGATGCCGAGGTCTCGGGCGTCTATCGCCACGTCGGTGCCGGCGGCACCGTTATGCGCCCGACCAAAGAGGGCCCGGCGATGGTCTTCAACAACGTCAAGGGCTTTGACGATGCCAAGGTCTGCATCGGCATGCTTGCCAGCCGCAAGCGCGTTGCCGCCCTGCTCAACCTGGACGAGGAGCACCTGGGCCTCGAAATCGGCAAGCGCTTCGAGAACCTGATCGCGCCTGAGCAGATCGCCGAGGGTACGCACGTCGACTGCCAGGAGGTCGTGTACAAGGCGACCGACGAGGGCTTTGACCTGCGCAAGATCGTCCCCGCTCCCACCAACACGCCCGTCGACGGTGGCCCCTACATCACCATGGGCCTCGCCTATGGCACGAGCCCCGACGGCTCCCAGTCCGACGTGACCATCCACCGCTTCTCCTGCGTCGACAAGGATAAGCTTGCCATGTGGATTACCCCCGGCAGCCGTCACCTGGGCGCGTTCTTTGACGAGTACTGCCAGCGCGGCGAGGACATGCCCATTTCCATCTCCATCGGCCTGGATCCCGCCGTGTACATGTGCTGCGGCTTCGAGGCTCCCACCACGCCGCTCGGCTTTAACGAGCTGCAGATCGCCGGCGCCCTGCGCGGCCACGCCGTCGAGCTTGCCGACTGCGTCACCGTTCCGCAGAAGTGCATCGCCAATGCCGAGTACGTGCTCGAGGGCTATCTCATGCACGACGAGACCATCAATGAGGACGTCAACGGTCACGGCTACGCCATGCCCGAGTTCCCCGGCTACACCGGCGGCGCCAAGGTCTGCCCGGTGATCAAGATCACCGCCGTCACCACGCGCGTCAATCCCATCATGGAGAGCTGTATCGGCCCTTCGCACGAGCACGTTTCCATGGCGGGCATCCCCACCGAGGCTTCCATCTACAAGATGGTCGAGACCGCTATCCCGGGCCGCCTGCTCAACGTCCACGCTGCCCCCTGCGGCGGCGGCAAGTTCGTTGCCATCATGCAGTTCAAGAAGTCGAGCAAAAATGACGAGGGCCGTCAGCGCAACGCCGCCATGCTCGCCTTCTCGGCATTCTCCGAGCTCAAGCATGTGATCCTGGTTGACGAGGATGTCGATATCTTCGATATGAGCGACGTGATGTGGGCCATGACCACGCGCTTCCAGGCCGACGTGGACCTCATCACCATCCCCGGCTGCCACTGCCACGTGCTCGACCCGTCCAACGACCCCGCGTTCGATCCTTCGATCCGCGAGCACGGCATCGCCTGCAAGGCCATCTTCGACTGCACGGTCCCGTTCGACCTTAAGAAGGACTTCATTCGCTCGCAGTTCATGGAGATCGACACAGACAAGTGGGCCAAGGAGATTGCTTTCTAGTAAGTAGCCCTACCAAGTAGTTAAGGAGCCGTCATGCCTGAGTCTTCTGTCCGTCCCCGTCGCATTGTCGTTGGCGTTTCGGGCGCCAGCGGTGCCGCGCTGGGTCTTGAGTGCCTCAAATGCCTGCGTCAGGCCGGTGCCGAGTCGGCGCTTGTCGTCACGCGCGGGGGAGAGATCACCATCGAGCAGGAGCTCGGCATGACGCTCGACGAGTTTGTCGCGCACGCCGATGTGGTCTACGACAACAAGAACATCGGCGCCGCCATCGCAAGCGGCACCTATCCGGTCGACGGTATGATCGTGGCTCCCTGCTCCATGAAGACGCTCGCCGGCATCGCGAGCGGCTACAGCGACAATCTGTTGCTGCGTGCGGCCGACGTGCAGATGAAAGAGCAGCGCCGCCTGGTGCTCATGGTGCGCGAGACGCCCTTCAGCGCCATTCATGTCGACAACATGGCGCGCCTGGCGCGCGTACCGGGCGTCATGCTCATGCCGCCCATGCTCACGTTTTACAACGGCCCCGCCACGCTCGACGATGCGGTGCATCACATCGCTGCCAAGGCGGTCGAGGCCGTCGGCGTATCATGTGCAAACTATAAGCGCTGGTCATAGGCGCATTTAGGGTAGGATACGAGTAGTGTTTGAGCCCGCTGCCCCTGTGGGCGGCGGGCTTTGGTGTGTCGGGAGGACCCATGCAGACGGGCATGTATGCGATTAGCGAGATGGCGAGCTTGTTTAACGTTTCGCGCCAAACGCTCATCTACTACGACAAGATCGGCCTGTTTAAGCCCGCCGTGGTGAACGAAAAGGGCTACCGTTTCTATTCGCCCACGCAGATCCCGCTTATGCGCCTGATCTGCATGCTGCGCGACCTGGGGCTCGAACTCGACGAGATTGACCGCCTGACCTCGACGTTCGACATTGGCGAGATGACCGATCACCTGCGCTCGCGGGTGCAGGCGCTCGATGAGCAGATCGCCGAGCTCAAAGCCGAGCGCGCGAGCGTGCAGGAGCGTCTGAGCTTTTACGACGAGGCGGTTTACTGGCGCGAGCGCGAGGGTAGGCCGGAGCTCAAGCAATTCGAGCGTCGCTACGTGGTCTTTGAGGAGTTTCCGGGCGATATCGAGCGCGGCCGCTCGATGCTTCACCCTACGCTCATGCGGGCAATCCTGCGCATGCGTACGTTGACGGGCACGCGCCCCATGCGCGGTTGGGGCGCCATGCTGCGTCGCGAGGCGCTGCATTCCGACGACCCCATCGCCGGTGCCGGCTCCTTTGTCGTGCTGCCGCGTGGTGCCGAGGAAATACTGCCGAGCGATCCCGCCGAGCTGGCAGAGATCGGCATCGAAGTGCTGCCCGAGGGCACGTACCTGTGCATGAGCCGCTGGGGTATGCCGTACGAGCCCGAGGGCATTCGCGCCATCGTGGCCTGCATGGACGAGCATGCACTCCAGCCCATCGGCAACGCCTTCGACTTTTGCTACCTCGATACCACGAGCTACGACGAGTCCCACCAAGAGGACTTCTGCTGCATCCAAATCCCCGTTACCCTCCAGATGTGACAAAGGGACAGTCCCTTTGTCACATTCGCGGCCTGGCTGCCGCCCAAACCATCACAACATTCGATGAAAATCTCGAAATCGAGGAAAAGCGTCGAATGTTGTGACGCTTTTCCTGTCTGTGCCGGCGAGCTCCCGTGTCATCTGGGGGTATAAGGCTAGCAAGTGTTTATTTGCGAGGCCAAGGGGGCGCCCCGTATGGATATCGATAACTTTGAATGGTGGTATAGCGAGGGCGAGGCTCCGGACGAGGAGTGGGACGAGCCCGCGCCGTGTGACGTGTCGAGCGACGAGGGCGGGACCGGCAACGATGCCGCTGTCGAGCCTGAAGCTGCCTCCGATGCCGCCGAGCCCCTGACCTTTGAGCAGGCTTGGGCCCAAGCCGAGGCCGATGAAGCTAAGGCCGATGCCACGGCCACACTCGGTGAGCCGGCGGACATGTCCATCTCGCCGGCCAAGATCCCGCAGCCGCGCCATAACATCGACCCCGGCAGTACGGCATCCTTCAGCATTCTCGACGTGCCCTCGCAGGGTGCCCAAGCACCCGCGCCCACACGTCGCCCCGACCTGGCTCGCGAGGAGGACGCGGGCCGTCGCTCTCCGCTCGGCCCCATCCTCATCGCCTTCATGGCCGGCGTTATCGCATGCTCGGTAATTGGAAACGTCTGGAGCCATGTTGAACAACAACGAAAAGACGCCGCCAAGGTCGAGATGTCCGTCGAACAATCGCTCAGCCGCACGCGCTCGGTGCATGTATCGGTCGAGGTCAAGGACGGCGCGACGTGGGACACCGCGCGCGGCGACAGCCAGATGCTCGTCCATATCGTGGGTCGCACGCTCAAGGGGCAAGCGATCGACGAGTACCAATACGTCAATTCCGAAGGTGACGGCATCGAGCTCAAGCCCGGCGACTACGAGCTCACGGTCGATGAGCCGCCCGTCGCCACCGACGGCACGCGTTACCGTGCCTCAAAGCGCATGGTTCCGGTGAGTTTTAATTCACAGGCGCCCGATACGGTCGATAGCACGCCGCAGGGCGGGTTTGACCTTTACGCTATTGCTCAATAACTGCACCTGTCGCTCAACCCCGCCGCCAAGAGTGGGACAATAGCCCTCGACACCGTTGTTTACTATTGGAGGAAGTAGCATGTCCACCGTCACTACCATCAAGCGCGGCGGCCTCACCGCGGCCATCGATTCCATGGGCGCCCAGCTCACGAGCCTTGCCCTCAACGGCAACGAGTATCTGTGGCAGGGCGACCCGGCCTTTTGGGGCAAGCATGCGCCTATCCTGTTCCCCATCGTGGGATCGCTGCGTAACAACACGGCGACGTCTGCGGCCGGCACCTGCGAGATGCCGCGCCACGGCGTCGCGCGTATCGTGGAGCACAAGCTGGCCGAGGTCTCCGAGGACGGCTCGTCCGTCACCTACGAGATCACCGACACGCCCGAGTCGCTCCAGGCGTTCCCCTTCCACTTTAAGCTCAACATGACCTATGCCCTGACCGGCGACGCCACGCTCACACAGACCTTTGCCGTCACCAACACCGGCGACGTGGACCTGCCGTTCTCGGTGGGCGGCCACCCCGCGTTTAACGTGCCCGCCCCCGGTGCCGAGGACGAGGCATTCGAGGATTACGAGCTGGCGTTTACCGAGGCCTGGACGAACGAGGCCCCCATCATCACGCCCGATGGCCTTATGACGTTCGAGGGCAGCTACAAGGCCCCCGACAACTCGGACGTGCTGCCCATCACGCACCGCAGCTTCGATAACGACGCCATCATGTTCACCGATACCCCGGGCTCCACGCTCACGCTGCGCGGTCGCAAGTCGGGCCACGGCGTCAAGATCGACTTTGAGGGCTTTAAGTACATCGGCGTGTGGTCTGCCGCCAACGACGCTCCGTTTGTGGCGCTCGAGCCCTGGACCGGTCATACCACCATGGACACCGAGGACGACGTTTTTGAGCACAAGGTCAACACGATCACGCTGGCGCCGGGCGAGACGGACGTCCGCAGCTTTAGCGTCACCCTGCTCTAGAGGTTCCGCCGTTCTAACGAACGACGGACCGGTCGACGCTGCGCCCTTAGGTTTCGCCGTTCTGACGAACGGCGGGCCGGTCGACGCTGCGAGCCGCCCAGAGCGACAATTTGCCATTCAAAAGGCACGGCATGACCAGAAGGTCTATGCCTCGCCTTTTTCATGCCAACTTGTTCGCTCTGGACGTCGCTCGCTGGCATTGCCAAAACATCGACGCTCCCAATGACTACCGTGTGTCTATTAATTTTTCGAGCTTGTGCTGCGCTGCTGGTCGCTGGCGTATATCCTGTTAAGTCGTCAGCATACGATTCAACAGGGAAGGCAGATTATGCATTCTCCCCATCAACGCGACGCGCATCCACAGCCGGTGTGCAGTCGTCGCATCTTCTTGGGTAGCGCTCTCGCTGCGAGCGCTTCTGTCGTCGCCGGCGCACTTGCCGGTTGCCAGCGCCCCTCCACGCTGGAAGTAGTTCAGCCCACGACAGGCGGCGGTCGCGACGACCTGTCCGATTCCGTTATCGGCAAGGATAAGATCCGCATTGGCATGGAGGCGGCCTACGCCCCGTACAACTGGCAGGTTTCCGAGGCCAGCGAGTTCACGATCCCCATCGATAACGTGCAGGGCGCTTATGCCGACGGCTACGACGTGCAGATCGCCAAGATCGTCTGCAAGGCCCTTGGCGGTGAGCCCGTTGCCGTCAAGCAGAGCTTCTCGGGCCTCATCGATTCACTTAACAATGGCCAGATCGACCTCATCATTGCCGGCATGAGCGCCACGCCCGAGCGCGAGGAGTCCGTCGGCTTTTCCGATCCGTACTTTATCGGCTACTTTGGCCTATTCGTAAAAGAGGGCTCGCCCTACCAAAACGCGACCAAGCTCAGCGACTTTAGCGGCGCCACGGTGCTCGGCCAAAAGGACACGATGCTCGACACCGTCATTGACGAGATCCCGGGCGTCGTCCACAAAAATCCGGTCGATTCGGTACCCACGGTGTTCTCGAACCTGCTGCAGGGCACTTGTGACGCTGTGACCTACAACACCGAAAACGAGAAGGGCTATATGGCCCAAAACCCGGGCATCGTGCCCATTCGCTTTGCGGAGGGCGAGGGCTTTAAGCAGGAGGTTACGGCAAACGTCGGCTGCCGCAAGGGCTCGGACAAGCTGCTCAAACTTATCGATAAGACGCTCAAGGGCATCAGCCAGGAGGAGCGCGACCAGATGTGGGACGCGTGCCTCGACCGTCAGCCGGCATAGGGAGGCAGCATGAAAGGCATCAATCGTCTGGCCTCCTTTATCAAGGCCGACCACCGTTATGTGTACCTGGGCACGAGCGTTATCGCGGCGCTCGGCTTGGCATTTAGCCAGCGCAACCCCACGCCGCTGAGCTTTTTGGCGCCCACCGGCATCTTCCAAGATTGCCTTTGGGCGATTCTTTGGGCCTGGATCGTCGTGTCGGCGGCAGCGCTCGTCACCAAGGTTATGCACTGGAGCGACTATCGCGAAAAGTCACCGTTTGCATCCGAGCGTTTCCGTCGCGGCGCGCGCCTGGGCAGCTATGTCGTGGTCGTCATCGCGGCGATCTTCTTTGTCGACCGCTGCGTCATGTCGTTTATCGACCTGGTGCAGGTGAGTATTGTCTCGGACTCCAACCCCAGCGACTTTTTGTCGAGCCTGGTCTACATGACCTACAAGAGCGGGGACTTCTTTATCCGCGGCATCGAGATCACCATCGCACTTGCGACCTTCGGTACCGTCATCGCTTTTTTCCTTGCGCTGCTCTTTGTGTTTTTGCGCATTCAGACCTTCGATCGCGTGGACAACGACTTGGTGCGCTTCTTTAAGAGCATTGGCCGAGGCTTTGCGACCATCTACTCCACCATCGTGCGTGGCACGCCCATGATGGTCCAGGGCCTACTCATCTATTACGCGGGCTTCACCGTTTTGCGCGGCATGGGCTTCGAGACCGCCCAGGCCAACCAGATCTGGAGTACCTTCACTGCTGGCCTCGTCACCATCTCGCTCAACTCTACCGCCTACATGATGGAGGTCCTGCGCGGCGGCATCGAGTCCATCGATCCCGGCCAGGCCGAGGCTGCGCGCTCGCTGGGCCTGTCGCAGTGGCAGGCTATGCGCAAGGTCGTGTTCCCTCAGGGTATTAAAAACGCGATCCCGGCGCTCACCAACGAGCTCATCATCAACATCAAGGATTCGTCGGTGCTCTCGGTCATCGGCGTGTTTGACCTCATGTACGCCACCACCACCGTCGCCGGCGTGTACTACCGCCAGATGGAGGTCTACTGCGTGGCGCTCGTGGTCTACCTGATCCTGACGCTCGTGGCGAGCCGCCTGCTCGAGGCCTTTGGCAAAAAGCTCGGCGCCGAGGCTCCGGTCACGCTGCCCAGCTCCAACTAGGCTCAAGACGAGGAGAATCATCATGGCAGATACCGCCATTACCGGCGTTGCGGCCGCCGCACAGACCAATGAGCCGCTCATCCGCGTCGAGGGCCTGCGCAAGAGCTTCGGCTCGCTCGAGGTACTCAAGGGCATCGACCTGTCCGTCAATCCCGGCGAGGTCGTCACCATCATCGGCGCCTCGGGTTCGGGCAAGTCGACCTTCCTGCGCTGCCTCAACCTGCTCGAGACCCCGGACGCGGGCCACATCTGGTTCCACGGCCAGGACCTCACGGCCGAGCGCTGCAACATCAACAAGCTGCGCGAGGACATCGGCATGGTGTTCCAGGGCTTTAACCTGTTCAACAACATGGATGTGCTCGACAACTGCACGCTCGCGCCCGTCACGCTCAAAAAGATGAGCAAGGCCGAGGCCGAGAAGGTCGCGATGGAGCATCTGACGAGCGTGGGGCTCGAGAAGTTCGCGCACGCCGCCGTGGGTCGCCTGTCCGGCGGCCAAAAGCAGCGCGTTGCCATCGCTCGTGCCCTATGCATGAATCCGCAGATCATGCTGTTCGACGAGCCGACCTCCGCACTCGACCCCGAGATCGTGGGAGAGGTGCTCGAGGTCATGCGCAAGCTCGCTGCCGACGGCATGACCATGGTCGTCGTCACGCACGAGATGGCCTTTGCCCGCACGGTGTCCGACCGCGTGGTCTTTATGGACAAGGGCGTGGTCCTCGAGGACGCCGCGCCGGCCGAGCTCTTCGGCAATCCTAAGCACCAGCGCACCCGCGAGTTCCTCTCGCGTTATCTCAACGACAAATAATGCAAGCGAACGTGGCAAAGGGACCGCCTCTTTGCCACGTTGTTTTTGGAGGAAGGCATGGCCGAGGTTTGGCGCTTCTTTGCGCACGAGGATGATTTTGCCGATATCGACGAGGTCGGCGCGTGCGAGCGCCTGGGCCGCGTGCTGTCGTTTCCGACCATTTCGAGCATGGATACCGAGGCAGTGGACTGGCAGCCGTTCGACGACCTGCGTGCCTATATGCAGCAGGCCTGGCCGCACGTATTTACAGCGGGTAAGGTCGAGCTCATCGATCATTCGTTGCTGGTGACGCTTTCCGGCTCCGCCCCCGCACTCAAGCCCGTTGTGCTCATGGGTCACATGGACGTGGTCCCCGTGGTGCCGGGTACCGAGGACGACTGGACGTACGCCCCCTTTAGCGGGCATGTAGACGACACCTACATTTGGGGTCGCGGCGCTATCGATATGAAAGACCAGGTCGCAGGCATTCTCGAGGCGGTTGAGTATGCGCTGGCACACGGTTGGCAGCACGAGCGCACGCTGCTCCTGGCCTTTGGCCAGGACGAGGAGACTACGCAGTACGGCGCAGGCGCCATCGGCCGCGCGCTCGAGGAGCGCGGCATTGAGCTTGAGTACCTGATCGACGAGGGCGACTACCGCATCGTTTCGGCTGCCGAGTACAGCGCGGGCGAGGACTGGCTCATGCACGCCGACCTTGCCGAGAAGGGCTATGCCGATATCGTGCTCAAGACGAAGAGTGAGGGCGGGCATTCGTCCAACCCCTACGGTGGCACATCGCTCGAGGTGCTCAGCCGTGCCATCACCGCAATCTGTGATATCGAGTGGCCGACGCGCGTGACCGACTTGCTTGCCGCCCAGCTCGTCGAGTTGGGGCTCTACACGGCCGATGAAATTGCCGCCAACGGGGATGCCATTGTCCGCGATTGCCTCGCCAGCAAAAAGCTCTATCCGCTGGTGACGACCACCTGCGCGCCCACGCAGATCGAGGGTGGCAGCACCGGCGCCAACGTAATGCCGCAGAATATGTGGGCCAATATCAACTTCCGCATGCTCGAGGGCACGAGCGTGGCCGACGTTGTGGCGCGCTGCTGCGAGTCGGTTGCCGCGGCGGGCCTTGTCGGACGTGTGGAGGTCGAACTCGGCCCCGGCAGCTCTGAGCCCTCGCCGTCCCCGCGCATCGGTGGACCGGGACTCGAGGCCGTTCGCGCCATTGCCGCCCGCTACTTCCGTGATCCAAAGGGGACGGAGGAAAACGGATCATTCGAGCCAGTGGCAATTGTGCCCTCGACCGTGATCGGTGCGACCGACGCTGCCAACTACCAGCACATTTGCCCTGAGTGCATTCGCTTCTCGGCCTTTGTAGTTGATGACGACGAGTGCGATCGCGGTGTCCACGGCACCAACGAGCGCATCACCCGCCGCGCCTACCTCCAGGGTGTTCGCTTCCTCATCGCCCTGCTCCATACGCTCTAGAATCCGACAAAGGGACTCTCCCTTTGTCGGATTCCGTGCGGGTTATATGCAGGTTTGCCTGCGCACGCTATCATGTATGGGTTAGACCGCAACTATGTACCCCGTACGCGAAGGGATGCGCATGTATCTGAAGATCGACATGCTCTAGCTGGACTTACCCCCGCAATGGCGCCGTGCGCCCCATCAATTCTGCCGATTTTCACCTTCACGCATATAAAGGAGTCCCGTCATGCGCGACAAGCTCGAAAAGATCATCAAGGCCTACGAGGAGCTCGAGAAAAAGCTTTCCGACCCGGCCGTCGCTTCCGATATCAAGGAGTTCACGCGTCTCAACAAGGAGTACGCGCACCAGTCCGACCTCATCGCTGCCTCGCGCGAGTACATCGGCGCGCTCGATGACATCGAGGCTGCCAAGGAAATGCTCCACGATACTACCGATGCCGATGAGAAGGAGATGCTCCAGATGGACATCTCCGAAAACGAGGCCAAGCTTCCCCAGCTCGAGGAAGACATTAAGTACATGCTCATCCCGAGCGACCCCAACGACGACAAGAACACCATCGTCGAGATTCGCTCCGCCGCTGGTGGCGACGAGGCGGCTATCTTTGCCGGCGATCTGTACAAGATGTATCAGCGCTTCTGCGAGTCGCGCGGCTGGAAGACCACCGTGCTCGACTCCAGCCCCAGCGAGGCCGGCGGCTTTAAGTCCATCGAGTTCAAGGTCGAGGGCGACCGCGTCTACTCCGTCATGAAGTTCGAGTCCGGCGTGCACCGCGTCCAGCGCGTTCCCAAGACCGAGTCCCAGGGCCGTATCCAGACCTCCACGGCGACCGTCGCCGTACTTCCCGAAGCCGAGGAGATCGACGTCCAGATCAACCAGTCCGACCTGCGCATCGACACCTACTGCGCCTCCGGTCCTGGCGGTCAGTGCGTTAACACCACTTATTCCGCCGTGCGCATCACCCACCTGCCCACCAACACCGTGGTGCAGTCGCAGGAACAGCGCTCCCAGATCCAGAACCGCGAAGTCTGCATGCAGATGCTGCGCGCCCGTCTGTACGAGATGGAGCTCGAGAAGCAGCAGGCAGAGCTCGGTGCCGAGCGCCAGAGCCAGATCGGCCACGGCAACCGTTCCGAGAAGATCCGTACCTACAACCAGCCCCAGGACCGCGTGACCGATCACCGCATCGGTTTCAACTCCACCTACAATGGCGTCCTCCTGGGCGACCAGCTCGGCACCGTCATCGAGGCGCTCGCCGCCGCCGAGCGTGCCGAGAAGCTGGCACAGGCCGTGTAGGTTACGCGGTTTTACAAACCGCGTAACGACTCGACGCTGCAAACGCCCCTAAGCGGCAATCTGACGTTCAATCGTCGGTCGCGTACCAAAGTACGCTTTCCTCCTCTTTCACGTCACCTTGCTCGCTTAGGGGCGTTTTCGCTGACTTATGCTCAACCTGCGGCGCCTTAGATGTAGTCATTGGGGACGTTCTTAAATGACTAGGTTGGGTACATTGCTTTGAGATGTTATTCAGTCGGCTGTTATGGCATTTGAGCTGCTTACCTGCTTAAGGTAATTGACGGCATATATGGTCGCGCGCGCAGACGTGGTGTAAGAGTGTCCTGAGGTCCGTCGCTGCAAGTCCCGATGTTACTCCTTCTTGAGACCGCGCCTCTCGACTATCTCGTCCACTATCTCCCTGGCGCGCCGCCCGAGCGCGCGGCGCCTCCC
>DBFVZT010000080.1:0-21240 GCA_048486575.1 Collinsella sp. | reverse complement strand
CTGTGAGCGCCTCTTCACAGACGACTCCTCCCGCTCCTCGCGCGACGGAGGCCGCCACTACGGGCTCGGCCTCCACGCCGCCTCCGAGGCCGCGAGCGCCCACGGGGGCTCCGTCTCGCTCGCCAACAGCCCCTCGGGCGGCGCGGTGGCCACCATCGCGGTCCCCCTGTGAGGGCCTGACGACTCAGGCCCTCACACCAGCGTGCCTCGCAACCAAACGCTTCCCGGATAATAATGCCCGTTGCAGGGATCGCCCTGTCTAGTCGCCGCCCATGTGCATGAGCATGTCGGCGATGCGAGTCGCCATCTCGTCCGCCGCTGGAATGAATCCTTACTCCCATTCCTCCGAGTACCGCCCCATGCCTTGTCGTCTTGAAACACGGGGAGTAAATGGCGAAATCGCAGATGAAAGGGAGTAAAAAGGCAAAGAAAAAGCCTCCATTCCAACATGGGAACGGAGGCTCGATAATTGAGTTTACTCACCAATGTCGCTGGTGGCTTTGCCGTGACTCTCGTACGAAACGAAACTCAGCGGCACAGTGCGGCACTCAAAAGTGCAGGTCAGAACCCTGTCAGCCTACTCCCACTCAGTGCCTAATCCAGTCCGAGTGTTGTCGATGCGTGTCGCGTCGTACCGTCTAAGGACTGAATCGTGCGCAATTTGGGCGAATCAGGCCCTTGATTCGCGATTTCGGAAATGACTCAATTGATTCGCAAAACCGCAGGCCGCTCCTTTAATCACTCCCTGGTTCCCGCCGGGGTTCGTAGCGGGTGGCGTGAAAAGGGGTGATTCAAAGGGTCGGAGAGATGCGTCTTAGCCGAGAATAAGGTTAGCCTTATCTTACTGCACGATTCGCGTGTTATAGTTAGATGGCTCTAACTGTTTGGGGGCGATAGCCATGCACGAACGCAAGGGCTTCTGGGACAAGAATGCCGGTCGGTACGACCGTTTCATGCGAAACGACTGGGCGGCGTATGAGAAGATGTATGAGCTGATCAGGCCGGTGGTAAAAGCAAAAACCGTGCTGGAAGTCGCCACCGGCACGGGGCTTATCGCAAAGAGCATCGTGGATGCGGCGGCGCACATCGAGGCTACGGACGCCTCTGCAAAGATGATCCTTGAGGCAAAGCGGGGTAATCAATCCGCAAAGCTGCACTTTTCCGTACAAGATATGTTCCGCCTGCCCTATGCACAGAAGTCCTTCGAAGTGGTGATCGCGTCCAACGCACTTCACATAGTGCCGCATCCGGAAAAGGCCCTGCAAGAAATCAGGCGGGTGCTGAAGGACGACGGCGTGCTCATCGCGCCAACCTTCACCCACGCGGGGAACTCGGTTTCCGGCAAGGCAAAAGCCTTCTTCATGAGTATGGCGGGATTCCCCCTCCACAACAGATGGACAAGCGAGGAATACCTGCGTTTCCTGCGTCAAAACGGCTGGGCGGTGCAGAAAAGCGCGGTGCTGAAGGCCTCGTTCCCGTTGACCTATGCGGAATGCACGAAATCGGAGGGGCCAGATGTCGTTCTTTGAAAACACCCGCAAGCCCGTGGGCCTCGGCGGAAAACTAATGGTTGCCATGATGAATCTGGGCCACGGCCCTGTGGCGCGGTGGGGACTTCGATTTCTGCGACTTGCGCCAAATGCCAAAGTGCTGGATTGTGGCTGCGGCGGCGGGGCGAACATAAAACGGCTGCTGAAAAAATGCCCGCATGGCGTCATCAAGGGCATCGACTATTCGCCCGTCAGCGTGGAGAAGGCTAGAAAGCTCAACCGAACTGCAATTCGGGAGGGGCGTTGCGCCGTTCTGCAAGGCAGCGTGGCGGATATGGCGTTTGAGGACGCCATGCGGGCATTTTTGCATCCATCCTGTACATGGCGATAGGCATGACGGTCATAGCGGCTGTGCTGGCGGCAATTATGACAGTTTTTATTCACCGAGGAAGGAACCTATGAAATGTAAAATCGAGAAAAACACCGTGCAGGAGACGCTGATCCTCCCGCTGTATTCCCGGAAGCTGTGCACGGAGCTGTACCCGAACCTTTACAGGGATGAAACAGCGGTTCGTCTGCTCGACCAGATCGACTACGACTTTTCAGAGGCAGAGAAAAACTCCCGCAGCCTGATACAGCGCTTTGGTGCGCTGGAGGTGGCAATGCGGCAGGGTGATCTTGCTTTCGAGGTGCGGGATTACCTGAAAGGCCACCCCAATGCGGCGGTGGTCAATCTGGGCTGCGGGCTGGACAACACCGGCAGAACCTGCGACAACGGTAGATGCAAGATCTACAATCTGGACTTCCCGGATGTGATTACCTTGCGGCAGCAGCTACTGCCCGCCGGGAATCGAGAACAAAATATCCCCTGTGACCTGAAAGACACCGCATGGTTTAACAAAATCGATGCCTCCGGCGGGGTGGTGTTCTTTGCCTCCGGGGTGTTCTATTACTTTCTGACTCAGCAGGTCCGGGAACTGGTGCGGGGGATGGCGGACGCTTTCCCCGGCGGTGTGCTGGTCTTTGATGCTGCCAATCGGATGGCAGTAAAGATGATCGCAAAAACATGGCTTAAGACTGCAAAAATCAAGGATGTGGGGGCATATTTTGCGGTTTCGGATGCCGCCAAGGAAATCGGCACGTGGGACAGCCGTCTGCAGGTCACAAGTCGCGGCTATATGCTGGGTTATAACGATTTGAGAGACCCTTCTGTCAGCGGCTTTTTCCGGTTTCTCGCAAGGGTCGGTGACAACGGGATGAAAATGCAAATCGTGAAAATAAGATTTTGAGAGACAAAAATGCAAAAGACAAGCACTTCTTGCCGCTCAATTGGCAAGAAGCGCTCGTCTTTTCTTAACGCGTTGTATGGCGGAGAGAGCGCAAGTTACGCGAGCGCCCTTCTTGCCAGCTCGGCCGCGCCGAGGATTCCTTGGTCGCCGCCGCAGCCCGGGGCGCAGATGTAGCTCTCCATGTCCTTAAGCTCGGCGGTCTGGATGTAGCCACCCAGATATTCGAGGGTCTTCTTGCGGACGATGCCGTAGAGCTGCTCCTGGTGCATCACGCCGCCGCCGAGGACGATGCGGCGAGGCGAGTACATGAGCACGAGGTTCGCGCACATCTGCCCCAGATAATCCCCCTCGAGCGCCCACGCCTCATCGTTGTCCGCGAGCTCGGCCGCGGGCTTTCCCCAGCGCGCGGCAATGGCGGGGCCGGAGGCGAGGCCCTCGAGACAGCTCGCGTGGCTCGGGCAGACGCAGCGTCCCTCCTCGGTGGGACGGGTCCTTACCAGCATGTGGCCGGCCTCGGGGTGCAGCATGCCGTGAAGGAGCCTGCCCGCGCACATGACGCCCGCGCCCACGCCGGTGCCGATGGTCACGTAGACGGCGTCCTCGAGCCCCTTGCAGCAGCCGAAGACCACTTCGCCGAGGCAGGCAACGTTCACGTCCGTGTCGTAGGCCACCGGAATCCCGAGGGCGTCGGCGAACGCGGCGCGAAGACCATGGCCTCGCCACGCGAGCTTGGGCGTCTGGAGGATGGAGCCGTAGCGCTCGTCGTTGGGGTCGACGCAGGTCGGGCCGAAGGCGCCGATGCCCAACGCGTCCACATCGCGGGCGGTGAACCACTCGATCATCTGCGGGACGGTCTCGGCGGGCGTAAGCGTCGGGGTCTCCATACGGTCGAGGACCTCGCCGTCGCCGGACACCACGGCACAGACCATCTTGGTCCCGCCGGCCTCGAGGGCGCCGAGCCTCATTTGCTTTTCGCTCATGTGATCCTCCTTACAAAGGGACGCCCGCAGTCATGGTCAACCGCGGGTGCCCATAACGTTGGCTTGTTTCGAGGCGACCTTACCTGGGCACGCGGTCCTGCCTTGCGGCAAACGGGGCGAGCACGGCGTGCGGCTCGCTTTGGTACCAGTAGGCGACGGTGGAGATGTCGTCCTCGCGCTCGTAGAGCTTGATGTCGTCGTTGCCGAGGTCCTGGAACGTCACGCGCAGGTCCTCCTTGAACGAGATCGGGTCGGGAAGGTGCCACCTGTAGAGGCCGTGCCTGGGCAGCGCGTCGTCGTTGGTCGCGAGCATCGGGTTCGGGTTCGGCTTGCCCGCGCTGAAGCGGTCGCGCGTGGCGTCGCGCGTCGAGCGGTACGGGTAGCCGGCGAACAGCGTGTTGAAGCACTGCGCCTCGGGCAGCGCGTGGGGCGGCCTGTCGAGGAAGGCCCAGGCACCGCCGAAGTAGTCCTCGGCTCCCGTCGAGGTGACCGTGGGGAACTCCTCGTCGCCGTCGAGGAAGAACTTCATCTCGCCCTCGCCCCACCAATAGCGCTCCAGGGCGCACAGGGCCATGTAGGTGCCGACGTAGTAGCCCTTGCCGCGCACGCCGTCGAGCACGGTGTAGTCGACGCCCCTGCGAGTGCTGCGCTCGCGGTTAAAGCGGGCGTGGAAGTACATGGCGTCGTCCGGCACGTCGGTGAGCGCGTAGTTGAACGTGTAGAAGATGTACTTAATGAACCCGGGGTGCTCGCTCGTAAGCGTGACCTTGGCGTGCTTCCTGAAAGGCATCTCGAAGTAGCAGTTCATGCCGCCCGTCGGGTTCACGCAGATGGGCATCGAGTTGACGATGGCGCGCTCACCGAAGCCGTTGCAGAAGAAGTCGCCGACAGGGCACTCGACCGAGGGGGTCTCCTCGTCGTCCCAGTAGAAGCGCAGCACGAGGTCGCGCATGACGAAGCTGCCGGCGGCGGTCTTGTCGGGGACGGTCATCCAGATGTGGCGGATGATGCCGGGGCCCTCGATGTCCGCGAGCGTGATGGTCTCGCCGGACTCAAGGGGCACGCAGCACGAGCCCTTGCGGCCGACGCCGAGGTGGCTGGCCGACATGGCGGCACGGCCCTTCTCGCCCGTGATGTTCTCGGGGGTGATGGCGCGGCTTTCCTCACCGCCGTGCATCCACACGTCCTTAAGGAACTCTCTCATCGTCGACCTCCTCTATTCGTCGTCTTCGCACTCAGCGGAACTGGCACCGTTCACGTAGACGATCTGCTGGCGCGCCTCGTCGACGAGGGCGTCGAAGTCGAGTTTCTCGTCGGGGCGCGCGAGCGCGACCGTCATGGCGAGCGGGAGGTTGACACCCGCGATCACGTGGATCCGGTCGGAGGCGAAGCGGGAGAAGCGCTGGTTCACGCTGCCGCCGAGCGCGTCGGTGAGGACGACGACCTCGTCAGTGCCCGAAAGCGCCGCCTCGACCGCCGCGTCGAGCCCCTCGCCGTTGTCGTTCACGTAGGCGCACACGGCGTTGACGGCGTCGCTCTTACCCGTAAGGAACTCGAGGGTGTCCTTGAAGCCCTGGGCGAGAAGGGAATGGCTCGCCACAACTATCTTTCTCATTGATTCACCAATCTCTTGGGTCGAAGCTAGGCGAGGATGCCAGCGGCGGAGGCGACCATCGCGAGGACGATCACCACGAGGATGAGGGCCGTCATGCTCGCGTTCTTCTTGGTAAGAAGGTAATACGCGCTTCCCGTGATGGCGGCGGGGATCATGGCAGGCAGGATCTTGTCGAGCAGCGGCTGAATCTCCATCGAGACGTCGCCGAAGCTGAAGCTAATCGGGCAGGTGACGCCGATGACCGAGGCGATGAGGCAGCCGACCACGGTGAGGCCGAGCACGGAGGCGGCGGCAGTGAGGTTGGGAAGCTTCTCGCTGAAGTCGGTGACGAGCTTCACGCCCTGCTTGTAGCCGAACTCGAGGGCGTGCATGCGGACCCAGAAGATGGCCAAGATGAGCGCGAACCAGATGCCGGCTCCCACGGGGTTGCCCTCGATGGCCATGTAGGCGGCGATGGAGCCCATGATGGTCGGGATCATGGTCATGAGCAGGGAGTCGCCGACGCCGGCGAGCGGTCCCATGGTGCCGATCTTCAGGTCTTGGACGGCGTCCGCCGCCGCTAGGCCGTCGCGTTCCTCCATGGCCACGCAGGCGCCAAGGATGATGGCGGCGAGCCAAGGCTGGGTATTGTAGTAGCGGAAGTGGTTGTTGAGCGCTTGCTTATAGTCCTCGTCGTTCGTGTAGATCTTCCTCAGGACCGGCGAGAGGGCGTAGGCGACTGAGGCGCCCTGCTGGGTCTGGTAGTTGAAGGTGCACACGCTCATGAGCCAGCGCCAGTTCGCGTTGCGCAGATCCTTCTTGGTGACCTTGTAGCCGGAGGGCTTGCCCTCGGCGACGGCGGTGATGTTCTCGTTTTCCATGGTTACTCATCCTCTCCGATGAAGGCGTCTGCGGAAGCGTGGGCGGCGAGCTCGGTGTCCCTCTCGGCGCGCTGGTAGAACGCGATCGCGAGGGCAAAGCCGACGATGGCGGCGCCGATGATGGGCACGTTCAGGAAGGCCGAGAGGAAGAAGCCGGCGAGCAGGTACTGGAAGTACTTAGCGGTGGGCATGTAGCGAAGCAGCATGGCGATGCCGACGGCCGGGAGCATCTTGCCGGCGAGGGTGAGGCCGGAGAGGAACCACTGGGGCATGACCTCGAGGAGCCAGTTGACGGCGGGCTGGCCGAGCGTCACGGAAACAAAGACGGGCAGGGCGGCGCACAGACCGAAGAGCGCGGGGCAGACCCACAGGATGGCGTTCATCTGCTTGAACTTGCCCTCGTTGCAGAGCTTCTGGGACTTCTCGACGACGAAGCCGTTGAGGATCTTGACGATGACGTCGAGCTGGATGCCGAGCATGCCGACCGGCAGGCCGATGGCGAGGCCCGTGTCCGCGCCCAGGGTCACGCCGTAGGCGGTGGCGATGATGGCCATCGTGCCGTAGTCGGGAATCGACGAGCCGCCGAAGCCCGCGACGCCGAGCTGCATGAGCTGGATGGTGCCGCCGATGACGAGGCCGGTCTGCCAGTCGCCCATGACGACGCCGGTGATAAGGCCCCAGAAAACGGCATAGTTGACGAAGATCATCGGGATGCCGTAGTAGTCCACGTGCTTGATGAAGGCCAGCAGGGTCAAAAGGACGACCTGCAGGATAGTGAAGTTGACCATGATCCCTCCTTAGATGAGGTCGGCGACGGAGACGGGCTTGTCGGCGGGCACGAACTGTGCCGTAACCTTGACGCCGCGGGCGATGAGCGCCTTGTAGCTCTGGACGTTCTCGGCGGAGGCATAGGCGCGCTGGGTGAGCTGGACGCCGCCCTCCTTGACAAGAGAGCCGCCGACGATCAGCGACGGGAACTCGACGCCCGACTCGGCCAGGTGAAGCATCGTCTCGGGCTCCTTCGCGATGACGAAGACCTTCTCGCGGTCGTACTTGCCCGCCGCGAAGTTCTTGAGCGCGGTCTCCTCGGAGATGATCGAGACGGCCATGCCCGCGGGGCGCGCCATCCTCATAGTGGACTTCAGGACCTCGTCGCCGGCGACCTTGTCGTCGATGACCATGACTCGGGTCGCGCCCGACACCGGGGCCCACTGCGTCACGATGATGCCGTGAAGCAGGCGATTGTCGATTCGTGCCATAACAACACTCATGTTTGCTCCTATCAAATGAAGATTTACGTTCGGTACTGCCTCGGCGCTATCCGGATTCGCGCCGGGCAAGGGGTTATCGGATTATTGAGGACGCGCGGTCAGCTCGCGGCGGCGCGGGGAAGGTCACTCGTCGAGCAGGAGGTCCGAGGAGCCGAGGCGCTCTTCTCGCGCCGGGGCGGCGCTCACGCTTATGTAGTCGAAGACATATGCGATCTCGCTTACGGGAACCTCTACGCGATAGCGCGTCGAGATGCTCGAGAAGCTCTGCCTGAAGGACTCGATGAAATCGGCGCGTTCCTCCTCGAAGCGGTCCTGGCCGACGTAGGTCTCGATGGGGTTGCGGGTGACGAGGCGCTCAACGAGGCAACAGAGGTGAACGTACAGCCCGATGATGGCGTTGCTGCCGATCTTCTCGCCCGTTCTGCGCTGAAGCTCGTGCACGGCGCTCTCGATCTCGTGGAATAGCCGCTCCGGGTCGAGGATGGTGATGGAGCGGATAACGTTCTGCAGCGTCATGTTCGAAAGCAGCTTCTCGTGGAAAGAAGAGAGCTCGGAAGCGTCAAGCCACCTGCCGAACACGGCATCGACCTTCGAGGCGGACGCCGTCGACATAATGTCTTCGAGGGCGACGAAGGGAACGGAGGCAATCCCGGGGTCTCCCGTGCCGATGACGGCGCAGACGCGGTGCTCGGAGAAAACGGCGTCGTTCGACCCGTTCGTGACGAGCTGCTTGAAGGGCCTCGTGAGCAGGCGTGCGCCTATGGTGCGCGGGAGGCTCTGCGAGACGAGCTGGCGTATCCTCTCCGCGGCGTCGACCCCGGACTCGGAGCAGAAGACGATGGCGTCCTCACGGTTGACGCGCTCGATCACCTTGCAGTGCGTCACGCACACGGCGGTCGCATCGCCAAGAACCTCGGCGATGGACTTGCCGCCGAGCAGCCCGGACCCGATCTCGAGCGCGAGCCCGGTGGAGACGTTGTTCACCACCCCGATGGTGGAGTCGGTAACGTTCTCGAGGGCCTTATAGGCCTCCTCCAAAGAGCCCATGTCAACAAGAAACACGACCCCAGTGCAGTACGAGTGACGGTCGACGAGGCGCTGGAGCGGACCGACAATGTCCTTCAGCTGCTGGTCGTAGGGCATGTCGACCGCCTCGTACACATGCATGCCGAGCATACGGTTCGCCGCGTCGGCGATGCTCGTCGCCGTCGAGTAGCCGTGTGACAAGATGACGCAGAGCGTCCGAAGAGCCTTTGCGTCGCGAGACTCCGATGCGACGCACAGCGTCAGAAGCGTCTTCGTGAAGTGATCGAGCGAGATTCCCAGTGCCCCTTCCATGTCTGCGGCGACCTGATCGGAGACGCTCGAGGCAAACGGCAATTCGGAGGTCACGGCACCGAGGAGATGGGAGATTTGCTCCGCACAGGCAGACTTTCGCTTAGCCAGGCCGATGCCCGGCCACAACTGCAGGCAAATCTCCTGGGCCAGTAGAAAAGTGACCTTCCTCGAAAGCTCGATGCCATAAGAAGAGCCTGCGTCGGCAAGGA
This sequence comes from Collinsella sp., assembly GCA_048486575.1. Classification (GTDB taxonomy): domain Bacteria; phylum Actinomycetota; class Coriobacteriia; order Coriobacteriales; family Coriobacteriaceae; genus Collinsella. The sequence continues at coordinate 12,188 of DBFVZT010000080.1, read as the reverse complement.
CCGCGCCCACGACGCGCTCGAAGGCGCGCGACCTCGATGAGGCGACGCCGTGGCCGAAGATCAAGTGATCCTCAACGCCGCGCACAGCGGAGACAGCTTGCGAGACGAGCTCGGAGACAGAGAGCTCCCCGGCGCAGAATCGCTCATCGAGAGAGCACAGGGCATCGAGTGCCTGCTCGACCGGCCCTGTGCTCTCGGCGGTATCCAGAGACGCGTCGATCAGAGCGCCATCGTCGGGCTGTTGATCGATCTGCGCGGAGGAGAGGAGCCCACTGGGAAGAAGATACGGGCGAACGACGACGTAGTCGCCCTCGCGATTGAGGAACGCTTTGGCGCAGCAGTTCGTCACGCAGGCGCGCAAGCCGGCGATGTTATCGGGAAAGTCCGCGTTCACGAGGCAACGGTATGCGCCGCGGCTGATCTTCACATCAGAACCGATTCGGCACCCCTCGCTGCGCAGGAAGCTCAAGATGAGATCCTCGCGCTCCTCGGGGGTCCGCTCCTTGAGTGAGGGGACGCGGGCACAGATGGGCATTTTGCTGTAGGCCGAGGAAACCTTCAGGTCATCGGCGGAAAGCGCCGTCGAAAGAACGAGGCGAGCGCGCTGCGCATCCTGGGAGGCATCGAGCCCGAGGGCCGTCGCAAGGCAGTGCTCCATCGCAGAGGGAGAGAGTGCCTCGATGCCGTTGACAAAGACCACACCCCCGCGCGATTTCGCGATCGACTCGTCAAGAAGCCCGTTGAACGAGGCGGCGTCCGGGACCCCGGCGCAGTCGATGCGCACATAGGAGGAGTCGCGGGACAGCAAGCCCTGGTTCTTGCCGTACTCGTACACAAGGCGAGAAAGGAAAGACTTACCGACACCCACGCCGCCGCTCAAGAGGATGGGCAGGCCAAACGGAGGGTACTGAACCGCAGCCTTGCACTGCTCGACAACGGAGCTGAGGCTCAGGTCGAAGCCCACGGCACGCGCGAAGTCGCGGTGATCGGCGATTCCCGTCGCCTGGATGAGGTCGGCGAGCGAGGCGTACTCGCTTGCAGAGAGCTTTACCTGAAAACGCTTCTGGAACGCGCGGCGATGAAAATAACGGACAGGCCTGCCCGCCACCTTAACCACAAGGCCGGCGCGAACAAGGTCGTTGAGGTACTGGCTCGCCAGACTCCTGGAGATGATGAGTGTCTCGGCGATGTCGGAGGTGGACAGACGGGCAAGGTCGTCGAGCGAGACGGCAGAGGTGAGGGCCTCGAGATGCTCGAGAATCCTGTCCCTCATGTCGACGGGCTTCTTTGCCAAGCTGTCCTGTGCGGTCTTGTCCATGACTTCTTACCTCCTTGTACAAGGAGTATAAGGGGAACACAGAGAACGGAAGGGGGCGCGTGGGGGAATCAACAGCCCCGAGGAGAAGTTCACCACTTGAGGGGCAGAAAACAACGGCCATTGAACATTCAGGGCCGACGCTCAACACTTCGGCTCGACACTTCGCTTTGGAAAGGGCCCTGCGCGCCGGGGCCCAACATAAAGAAGGACCCCGGCGCGCAGGGCCTAAAGCTTAACCATGTGCGCGGTGATGCGGGCGCAGTCGAAGACGGTCTTCTTCTCGAAGGTGTTGTAGTCGACGACCTGGCCCTCGGCGCAGGGCTTGTCGCTGATGGCGCGCACGACGACGAGGGGCACGCCGTTGAGATAGGCGGCCTGCGCGATGGTGCAGCCCTCCATCTCGCAGCACAGGTCGCCGAAGGTCGCGAGGATGCGCTCCTTCTGTTCCGTGGGCGAGACGGCTCGGTGGGCAAGGTCCTCTCAAAAGGGGTCGTCCGACGCCGCAAGACCTCGATGACCGACTACCGCCTCGAGCAAGTGGCGGATTACCTCTGCACCATCGAACTTGCCTTGGTCAAGTGCGAGGCCAAGGAGAACGGTGAGACGTACAACAAGTTCTTCGGAGGTATAGGCTCTTTCAAGAGGAACTGGCTCAAGCAAGCCCGCAGCAAGCGGATATAGCTGGTTCCGCAGTCTCGCGGGGAGCGGTCGTCTCTCCTCCGGCTAGGGCCCCAAGCGACACGCTTCGAGCAGCGATAGCGAAACGCAAGCAACGGCGTCGCGGGCGCCTCGTGCGCCATAGTGTCCATGTGGTCATCTCCTATCGTCTCAGCGTGGTAGCTGAAGATTCTAGGCGCTGGCCACACCCCTTTTCCGGGGCGCCAACACCAACGTTTAGCACACAAGGAGTTTGACGAGATGGCTCAGCGAGTATTGAATCTATCCGCCCATGCAGCCACGTCGAATAACTCCAGATTGGGGTAACTGACCGTTTCGCCCGTTTCTTTAAGACAGGCCTCCGCGGCGTTGCACAGCGAGCTCGCGAGCGACGCCGCATCAACGCGGAACGTCACGCTCTTAGTCGCACGCATCCCGCTCTTGGGCGACGGCCAGGAAGAGCGGAGGGCGTTACACCCGTGGAGGACAAGCTCGAACTTGTAGTCGTAGTCGAAGCTCTCGTCTTTCTCGGGAGCATCGACCGACACATCGTAGTCGCCTGAATGCAACAGGGAGCACCGGAGCTTCCAGCACATCTTCCCATTAAAGATTTGACCTGGAATCGTTTCACCTTCGTTCGAGGGGTCTCCCGAAAACAGGAAGTCGTTTGCCGCCCAGTCATCAAACCACTTCACATACTGCCGCCCCGCCGCTCTTTTCCCGTTATGAAGGACGAGATTGGGATAAAGAAGCTGCCCCATGGCGTCGGGAATGGTAAGGGAAGACATAAGGGCTGGGATAAGGCAGTCTTTCTCAACCGCATTTCTAATCGATTCGACAAGTAGCTTCATTTCGATGCCTCAAAAAGTCTATGCGGTCTTATGCGAAGAAACGGCCGATCGGCCATGAGCCGAGCGTCGTTCGTGCCTCTTCGTCAAGTGACGCTCTGAGCGCAGAGGCCATGTCCGAGTCTCCGCGCAAGGCTGCTGCGCATGCTTTCGACAGCGCACTATCTGAATTCAGCTGGATTGCCATTAACTCAGATTTCTCCTCGCTAGTAAGATCTCGCTTTCGAGCGGCAATTTGATATCGATTTATCAGGGTTGCCTCTCGATCCGCAAAAGCTTCCAGGGCGTCTACGGTCATCTCGCAGCATTTCAGCAACTCTTCCTTACAGCACGCATCTTGATCGTAGGCTGATAGCATTTCAAGCATCTTGTCGTTGACGTAGGCAGAGCTAACTTCGGTGACTGGATACTGCTTCAACGTAGCGGCAAACACCTCGGCATCGATATTGGCAAGCCTCATATAGTCCTGCATCGTTTGGACGAACAGAGGCGCGACGACTACGGGGGCATCCCCCTCGCCCCGGAAGAACACCGAGACCGTCAGGTCATCCAGTCGAAGCCCATCGACCATTCGGTACATATCTTCAGATACTTGGTAAAACACGAGCTTAATCGGATGGTTCCCCAGATTGATATATCCGAATCCGTTTTGGCGATCCTTGTAGTGGAGGGGTGCGTTCTCAACCAATCCCTTGTAAATTGTCTCGATGTTTCTTAAATCCTGAGTGGTCAACGCACTGATGTCGAGCTCTGGCTTGTAATGAAGAGCGTCGACAACCCGCTTGATAATCTCCAGCGACTGTAATCGACTCTCAAGGGCGTCGAGGTCGCCTCCGCTCAACTTGCACCCGCGAGCAAAGCCGCTTCCGTCTATGGAAAGCGTACCGGTTTGCATCAATGCGCGCATGAGGGCCAACTCTTCCATGCGCTCGACAAGAGTTCCGGTCTCGCTGAGGGTGATTGTGTTGGTGGAGAGGCATATGTCGAAACCCCTGAAGAAAACGTGCTCGCCATTCTCATTTTCTCCGGCCATGACCACCGCATTTAGGGAAACATCACCAGAGCTGACGTCATGCCGAGACCCAATCGCGACGCCAACTATGTTTTCAAGCTTATTCAAGGGATACAGCTCTCCCCAGGGGCTCTTCCCGTAGATATACAGCCCGTTCCTGTATGGAGCCAAGCTTGCGGGCGACTCGCCCTCGAGCAGCTCGATTCCAAACTCGCACTCATCAAAGCAAAGGCCGTCGTCCTTAAATTCCTCGATTGTCTTGGGGGCGATGCCAGCGACTGCTCGCTGCTTTGCTCTGTCCTTGACCGCCCTTCTGACAAGCCGCGTCAATTCCGCCGCGTCTGATGGAAGCCGGTCGAAACGCAAAGAGATGCGCTCTTGTTGCTCCGGAATATCGGCCAGAATCTTCTTTAGGTCATAGGGAAGCAAAAGTCTGTAGAAAACCTCCGCTGAACGAGCCTCGCTCCCACAGTAGACGTAAAAATAGATGCAGCCTCCAGCAATGTTGAGATAGTGCTTGAGGTCTGAAACTCGAACTTGCCGCTTAGGTCGGTCCGATTTTCTTTTCGAAGTGGTCCCCTTGACCTGAAGCGGCAACTGGCCTTCAACGGTCTCAATCGTGAAGGAAGAAGACGAGTAGACTTGCAGGTGCCCGTCGGTGCATTCGGTCTTGTCGTTCTCATCTATATACGCATAGACGCAAGCGACATCGCCGAAAGCCTGCTTGACAGCATTGACCGCGTTCTGCTCGATTTTGCGATTGTCCAAGCTTCTCCTTACTGTTCTAGATCGTCAGCAAACCGATGTCAGGCATGTTTCTCACTTGACCTAACTGCCTCGCGATGAATCGCATGGCCCTAGAGGAAAAAGTCTCTCGCGCTCACGATGCGGATGCCGTCGATATCCGTGTCGTAGGAACCCTGCCTCACGACCACGATCTTCTCGTGGTTGTCTCGTATCGACTTCAGAGGGGCGATCTCTCGCTCCCTGGTCTCGCTTGCGAACATCTCGTCAGTCGCCTGCACGTAGAGCACGCGCCCGTCCTTCGTCGCAACGAAGTCGACTTCCTTGCCATAGAGCTTGCCCACATGCACGCTCCATCCTTCGTAGAGCAGCTGGAGATACACGGCGTTCTCGAACAGGCGGCCAGTATCCGTGACCCTATAGCCGGCCATCCAGGTCCTGAAGCCGGTGTCGACGATGTACTCCTTTGGGTTCGTCTTGAGGAGCGCCTTGCCGTGCAAATCGTAACGCGTGGCACGATAGAACAGGAAGGCCTCCTCAAGCGCACCCACATACGAGGAAACGGTCTTGTTCGTGGTCTTCGGCCCCGCAGAAGTTAACGCGCCGGCGATTCGACTCGACGAGCACTCGTTGCCGATGTTGTCCGCCAGGAATTCGGCCACATGGCGCAGCAGGGAAGGGTCAGTCACCGCACTTTTGCCCTTCCCGCGCTCACGGTTGACAATATCACGCACGGCGATGGCTTCGTAGACGCCGGACATGTACGCCGAGTGCTGCGCCTGGGTCGTCGAGAGGGATGCGATGGCTGGCATGCCCCCGTACTCAAGGTAACGAGTAAGCATGTCGTCAAAGAGAACGGGATCCCCCTCGGGAGTGAGAGCCACCGAAGTTCCCAATACGAACTCGATTCCGCAGAAGTCGGCGAACTCGGAGAAGGACAGGGGCAGCATCTTTACCTCTACGTAGCGCCCGGAGAGATAGGTGGCCAGCTCGCTCGAGAGAAGATACGCATTCGAGCCCGTGAGGTAGATGTCGCAATCGAAGTCGACCCTCATTGCGTTGACCGCATCCTGCCAGCCATCGATTCTCTGGGGCTCGTCTATGAAAACGTAGGTGCGACCCTTGTCCGACAGGCGCCCGCGAACGTAATCATAAAGCCGGTCCTCCGTCTTGATGCCCGTACCCTTGCTTTCCAGGTTGACGCTCACAAAGCCGCGGCCAGCGACTCCTTCAGACTCGATGGCCATCCTAATTAGATCGAGAAGGCTCGACTTGCCGCACCTGCGCACGCCCGTGATCACCTTGATGAGGTCGGTGTCACGGAAGAGCATCGCCTCCTCGAGGTATCTATCGCGGTTCCTGAGTCTGCCACCCTTCAAAAGCTGCTCCTAAAACTCGAATCTGGTTACACTTTTAGGAGTATCGTAACTCCACGCCACAAGATGAGCAAAGAGAGCACCTCGAGACGGATCGACCAAGGGGATTACGCACCTGCCGGGAGGCAGGGCAGCTTGCTCGATCGACGCGGACTACCAATTGATAAACCCCAAAAGCCGGACCGCACGGCGGCGCTCGTTTCGCTAAATCGGCTTGATGGGATGGCGAATCACGGTCTTGAGCTTCTCCGGCGCGTACTTGCGCGGGTCGGAGAGGTAAATCTCGTGACAGAGGCGGGATTCGGAGAAGTCGGGCGCATATCCCCGTTCCGCCGCAAATGCACGCATGGCGCCTATGATCGTCAGCTCGTCATCGTAAGGCCCGTATAGCAATGGGCGCGGATTCGGAAGATGCCGCGCCCATTGGCAAACACTATAGCATAGAATCGAACGTCTGTTCTACTCCCACTCGGTGGTTATAGTTTTGCCGTCTCGTCACTCCAGTTGCACCCAGTTTTCGGCGGCATCTCGAAGTGAGTGCCGCTGAATGACGCGACGTCGCGTTTCATCGGCTTCGGGGACAAAAGCTGGGACAACTTCAAAAACCATTTTCAAACTCAGAGTATTGAGTTTTTATTTTTGTCCCAAGGGGCACGGAGAGCCGCCTTTGGAGGCTCGATATCGCCGAAAAACGCCCGTTTTGAAACTCAACCGCCTTTGAGCCTGCAAACCACCAGCTTCAACAGTAAGTGAGTCGACGCGGGTGGCTTACGAGCCGTTCACAAAACCGCAGGCCACAGGTCTTTGTCAACGATAAGCAAAGTGAATAGTCTCAGGTGGCTTGCCCATGAGTTGGCGTAAGCCTGTTTAGCAAAAGGCTAATCGGACACGACAGGCCGCCCGCATGGCGACGGCGTTTCCCGTGCGGGCACAAACAGCCCTGCGTGCCCTGTCGCGCGATATCCCAATGCGACGTTCAGAACCCTACCCGCCAAGCAGCCACCTCGCGAAATTCAGCACGAGCACGCCCTCCCGGGTATGGGGCTCATGCCTCGTGCGAGTGATGAGAATCTTCGGGAATGCATCCCCGATGGATAGAATCGGCGCAATCTCCCTCTCGAGCGTCGAATCGGCGCCGATATCGTCGCTCACATACACTTTCCTTCCCGGTTTCGAAACTTGGAAGGCAGTATGCGCAAGGATGCGTCGAGGTGCGATCCCAGTCGTACCATGCCAGCAGAGATGTCGAGGCACATTCGTTCATGCTGCAATGCGGGCATCGGAGATGAAAAACAGCCCGTCGGGTAGTCATGGGCGTGCGGGAGCCCGCATCAGTAACCTGCCTCCTCGGTTGTCCCTTCTTTGCATGGTCGTCTACATAAAGGAGGAACCAGCCATGCAGATCAGCATGCTTGCCCTTCTTGGGTCACGGACCGGGGAGGCGAGGGCCTCCGTCGGGACCGCCCCGAGCAACCGGCATATCCAAGGAATGACAAGGCTCGATCGCTGTGCTGGTCAGGATGCCGAAGCGGGCCGTCCGCCAATCGGAATGCGGGTCAGGATGCTGCAACGTGATTCCAGCTGCAGGATACGGCTCCTTTGCGGTTGCCGCAAAACCTGCTGGCAACATTCTTACTATCCGAATGATGTACGCATCCCTTGGGATCGTTTCGCCTGACCAGGGCCATCTTCAGCGCCTCATCGGCCAGCTCGGCAGGCGCCTCTTCCACGCGTAATAGCCCTGGCGGGTCACCTATGCAACCAAAGATACAAAAGGAATCGAATGGCCAGAGAGGATTGCCCTTTCCGATGGTCGATTCTTGACAGGCAAACTCAAGCCTCGTTAATATTACATGGTTTGCCAGACCGAATTAACAAAGGAGGGGTGTCGTGGTTGGTCTTTTCCGCACGTGGATGAGCGCCTAGAAAGCGGCGCTGTTGTGGCGTCGCGCTGTTTTTCTGCACGCCATTTCACGATTGGACATAACCATGATATTTGAAACCTCTCGGCGCAGGTCTGTTTCGCTGTGCCATTCATGGCAATTTAAGATTTGTTTCGTATGGGGCGGGGAGCTCGTGTCGACATTGACGAGCTTGATTCTCCAAATGGGTCTCATTTGGCATATCGCCCTCACGACAGAATCATCTTCCCTCCTCTCCCTGGCATCGTTAGCAGGCTTTCTGCCGATTGCTTTGTTCGGAGTCCTTGCGGGCGCCGTTGTCGACAGGCTGCCTTTGAAACGTGTTCTCATCGGCGCCGACCTCTTCGTTGCCGCGGTGGGCGCCGCCTTGGCGATTGCCTCGTTGGCCGGCAGCTTACCTGCGTGGTCAATACTCATCGCCCTGTTTCTCCGCGCAGCTGGCACTTCGTTCTACACGCCGGCCTCCCAATCCCTCACGCCCCATCTCGCCCCGCCAGAGCATCTCGTTCGCCTATCGGGAGTGATGCAGGCGATTCAGTCCGCCGGATACATTCTTGGCGCCGCGCTCGCGGCAGTGATTTATCCTGTGGCGGGCATTACCGCCATGATTGCCCTCGACGTGCTGGGGGCGCTTTTCGCTTCTCTAGCTGTCCTCGCCGCTCAGATAGACGCAGGAGGACTCGACGAAGCCGACCGCAGCTCGTCCTTTTCCAATAAAGTTCGAGAACTTTTCTCTGAGATTTCGGACGGCTACAAGCTGATCAGGGGATACAGGGGGCTGTTCGCCCTTCTTTGGTGCGGGTTCGTCTTCGCTTTCGCGTTCTCCCCACTCGCGGCATTGTTCCCAATAATGACCTTGGTACATTTTGGCGGTAGCACGGGGGATGCTGCTTTGGTGGAGGTCCTTTTCTCCGCAGGCATGCTGGCTGGGTCCGGCATTTTGGCGGCCACGGGAGGGTTCCGCAATAGGTCGCTCACCATGGTCGCCGCGATCGCCGGCTTCGGCGTCGTCGCAATCGCATCCGGATTGCTCGGCCCGTCGCTGTTCGCCGTTTTCCTACCGGCGAGCTTTCTTATGGGCGCATGCTCCCCGTTGTACGCGGGAACCCAGACTGCCCTTATGCAGGAGCAGATACCTCCTGAGTACCTAGGCCGCGTTTTCGGCCTCTACGGAACCATCATGGCGTGGGCCATGCCCATGGGCCTCGCGGCCCCCTCCGTTTTTGCGGATCTGCTTGGAGCTCCGTTATGGTTCGTCGGCTCTGGAGCGACCATGGTACTGCTTGCGATGGCTATGCTGCTTGCTCCGAGCGTCCGAAACGTGGGGAAAAGAGATACCGGGCGGATTCAATAGCCCAAGTATTCGAAAAAAAGAGGCGGCAGCCATCGGTTCACGCGTCAGCCTTCAAGCCCTTGCGACGACGAGGTATTGCGCCGACATCCCACATCGCGCTCCTTATTCGTCGCCAACTATCATTTTCGGATTTGCCGGCTTGCGCAAGGTCAAAACGCTCGCGCCGGCAATTGGGCAAAGGCGAAAAATCGACGTGAGCAATCTTTTTTGGCATGGCTGCGCTTCCAGTAAAAGGCTAATACACAAAAGGCGGTTCAACCTATGGAACTCATAGTCAAAGCTAAAGACATCTTTTTGGAATATGCCGGCCGCGATATCCTGGATATCGAAGAGTTGGAAATCTACTCCTACGATCGCATCGGCTTGGTGGGAGACAATGGCGCAGGCAAAACCAGCCTGCTTAAAATTCTGAGCGGCAATCTTACCATTGCGGACGCCGACGTCAGGCGCTTCGGCAGCATTGCCCTCATCGGCCAACTCGATGAACTCGACCTTGATGCGGCTCAGGACAGTGGTGAGATGCTCTCCCGTCTCAACGTCGCCGGAGTGGCGCAGGAGACGATGAGCGGCGGGGAGGAAACACGCGCCAAGATTGCCTCTGCACTCTCCCAGCATGCAAGCGCGATCTTCGCCGACGAGCCTACGAGCCACCTCGACCAAGACGGCATCCGCCTTCTCGTCGGACAACTCAAGGCATTTGATGGGGCTCTGCTCATCGTGAGCCATGACCGTCATTTTCTCGACCAGGTGGTAGACAAGATCTGGGAGCTCAAAGACGGCGGTATTTCCGAATTCTGGGGTGACTACTCCGACTATCTGCGACAGAAAGAAGAAGAGCGCAAAGCTCAGGCGACTCGATACGAAGAGGCGATGCGCGAGCGCGATCGCCTCGAAGCCGCCATCGAAAAACAACGGAAAAAAGCACGGCAGGTCGACGCCAAGCGGAAGGCTGCGAAAAAAAGCAACGAGTATGCAGGTCGATTGGGGCATCAGAAAGCAACCGGCACCAAACAGAAGAGGATGTACCAGGCGGCTAAGGACATGGAGAAGCGCCTCGAAGCGCTCGAAGGAATTGAGGCCCCAGATAGCATTCGCGCCGTGCGGTTCCGCCAGAGCAAGGCCCTGGAACTGCATAGTAAATTTCCCATCTCGGCAGACGATTTCAGCTTGAGCTTCGGCAACTGCATGCTCTATGACCACGCGAAATTCGAGATACCGCTCGGTGCCAAAGTGGCCATCACCGGTGGCAACGGTACAGGAAAGACCAGCCTGCTGAAGGCAATCGCTCGACGCGCCGACGGTATCAACATCTCTCCCAAGGCAGAGATCGGTTACTTCGAGCAAACAGGCTACAAGTTCGACGCCCGTCAGTCTGCGATCTCGTTCATGCAGGATGGTTGCGAGTACAGCATGACCGAAATTCGAGGCATCCTCGCCTCTATGGGAATCGGACCGCGCGACCTGACAAAGGACGTTGGCGTTCTCTCGGGAGGCGAAGTCATCAAGCTGCTACTCGCGAAGATGCTGCTGGGCAGATACAACATCTTGCTCATGGACGAGCCTGGAAATTACCTGGACATCAAGAGCGCCGAAGCCCTCGAGCAGATGATGAGCGCCTATGCCGGAACGATAGTGTTCGTCTCCCACGATAAGAGGCTGGTCGAGAACGTCGCAGACATTGTCTACGAAATAAAGGACACCAAGCTAGTCAAAATCTTTCAGCGCGAATAGCCCTAAATGAGCAAGAAATAATCCCCGAACGGAGACAAGGGAGTAAAACGGCAAAGAAAGAGCCTCCGTCCCAACGCAGGGAACGGAGGCTCTTTAATCGCTTTTACTCATCTCCGTCGCTGGTGGCTTTGTCATGACTCTCGTACGAAACGAAACTCAGCGGCATAGTGCGGCACTCAAAATCGCAGGTCAGAACCCTGTCGTCCTACTCCCACTCGACAAATTCAAGTATATGAAGTTACATCTGGTGTGTTTTCGCAAGCAAATTATTCGCAAAATTGTTAATATTTTACCTGTTATTTTCGGCTGTTAATTTTCTTAGTATCAAAATAGTATCATAAAAGGCAGGGAAATGCAACAGAATTATGTGGAGCTCTACATAATTCCGGCACGGACGGACGCTGCCAGGCATAGCGGATAACAGCCTTGCAAAAGGCGTTGTATCTGCGCTGGATATACTCTTGGTAGGCTTTCTGGTCGTTCATGGAAATTCCCCCTCTCTGAATAATAGTGCAGGGCGGCAGCACTCCTTGCTGTCGCCCCTTGATTGCCTACCAGCAAAGGCGGGCGGCGGCGCGTATGCGCCGCCGCCCGCTGGCTCGGCTGGGTTTGCTATTTATCCGACAAACTTCGCAATAGCCAGCAATGAACGCTTGTATTGCGCAAGACGTTACATTACCTTCTGAAACATATGGCGCACCTTGTCCAGGCGGCTGTTTGGACGGCGGGGCTGGATGACCGGCTCGCCGACAGCGGCCTGATACCCTTTCAGTTCCGTCAGGCATACGCTCCGCCCGTTGGTGTAAGAGGCCAGATCCGTACGGTATGCCTGTATGCAGCAGGCGGGAATCTCGCCAGTAAAGACAACTTCATCCTTTTTTACCTGGGCCGTTTCGATGGTGGCACAGTATTTCGGCGCATCGTGATAAGCCCTGGAAAGGTATTCCTGGGGCGCATAGAGGGTGAAGGAGAGATAAGGTTCCAGCAACTGCGTCCCTGATTCCTTCAATGCCTGTTCCAATACAATCGGGGCCAATGAGCGAAAGTCCGCCGGCGTGCTGACCGGACTTTAATAAAGCCCGTACTCAAAGCAAATCTTACAGTCCGTTACGTTCCAGCCGAACAAGCCCTGCTCCAGCCCGTAACGGATACCATCCCTGACAGCGTTTTGAAAACTCTGGTTCAAGTATCCCAGCGAAACCCGGCTCTCGTATTGTACACCGGAG
>DBFVZT010000079.1:0-13755 GCA_048486575.1 Collinsella sp. | reverse complement strand
GGGCTGCCCTCGTTTCCTGACATGTCCCGCGCGGGCCGCGGCGAGCCGAGACCGCCGCATGACCTAATAGGAGCATGGAGCGATACCGCGGACCCGAACAACCGCATTCTATCGCGCCCCGTCAGTGTGCCGTCTGCCCGGTCCAGGCGAGCACGGAAAGAACGGAGCGAGACATGAGAACCGAATCGACACCCGGCGCCCGCGGGCCGGTCTTCTGCGGGGTCGACACCCACGCCGACTCGCATTGGCTGTGCGTCCTCGACTGGAGGGGCCGCAAGGTCCTGTCCCGCCGGTTCCCCGCCGACGCGGCGGGCTACGAGGCGCTCGCCGGGGCGATCGCGGCGGCCGGGGAGCCGGCCTGCGTCGCGATGGAGGGGACGTCGTCCTACGGGGCGGGCCTCACCAGGCACCTCGCGTCGCTGGGGATGCCCGTGCGCGAGGCGCTCTCCCCGGCGAGGACGCAGAGGAGGCGTCCTGGGCAGGGAAAGTGCGACGAGGCGGACGCGGAGAGGGCCGCCCGCGCGGCGATGTCCGGCTCAAAGCTCGGGACCCCCAAGAGCCAGGACGGGTGGGTCGACGGGGTGCGCTGCATGCTCGCGGCGCGCTCCGGGGCGGTGAAGGCGCGGACCTCGGCGATCAACACCGCGAGGTCGCTGCTCACCACCGCCCCGGAGGGGCTCAGGTCGAGGTTCCGCGGGATGGCGGGGCCGAGGCTGATGGGGGAGCTCCCCTCCGTGCGCGCCGAGGGCGCGCTGGGCGCCGCGCTCGGCGCGCTGGCGGACCTGTGGGCGGCGGCGCGCGACGCGGCGCTCGACATGGAGCGCGCGATCGAGGCGTCCCTGGAGGAGAACTGCCCCGCGCTGCTGGCGATGTACGGGTGCGGGCCCGTGAGCGCAGCCAAGCTCGCGGTCGCGGCCGGGGACAACCCGGGCAGGCTGCGCTCCGAGGCGTCGTTCGCGGCGATATGCGGCGCCTGCCCCATCCCCGCCTCGAGCGGCAAGACCGTGAGGCACAGGCTCAACAGGGGCGGCGACCGGCAGGCGAACAGCGCGCCGCACGAGATCGCGAGGCAGAGGGTCATGCGCGACCCCGAGACCGCCGAGTACGCCGAGAGGGCCAGGGGGCGGGGAAAGAGCGACAGGGAGGTCATGAGGTGCCTCAAGCGCTACGTGGCCAGGGAGGCGTACCGGGCGCTGATGCGCCCGCACGAGATCAGGAGGCCCGAGGACGCCTCGGAGCTCGTGGCGGCCAGGCGCGCGGCGAAGGTCAGCCAGGTGAGGGCGGCGTCCATACTGGGCACCAGCGAGAAGTACATCTCGATGCTGGAGAGGGGCCAAAGGGAGCTCAAGCCCATAAGGAGGGCCTACGAGGCATGGGTCGAGGCCGGACTTCCGCTCGATTGGGACAGGCAAGCCTTCTAGGCCGAGCGCAAAATGGATTCTAAAAAACACCTTGCCAAATAGGAGCGTCAGACCAGAAAACCCCCTTATCCGCGGCTCCGAAGGAGCAGGATAAGGGGGTTTCCATGGTCGAGGACGTTCTGAAAACTAAGTCCAGCGCGGGCCCGGACGATAACAACCGACTACAGGTCGATGTGCGATTCCTTGATCGGGAACGGCTCCGCGAAGTGGCAGGCGCAGCAGTGGCCCGGTGCGACTTCCTTAAACTCGGGAAGCTTCTCAGAGCAGATGCCCTGCGCGATCGGGCAGCGCGTGTGGAAACGGCAGCCGGTCGGCGGATCCAGCGGCGACGGCGGGTCGCCAGCGAGGATGATGCGCTTGCGGGTCTTCTGGATATCAGGATCGGGAACCGGCACGGCAGACAGCAGCGACTGCGTGTACGGATGGTGAGGCTCGCTGTAGAGCGTCTTCCAGTCCGAAACCTCGACCATCTTACCCAGATACATAACGGCAACGCGATCGGAGATGTGCTGCACGACGGACAAGTCGTGGGCGATAAACAGATATGCGGTACCGAACTTGTCCTGGAGCTCCTTCAGTAGGTTCAGAACCTGGGCCTGAATGGACACATCCAGAGCGGAAACCGGCTCGTCGCAGATAATCAGCTTGGGCTTCAGCGCAAAAGCGCGGGCAATGCCGACACGCTGACGCTGACCGCCGGAGAACTCATGCGGATAGCGGTTGATGTGCTCGGGGTTCAGTCCAACGACGTCGAGAAGCTCGCGGACGCGCTCAATGCGCTCCTCCTTGGTACCCACGCCATGAATGGTCATGGGCTCGGAGACAATCTCTCCGATGGTCATACGAGGGTTGAGCGAAGCATAAGGATCCTGGAAGATAAACTGCATCTCGCGACGCATGTCCTTGATCTCATGCTTGCTCATCTCGGCAACATCTTTGCCCTGGAAGAACACCTTACCGGCGGTCGGCTTGGTCAGACGCATGATGGTGCGGCCCGTCGTGGACTTGCCGCAACCAGACTCGCCAACCAGACCAAAGGTCTCGCCAGGATAAATCTCGAACGAAATGTCATTTACAGCAGAGACGACACGCTTGGAGAAGCGCTTGGCGAACATGCCGGACTCAGCGGGAAACTCCTTAGAGAGGTGCTCGACCTTCAGCAGCGGAGTGCGCTCGTTGGTATCTGCCATTACGCCTCGCCTCCCTTCTTGGAATCCTTGCGCGTACGGGACGTCTCAGGAGCGTTCTTGAGGAACTCGGGGTCACCGGAGTAGTGGCACGCAGAGTAATGACCAGACTCGGTGACAACGCGCTCGGGGCGCTGCTTGCGGCACTTGTCCGTCGCATAGGGGCAGCGAGGAGAGAAGACGCAGCCCTCAGGCAGGTTCATGAGCGAAGGCGGGTTGCCGTGAATCGGCGTAAGAGGCTTCTTCTCTTCGATGGCCTGCTCCGGGATGGAGCGGATAAGGCCCCAGGTGTAGGGGTGGCGGCTCTCGTAGAAGATTTCCTCAGCAGTACCGAACTCGACGGGACGGCCGGCGTACATAACCATGATCTTGTCAGCCATATCGGCGACAACGCCCAGGTCATGGGTGATCATGATGATGGCGTTGCCGTTCTTCTCCTGCATTTCCTGCATAAGCTCAATAATCTGAGCCTGAATGGTAACGTCCAAGGCAGTCGTGGGCTCGTCGGCAATCAGAATATCGGGGTCGCAGGCAAGAGCCATAGCGATCATGACGCGCTGACGCATACCGCCAGAGAACTGGTGCGGATACTCATTGACGCGCTTTTCGGGCTCGGGAATGCCAACGAGGTCCAAAAGCTCGGTGGCGCGCTTGAGCGCCTCCTGCTTGGAGTAGCCACGGTGCAGACGAAGACCCTCGCCTACCTGCTTGCCGATCTTATAGACCGGGTTCAAGGAGGTCATAGGATCCTGGAAGATCATCGCGATATCGTTACCGCGAATGTGCTGCATCTCTTCCTCGGTCATCTCGAGGATAGAACGACCGCGATAGCGAACGTCGCCGCCCTCAATCTTTCCCGGAGGCATCGAGATAAGGCCCATGATGGTCATGGCGGTCACGGACTTACCGGAGCCGGACTCACCGACGACGCCCAGGGTCTCGCCGCGATCGAGCGTGTAGGAGACACCGTCGACAGCGCGAACGACGCCATCCTCGGTGTGGAAATACATCTTTAGGTCATCGACCTCGAGCAGATGCTGGCCCTCGGGAACCGGCTGGTCCTTCAGGTCCACATAGTTCTTGTTCTTCTTCATCCTTATGCGTCCTTCATCTTGACGTCGAGGGCGTCGCGCAAACCGTCACCCAGCAGGGTGAAGGCGAGCACCGTCGAGAGAATTGCCAGACCGGGCATGATCATCATCCAGGGAGCAGTCAGCAGATACTGCTGACCGTCCTGAATCATGGAGCCCCACGAAGGCGTAGGCGGAATAACGCCCATGCCGAGGAAGGACAGAGCAGACTCGGTCAGGATGGCGCCACCAATGTTCATGGTCGCGTAGACCACGATGGAGGCGACGGAGTTCGGGAAGATGTGACGCACGACGATACGAGCATCAGATGCACCCATCGCGCGCGCAGCATCAACATAGTCGTTTTCCTTGACGGTCAAGATCGCAGAGCGGAAGACGCGCGCAATCGAAGGCCAGCCGAGAATACCGATGGCGATAAAGACGTTCTGAAGACCGCGGCCGATAACGGCGATCATGGCGACAACGAACAGCACGTACGGGAACGCCAGGAAGATGTCCGCACAGCGCATGATGATCGTATCCCAGATGCCGCCGTAGAAACCGGCCAGAGCACCCATGACCAGACCGATCAGCGTGGAAATCGCGGTGGCCATAATTCCGACAGACAGCGAAACGCGCGCACCGTAGATAACGCGGACGAGAATGTCGCGACCAAGGGCGTCGGTGCCAAACGGGTGCTCTGCACACGGAGCCAACAGCGACGTCTGGGCCATGGTGGTCGAGTCGGAAGCCGTCGGCGAACCGAGCCAGGGCTTAGCCCACAGATCTGCGGTCAGGGCAACCAAAACGACGATGATGATCCAGCAGACACCGATAACGGCGAGCTTGTTCTTGCGAAGACGCTTAAAAGCGTCGCCCCACAGCGTGCGGGACTTGGCGGGAGCAGATGCGGCCTTGGTGGCGGTAGCCTGCTCCTGAGACTGAGAATCAGTTTCCTGCATGAGACGTACCTCCCTTAGGCCTTATCCGACGGACCGCCAAGGCGGATGCGCGGGTCGAGGAATGCATAGCTAATGTCGACGAGCAGGTTGATCACCATGACGACGACGACGATGAGCGTAACGCCGCCCATAACGATGGGCCAGTCACGCATGCTAATGGCGCGATAGACCTCATAGCCGATACCGGGCCAGTTAAAGACCGTCTCGGTCAGGATGGCGCCCGAAAGCATGCCACCGAAGTCGACACCAATATAGGTAACGACGGGGATGAGTGCATTCTTAAGCGCATGCTTGATGATGATCGCGCGATTGGAGAGACCCTTGGCCTTTGCCGTGCGGATGTAATCCTGGTTCATGACGTCGAGCAGCTGCGAGCGCATAATGCGGGCGGCGTAAGCGGTCGAAACCGAAGCCAGCGTAATGGTCGGGAGCACATAGTGCATCCAATCCTGATACTGAGAGCTGGAACCACCGGCACCCGAGATCGGCATGGAGAATGCACCGCCCGTGGCGTCCTTGAGGATGACGCCAAAGAACAGTTGCAGCAACATACCGAGCCAGAAGGCCGGGACGGCAACGAGGATCGACGTGGTGAGCGTTACCAAAATATCCCAGAAGGAATAACGCTTTACCGCCGAAATGATACCCGCACCGATACCCATGATTGCCTCGAGCACGATGGCGCACGCGGCAAGTTTGACCGTATACGGATACTTCTGGGCAAAGATTTCCGTAACCGGCAGCTTACGCTGATACGAATTGCCCAGATCGCCATGAAGCAGGCCGTTCATGTAATACAAATAACGGTCCACGAGCGACGTTTGAACGGGGTCGCCGTTCTCGTCAAGAATCGCGTTGCCGTCCTCGTCCGACTGGACCAGGTGATAGCGGACGCGAAGCTGAAGCTCCACCTCGGGGGACAGAGCCTTGTCTCCACCGATCAGCTTGATCGGATCTCCCGGCACGATATTCTGGAGGGCGAACAGAATCAGCGTAACGCCCAAAAACACCGGGATGAACTGAAGCACACGTTTAACGATGTACTTACCCATACCACTCCCCTATCTAGGGATTAACCTAAATGGGATGCCGATCGCCAGACCGGCATCCCAAAATTACCATCAGCCAGTTTACCCCAGGTTAGGGAGAACTGTATGTTTCCCATGAGGTCTACGTAAATACTTGACCCTCACGGAAGCTGCAAACTCTTAGGCGAGCTCAGCGGTACCCAGATCGGCATGCTTCTGCGGATCGACATAGAGGTGCTTGATGCGATCGGAGCCGACGATGGTGTGCGTGTAGAACATAATCGGGATGACCGGGCAGTCGGCAGCGACCATTGCGTCGGCCTCCTGCATCTTAGCGACGCGCTCCTCGTCGTCAACAATAGTACGAGCCTCGTCGACCTTGGCGTCGAACTCGGGGTTGTTGTAACCGGAGCGGTTGTCGCCACCGAGGGAGTCGGAGTGGAACAGCGGATACAGGAAGTTGTCCATGATCGGGTAGTCGGCAATCCAACCCAGACGACCGAACTGATAGTTAAAGTTCTGATACTGCTCGAGCAGGGCAGACCACTCAGGGGTATCGGAGACGGCGGTAACGCCAACCTTGGCGAGGTCGCCGATGATGGACTCCATGATCTCCTTGTGACCGCCGTCCTGGTTGTAGGAAAGGGTCACGCTAATGCCACGATCCCCGTTAGCGCCAGCGGGAGCAACCTTGTCGAGGTACTCGTTGGCCTTGTCGACATCGTAGGCGCAGAACTCCCATGCGCCCTCCTTGTAGCCATCGATGCCCGGAGGAACAATGCCGTCGGCGGGGGTACGGGTACCCTTGTAGATGGTCTTGCAGATGGCCTCACGGTTGATGGCCAGGGAGATACCCCTGCGCAGGTCGGCGTTGTTGAACGGCTCGGCCGTGGTGTTGCAGGTCAGGTAGTAGGTGGAAGGCTCGGCGCCGAGCAGCATGCGCTCGCCGTCACCCATGGTGTAGCCGTCCTTGGACACGCCGCGGTCCTTCTTGGCGGCATCGATCTGAGCAACGGGAACGTCGCAGACATCGAGGTTACCGGCCTGGAACTCCTTGTAAGCAGTCTCCATGTCCTTGATGACCTGGAAGTGGATGCCATCGATCTTGGCCTTGTCGCCATAGTAATCGTCGAACTTCTTGAGGTTGATCTCCTGACCATCCTCCCACTTGCCGTCCATCATGAACGGGCCGTTACCGACCGGTGCAAGATAGAAGCTCTTGACATCGGACTCGGCGCACTCGGGAACCGGGGCCAGAGCCGGGTGAGAGGCGACGAAGGGGAAGTCGGCGTAAGCGGAAGACAGCTTGACGACGAGGGTCTCATCGTCGGGGCAGGTAACACCGCTGAGCTCGGTAGCGTTACCGGCAAGCAGATCGTCATAGCCCTCGACCATGGAAAGGTGATAGGAGACCTCGGAAGGGCCATACTCGGTAGCGATGGCCGACTTGGTGTTGACCAGACGCTCCCAACCGAGCTTGAAGGACTTGGAGGTAACGTCGTCACCGTTGTGGAACTTGGCCTTCTTGATCTTGAAGGTAAACTCGGTGGCGTCGTCGTTGGCCTCAAAGGACTCGCAAGCCAGCGGAACGATCTCGCCCTTCTCGGCGTCATAAGAGGTCAGAGCGTCAAAGAGCTGGTACTCGACCTGAGTGCCCTGGTCCTCCTGGACGTTATAGGGGTCGATGCAGACCGGGTTGTTGATGTAGAAGTTCAGCGTCGAACCGGACTCAGAACCGGAAGCGTCGCCGCCCTTCTTGCCGCATGCGGCAAGAAAAGCCATGGAGCTCGCAGCAAGGGTACCGCCGACAAAGGCGCGACGACCCATAACGGGCTGGTGGAACATAGAATCAGCCATGCCATCCTCCTTATGAGATAGGACAAAGTAAGTTCGGTCGGGCAACGTCAAGACAGCCCAATCGAACCATTCAAACGCGGTCCGCCGTTTTGGCTGGTTATACAAAGCGGACCAACGTATTGCAATACAGTAGCGCATTATATGCACGATTTGGGGCTAATTCCGGTTAACGGTCGAGATTTTCTTTAGTTGGGCGAAGTATATGAGGATATTTTGACTCTGTTACAAATATGTAAACAAAAAGGGTCCCGCACTTGCGGGACCCTTTTCAAGTATTTATGCGGCTCGTGATTAGTAGCCCACGATGCCCTGCGGGAAGAAGAACATGCACAGCACGACGCAAACGGCAAACACGACAGCCATGATGACGGTCAGGCGGTCAAGGTTCTGCTCCATGACGCCCGTGGCAGAGCTGGAGTTATACAGCGAGCTAGCGATCATATCCGAAACGCCAGTGCCCTTACCGGAATGCATCAGGACGAGAATCGTCAGCGCCACGGCAGAGACAGCCCAAACGACAAACAGAAGAATCTGGAACGGACCCATAGATAAGCTCCTTAATAGAACAGTTCAAACTCCAGTACTGTACCACAATCCCCCGCTCTCCCCTACCTGCCACTCAAGGACGGGGCGGAAATGGCAGAAATACCAAAAAGGGGGTTGTCCGGTTGTGGACAACCCCCTTACTAGAAAACGGTATTTGTTTTCTATTAGGCCTCGGTGGCGAGCACGCGGCCCGTCATCTCGGCGGAAGGCTCAATACCAGCCATGGTGAGCATGGTCGGAGCGATATCGGAAAGACGGCCGTCCTCGATACCAGTGAGCTTGGCCTTCTCATCAACGATGATAAACGGCACGCGGTTGGTGGTGTGAGCCGTAAACGGATGCTTGGAACCGTCGGAAGCAACGTCAAACATGTGATCGGCGTTGCCGTGGTCGGCGGTAATCAGCGCAAAGCCGCCCTTGGCGAGAATCGCCGGGACAACCTTGGACAGGGCATCGTCAACAGCCTCGACGGCCTTAACGGCGGCGTCGAAGACACCGGTGTGACCAACCATGTCGCAGTTCGCGAAGTTCACGATGTAGAAATCAGCGCGATCCTCGTTGATGGCGGCGACGAGCTTCTCGGTCACCTCGGGAGCGCTCATCTCAGGCTGCAGATCGTAGGTAGCGACCTTGGGGGAAGCGACGAGCACGCGCTCCTCGCCCTCCTTGGGCTCCTCGATGCCGCCGTTGAGGAAGAACGTCACGTGGGCGTACTTCTCGGTCTCGGCGGTGTGCAGCTGCTTCAGGCCATTGGCGGCGATAACGTCGGCCAGGACGTTCTCGGGGAACGTCTTGGGGAAGGCGACCTCGACGTCAAACGTCGGATCATACTCGGTCATCGTCACAAAGTGCGAAAGCTTGATCTGCTCGCGCTCAAAGCCGTCGAACTCCTTGTCCGTGAACACGCGGGTCATCTGACGAGCGCGGTCGGGACGGAAGTTGAAGAAGATGGCCGCGTCGCCCTCGTGAATGCCCTCGTTGTGGGCAGCGAAGGGCTCGACGAACTCGTCGCCGCGCGGGTCCTTCTCGTAGTAGGCCTTGATACCGGCAACGGGGTCGGTATCAGCATCGGACGCGTTGACCATGACGTCGTAGGCGCGCTGGATGCGCTCCCAACGATTATCGCGGTCCATGGCCCAATAACGGCCCGAGACGGTGGCAACGCGAGCGTCGCAACCGGTCTCCTCGGAGATCTTAGCCAGGAAGGCGCAGAACTCACTCATGTAACCGGCACCGGACTGCGGGTCAACGTCGCGACCATCCATGAAGGCGTGGACGCGAACGGTCTTGACACCGTGCTCGGCAGCCATCTTGACCAGAGCCTCGACGTGGTTCATGTGAGAATGAACACCGCCAGGGCTCATAAGGCCCATGAGGTGGAGAGTCTTACCGTCAGCCTTGACATCGTCCATAGCCTTGACGAAAACCTCGTTCTTGGCGATGGAGCCGTCCTTGATGGCATTGTTGATGCGCGAAAGCTCCTGGAACACGATGCGGCCGGCACCGATGTTGAGGTGACCCACCTCGGAGTTACCCATCTGGCCGTCGGGAAGGCCCACGTCCTCGCCCGAAGCACCGAGCGTGGTGTGGGGGTACTTCTCGTACAGGCCATCAAGGAAGGGCGTCTTGGCAGCGGCGACGGCGTTCTCGCCATCGGCCGGAGCAAGGCCGCAGCCATCCATGATAATCAGGAGTGCAGGAAGATGACGTTGTGCCATATGTCCTACTCGCCTGCCTTGACGACCATAGAGGCGAAGTCGGCAGCCTTGAGCGAAGCGCCGCCCACGAGGGCGCCGTCAACGTCGGGCTTGGCGACGAGCTCGGCGATGTTGCCGGGCTTGGCGGAACCGCCATACAGCACGCGGATGCCGTTAGCGAGCTCCTCGCCGAACATCTCCTTGAGGGTCTCACGGATAGCACCGCAGACCTCCTGAGCGTCCTCGGCGGTAGCGGTCTTGCCGGTGCCGATGGCCCAGATGGGCTCGTAGGCGACGACGACCTGCTTGGGGCAGGTGATCTCAAGACCAGCAAGGCCAGCCTTGACCTGGTTCACGACGTGCTCGACATAGGTGCCAGCCTCGCGGACCTCGAGGGACTCGCCGCAGCAGAAGACGGGAACAAGGCCGGCGGCAACGAGAGCCTTAGCCTTCTTGTTCTGGTCCTCGTCGGTCTCGTGGAAGTAGTCGCGACGCTCGGAGTGACCGATGATGCAGTAGGTGCAGCCAGCGGACTTGAGCATGTCGCAAGAGGACTCACCGGTGAAGGCACCCTTGGCCTCCCAGTACACGTTCTGTGCACCAAGGGCGATGGGGGCAGCCTGAATGCGGTCATGAACCGTGGTGATGTCGATGGTCGGAGGGCAGACGAGCACCTCGACGCCAGCCGGAACCTCGGGCAGAGCCTGAGCCAGCTCGTCGGCGAGCTTGGCAGCCTCGGCGACGTCGTTGTTCATCTTCCAGTTACCAGCGATAAGAAGGGTGCGATTAGGCATCGAGAAGCGCCTCCACTCCGGGCAGGGCCTTACCCTCGACGAGCTCCATGGAAGCGCCACCGCCGGTGGAGATCCAGCTCATCTTGTCGGCCAGGTTGAACTTGTTGACAGCTGCGACAGAGTCGCCACCGCCGATGATCGAGGTGCAGTCGGCCTCGGCGACAGCCTCGGCGATAGCCTGGGTGCCGTGAGCAAAGTTGTCGAACTCGAAGACGCCCATGGGGCCATTCCAGAACACGGTCTTGGCGCCCTTGACGGCCTCGGCGTAGAGCTCCTCGGTCTTGGGGCCGATGTCCATGCCCTCACGATCGTCGGGGATAGCGTCGGAAGCGACAACCTCGGGGACAGCGTCCTCGCCAAAGTGATCGGCAACGCGGTTGTCGATGGGGAGCAGGATCTTGACGCCCTTCTCCTCGGCCTTCTTGAGCATCTCGCCAGCGCGCTCGACCCAGTCCTCTTCCTTGAGGGACTGACCGACGGACAGGCCCTGAGCCAGGAAGAAGGTGTAGGCCATACCGCCACCGATGATCAGGGTGTCAGCAGAGTCGATGAGGTGATCGAGAACGCCGATCTTGGAGGAAACCTTGGAACCGCCGACGATGGCGACGAAGGGGCGCTCGGGCTCGGCGAAGATGCCGGTCAGCGTGTCGACCTCCTTCTCGAGCAGGAAGCCGGCGACGGCAGGCAGGTAAGCGGCGGGGCCCACGACGGAACCCTGGGCGCGGTGAGCGGTGCCGAAGGCATCGAGAACGAAGACGTCACCATAGGAAGCGAGCTTCTTGGCGATCTCGGGATCGTTCTTCTTCTCACGCTTATCGAAGCGGACGTTCTCGAGAACGAGAACCTTGCCCGGCTCGACGGCGGCGACAGCCTCGGCAGCCTTCTCGCCGTAGGTGTCGGCAACAAAGGCAACGTCAAGACCAGAGAGCTCGGCGAGCTTCTTGGCGACGGGCTCGAGGGACAGCTCGGGCTGGAAGCCGGTGCCATCGGGACGGCCGAGGTGGCTCATGAGGATGACGCGAGCATTGTGCTCAACGAGATAGTTGATGGTGGGCAGGGCAGCCTTGATACGGGTGGTGTCGCCAACGACGCCATCCTTGATAGGCACGTTAAAGTCAACGCGGACGAGAACGCGCTTGCCGTCGACATCGATGTCGCGGACGGTCTTCTTGGTAAAGGCCATGTTTGCTTCTACCTTTCGTACGTGTCTGTCTCCCATTACGGCAGACGATTTCTTATAAAAAGGGCGCGACCCTAGGGTGTAAGCCCTATAAGGCCGCGCCCTTCTTTAGACGCTCAACGAGCTATTCGCTAAAAGCTAAATTAAGCAACGAACTTCTCGAAGTACTTGATGGTGCGGACCATCTGAGAGGTGTAGGAGTTCTCGTTGTCGTACCAAGAGGTGACCTGAACGAGGGTCTGGCCGTTGCCGAGGTCAGAGCACATGGTCTGAGTGGCGTCGAAGATGGAGCCGTGGGTCTCGCCGATGATGTCGGTGGAGACAATGTCGTCCTCGTTGTAACCGAAGGTCTCGGAGATGGTGGCAGCATAGGCCTTCATAGCGGCGTTAACCTCGTCGACGGTGACCTTCTTGTCAACGACAGCGTAGAGGTTGGTGATGGAGCCGGTCGGCGTCGGGACGCGCTGGGCAGCACCGATGAGCTTACCGTTGAGCTCGGGGAGAACCAGGCCGATAGCCTTGGCAGCACCGGTGGTGTTGGGGACGATGTTGACGGCGCAGGCGCGGCTACGACGCTTGTTGCCCTTGCGCTGCGGGCCGTCGAGCGGCATCTGGTCGCCGGTCCAGGCGTGAATGGTGGTCATGATGCCGGACACGATGGGAGCGAAGTCGTTCAGACCCTTGGCCATCGGGGCGAGGCAGTTGGTGGTGCAGGAAGCAGCGGAGATGATGTTGTCCTCAGCGGTCAGCGTCTCATGGTTGACGTTGTACACGATGGTGGGCAGATCGCTGCCGGCCGGAGCGGAGATGACGACCTTCTTGGCGCCAGCGTTGATGTGGGCCTGAGCCTTAGCCTTGCTGGTGTAGAAGCCGGTGCACTCGAGCACGACGTCGACGTCGAGGTCGCCCCAAGGCAGGTTGTTGGCGTCGGCCTCCTTGTAGATCTTGATCTCCTTGCCGTCAACGGTGATGGAGTCCTCACCAGCGACGACCTCGTGATCGCGAGCATAGTTGCCCTGCGTGGAGTCGTACTTCAGCAGGTAAGCGAGCATATCGGGAGAGGTGAGGTCGTTGATAGCGACGATCTCGGAGCCCTCATGACCGAACATCTGGCGGAAAGCCAGACGACCGATGCGACCGAAGCCGTTAATAGCAACCTTTACTGCCATTGTGTCTCCTTTCGTAAGGCCCCCGCGAGCTACAGCGCCCGCCGTTGAGGCCCACAAACTAACCACTCGCCTAATATACCTTTTTTTTGACTTGAATTTCACGAGAATGCTCGAAATTGAAAATCAAATTTACGTTAAAACGTTTTAAATACTAAAACAGCAGCTAAATCCGTATATAAGTCGATACTTTAATCTACCTGTTTGCTTCAATGAGCTTTTCAAGCCGTAAAACACGATGGTAGAGGGCCGACTTCGACAAGGGAGGGTCAGCCATCTCCCCTAAATCACGCAGCGAAAGATCGGGATAGCGCTCGCGCAGGTCGCAAAAGACCGCCAAGGCATCCGGAAGCGTGTCGCGCAAACCCCGCTGTTCGAGCTCATCGATCAACGCAAGCTGATGCTGGGCGGCACCCGCACTTCTGGTCTGGTTGGCGAGCTCGGCGTTCACGCGACGGTTTACGTCGTTCTTAACCAATTTGACCGCGCGCGCTTCCTCGATCTCGGCAACGCTGCGCTTGGCGCCGATCAGCTTTAGGAGCTGCTCGATCTCCTCGGCGCTCTTAATGTACACGGCATATGACCCCCGCCGTGCATTAACACGAGCATGGACCCCAATCTGCTCCAACAGATCGCAAAGCCCCTTGGCATATTGCTCTCCCTGTACCGCGATCTCCAAATGAAAATCGCCGCGTGGATCGGCCACGAAGCCGCCCGCGATGAGCGCGCCGCGGATATAGGCAAGCCTGCAGCAGGGACGGGCAACGATATGTCGGGGCACGCCGGCGACAAGTCCTCCCCTGCGGTCGAGGATGCCCAGCAGCACCAGAGCCTTATCCAGGTCTGG
>DBFVZT010000078.1:0-16822 GCA_048486575.1 Collinsella sp. | reverse complement strand
ATATTAAACTGCAAAGACGAGCGTCGGGAAGACACGCCGAGGTCGCCGCGGACGGGTTGATATAGGGAGAGGGCCTGACCCCATATCGTTGGGGCCAGGCCCGATTTTGCCTCTTGACAATGTCCTGCTCATATTAAAAGGGACAGTAAACCGTCCCTTCTTCTATCTCTGCGTTACATTTGGGACACTTCACTGTCTCCCCTTTCAATCTGTCTTTTTATCCATCAACATGACGTCGATATTCTTGATAGTTCGACAGATATGATGAGAATTCCGCCGATGTATCCGAATTTCCCGTCCGCCACGCCTTGTGGTCGATAATCTGACTCTTGAACCCGTAATAGTCATCGATATACGCGATTAGACCGTCGACAGCAATAAGCTGCTCTTCGGGATAATCACCCGACCCTCCAACATGGACCATCTCAATCCCAACGGAATATGAGTTCATGCCGTAATCAGGGCAACTTCCCCCTATCGGTAACGTTCCGACCTTGTCATCTCTCGACTCATCGATTGTTCCATACTGCTCGTTCTTCCCAGTATCGCCAAAACCGGCATGGTGCGCGATTTGATCGAGAGGCACACATTGAACGATCGACCCATCTTTTCCAACAACAAAATGAGCCGCCACCTTATTGCCGTTGGACTCCCACCAATCGATGACACTTTCAGGGGAAGAATCGCCCTCCGTATCGTGCAAAACGATGTACTTCTGATACTCGGGACCCTTAGGCCCATGCGCCAAGTCGGCGTAGTACCGTTCTTGAATGCTTAGCTGAAATTCCGAGCTCCCATCGATGGACAAAGAGCGAGATTCGTCTTGCTCTACAACCCCTGAAACCGTGTCAGCAACTCTCGCATTGCAGATATCAAGCACATCTCCAACACCATCTGCACAAGCCACCAGCACGCAATTGCCTCCGCTGGATTTCACGACCTTTCTCACGCCAATCCGACCGGCCAGAACAATTCCCAAGCTGAACAAGAAAACGGCAAGCGCGGAGGCGAGCCCCCGCGCCACCCATAAACGCCTAGAGCGAGCTTGCATACGTGCTAACCACATCGCATGCCGTACTGATAAGGCCACCCGCCTCGAGCAGCTTTGCCGCCGCCGCTCCAAGCTGCCCAACCGCCTCATTTTGAGCGGTCGAATTTGTCCCTTCCATTGCCGCGTTAAGCATGTCGTGCAGCGAATCGAGATCGTCCGCCACCGTGGCGCACACGCCTCGCTGCGTCTCCATCTTCGACACCAACGCGTTCAGCTCTGCAACGAGCTGGCCGATGTTCTGACTCATTTCTATTCCTTTCCGTTGTCACAACAAACCAAATAGCACATTCGCAATAAGCGAAATTGCCCCAATACAGCCCACGCATAGAACTGCCGCCTGAGAAAGGCAGCCGCCTTTCGACTCCTCGGCTTTAGCGGGAAGAGGATCCGGCATCGCCTTCTCTTCTTCCGCCAGAAGACGCTTCCGGTCAAGAGCCGCCCGTCGAGCATCCAGTGCATTTGAAGATCGCTGACTCAACTCGTTCACAGACGTATCTTTTTCAATCATCTCGATATAGCAATCGATTTTCTTGATAAGCCCTGATAACGAAGAGGCAAGCTCGGCAGCGTCTTCATTCGACGCAATCGGTCTTACCATGTTCGGAAGCGCTATGCCGACGTCCTTCGCGCGACTCCCCTCAAGTCGTTTAGACAATTGCGAAAAAACCTCCTGTGCTTGATGCGCTAGGCGATCGATCTCCGTTTTCTTTTTGCCTGCCATGTTCTTCGCAGAGTTCGACTCCCGATCCCAACGATCGCACTCCTGCTTAACAAGCTGGGCGCTCGACGTCTCCGATTTCAGAAATCGTTCTGCTTCGGACAGATACCTTTCGTACAAATCATCCCTGCTCATCGTCGCCCCTCCTCCATAATCGCGTTGTGACAAAGGGCATGAGTTTCATTGAGGGACGCCCCGAGGAAGCCTCCTTGTAAAGGACCCGGTTCTCTTGCCCGTTCCACTGGCACAGCGGGCCATCCAGCTGCTTCGCTGCGACGTTCGAGCCAAACAGACACGCCACGCCGTCAAAAGACGACAGCCCCGATGAACCCAACTGCGCTGAAAGCGCTACAGGGGTTTGCCAATGGCAGACAAAGTGGATTCCGTGCATAGGAGCCTCGCGGAATACCTTTTGAATCTTCTGCTGAGCACCAAAGTCGAAAGACCCTAGTGAGTCCGCATTCGGCACCAACACAAACCGCTCCCGTCTACATTCTTCCCCGACATCATTTCTCTGAAGACAATCGGCAATCCATGCAACCGCTTCGTCCGAAGGCACGACCTCCGGAGAAACCCCTGCACGAGCGCATATTTCCAGAGTCGAATCAGAAATATGGCGCGCGCCATCCTCCACTACAGCAAACTCAACGCCTCGCTCATAGCGTGCAAGCGATAAAACAAGCGTTTCCGTAACGCACGCCGCAAGATCGACAGAATTCGGAAGATTACCAAGCCCTGGCAGCGTTCCCCTGCCCACAAGAGCGATATTGCTTCCCGCAGCTCTTTCAAACGAGAAATATATCGGTGCCAACCCAGCAGAAACACCCCGGCCAAGCAAGGCGCTCGGCACGTTACCTGACTTTATGTCGTTCTGCTCAAGGAGGGCCCCAGTCAACTCCGGTAGAGCACTTCCGTCGAAAACCACCGGTTCATCAAGGTGCTCTTTTGACATTGCATAGAACTTGCTCCTGAGACTGTCCAATGTGGCATCCTCAGCAAACGGTGTAAGCACCGTCACATTTGCGCTCGGATTTCCGTAATCTTCGTTCAGAATCGCCTGCCCCCTGAACCTTAGACTAGCGGCCGCCTCGTTAAAGGGTCCGAAAGTCGCCCGCGACTCCGCCGGCGAGTTTTTCAGTCCGATACGGATAGGAAACTGCGCGAAGAACTTGCCCTGGGAAATGGCAAGATTGGTTATCCCGCCAATACTTTGTGACGCCAGTATCACGTGAATACCGTATGCACGATAGAGGCGAACGATGCGTTCCAAAAGTTCACAGGCTTCCTTGCCTCTCGAGCCTTCTAGAAATAGCTGGAACTCATCAATGACCACAACGATACGCGGCATCTTATTCCCGCTATTGCGCCGATACTTGAGCAGATTGTCTCCGTAAGGCTTGATCGCAGCGGCCCTCCGCTTAGCCTCTGCGGCTATGGAATTCAGCACATCCATGGCAAAGTCTTCATCGGCCTCAAGCCCAAATGCCTTTACCTGCGGTAGATACTCGGGGGAATCCAGCGTGGGAGCCATGGGAAACAGGGTAACGCCCTCCTTGAAATCAAACAGATAGAGTTCCAACTCGTCGGGAGAGTACCTGGCGCACAAACCGTAGATGATATCTTTCAACAGATTCGATTTACCCTGTCCGACCGCGCCGGTTATCAATGCATTATGTCTTTGAGTCTCATTCGAGCCAATCGTGACATCAACCGTCTGGGTTCCACGCAGACCCAGCGAGAACGTGACTCCGTCCTCGCTCGTCTCCATCCAATACTCCGCGGGAAGCACCGACTCGATCTTTACTTCGGGCAACCGCAGCTCTGCCGCTGATCGGGCCATCCGCTCGGCGGCTTGGGTCGATTCAATCGTGTCAAGCTCATAGAGCTCAACATCGTAGCCATCGTGGCCCAGCCATCGGGCATGACTGCCTGAGAATAGTTCGAGACGCTCCGAAACAGGATAGGAACGTTTCTTCTCGCAATACCATTTGGGCAAGTCATCCATCTTAGGTTGTATCATTAGGAAAGAAGTGCCTGCCTTTGGGGCCGCCTTCATCAGCGAGCATACACGGTCGTATTGCTCGGCAGCCATTCCCATCGGCATATCGTGGATCACAACGAGCTGGTACTTCTCGACCGGCATTCCGACCCGTTGGTGATATGCCGCCAGGCACTCATCGTCTGACAGCAACTCGTTGTTGATTCGCGTCACACGGTCGGTCAGCTCGTTAAGTAGAGCATCGAGTTCGCCTCTCGAATGCAAATACCTGACCGCCGCCTCGCCTTGCCCGTGCCGGCCAATCGTCGAAAAAGGAGCCTCGATGTTTTTGAGCGCCGGGTCAAAACTAATGATTTCAACTTGCGACGCTGAGGTCGACAAAAGCACTTTGGCCTCTACCTCGCGCACCACCCCGTCCGAAATGCAGCCCTCGCCTGAAACCGACATCACGATATTGCCGTGACCAAGCAGCGGGACGATAAAGGGCGCCGTAAACAAATCGTCACGTTTTGAGGTTTTCGACATGGATCCGATCTGGATATACTCGGCGGCATTGAGGGCCGAGCCCTCCTCGATCGCCAGTAACTCGTCAACGGTATCCTGCACGCGCTTTTTCGAAAGGGCGTTGCGTCGTTTTTCGCAGCTCTTAAGCTTATTTAGCGCCCGCGCTTTTGCCTCGCGCTTTTCCTCCAATGTCGCCTTCAGCCACATGTCAACGGATGCAGATTGAGATTTACAAGCGCCAAGCAGGTGAGCCTGGCACTCCATTGTCTCTTTGACCGTCTGCCTCATCTCGTTATATGTTTCTTCCAGAGACATACCAGCCATCAGTCCTCTTCGTGCCGAAAGACAACCACTCGCGCTGGACGGAGAAGCCTCTCGCCAATCCTGTAACCGTCTCGCTCTACTCGAGCTACCTTTCCATCTTTGAAGGCATCGTCCGTCTTAATCAATCCAACGATTTCATGCTCATGTAGGTTGACTGTCTCGTCACACAGAACAGGCTCAAGCCCGTAATGGCTACAAACCTCGACAATCTCGTCCACAATCGAAGACCTAAAGTCCTCTGACAGCGGCTCATTCTTAATCCTATCAACGGCAAGCAGCAGCTCGTTGAATAATCCCGCATAAGCTTCGCCGGTGGCCAAGTCTTTGATTTTTCTTGAATCTGATTTGAGAGATGCAAGAGAAGCTCTGAGTTGTTCCGCGCAGTCAATAATTGCCCGGCGATCCACCTCCAAGCCGTCAAGCGCTTGATCCCACCGCGCGTCCATTATTGGAGCCCCGTCTTCTTTGCAAGCTCTCCTAATTTGCGGGCATTGATCATCCACCCGGTCGGTACGACAAAGAAGAATGCATACAGGAGCAGGCCAAAGAACAGGACGAGCGTCAAGAGAGCGCCGCTTGACCCGCTTATTATAAATAAGAAAGTCAAAGCGCAGAGAATCCAAAACCATCGGGCCGGTGCAATGTAGTGCCTTTTGCGGGCCCAGTCGATAAGGCCCTCCATTTTCTCAATCCATTCCTCATCAGCCTTGTCGATATTTCCCAACGCGCGCATTTCGCTAACGACAAGTTCAGCATGCTGGATTTGTTTCATATTGGTGAAATAGCCGGCATTATCCTTTGAGCTCATTTTGTTCTCGACATCCGTCTCTAGGCACCGGCACAACGAGCTTAGAACGGGTTCATAATCCGGATGTGCCTCATGTAGGTTGCGCGCCATAGTGAGGGCTTGATCAAATTTCCCCTGAAGGTAACGTGCGTCAACCAAGCGCGCCATAATTGTATAGTCGTTCTTATCAATCTGCTGGGCCTTCAGAAACTCAGCCTCGGCGTCTGCGTATTTATCAATCATTATGTATGAGTCGCCCAACAGCCTATGGGCGGTCGCCTGATGCGAGCCAAGCTTCAGCAGCTCAGATGCAGCAAAAATGGACTCGTCATACTTGTCCATCGTATATGCCGCCAGAGCCCACACAAGCCATGCTTCCGCATCGGTTGAGCAATTCCTTGTTGCTTCCCTAGCGGCAAAACAAGCGTTGGCACTCTGACCGTTTTTGAAATAATCTTTCGCTTCTGATGTCCAGTCTTTCTCGGCAGTTGCAGCACGGGCGTCTTTTTCCAGCTCCTTCTCGCTGTCACACTTCCCGCTATCATATGCGGCATCGTATTCCAAGCGTTTTGCGCTATCGTGAAACAACGAATCTGCTTCATTTAAGAGCTGCATCATCCTTTCGGCGTTTGCCCTTTGCATGGCATCCGGAGATCCCTCGAGACGCCTAAAACGCTTTCGTGTTCTCTTGATCGCCTCTTCAATCTCCCCAACCGACGCATTCTTTTCCAGTTCGAGCATTTCATAGTAGTCAACAAATTCTTCCATCAGTGTCCCCTATCCAATTTCGATGTTCTTCATTTTGTTAACGGCGGTATCAAGCTGTCGTTCATCCATATTCGCCACGCGGTCGATTTCGAACTCGCCATACAACCTGCCACTGTCTCCGTCGTATAGCCGGATATGCACCGTTTGCTCCCTGTCATACTCGTAGACCACGCGGACGGGAGAACCCTTAGGCAGCCCGGGCGGAAGTGGTATCTCCTTCGAACCAATAATGACCACATAATTCAAGTCCGGATCATCGCCTTGCGTCACCTGAACATCGACGTACGACTGGTTCTCGCTCACCGTTGCCGCATCCTGCGAATAACTCCCCGGTACGGAAGAATTCCTTGGAATCACGACTTTGTTGTAGTCTTTGCCATCTTTACCTAGCATCACAACCCCCAAAGGTTGCGAGGTAACGTCAGCAATAACCACATTTGGAACCGTAAAGAGGGGCATGTCCGGCAAACTTTTTTCCGATGCCCCTGCCACGTCAATACTCGACTCCATTTCTATTGCAGCCTGAACGGCAGCCCCCATGGCAACAGCCTCATCGGGATTAACCCCAAGCTCGGGCTTCATCCCCGAAATTTCTTCGATTAACTTGTGCACCATTGGCATACGCGTTGAACCGCCAACGAGGACCACATGGTCGATCTGAGCCCATGAATAACCAGTGTCCTCGAGCACATCCTCGACCAG
The DNA here is from genome assembly GCA_048486575.1 of Collinsella sp. Classification (GTDB taxonomy): domain Bacteria; phylum Actinomycetota; class Coriobacteriia; order Coriobacteriales; family Coriobacteriaceae; genus Collinsella. The sequence continues at coordinate 9,969 of DBFVZT010000078.1, read as the reverse complement.
CTCCTGCGTTCGGCTCAGGAGTGACCTGCTCACCCGCTCGAAATCTTCGCGAGAAATAGCCACACGATAAGGCTTTCCGTTCTTCGAAATATGGAGGTTTGCCTTTGGCACGTTCGAAAGAGTGCGCTTAACCATTTCGCATTTCTCTCGAAGCTCGGCACTTATCAGATAATCCTCGAGAACATTACCAGCACCCTGTTTCGAGAGCTCTTCTGCCACAAACGACATTAGAGCGTTATCAAAATCGAACCCGCCCAAGTTTCTATCGCCATCGGTTCCGATAACCGTAAAACAACCGTCCTCTATCTTAAGAAGCGTCACGTCGAACGTTCCGCCGCCCAGATCATAGACAAGCGTGACGCCGTTCTTCTCGGTATCGAGACCAAAGGAAAGGGCAGCAGCCGTCGGCTCATTCAACACGCGAAGCACTTTGGTACCCGCAATTACACCTGCCTGCTTTGTTGCAGTTCTTCTTGCATCATCAAAATATGCGGGAACCGTAATCACGGCTCCGCATATTTCTTCTCCAAGTGCCTGCTCGGCATCTTGCAATAATTTTTTGATGATAAGGGAGGAAACCTCTTCTGCAGAGTAGGAAACGCCCGAGTCAGAGTCGAATCTCCAATCCGGATTTCCCATCTGCCGTTTAACGAACTGAACAACATTATCGGGATCACTTGCCGCCGAATGCTTAGCCATCGTTCCAACAAGCGGCTCGTCTTTTCCGTCAAATGATTGAAATAAAACAACCGAAGGTGTGGTCGGTTCTCCGTCCGCATTCTTCAGTATTTCGGGAAGTCCATCGTCTCCCAACACAGCGACGGCCGAATAGGTCGTGCCAAGATCGATTCCAACAACTCTCCCCATAGCCACCATTCCTCGATGTCTATTTATATTGGTTTTGAGTTTATTCAAATTAGACTTTATGTCAATTATTGCACCTAAGGACAATCCAGTTAGACATTTGACCAGCACCGAAATGCAAAGTTGCTCTTGATATCAGACGGGAGCGACATGGATGTGACCAATAAACATACCGCACTCGCCAGAATCCGCAAAAAGTCAGGGCTTACTCAGCTTCAAATTGCGGACAGTCTTGGCGTTAGCAAGGCGACATATAGTGCATGGGAAACAGGTCGAGCAAAACTAGGAGAGGACCGCATTGTTGCATTGTGCGATCTCTTTGGATGCACGCCCAACGATATCCTTGGCTATACCAAAGATTCAGACGGAAGCCCTGCGTTTTTTACTGCTCAGGAAGACGAATATCTATCACTCTTCAAAGCCCTGCCGCCAAACATCAAGGCCGACATTCTTGACATCATGCGTTATACGACAAAGGGCTGGAGACTCTAGGACTCATCTTCTGGCATCGGGTATATGTACTAGATGCTGTGTCCAACTTGCACAACCGAATTCGTCCAACTTGCACAACTGAATTCGTCCAATATGCACAATAGAATTCGTCCAACATGCCCAAAATAACGGTAAAATACCCTGCTAGCAAGGAGGGCAATATGAATTCGATTGAACAAGGTTATCTGCCACGAGTCGCAGACAAAGTGCTTGCCAGAAAACTAAAATCTTCTGGGGCCGTCCAAATCAAGGGACCAAAATGGTGCGGCAAGACCGCAACAGCTGAACAAGCTGCCGAAAGTAGCATCTACATGCAAGACCCTGATAATGGCCCGAGCTACATCCAGCTTGCCGATTCAAAGCCTTCTCTCCTGCTCAAAGGAGATGAGCCGCGCCTCATCGATGAGTGGCAAACGGCCCCGCAACTTTGGGACGCTGTAAGGTTCGCGATCGACCGAGGTCAAGGGCGAGGCAGGTTTATTCTCACCGGCTCCGCAACGCCTCGGACAAGCGAACTGCCGGCACACTCCGGTGTCGGACGCATAGCGCGCATGAACATGCGGCCAATGTCACTTTTCGAATCACGCGAGTCAACAGGAACAGTTTCGCTGGCCAGCTTGTTTGATGGGAACACTGATGTTGCCGATATGGTCGATTTCGATATCGAGCATATCGCCTTTTCACTTTGCCGAGGAGGTTGGCCTGAAGCGGTTACCGAACCAAACCATAGGATTGCGCTGGCCATGGCCCCTGATTACATCTCAGAATTGCTCGATTCCGATATCGAAGAGATTGACGGACTGCGAAGAAATAAGACTTGGATGACTCAGATTATTCGAAGCTACGCTCGCAACATCTCGACAGAGGCGTCGCTCACAACGATCGCCGCAGACATGCAAGGAGAACCTCCCTCGAGAAATACCGTCTCTGAATACGTCGACGCCTTGACGCGCGCCTGTGTTTTTGAAGATCTCGAGGCATGGGCGCCGCGGCTTCGCTCAAAAACCGCTGTACGAACGAGTCCAACGCGTCATTTCTGCGACCCGTCCCTTGCCGCTGCCGCCCTGGGAGCAACTCCTCAAAAGCTTCTCGAAGACTTCGAGACCTTTGGCCTTCTGTTTGAATCCATGTGCATTCGCGACCTACGCACATATATGGATCAACTCGACGGCAAGGTATACCACTATCGAGATAAGACAGATCTTGAAGCCGATGCCGTACTCGTGCTGAATGACGGAAGGTATGCTCTGGTCGAGGTCAAACTGGGCTCAAAGCCCATAGACGCCGCGGCCGCCAATCTCAAGAAGCTTGCATCGAAAATCGATTCCACCCACCAAGGCGAAGCGTCCTTCTTACTCGTCCTAACTGGAACCGCAACTGCTTATCGACGGGAAGACGGCGTCATAGTCGCGCCGCTTGCTTCACTGGCACCGTAGGACAACTGGCATACAACGCCAGGCATGGGAGCCCTCCGTAGTAGAATCTGAACCACTGGATTGCCCCGTACAAAAGGAGATTCCCATGCATGACGTTGGAATGAACATGAGCCAGCTTGCCATGAGCGTCAAGCAGGTCGACGACACCATCGAGCTCGCCCACGAGTGGAGCCATCAGCTGCTGCATGCGACCGAGAACTTTGACATGGAGCGTATTGGCGCCAAGCTCGAGGCCGCCATGGCCGCGCTGCACGAGGCCCATGACGCACTCGAGGGCTACGAGGACGCCATCGAGGCCGACCACAACTCCGTCGGCTCCGTGAAGCTGGTGTAGCGTGGCCGAGCACGAGCACGAGCACGGCTGCGACCACAAGCACGAGCATCCGCACGGTCCGGCCGACCAGGCGAGCTGCCGTTGCGCCGGCTCCAGCTCCGAGCTGGTCCGCTTTTCGGTGACCGCGCCCGACGATCTGCTGCGCCGTTTTGACGAGCAGATCGCACGCCGCGGTGACGTGGCCAACCGCTCCGAGGCCGTACGCGACCTGATTCGCGCCTCGATCGCGAAGGAGCAGATGCGCACGCCCGACGAGCAGGTCATCGGTTCACTCACCATGATCTATGACCACCATACCGGTGACCTGACACGCCGCCTGGACGAGGTGCAGCACGACTACACCGACGAGATCATCTCGACCCTGCACGTGCATCTGGACCACCACAACTGTCTGGAGATTCTGGCGCTTAAGGGCCGCGGCGAGCGCGTCTACGAGCTGGCCGACCGTCTGCTGGGACTGCGTGGCGTTAAGCACGGCGAGCTCACGTGTGCCGCCACCGGACAAAGCCTAGGACTGTAGCGGGATTTCCCGCAGCGCACCTGCCAAAAAGGGACAGGTTTATTTTGGCAGGTTTAGATGTTTTACCTACCAAAATAAACCTGTCCCTTTTTGGTCGGTTTTGATGAGGGAGAGCCGCATGCGGCATGTGCATATTCATGTGACGGGCATTGTGCAGGGCGTTGGCATGCGGCCGTTTGTGTATCGCGAGGCCATGGCGCATGGCATCTGCGGCTGGGTGCTCAACGCAGGCGACGGCGTGCATGTCGAGGCGCATGCCTCGGGTGCGGCCGTCGACGGCTTTGTCGCCGCGCTGTCGGAGCACGCACCCGCGGCTGCCCGCGTGGAGCGCGTCGACGTTGCGGATTTGGAGCCCGGCACTTGGGATGCTGCCAATGAACAGGGCTTTCGCATTGTGGCGTCACAGGACCAGACTGCGCATACGACGCTCGTCTCGCCCGATATCGCCACCTGCGACGACTGCCTGCGCGAACTGTTCGACCCCGCCGACCGACGCTATCACTACCCCTTTATCAACTGCACCAACTGCGGCCCGCGCTTTACCATCATCCGCTCGCTGCCTTATGACCGAGCGGCCACCTCTATGGATCGCTTTCCCATGTGCCCCGAGTGCGCTGCAGAGTATGGCGACCCGCTTGACCGGCGCTTTCATGCGCAGCCCAATGCCTGCTTTGACTGCGGGCCACATATTACCTGGCGCGAGGCGGCGGGCGACATGGAGCTCGAAGGCCCGGGGGCGACGCCAGCCGTCGGCAGCACGCGCGAAACTAGCGATGTCATTATTGACCGCTGTGTCGAGCTGCTGGCCAGCGGCGGTATTGTCGCCATCAAGGGCCTGGGCGGATTCCATCTGGCCTGCGACGCCGCCAATGAGCAGGCGGTGGTCGAGCTGCGCCGTCGCAAGCACCGCAGCAACAAGCCGCTTGCCGTTATGGTGCGCAGCCTTGCCGATGCTAAACGCCTGTGCCACGTCGATGATGCCGAGCGCGGCTTGCTAACCGGTAGCATCCGCCCCATCGTGCTGTTGCGCCGGCATACTGTTGGCGAGGGAGATTCCCCCGACGCCCTTACACTCGCGCCGTCCGTCGCGCACGATCTACCCGAGCTCGGCGTCATGCTCCCCTATACACCGCTTCAGCATCTGCTGCTTGCAGCTGCCGCGTCGCATGACATGCACGCGCTAGTCATGACCAGCGGAAACCTGAGCGAGGAACCTATCGAAACTGATGACGGCCTTGCTTGGGAACACCTCATTGCCGCCGGCATTGCCGATGCGCTGCTCGGCAACGACCGCGCAATCCTCTCGCGCTATGACGACTCCGTTGTACGTGTGGTCGACGGCACCGTCATGCCTGTGCGTCGCGCACGCGGATATGCGCCGCAACCGTTGCCGTTGCCGGCGCTCAACGGCACTGCACCCTGCGTGCTCGCCTGCGGCCCACAGCAAAAGGCAACGATCGCATTCACACGCGAGGATGCGAACGGCGAGGCAGCCTGTTTTGTGTCGCAGCATATCGGCGATGTCGAAAACGGCGAGACCTTCGATGCCTGGAGCGCCGCGCGCACGCGCTTGGAAGACCTCTTTGACTTGACGCCCGCCGCGCTGGCCTGCGACTTGCACCCCAGCTACCTATCGAGTCAGTGGGCGCGCGAGCAGGCGCGAAAATGCAATCTGCCACTCGTCGAGGTGCAGCACCATCATGCGCACATCGCGAGCGTAATGGCAGAGGCGATTGTCGCAGGCCGGCTCGTGCCCGACGCGCGCGTGCTCGGCATTGCCTTTGATGGCACGGGGGCGGGCACCGACGGAACCATTTGGGGCGGCGAGTTCCTTGTCGCCGGCCTTGCCGATTTTGAACGCGCCGCGCACCTGCGCACCTGGGCGCTGCCAGGCGGTGCCGCATCCGTGCGCGATGCCCGGCGCAACGCCTTTGCCCTGCTCAGTGAGCTCGGCCTGCTCGAGCACCCAGGTGCCGCAGGGCTATTGAGCACCCTCGACGAGCAGACACGCAGCATCACGGCTACGATGATCGAGCGCGGCATCAACAGCCCACGCACGAGCAGTATGGGGCGTCTCTTTGATGCCGCGGCAGCGATTCTGGGCATCTGCGACAAGGCAACCTACGAAGGCGAGCCCGCCATCGAACTCGAAGCCGCCGCCTGGCGCGCGCTCGGCAGTAAGCCCGTTCGCCTCGACGGCAATCATACAGGCGTATTCACGTCTGCCGATGACTCCCCCATCTTGGACCCCCAACCGCTCATCGAAGCTCTTCTGAATGGAATCAAGGCAGGCGTGCCGGCCGACAGGCTCGCCCTCGGATTTCACATCGCCATTACGCACGCTACGGCCCACGTCGCGTGCGAGATCTGCGAGCGCGAAGGCCTCGATACCGTCGCCCTCTCGGGCGGTGTGTTCATGAACCGGCTTTTGCTTCAGCTCCTTACCCACGAACTCAAAGACGCCGGTCTTGCCGTCTTGGTCCCCCACGCTGTGCCCGTCAACGACGGCTGCATCGCCTACGGTCAGGCCGCCATCGCTCGCGCTCGCCTCGCGCAGACAGCGTCACGATAGGCTTTTTGCCGGCCTGCGCTCAACCGTCTCACAGGTGTAACGCGTTTGCTCGCGACTCCCGCGAGCGCTACCATCAACTGATGGGTAATTAGGCGCCTGTCCAGCGCAAAACGTATAAAAGGGGAACATTATGTGCCTTGCCGTTCCCGGTAAAGTGGTCAAACGCGACGACGACCTTAAGGCGACCGTCGACATGATGGGCATCGAGCGCCCCGTTTCGCTGCGCCTCGTGCCGACGGCACAGGTAGGCGACTATATTCTCGTGCACGCCGGCTTTGGCATTCAAATTGTCGACGAGCAGGAAGCCCAAGAGACACTCGAGCTCGTCAATACCATGGCCGAGCTGGCCGAAGAGGACCAGCTCGCCACCAACCCGGCCGAGGCATACTAGTGGCGGCGGCGCAGCCGGTTCGCTCCGGTATCGACTTTTCGGCATTTCGCGATCCCAAGCTGGCTCGCGAGCTCATTGATCGTATTCATGAGCTTGTCGGCAACCGCAGCATCAACCTTATGGAAGTCTGCGGTACTCATACCGTGAGCATTGGCCGTTATGGCTTTCGCTCCATTATGCCGACGGGACTCAAACTGCTAAGCGGCCCGGGGTGCCCCGTTTGCGTCACCGCCAACCGCGACATCGATCACGCAATCGCGCTTTCCAACATGGACGGCGCTATCATTACCACCTTTGGCGACATGATGCGCGTGCCCGGATCGTCCACCTCGCTTGCCGCGCAAAAGGCGGCGGGGCGCGATATCCGCATCGTCTACTCTCCGCTCGACGCACTCGACATTGCCGAGCAAAATCCCGAACGCCCGGTCATCTTTATGGGCGTCGGCTTTGAGACCACAACGCCCACCATCGCCGCCGCCATTCTGGAGGCCGATGCACGCGAGCTCCAGAACTTCTCGGTCTACTGCGCTCACAAGACCACGCCGCCGGCGCTGCGCGCGATCGCCAACGACCCCGAGACCACCATCGACGGTTTTATCCTGCCGGGCCACGTCGCTACCATCACAGGCCTGGCACCCTTTGGGTTTTTGGTCGATGAGTTCGAGACCCCCGGCGTAGTCACCGGGTTTGAGCCGGTCGATATTCTGCAGGGCATCTGCATGCTGGTCCAGATGGTTGTCGAGGACAGACCCGCAATCGACAACGCCTACCGCCGTGGCGTCAACGCTGACGGCAACCCCGTGGCGCGCCAGCTGGTCGGGCAGGTATTTGAGCCGTGCGACACCACGTGGCGCGGGCTGGGACCAATTGCCAACTCGGGTCTTTCCATCCGACCCGAATTCGCACGCTTTGATGCCGGCGCCCGCTTTGACGTGCCCATTGAACCGACGGTCGAGCCACGCGGGTGCCGCTGCGGCGACGTACTGCGCGGTGCCATCACGCCGAGCGACTGCCCGTTGTTTGGCCGCACCTGCACGCCCGAACACCCCGTCGGCCCCTGCATGGTGAGCTCCGAAGGCAGCTGCGCGGCGTACTTTAGATACCACGGCTAGCCCGGACGCACCCGCACGCTGGCACCACCCACGATTGGAGTTTTGGATATGTCCCATAGCATCACCGATAGCACCGTCCTGTTGGGCCACGGCTCCGGCGGTCAGATGATGAAGCGCATTATCGATGAGGTCTTTCTGGATGCCTTTGGGTCGCCCGAGCTGCTTGCGGGCAACGATGCCGGTGTCGCCGCGCTGCCCGCAAGCGGGCGAATCGCCATGTCAACCGACAGCTTTGTGGTAACGCCGCAGTTCTTCCCCGGTGGCAACATCGGCCGCCTCGCCGTGTGCGGAACCGTCAACGACGTCGCGACCTCGGGCGCCAACGTGCGCTACCTATCGTGCGGCTTTATCCTCGAAGAGGGCTACCCCATGGACAAGCTGTGCCAGATTGTGCAGACCATGGCCGAAACGGCACATGAGGCAGGTGTGAAGATTATCACCGGCGACACCAAGGTGGTCGAGCGTGGCGGTGCCGACGGCGTCTACATCAATACCGCCGGCGTGGGCGAAGTGCCCGCGGGCGTAGTGCTCAGCGGTGCAAACTGTCGGCCCGGCGACGCCATCCTGGTATCGGGTACGCTGGGCGACCACGGCATCGCCATCATGAGCCAGCGCGAGGGTTTGGCGTTTTCGAGCAACATCGAAAGCGACGCTGCGCCGCTCAACCACCTGATTGCCGACGTGCTGGCCGCCGCCCCCGGCACGCGCTGCTTCCGCGACCCCACGCGCGGCGGCCTGGCATCCACGCTCAACGAGTTTGCCCAGGCCAGCGGCGTTGCCATGGAAATCGACGAGGATGCCGTGCCCGTGCGCCCCGACGTGCAGGCGGCATGTGAGATGCTCGGCTACGATGTGTTGCAGGTTGCCAACGAGGGCAAGATGGTCGCCGTAGTGCCGGCCGAGCAGGCCGATGCCGCGCTGGCGGCCATGCGCGCCGCCCGCTACGGCGAGAACGCCGCCATCATCGGTCGCGTGATGCCGCTTGCCGAAGGCGCTCGCCCCGCCGTACGCGTGCGCACCGGCTGGGGCTCGACCCGCATCCTCGACATGCTCGTGGGAGAGCAACTGCCGAGGATTTGCTAGCGACAAAGGCTCAGGGCTATTAAAGATATTCAGATTCCAAACATGCCCGGCACGCATGCCCAGTATTATGAGGTGCGTTTTGGAACCCAATGACGGGAGCTTTCATGGCAGCAGCTTTTTCCCATGTGATTTTTGATCTGGACGGCACCATCCTCAACACGCTCGAAGACCTGGCGGCCGCCGGCAACCATACCTGCGAGATGCACGGCTGGCCCACGTTTGCCGTTGACGAGTACCGCTACAAGGTGGGAAACGGCATGCTCAAGCTGGTTGAGCGCTTTATGCCTGCCGAGTATGCGGGCGACGGCCGTATGTTTGAGCAGACGCTTGCCGAGTTTAGGGCTTACTACGGCGAGCACAAGGAGGACCACACCGCCCCCTATGCCGGCACAATCGAGATGCTCGACCGTTTGCACGCCGCGGGTGTGCAGCTTGCCGTGCTCACCAACAAGGACCACGTCTCGGCGGCTCCGCTTATCGAGAAGTATTTTGGTTCCGAGCGCTTTGCGCTGGTGCAGGGCCGTGTTGACGCGTTTCCGCCTAAGCCCGAAGCACCCGTCACGCTGCATGTGATGGAGAAGCTGGGCGCCGATCCGGCAACCACGCTCTATGCGGGCGATTCGAATGTCGATGTCCTGACCGGCCACAACGCCGGCCTTAAGAGCGCGGGTGTCAGCTGGGGCTTCCGCGGCCGCGCAGAGCTGGAGGCCGCCGGCGCCGACTACGTGGTGGACACCCAGGACGAGCTCGCCGCACTGATCTTGGGCGAGTAACGAAGCTGGCGCGCTGCCAGGTCGCGGCGATGCTGCCGCGCGGAAAATGCGTCCCGTTTTGACACCTCAAACTGGGACGCATTTTCCGGTTGAGCCCCGTTGGGGAAACGACATCCCGTTTTGGAGCAATATTCCGGGTCGCACTTTCCGCAACCCACCCCATCCGGAAACTGCGACCCACTATTCGGCCAAAAACCGGGTCGCATTTTCCCGAGCATTCGATGCAACGCTGGCAAAAGGAGTGTCCCCAACTGCCGGCAGAGACGATATGAGCAGGACATAAAAACATTGAGAGCCCCTGCTGCATGAAAGACCGCGGATTAGGCCGACAATGGTGAGTGTCTAATTCAGCCGCGGCGGCCACGCCGCATTCATGGAAGGGGCTCCCATGC
>DBFVZT010000077.1:0-20892 GCA_048486575.1 Collinsella sp. | reverse complement strand
ACGGGGAAGACGTTGAGCTTGTTGATCTCCTCGGCCTTGTCGGAAACGGCAGCCGCAGCGATCGGAAAACAGGTGCGAATGGTCTTTGCAATCATGGGTATTTGAATCTCCGTTTTCGGATGCTAGTTCAGACGGCTCTTGAGCGCGTCAATATGGATGCCGATCTTAAGGCTGGCGGGATCGATCTGGGCGATCTCCTGCAGGGTGAAGGCAACGGAGCTCGAAAGATTGTGGCAGACGGACTTCATGTTGACGCCGTTCTCGAGCACGACGTGAAGATCGACCGTAAGGCCGTTCTCGTCGGCGGAGACAAGCACGCCCTTGCGGAGGCGCTGACCGGCAAGCAGGCGCACGCTCTCGGCGCCTTGGAGCTGCTCAGCCATACCGACGACGCCATAGCACGTCATCGCGGCATAACCGGCAATATCGGCAATAACGTCGTTCGAGACGCTCAGGCTGCCGTTAATGGTCTCAGACACAAGAATCTCCTTATCTGGTGCTCGCGGCACCATGTCGTGGGAGCAATCATTGCAATATTCTACAACGACCGCGCCATGTTGAGGTGGTGGGTCGCGGGATTACATCCTCGACACGAAATGTTGATATGGCAACGTTTGAGTCAAGTGGTCGCGGCATGAAAAAACCCGCCGCATAAGCGACGGGTTCTACAACCTGGCTCCCCGGGTAGGACTCGAACCTACAACAGCGCGGTTAACAGCCGCGTGCTCTACCATTGAGCTACCGAGGAATTTAAAAGCCCAGCGGAATGGGCTGAGAAATTCTGGCTCCCCGGGTAGGACTCGAACCTACAACAGCGCGGTTAACAGCCGCGTGCTCTACCATTGAGCTACCGAGGAATAGGTGCGTGCTCTCAAGCAACGAAGTTTATTATACGGACGAATCAGCGTAGGGCAAGAACTTTTTTAAGAAATTTTCTGCGGCCCCGCCACCTGTCCCCCTTGCGCCAACCCCTTGGCAATCAAGAAAGCGCCGATGTCTTGGCAATGTCAGCGAGCGGGCGCCAGAGCGAACAAATTGGCATGAAAAGAGGACGGCATAGACCTTCTGGTCATGCCGTCCTCTTTGAATGACAAGTTGTCGCTCTGGCGCCCGCGCAGCGTCGGCCAGTTACGGCGTTTGGTAAAACGCCGTAACTACTAAGACTCGATGTAGTCTTTCAGCTTGCTGCTGCGGCTCGGGTGGCGGAGCTTGGCCAAGGTCTTGGACTCGATCTGGCGGATACGCTCGCGCGTGACGCCAAACTCGCGGCCGACTTCCTCGAGCGTGCGGGGATGCCCGTCGACAAGGCCAAAGCGCAGCTCGATAACCTTGCGCTCACGATCGGCAAGCGAGTCAAGCACCTGGGTGAGCTGCTCCTGCAGCATGGAGAAGCTGGCGGCATCGGGCGGAACGATAGCCTGGGAGTCCTCGATGAAGTCGCCCAGCTGGGAATCCTCTTCCTCGCCGATGGGGGTCTCGAGCGACACGGGCTCCTGCGAAATCTTCTGGATCTCGCGGACGCGGTCGGCGCTCATGTCCATCTCGGCACCGATCTCCTCAGGGGTCGGGTCGCGACCCAGGTCCTGAAGGAGCTGGCGCTGCACGCGGACGAGCTTGTTGATGGTCTCGACCATATGCACGGGAATACGGATGGTACGGGCCTGATCGGCAATGGCGCGCGTAATGGCCTGACGGATCCACCACGTGGCGTACGTGGAGAACTTGAACCCCTTCTGGTAGTCGAACTTCTCGACGGCGCGAATCAGACCGAGGTTGCCCTCCTGGATCAGGTCAAGGAACAGCATGCCGCGGCCGACATAGCGCTTGGCGATGGAGACGACCAGACGCAGGTTTGCGCTGATGAGCGCCTGCTTAGCTTCGAGGCCCACGTTCTCAATGCGCGTAAGACGACGCATCTCGGCACGCGTGAGCTCGAGCTCGCCGGCATCGGCAGCCTCGAGCTTCTCGGTGGCCTCGAGACCGGCCTCGATCTTCATGGCCAGATCGACCTCTTCGGAGGCGGTCAGCAGGTCGACCTTGCCGATCTCCTTGAGGTACATACGAACCGGATCGCCGGTCAGCATCACCGTGGAGGCATCGATGCCACGCACGCGGGAGCGTGAACGGGACGTGCGTACGGTGCGCTTCTTCTTGCTCTTGGAAGAACCCATCTCGGCGTCGGCCTGACGGGCCATCTTGAGCTCATGATCGTCGAGCGAGCCGGAATCGTGCTCGTCGTCGTCATCGAAATCGTCGGTATCGGTATCGTTATCGTCATCGTCCATGGGGGCGTCGTCGTTACCGCTCGCGGAGATAATCTGGATGCCGCTGTTGCGCAGCGCGGAATACACCGCGGTGAGCTGCTCGTCAGAAACGTCGATATCCTTCAGGGCGACCTGAATCTCGTCCTCGGTTACCGAAGTCCTGTTTGAGCCGTTGCCCATGAGCTTTGCAACGTAGGATTCCAGCCCAGTACCCGTGCTCTCAGTCTTTTTTGGCACAGATTCTCCCTTCATAGTCCACAGGACTCAATACTTTAGCACACACATTGACGTCTATACCCAAAAAGAGGACTGGATATAGGCGAGAATACGCTGGTTGACCACAACATCTAGGCTTGCTCGGTGCCCGCGGCCTCCAGGCCGATCAAACGGAACGGGTCCGCCACGCCGCCGATAGACTTTTGCAGCTCGCGTTGACGCTGCGAATCCTGCGCGGCCTGCACGGTCAGCGCGCGACGGGCCTCATCATCGAGCGAACGGTCCTGGCGCAGCTTGGCCTGTGCGGCACGCATGCGGCGCTTGATGGTGTAGAGCTCGAGCGTATCAAGCATAAACACGATGTTCGTCTCGGTGGGGTGCTTGCTCGTCGCCGAGATGCGCCCGGCACTCACAAGCGTTGCCGCCTCGGGACACACCGAGCGCGCCGCATCCATGCAGGCTGCAGGATCGGTTCCCGGCGGCGTTGCCAGAACGGCCCATGCGATGGACTCGTGACGTGGGTCAACCCACTCGATAGAGCAGATGCGGTCGGCATACGTGCGGAACAGGTCGGGGTAGCTCGTGAGCATCGTCAACAGCTCGCGCTCCCCTGCCAAAGACTTGCGCTCAAGATCAGTAAGAACCATCGGCGCCGCCGCAGCCGGAACGCCCGAACCATCAGTCACAGGCACAGCACCCATACCATCAGGCACATCGATCGGCGGCAGGTCGTCGACGACCTCCACGGGCGCGGCACCGTAGGCATCGAGCGGGACGTAGTCATACGGCTCTTCTTCGACCGGCGCGGACACCGGCGGCGTCGCGCCCGATGCCCAAGCACCGCGAGATGCCCCCTGCGAACCAGACGTCCGACCGTCCGCGCTACTAGAGCGCTCGGCTTGCGCCCGCTGACGCTCATAGTTCTGCTCACGGCGACGCTCCGCATCCTCGCGCTTGGCGACATCGCGAAACACGCGGCCCGAGCTCGCACGCACTGTTTCCAGATCCAAACCCAGCAGATCGGCAATCTGGATAAAGTACGTATCGATCATATAGCTATCGCGCAGCGGATAGATAAGCGTCAGCGCATCTTCCAGCGCCTTGGCGCGACCGCCCGGCGTGGTGATGTCGCTCGACTCCTGCAGCGAACGGTAGACAAAGTCCATGAGGGGCTCGGCAGCGTCGATGCGCGCCTGCAGCTCCTGTCCACCATGCGCCGTGATGAACTCCATGGGATCGTTGCCGTCGGGCAGCACCACGCAGCGCAGGTCCATAGAATCCTGTTCGATAAACTGAATCGCGCGACGGGCGGCCTTCTGGCCCGCGGCATCGCCGTCAAACATATACACGATGCGCTTGGCAAAGCGGGTGAGCGTCTTGACGTGATGCTCCGTGAGCGCGGTGCCCAGCGTGGCGACGACGTTTTTGATCCCCGCTTCCCAGCAGGCGATGCAGTCGGTATAGCCCTCCACCACGATGGCGGTATCCTGCGCGACGATAAACTCCTTGGCCCAATTAAAGCCGTAGAGGTTTCGCTTTTTATGAAACACGCTCGTCTCGGCGGTGTTGAGGTACTTAGGCTGGCCGTCACCCATGATGCGACCGCCAAAGGCAATGTTGTGACCCTGCTCGTCAAAGATGGGGAACATCACGCGGTCGTAGAAGCGGTCGGCGAGCTGCCCGCGCCCGCGACTCACAGCCACGTTGGCGTCGATCATCTCCTGCGGAGTAAAGCCCGCCTGCGACAGGTGCGATACCAGCGCGTTGCGACCCGGCGCAAAGCCCAGGCAGTAGCGGCGGCAGACGTCGCCACCCATGCCGCGGCTGGCAAAGTACTCGCGCGGACGGCCGTCCTTACCGCGCATAAGCATCGTGTGGTAGAACTGGGCGGTCTCGGCGCACAAATCGTAGATGCGGGCACGCTTGGTACCGCGCTCGCGGCGATCTCCGGTGTCATGCAGCTCAATACCCGCGCGATCGGCCAAATAACGGATTGACTCGGGAAAGCTCAGGTTCTCGCGCTTCATGATATAGGTGAAGACGTCGCCACCCTCGCCGCAACCAAAGCAGTGCCACACCTGCGAGGCGGGAATAATGTGGAAGGACGGCGTCTTTTCGCCATGAAAGGGACAGCAACCCCAAAACTCATGGCCGCGAGGCTTGAGCTCAACCGTTTCCTGCACGATGGCGACTAAGTCGGACGCAGCGCGTACCTGGTCTTTTTCCTCATCGCTAATCACGGATGCTCACCCCCTGCTCACCCAAGTTGTGACGAATGTCCTCGATATTACCCTCGACGGTCGCGATCAACTCATCCAGCGAATCGAACAGACGCGAGGGACGCAGCCAACGCGTAAACGCCAGCGAAACAGAAGAGCCGTAAAGGTCGCCCGAATAACCAATTAAATTAGCCTCGAGATGCGCAGATGCTGCATCGTCAGCATACGTTGGCGGCAGGCCGACGTTCACGGCAGAGGGCCACACGGTATCATCGACCAGCACCAGGCCCTCATACACGCCGTCCGCAGGCACCTGAATACCATCGGGAACTTGTAGGTTTGCCGTGGGAAAGCCCATGTCAGAACCCTCGTGACGGCCGCGAATAACACCGCCGCGCACCATATACGGACGGCCGAGTAACTCAGCAGCAAGCTCCACATGGCCCTGTCCCAGCTCATGGCGAATGCGGGTGGCGCAAATGGCCTCACCGCCCTCGCAAAGCAGGTCGTGACCATACACGTCAACGCCGTGCTCGGAACCCCAGGCGCGCATCTCGGCAACACCAGAAGCTCCGCCACGACCCAGCCTAAAGTCACTACCAACGCGAATCGAGCGAATGTCAACCACGCGCGACAGCAGCGCAAGAAAACCAACATGGTCGAGTGCCGCAACCTCAGGCGTAAAGGGAACGGCCACCACCGCATCGACCCCGGTTTGAGCCAGGGCATGCAGACGGTCGGCCGTCGTCATCAATTTTTGAGCGGGCGAAAAGCTCACCACAACGTCCGGATCAGGATCGAAGGTAACCACGACCGCCTTACAGCCATGGGCACGGGCATCACGGACAAGCGCTTCGATGAGCTCCTGGTGTCCACGGTGCACGCCGTCGAACACGCCGATGGCAATCGATGCGGCACCCAAGTGCTCGCACTCATCAAACGTATCGGCAGTAACGATGCGAGCCTCGTCCGACTCGCCCGCGAAAAAGACACGCGCGAGCTCGCGAGCGGACAACATCATCGAACACCGCCGATTGCCTGCGGAAATACGTGCTCCATGACAAAGCGGCCACCCTCAATGCGGGCGAGCGCCTTGAGTCCCCCATCGAGCACCAACGCAAACGGCGCCTTCGAGACATCGAAATCGGCAAGCGCACGCTCAACGGGAATGCGTCGGCCGCAGAGCAGGTCGTCGGCAAGATTGCCCGGCAAGTCAACACGTGTGGCGCCCAGGGCCGCAATGGGATCCAGGGCAAAGCCAGCCGCGGACTCGGGAGAAAGCTCCTCGACCGCATGACAGGTGCCAATGGAAACAACACCGGAGGCCGTGCGGCGCAGCGCAGAAATATGCGCGGCGCTATCGCAAGCACGGCCCAGGTCGCGAGCGAGCGCACGGATATAGGTGCCCTTGCTCACTGAGAACGCCACGGTCCACACACACGAATCACCCTCGCCGCCCACGGCGATCAGGTCGGCGGCATAGACCTCGACGGGGCGCGGAGGTAGATCCACCGCATTGCCCTCACGAGCAGACTTGTAGGCGCGAACGCCATTGACCGAGATAGCCGAAAAAGCCGGCGGCACCTGCATCTGCGGGCCCAGCATGGCGGCTAAGCGCTCACGGGCATAGACAGAATCGCGGAGCTCGTTGGCAACAGCCACCGTGCGGACGGCCTCGCCCTCCGCATCATCGGTATTGGTCTCGGCGCCAAACGAGATGTCGGCGACGTAGCTTTTGGTATCGAGCGTGAGCATGCCCAGCAGACGAGTAGCCTGGCCCACGCCCACTACCATGACGCCAGATGCCATGGGGTCGAGCGTGCCGGCATGGCCGACGCGACGCTCATGGAGGGCGCGCCGACATTGCGAGACCACATCGTGGGACGTGCAGCCCACCGGCTTATCGACGGCGAGCAGCATATTCAGTTGAGAAGGCGTACGACGAGCCATGTACCATCCAAAAAGTTAAAGCTCGACGGTCACCGAAGCGGGATCCTCCCCTACCAGCTCGGCCAGCATGGGTAGTGCCACGGTGAGCGTCTCGAGAATCGTTCCGTTGTTGGAGAAACCGGCGGCAGCGGAATGCCCGCCTCCGCCAAAGGCAGCAGCGATCTCGGACACGTTGAGGTCGCCCTTGGAGCGCAGGTTGCCGCGCACCTTGGTATCGCCCTCAATGCCCTTCAGGAACAGGCAGACCTCCACGCCCATCACCGAGCGCACCACGTCAACCAGGCCGTCGCACTCATCCGAGGTGACACCGCAAGCCTCAAGGTCACTCTGGTACGCGTAGCTATACGCCACGCGCCCGTGGGCCACCGTCTTGATGCGGCCCATAACGATGGACTTGAGGTGCAAAAACTCAACGCGCATGCTCTGATATACCTCGAGTGCCACACGCGCCGGATCGGCACCGTGAGCAACCAGTCGCGAGGCCGCATGGAACGCAGCAGCATCGGCGTTTTGGTACTGGAAACGACCGGTGTCGGTCACCAAGCCGCACAGCAAGCAAGTCGCGACGCCATCACGGGCGACAATGCCACAATTGTCCAAGAAACGGTCGATGATCATGGCGCAGGCTGCAGCTTCGACGCGCCTCAGACTGAGCTCGGCAAACTCCTCACGCGCCGGATGGTGGTCGAAACACACCACATGCTTGGAGCGACGAAGCACCTCGGCGGAATTATTGAGACGCTCGACGACCGGTACGTCCACCGAGATGAACAGGTCCGGATTGCCAGTGTACGCAGATGCCGGCACCAGGCGATCGGAGCCTTCCATAAAGCGGTAGATACGCGGAACCGGGTCATCGTCTGCCAGCAGCAGAGCAATGTCCTTGTTGGGGAAAAACTTCATGAGCGAAAGGCCCAGACCCAATACGGAGCCCAAGGCATCGCCATCGGGAGAAGTATGTCCCGAAATCGCAATGGAGGACGCACCCTCGATGAACTCGAGGATGCGTCGCTGAATATCTGCAGACTCGCACGAGGCGAGGTCGGCGGAATTAGTCATCTAAAGCTGCCTCCTGGGCGGCATCCGCTATCGGATAGCCGTCCTCGTCCTTTTCGATCGCAAGCGTGGCGGGAACGTTTTCCAGCGCACGCGTGATGCGCTCGGCCTCATCGGTCGAGCGATCGATGCGAAAATCGAGCTCGGGCGTGACACGCCAATCGAGCGAGCGAGCCAACAGGCTGCGAATACGGCCCTTGGCGCTAGCGAGCGCCTCCATGACCTCATCGTAGCGACTCGCATCGCACGACACGTACACGCGCGCGAACGAACGGTCCACCGCGACCTCGGCCGCGGTCAAAGTAACCAGGTCGAGACGCGGATCGGAAACCTCAAAGAGCAGGATATAACCAAGCTTCTCGCGAAGCTGCTCGCCCAGACGGCGGGTTGCCTGCGTTTGCTTCATAGCGCTACCCCCTACTCGGTACGGGCAACCTGGTCGATGCGGTAACCCTCGATCTGGTCGCCGGGCTTGATGTCCTGGAAGTTCTCCAGGCCAATGCCGCCCTCGGAACCGCTCTTGAGGCTCTTGGCCTCGTCCTTGTAGTGGCGCATCGAGGCGATCTTGCCGTTGAAGACCACGATACCGTCGCGCACCAGGCGCACGGAATCGGTCGCGGCGATCTCGCCCTCTTCGACGCGGACACCGGCGGCGATACCGACTTTGGGCACCTTGAAGGTGTCCAGGACGGTCGCGGTACCCGTGGCGACCTCGACCTCGGTGGGCTTGAGCATGCCGATACGGGCCGCGTCGAGCTCCTCGAGGCACTTGTAGATGACGTCATAGCAACGGATCTCGACGCCCTCGCGCTCGGCAGCAGAGCGGGCCTTACCGTCGGGACGGACGCCAAAGCCGATGATGATGGCGTTGGAGGCGTCGGCCAGGACGACGTCGGTCTCGTTGATGGCGCCAACGGCGGAGTGGATCGTGTTGATGCGAACCTCGGACTGATCCATCTTGTCGAGCGAGTCCTGAAGGGCCTCGATGGAACCCTGGACGTCGGCCTTGATGATCAGGTTGAGCTCCTTGACCTCGGCGTCGGCAATGGTCTCGAAGAGGTTCTCGAGCGTGACGTGCTTGACGCGGCTCTGCTCCTCGATACGGGCCTTGAGCGAACGCTCGTCGGCAAGGGCGCGAGCCTCGCGCTCGTCCTCGAACACGCGGAACTCGTCACCGGCGTTGGGGACGGACTGCAGGCCCAGGATCTCGACAGCGTCGGAGGGACCGGCCTCGGTGACGGCGCGGCCCTTGGGGTCGAGCATGGCGCGGACGCGGCCGTAGGTAAGGCCAGCGACCAGCGTATCGCCCACGTGCAGGGTACCGCGGGTCACGAGCACGGTAGCGACCGAGCCGCGGCCCTTGTCGAGCTTGGCCTCGAGGACGTTGCCGGAGGCAAAGGTGTCCGGGTTGGCCTTGAGCTCGAGCACGTCGGCCTGGAGCAGCACGGTCTCCAGAAGGTCGTCGATACCGATCTTCTGCTTGGCCGAGATGTTGACGAACATGTTCTGTCCGCCCCACTCCTCGGGGATGACGCCGTACTCGGTGAGCTCCTGACGAACACGGTCGGGGTTGGCGCCCGGCTTATCGATCTTGTTGACGGCGACGACGATGGGTACGCCGGCGGCCTTGGCGTGGTTGATCGACTCGACCGTCTGGGGCATGACGCCGTCGTCGGCGGCGACGATCAGGATGACGATGTCGGTCACCTTGGCACCACGGGCACGCATGGCCGTAAAGGTGGCGTGACCCGGGGTATCGATGAAGGTGATCTTGCGGTCGTTGATCATGACCTGCGAAGCGCCGATGGCCTGCGTAATGCCGCCCGCCTCGCCGGCAGCAACGCCGGTGTGACGGATGGCGTCGAGCAGCGACGTCTTGCCGTGGTCGACGTGACCCATAACGGTGACGACCGGGGCGCGCGGCTTGAGGTCGGCGGGATCGTCGTAGAACGAGAAGGTGTTCTCCTCCTCGGGGGTGATGATCTTGATCTGACGGCCCAGGTCGTCGGCAACGAGCTCGACGAGGTCGTCGGACATGGACTGCGTCATGGTGAGCGGCGTACCAAGCAGGAACAGGCGCTTGATGATGTCGTTGGCCGGAACGTCGAGCGCCTCGGCAAGCTCCTGGACGGTAACGCCCTGGGAGACCTTGATGGCGTCGAGGTCCTCGGGGTTCACGCCCTGGGCCAGCGCCTCCTCTATCTTGCGCTCCTCCTGAGCCTTGGCAGCCTCGCGCTCGCGCTTCTCCTTGCGCTTCTTGCGGCGACCGGTGGACTCGCGAGAGGCCTCCTCGACTGCGGCGCGAGCCTCCTCGAGCACCTTCTCGCGGCTGTACTCCTCGGCCTCGCGAGCCATGCGGCTGTAGTGGTCCTCTTCGTTGTTGTGACCGCCCTTGTGCTTCTTGCCCTTGCCCTGCTTGTCGGGGTTGGGGAAGTCCATGCCGGCAGCGACGTTGTTGCTGGCGTTGGTGCGATGGCTGTGCGGACGGCTCTCGGAAGCGTTGCGCTCGGAGTTGTTGTCGGAGGCGTTGCGATCGTTACGACGGCCACCGCGACGGTCGTTGTTGCCGCCACGACGGTTACCGCGCTCTGCGGCGCGCTCGGCCTTGGCCTTCTCCTCGGCGTCCTTCTTCTCCTTGAGCACGGTCTCCTGTGCGGCGATCTGGTCGAGCAGCGAACGGAAGCGCGAACCGGAGTCGGAAGCGGGAACGGCGCGGCGCTGAGCCTCGCGGGCAGCCTCCTCCTTCTCGCGGGCAAGGCGCTCCTGCTCGGCCTTCTTCTTGGCCTCGGCCTCGGCACGGGCAGCCTTCTCGGCAGCCTGGGCTGCGGCAAACTGGCGGCGCTCCTCCTCGCGTGCCTTCTCGGCAGCGATGCGCTCGCGCTCGGCCTCGGCGGCGCGTGCGGCCTCCTCGGCGGCAGCTGCCTGCTCCTCGGCCTGCTTGGCGGCCTCGACTTCCTGGGCGCGGGCCTCGATCACCGAGGCGAGCTGCTTGCGGACCATGGCAACGTAGGCGTCCTCCAGGGTGGAGGAAGCGGACTTAGCGGGAATCTTCATATCGGCGAGATGACCCATCAGTTCCTTGGAGGTCATGCCGAACTCTTTGGCCAGGGTGGACACACGGACTTTTGCCATATGACTTCACCTACCCTTTCTGGCACCTTGGGTGCCTAGAGACTGAACGAGCGTGGGAGACGCGCCGGGACCCGCCCGGCGCGACCGCGCGCTAGATCAGGTCCTCCGCATCATCGAAGGCGTCGGTGTCGTGGACACCGCAGAAACGGGAGCCGGGACGAGCCTGGTTGCGGCACTGGATGCCGTCCTCGGACACGTACTCGCAGCGGCGGACGTCCTCGTCCTCCTCGTCACCGATCAGGTCGGCGGCGGGCTCCTCGTGAACGGGAACGTTCTTGAGGATGTCGGCGGCAAGGGTCTCGGACTTGATATCGATGTGCCAGCCGGTCAGGCGCGCGGCGAGACGGGCGTTCTGACCCTCCTTGCCGATGGCGAGGGACAGCTGGTCGTCGGGCACGATGACGCCGGCGTAGGCCTTCTCCTCGTCGATGAGGACGCGGGTGACCTTAGCGGGTGACAGGGCGTTGGCGACGTAGACGGCAGGATCGGCATCCCACAGGATGACGTCGACGCGCTCGCCGCGGAGCTCGCCCACGACAGCGCGAACACGGCTGCCCTTGGGGCCGACGCAGGCGCCCACGGGATCCAGACGGTCGTCGAGCGAGTGGACGGCGACCTTGGAGCGCTGGCCGGGCTCGCGGGCGATCGACTTGATCTGGACGGTGCCCTCATAGATCTCGGGCACCTCCTGCTCAAACAGACGACGCATGAGCTCGGGGTGGGTACGGGAGATGACAATCGGCGGACGGCTGTGCTCGCCGCGAACCGGCTGCAGGTTGGAGTTAGGGTCGCGAACGTCGATGATCACGGCCTTGATGTGCTGGTTGTGCAGGTAGCGCTCGCCCATCGGACGCTCGTTGCGCTCGTTCTCGTAACGACGCTGATCGAAGTGCGGAAGCTCGGCCTCGACGCCCTCGCGGATCTTGACGATCGTGAAGTCGGGCGTGGACTGAAGCACGGTACCGCTGATGAGGTCACCGATGCGGCCGGAGAACTCCTCGTAGATCTGCTCGCGGGCGGAGTTACGCACGATGGCGTTGATCTCGGCCTTGGCGTGCTGGGCGGCGATGCGGCTCGTGTTCTTGGGGGTGACGTCGATCTCCTCGAACTCGGTGAAGTTGCCCTCCTCGTCCATGGAATCGTCGATCGGCTCCAGGCGGTAGACGTAGATCTTGCCGGTGGTACGGTCGATGGTCACCTTGGCGCCCCACTCAAGATGCAGGATCTCGGCATAGCTCTTGGCGAGCGACTGCTCCAGGCGGTCGATCAGGTAGAGCTGGTCGATGTGCTTCTCCTGGCAAAGCTCCATCAGGGCGGACATCATGTCGGATGCTGCCATCTTACTTTCCTTCCTTCGCGGGCTTGAAGTCGTAGGTGGGCTTCAACTTGCACTTTTTAACATCAGAGAAATCGAGGGTAACGGACTCGCCGTCCTCGAGCTCGAGGGTCACGTTGGTCTCGGTTGCGGCGGCAATCTTGCCGGCGTACTTGCGACGGCCCTCGGTGGCGGTGGAGGTGAGCTCACAGTTCTCGCCCACAAAGCGGGCAAAGTCGCGCGGACGGCGCAGCGGGCGCGCCATACCCGGGCTCGACACCTCGAGCGTATAGCTCGAAGAGATGGGGTCGAGCTCCTCGATCACATCGCCGACCCATTTGGTGTTGGCCGTGACGTCGTTGAGCGACAGGCTCTGACCCTCGGCACCCTCGATACGCACGCGCACGCAGGGGGCCTTGGTGGCGCCCACGAGCTCGACGTCGACGATGTCGACATCGTGCTGGGGAGCGACGGCCTCGAGCGCGTCGATGATCGCCTGCTCGGTCTTGGTCTTGACCATTGCGGCACCTCCATCCATACAAAAAAGAAGCGGGGCCGAAACCCCACTTCTTTCAATTAAAACTTCATTTGCAAGCTAACTATAACAATAGCTGCGGAAACGCGCAAGCACAGTACGAATCTGCAGGTCAGCGTGCGCACAGCTTCTCCACAAGAATAGGACAATTGGTCGAGGAACCCCATGCGGCGCACCCTCAACAGCCCCAAAACGGGCCATGCGTCCCAATCCACAGGCCCGTTCGGACCCCAAGGGCATACCTCCCCGAGCCCCTATCGATCAGACTTACGCTAAGGGACAATCTGTAACAAGCCGGCCAGCAAGTCGCACAACAACAAACCTTTCCAAATCCTGTACGGCAAGGAGGCACCCATGAAACGCCTAGGCACCCTCTGCATGACTGCGCTCGCCATCGCAACGTGCTCGTTGGCCCTCGTGGGCTGCGGCAACGCGAATGGCAAAACCGGAACATGCGAACCGGATCCTGGCAGCACCAAAGCCATCGAGAAAACCGAACCCCCGGCGAGCTTCGACAAAATAGACGAGGACATCGTCGATCCCCAGAGCTTGGGTCCCGATTCCCAAGAACAGTTCCCCATCGACCTTGAGGCAGACGAGAACGTCCATGTTACCTGCGTGGGCAAGGACACGGATGGCTACGGCGACGCCGCTCTCGTCTTTACGGTGTCCAACAACACCGGTGTCGACATGATGTTTGGCGATGTGGACTCCTATGCCTACGTCAACGGTAGGGTCCGCGACGTACGCATGCGCCAACCGGTCGCCTCTGGAGAGGAAACGCGCGCCATGCTCATCTTTGTGGGCACCTTCGACGATCAGGACTTTAATGTGAACAACGACCTCAACGACATCTACCTCAACATTTGGATGTTCGAAGAGGCAACGGGCAACGTTTACTTTAGGGACCTGGTACACATCCCATAGAAGACGTTGCGACGCACTGGCTAAGCAGGGCTTAAAACACAAGACGAGGGACGACCCAACCGAATCGCCCCTCGTCTTTAATGCGTCAGCTAAGCGCGCAGTGCTTACTTGACCACCAGGTTGACCAGCTTGCCGGGCACGCAGATGGCCTTGACGACCGTCTTGCCCTCGAGCCACTTGACGACGGCGGCCTCGGCGGCAGCCTGCATATCCTCATTGGAGGCATCGCGGGCAACGTCGACGCGGCCGCGGACCTTGCCGAGCACCTGGACCACGATCTGCACCGTGTCCTCAACGGACTCGGCCAGGTCGAACTCGGGCCAGGCGGCGGTGTAGGCGTTGCCCTCGCAGCCGAGGGCCTCGTGCCACAGCTCGTCGGCCCAGAACGGGCAGATGGGGGCAAGGACGCTCACGATATCCTTAGCCACGCCATAGCACAGCGCCTTGTCACGGGAAGCGCCCTCAGTTGCGTTGAGGTAGGCGCTCGCCGCGTTAACGAGCTCCATGACGGCCGAGATGGCGGTGTTGAACTGGCCGCGGTCGAAGTCCTCGGTGCACTTGGCGATGGTGCGGTGACGCTCGCGATAGAGCTTCATCGCAACCTCGTCGAGCGCGGACTTGTCGAAGGCCACGCTGGCGTCGCCGGACTGGACGAGCTGCCAAACGATACGCCAGGCGCGCTTGATGAACCGGTTGGCGCCCTCGACGGCCTTGGGATCCCAGTCGAAGTCCTTCTCGGGCGGGGCGATAAACAGGATCGCCAGACGCATGGTGTCGGCGCCGTAGGGCTCGATGACCGAGCTCGGGGGTACGACATTGCCCTTGGACTTGGACATGGTGTCGCCGTTCTCGTCCTTGACCATGCCCTGGCACAGCAGGTTGGTGAAGGGCTCGTCCACACTCAGCAGGCCCAGGTCGCGCAGTGCCTTGGTAAAGAAGCGGCTGTAGAGCAGGTGCAGAATGGCGTGCTCGATGCCGCCGATGTAGTTATCGACGGGCATCCAACGGTCGGCGGCCTCGCGGGAGAAAGGCAGCTCGGTGTTGTGCGGGTCGGTATAGCGCAGGTAATACCAACTGGAGCAGGTAAAGGTGTCCATGGTATCGGTCTCGCGCTTGGCCGGGCGGCCGCAGACCGGGCAGGTGGTCTCGTAGAACTCCTTGCACTCGGCAAGGGTCTCGCCGGCGCCCAGGTCAAGGTTCTCGGGCAGCGTCACCGGCAGCTGGTTCTCGGGCACGGGCACGATGCCGCAGTGCTCGCAGTGGATGGCCGGGATGGGGTTGCCCCAATAGCGCTGACGGGAAATGAGCCAGTCGCGCAGACGGAACTCGACCTTACGACGACCGCAGCCCATGGCCTCGAGGTCGGCCACGATCGCAGCCTCGCCCTCGGAGTGCTTGCCGCCGCGCATACCGGTGTACTTGCCGGACTGGACCAGCGTGCCCTCGGCAGCATGGGCGCAATCCCAGTCGACGGTCTCGGCATGGAAGGTATCGATGGTCTCACCGTTAGCCTCGACGGCTGCGCGGTCGTCATCGTCCAGGATGATCGGCACGATCGGCAGATCATACTTGCGTGCGAACTCAAAGTCGCGCTGGTCGCCGCAGGGAACGGCCATGACGGCGCCGGTGCCGTAGTCGGCAACAACGTAGTCGGCAACCCACACGGGGACCTTCTCGCCGTTGACCGGGTTCACCACGTAGCGGCCCGTGAAGGCACCGTGCTTCTCGAGGGTGCCCTGGGCACGCTCGACGGCAGAGATATGCTTGGAGTCCTCGACGATCTTGGTGACGGCCTCCTCGTACTCCGTGCCCTCGACGAGCTCATGCAGGCCGGCGTACTCGGGAGCCAGGACAAAGAAGGAGACGCCAAAAAGGGTGTCGGCACGCGTGGTGAAGACGGTAATCTTGCCCTCGTCGCCCTCGATGGGCTCGCCATCCTGGTCGCACAGGATAAAGTCGACCTCGGCGCCCTCGGAACGACCGATCCAGTTGGCCTGCATCTGCTTGACGCGCTCGGGCCAGCCGGGGAGCTTCTCCAGGTCGTCGAGCAGCTCCTGGGAGTACTCGGTGATCTTGAAGTACCACTGCTCAAGGTCGCGCTTCTCGGGCTCGGTGCCGCAGCGCCAGCACTTACCCTCGGTGACCTGTTCGTTGGCCAGAACGGTCTTGCAGGTGGGGCACCAGTTGACCGGGTTCTTCTTACGGTAGACCAGGCCCTTTTCCCACAGCTTCTCAAAGATCCACTGACCCCAACGGTAGTAGTCGGGGCTGCAGGTCTTGACCATGCGATCCAGATCGTAGGAAAAGCCCATGCGCTTCATCGTGGCGAGCGCCTGGTCCATGTTCTTGTACGTCCAGGCAGCAGCCTGCGTGTTGTGCTTGATAGCGGCGTTCTCGGCGGGCAGGCCAAAGGCATCGAAGCCGATGGGGTGAAGCACGTCATAGCCGCGCATGCGGGCCTGACGGGCCATGGCATCGCCGATGGTGTAGTTGCGCGCGTGGCCCATGTGCAGGTCGCCCGACGGATACGGGAACATCTCGAGCACGTACTTCTTAGGCTTGCTGTCGTCGGTGTCGACGGCAAAGAGGTTGGAGTCCTCCCAGGCCTTCATCCACTTGGACTCAATGGCCTGTGCGTCGTAGGCAGGGATCTCGTCCTTATGATCTGTGCAATCGCACATATCAGCTCCTTTAATCTTTAATGGGGTCGGTCGGCTTAGCTTTGTTCGCTACTGCGGACAGTCCTGCGCAAGACGAAGAGCACATTAAGTGCTCTTCTTTGCGTGCGGAACTTGTAGCGAACAAAGCTAAGCCGCCCGACCCTAAGGTTGACTCGACTGATGATAGCAAATACAACAAGCGAGATGCCTGCGACTTGCAGGCATCTCGCTTTATCTAAATAACGTGGTTGTGAATCAACCACTAATTGTTACCCGCCCAAGCATGGTCGGGTTTTCCAAGTGCCGCAGATTGCCGTGAAAGAGGAGCGACGCGTACTTTGGTACGCGAGCGACGGTTTGAACGGCAAGGTGCGGTGCTTGGGAAAGCCGCTTAGCGGTAGCTGACGCTCTGCTGGGAATCCTTGACGACTACGTCGTGGGCGCCGCCTTCGACGATGGAGGTGGAGCTTACCAGGGTCAGGCGTGCCTTTTCCTGGAGCTCGGGGATCGAGAGGGCGCCGCAGTTGCACATCGTGGACTTGACCTTGTAGAGCGTGCCGCCCACACCGTCCTTGAGGGAGCCGGCGTAGGGAACGTAGGAGTCGACGCCCTCGACAAAGCTGAGCTTCGCGGCGCCGCCCAGGTCGTAGCGCTGCCAGTTGCGTGCACGCGCTGAACCCTCGCCCCAGTACTCCTTCATGTACTGACCGTTCACGTTGACGCGCTCGGTCGGGCTCTCGTCAAAGCGAGCGAAGTAGCGACCCAGCATCATAAAGTCGGCACCCATCGCAAGGGCGAGCGTCATGTGGTAGTCGTAGACGATACCGCCGTCGGAGCACACGGGCACGTAAACACCGGTCTCTTCGTAGTACTCGTCGCGAGCGCGGCAGACGTCGATCAGCGCGGTGGCCTGGCCACGGCCAATGCCCTTGGTCTCGCGGGTAATGCAGATGGAACCGCCGCCGATACCGACCTTGATGAAGTCGGCACCGCAGTCGGCCAGGAAGCGGAAGCCCTCGGCGTCGACGACGTTGCCGGCACCGACCTTGACGTCCTCGCCGTAGTTGGCGCGAATCCACTCGATGGTGCGCTTCTGCCACTCGCTGAAGCCCTCGGACGAGTCGATGCACAGGACATCGGCGCCGGCCTCGATGAGCAGCGGCACGCGCTCGGCATAGTCGCGGGTGTTGATACCGGCGCCGACCATGTAGCGCTTGTCGCCATCGAGCAGCTCGTTGGGGTTGGTCTTGTGGCTGTCGTAGTCCTTGCGGAAGACGATGCCCATGAGGTGATCGTTGTCGTCGACGATAGGCAGAGCGTTGAGCTTGTTGTCCCAGATGACGTCGTTGGCAACCTTGAGGCTGATGTTCTTGTCGCCCACGATGAGCTGCTCACGCGGGGTCATGAACTCGGAGACCTTCGTCTGGTGATCATCGCGGCTGGGGCGATAGTCACGGCTGGTGACGATGCCCAGCAGCTTACCCTTGGGAGTGCCGTCGTCGGTAACCGGCATGGTGGAGTGACCGGTCTTCTCCTTGAGCTCAATGACCTGCTCCATGGTCATGTCGGGGGTCAGCGTGGAATCGGACTGAACGAAGCCGGCCTTGTGATCCTTGACGGCCTTGACCATAGCGGCCTCGGACTCGGCGCTCTGGGAACCGTAAATGAAGGACAGGCCACCCTCGGTAGCGAGCGCGACACCCATGTCGACGCCCGAGACGGACTGCATGATGGCGGAAACCATGGGGATGTTCAGGGTGATTGCCGGCTTCTCACCGCGCTTAAAGCGGGTCAGCGGCGTCTTAAGAGAGACGTTGTTGGGGATGCACTGCGAGGACGAGTAACCAGGGACCAGCAGATACTCCGAAAACGTGTGGGACTCACCGGGAAAGAACGTAGCCATGTTTCTCCTTTTTCCATGCGACCGGTCGGCTGCAGGCCTCGTAGGACCCAGCCCAACCTTGGGCGCCCAATACTGGGGAAGTATCTTAACGCACTTTGACTGCTACAATGCATGATTTAAGAAGAGCACACGAGGGTTTGACGCAGGCTTTGCGTTTGCCCAGCAAACACTTTAGCGGGGAGACGTGGAGCGTATGGAGTACAAGACGACGGCAAAGTTGGTCATTCAAGCGTGCGACAAGGATTTGCCGGGCGTCTTCGGCCACGGCTGTGTCTTGCTGCTGCAGGGTATCGCCCGAGAGCACTCGCTCAACCGTGCCGCCAAGAGCATGGGCATGGCATACTCCAAAGCCTGGCGCATTGTGAACGAGGCGGAAGGGCAGCTGGGCTGCAAGCTCATCGAGCGCGACGGCGCCCGCGGATCCACCCTCACCCCCGCCGGAGAGCGAGCCATAGCAGTCTACGAGGAGCTGCAGGCCGACATAAACAAGGTCATTGCCACCAAAGCAAACGACCTCATCGCAAGTATTAAAAAGTAGCTAATTTACGAAGGGCGTTGTCTAGGGCGGACGCTACGACCAGGGGGTCGTCGGTGCCGGCGAAGAGGCGGACGGTGCTCCTCTGCTTGCCGCGTGGAGCCGAAAGGCGCGTCGCTGCGCCGCCGGCGGGCGATGTGCGGAACTCCCCCGGCAAAGCATCGAACAGCTCGCCCGCGCTGCATTCGATAAGGTCAAATTCAACTGCCGGGCCAAAGCCGTGCTCGAGGATTCCCGTTGCAACCGCATGGTCGGGATGCGAGCTCAATCCGGGGTAGCGCACGTCGCGCACCATCTCGTTCGCAGCCAAATATTCAGCCAGCGCACGGGCGCGATCGAAGTGCGCCTGCATGCGGGTGTCGAGCGTGTCGAGCCCGTACTCTAGAACCTCAGCCTCAACGGAGGACAAGTCGAGCGCGGCCATTCCGCACCCCTCGAGCAGCTCATGCGCGCACTCGGCAGCAGCATCCACACGATGGCGCTTGAGCTGCGAGCGCGCCACCGAAGCGGCAACGAGCTTACGCGGAGCCTTACCGGCACACACGCGGTCGAGCGCCTCGAGCGACAGCGCAGCACCCAGCCGCAGCGGATCGCAGCCAAAAGCCGACGCCACTGTGTTGTCCACAACCAGCAGCGCGCGGGCCTCACGAGCCGCGCGGCCCAGAGCGCGAAGGTCAGACACACGCAGACCAAACCCGCCGATGGAGTTGACGAACCACCACAGGTGCGGACCCTCGGCATTAAACGAAGCATCAAAGCCCTCGGACGTGGCGGCAAACGCCGCAACCGACGGCGGGTCCACGAGCACAACGTCGCAGACATCAAAGCCGCACGCAAACGCATCGGCAAAGTCATCGGCAAACGCAACCAGGCGGTCACCGGGGCGCACAATCCCCAACAGAGACAGCGCCGCCGGCACATGCGAGGCCGCAACAAGACGCGCCTCACGCGCGCCGGCCCTTAAAGCCCAGGCCTCTTCTAGCTGCTGTACATCCACAAGGCACCGCCCCTTCATAAACAAAAACCCACGATGCGGGTGTTTCCCGCATCGTGGGCAACGGCTGCAGTATAGCGCCGATATGCGACGAATCGCTTAGATGTTGAGCGTGTGATATGTCACGCTCGCACCCGGAGCGTCAGCGGTCACGCCATAGGCCTCGGGATAGATGCGCGTCGATAACACGAGCGCGCCATCGTTCACAAACACCTCGACCGACGAGGCATCGCCGACAATACGCACGTTGCGAACCTCGTCGACGGGCTCCCAACGCACGGTGCGACCGCAGCCGGCAGAAGCGCGACCCTCATCGGTAAATCGCATCTCAAAGCGCGAGGGCAGTTCGCCCTCAGCGAGCACAAACGCCAGCTTCAGCTCGCCATCAACGGTCGCGGTAAATGCGCCGTCGACACCGTCGACAACAACGTCAAAGCAGGTATCGCCGGCAACCTCCAACGAGCTCTCCCCCACACGCACCGAGGCATAATGGCGCTCGATCTCTCGTGCCGGCTGCTGCAGCACCACGCCGCCGGCACCGGCTGTGAGCTCACGCGGCACCGTCATGCAGTGCTGCCAGCCGCACGCCACGGTGGGTGCGTTGCCATAGGTCGGCTCATCGGGCATGCCCATCCAGCCGATCAGAATGTGGCGACCGTCCTCGGCCGTGAACTCCTGCGGGGCATAGAAGTCAAAACCGGCGTCCCACAGGCGGAACTCGCCCAGCTCATACTCGCCATCGCCATCTGTAATGTCGCCCGTTACAGGCATGTAGCCGGCAGCGTATACGTTGCCGCGGTCCCAACGACCGCCCTCGAGCCCCTGGGGCGAGAAGGACAGCCACTTCGCCGGTACGCCGTCATCGGCCTCAAGCTCAAGGTATCCCGGGCACTCCCACATAAAGCCAAAACGCTCGGGCGTAGACACGCGGCTCTCGAGCTCCCAGCTCAGCATATCGGGCGAGCCATACACCAGGATCTCGCCTACATCGCGCCCGGCGCCCTCGCCGTGCATCGCGCAAAAACGACTCTCGACATGCGGCCCATCCACGCGACGACGCGCGCCCAGCACCATGTGGTAACGCCCATCATCATCGCGCCACACCTTGGGATCACGCACGTGGCAGGTCAGATCGTCGGGATAATCCTCGGACGCCAGCACCACGCGCTTTTGGCTGAACTCCCGA